>CAZZFD010000014.1:0-50566 GCA_964653375.1 uncultured Bacteroides sp.
AGATATAATCACGGAAATGCGCTATGGCGGGCAATCCCCACGAAAGTAAGTCAGAAGTAAGAATGAGGAGGTGATAGACAAATGGGATACAGAGCTTATGTGTTGCACCTGATATGGTGGAGGATATTGACGCAATTTAACATTCGGGGCGCGTAGGGTAAGAGATATATTACTTATTTTTGTAAGATTATAGACTTATTATGACAGATGATTATGAATCGACGTTATCACATAATTCTCCTCACTTTATTTATGGCGCTGAGTTGTATAAACTCAGCCGAGGCTGCCCGCGCCAAATCGAAGGCAAAAAAGGTGGACCCAATGGAAAAATACAACGACGCGGTGGCGGCATTTGATAATTATAATTTTAATGAAGCGCTGAAGCTGCTTGACGAATACAGCGAGGCTGTGGCCAAAAGCAACAGTAAAACCACCTATCCCGACGTATCGGAGCTGCGCCGTCGCAGCGAAACGGGTGCTTCAATGCTTGAGCGTGTGGAAAAAGTGGTGATACTTGACAGCCTCGTAGTGGGCAAAAACGATTTCTTTGATGCCTACAAACTGTCGGGAGCCGCAGGGACGCTGCTGAAATCCGAATCTATCGCCCCGTCGTTCGGTGCAGCCACCCACACTCCGGTGTATCTGACCGAAAAAGGCAACACGATGATATACTCGGCAATGTCTGAAGAAGACTCGCTGCTGCACCTACTGACATCGACACGTCTTGTGGACGGCTCGTGGGAAAAGCCCTACGACATCAGCAGTTCCATGGTGAACGATGCCAATGCTGCCTACCCGTTTCTGATGCCTGACGGCGTAACACTTTATTTTGCATCGGACAATGATGATTCATTGGGAGGCTATGATATATTCCTGTCGCGTCGCGAAGGGAAAGATTACCTCAAACCTCAAAACATGGGGATGCCCTACAATTCTCCCGCCGACGATTATATGCTGGCAATAGATGAAATGACGGGAGCGGGCTGGTGGGCCACCGATCGCAACAATATTCCCGACAGTGTCACCATCTATATGTTTACCCCTGCCGAACTGCGCATAAACTATCCGGCAGATACTCCTCACTTAGCAGATAAAGCCCGCATCACCGACATAGCCTCGACGCGCACTGACGGCAAGGACTACAAAGCCCTGACAGACCGCATAAAAGCGATTATGCCCCAGCCCAAAGCCACAAAAAGCGATTTCTGTTTCGCTCTGCCCGACGGAAGCGTGTGCACCTCATTGAGCCAGCTACACAGTCAGGAAGCCGTAGCTGCAATGCGCCGTTATCAGACTGTGGCAAAGGAAGCGGAACAGATAGAAGATGACCTGAAGCAACTGAGAAATCGCTACAGCACAGGCGACAAAAGCGTAAGTCAGGAAATAATCACGCTTGAAAACGAACTGCTGAAGCATCGCCGGCTGATGCGTGAGATTTCAAACAACGTAATCAAAGCCGAATTTCCGAATCAATAAAACAATGCTACGGATATGACAGCTTTTCTCATCGCTTTAGCAGTGCTTATAGGGGGCTATTTCATCTACGGCAAACTGATAGACCGCCTGCTTGACACCCGCACCGACAGACCCACTCCGGCCTATACAAAACGCGACGACATCGACTTTCACCCTATGCCGGCGTGGAAAGTGTTTCTTATCCAGTTTCTTAACATAGCCGGATTAGGACCGATATTCGGCGCCATCATGGGGATAATGTTTGGCCCGGCAGCCTTCCTGTGGATTTCACTCGGCACCATCTTCGGGGGTGCGGTGCATGATTTCTGCTCAGGAGTGATATCGCTGCGCCAGGGAGGGGCATCGCTGCCCGAAATAGTGGGCGGTCAGCTGGGCAACAATATACGGCGCACGATGGTAGTGTTCAGCGTGTTGCTGCTCATCTTAGTTACGGCGGTATTCGTTTCCACACCGGCAGGCCTGTTAGCCTCGATGACACCTGACTATCTTGACCGAAAATTCTGGTTAATAGCCATATTTGCCTATTATGTGCTGGCCACCCTTCTCCCGATAGACAAACTTATAGGGAGAATATACCCTCTGTTTGGGTTCGCACTGCTGTTTATGGCTCTCGGACTGCTGGGGGTGCTGATATTCACCTCTGTGGAGATACCGGTGAAATTTTCGGAGATGATGCGCCCGGCCTCGGCTCCGGCAGCAATATTTCCGATGATGTTTGTGAGCATAGCCTGCGGAGCGATATCGGGATTTCATGCCACACAATCGCCTATGATGGCCCGGTGTCTTACCAACGAGAAGCTGGCTCGTCCCATCTTCTACGGAGCAATGGTGGCCGAAGGTATAGTGGCACTGATATGGGCCGCCGCAGCCATAGCATTCACAGGTGGATACGAACAGCTGAGCTCATATATGGCCATGGAAGGACATGACGCGGGGTCGCTGGTAAAAGATGTATCGTTTGCATGGCTCGGCCCATTGGGGGGCATATTAGCTGTGCTTGGCGTGGTAGCCGCACCGATAACCACCGGCGACACAGCACTGCGGAGCGCCCGCCTGACCATAGCAGACTTCCTCCATATAAGCCAGAGCAAGATATTGCGCCGAATACTGGTGACCATACCGCTGATAATAGTGGTGACACTGCTGATGATGATAGATTTCTCGGTGCTGTGGCGCTATTTTGCCTGGAGCAATCAGACGCTGTCGGTATTCACGCTATGGGCCATCACGGTATATCTGGCACGCCACGGCAAACCGTGGATACTCACCCTGCTTCCGGCCATGTTTATGACCACCGTATGTGTGGCCTACATACTTTGCGCCCCGCGTCCTGAAGGATTCGGCATAGACATTACTGCCGCGACACTCTGCGGAGTGGCCACGGCCTGCGTGCCGGCAGCCATCTTTATGCGATTGAAAAATCGCCTCACACCACCATCATCGCCCAATGTAGCAAAATGACAGACCTGCAGAAAATAACAGAAAAAAGCACCCCGTATAACCTCCACTCCCACACGCAGTTTTGCGACGGGAGAGCCCAGATGGAGGCCTTTGCAGCCGAGGCAGTGCGCTGTGGATTCAGCGACTACGGATTTTCGCCACACTCACCAGTGCCGATAGATTCGCCCTGCAATATGCTCAAGGACAAAGTAGAAATCTATCTGGCCGAAGTGCAGCGTCTCAGGCAGCTCTATGCAGGCAAAATCAACTTCTACGCATCGATGGAGGTGGATTATCTGGGAGAAGACTGGGGCCCTTCCCACCCCTATTTCCATAGTCTGAACCTTGATTACATCATAGGGTCAGTACATTTCATACCCAATCAGGAAGGAGAATTGGTGGACATCGACGGCCGATATGAGAACTTCAAGCGCAAGATGCATGAAAAGTTTCATGATGATATACGCTATGTGGTCAATACCTTCTACGACCGCTCGATAGCGATGGTAAACAGCGGAGGATTTGACATTATAGGCCATCTGGACAAGGTGGGGCACAATGCATCGCAATATGCGCCCGGCATAGAAGATGAAGGGTGGTATAATGAACGTGTCAACGCACTGATTGATGCAGTGATATCGGCGGGAGTAGCCGCTGAAATCAACACCAAGGCGTGGGCTGAACACCACAGGCTCTTTCCGGCCGTAAAATATTGGCGGCGACTTAAAGAGGCCGGAGTGGTGATGCCAGTCAACAGCGATGCCCATGTGCCGGCACTGATAAACGCATCGCGCCCCTACGCTCTCGAGCTCTTAGCCTCAATTTAAGAGCCGTGGGCCGACCGGTGCCTGCCCACAGGGTTTGTGATAAATCCATAAATAAAAAAGTTATTTTCAACTATGGCGCTACAGCTCATGCCGAAACATGATGATGGGCGCGCGGGGGTGACACACACTTAGCGCCCATGCGCGAAGGGGGCTATCAGGCTCTTATACTTATACTTATACTTATACTTATACTTATACTTATACTTATACTTTCACTTCCCGATTATAAAATTTGTTACATAAGCAAAAAAAGTATATCTTTGCCCAAAAGAAAGTGACAGCGCCGCACAGAGGTGCAGCATAAAGTTGCCACTTTTTATACATAAGAAGGCGTTTACCCGACGCGTTTGTACCTTGACGAATCCGAATCTCGCAAATTCATATTCTTCTCTTTGAGGGACATACGTTTTGGAAACAACCTCGCTGATGCCGTAATGACCTCGGTATCTTGAGAGTCACCCGCCAAACGGTGTGTGGCTCGGAGTAAAACGATTTACTCGGATACCAGAATTATGCTGCATAGTAGCGTGGGGGATTATCCAGATGTGATTGTTTGACTAAAGAGATGGGATGCGAGCCCAGGATTCGTAAAAACAGACATTTGAGGAAAATCGTCCCCACGTCTTTTTTTACGTATTACGGTGCGTGTAAAATTGACGTTAATACAAACTATCCTTTTTTATTAACCAATTTATATTCACAATTTTACACTAAAATGAAAAAGTTATTATTAACTCTTACATTGCTGCTCGCTGTTGCAGCCGGTGCATTCGCAGCAAAAGAAACAGTACAAATCAATCAGTTTACAGGTGCAAGCAATGTATCTGCAGATGAACTATCTATGGTACGTGATGCCGTAGTAATGGCATTTTCCGACAAAGGTCGCTTTATCATCGTAGATGCTGCTACAGGAGCTGACGGTGCTACAGCTAAATATGCAGTAGACGGTAAGGTCAACCCGATTGTTTACACTTATACTACATCTAAAAACAGTGACGGTACTGTAACAAAAACCTACGAAGCACCTGTTTCAGTTACTCTGACAGTGATAGATCTTGCCACCGGAGCAACAAAAAGCAACACCATAGTAGATAGTAATAAAGGTTTTTTGGGAGGAATCAATCCCTTAGATATTTTTAAGGAAGAAACAGCCTACACTCAAGCAATAGCATTAAAGAATGCCACCATGTATATGGCTAAAACCGGCAAAAAATTACCCGAATGGATTGAAAAGAACTTCCCTGCAACAGGCTCTATCATTGAGCTTGATGAAGTAAAAAAAGATGAAGTTAAGACTGCATTCATCTCGCTCGGTTCAGCAGACGGCATGGTTAAGGGACAAAAATTCACCGTGAAACTGATAACCACCGTTGCCGGCCGCACCCGCCAAAAAGAAATCGGTGAAGCCCAGTGTGAAGCTGTGGAAGGTGAAGATATCTCGTTGGTGAAAATCAAGAAAGGCGGCAAGGAAATCTTCGCAGCCTACTCTGAAACTCCCGATAACCTGATTATCGAGACCAAGAAATAAGAATCTTTACATATAGCTACATCTTTATATAATCCAAATCATTGTCAATCCGTGATGCTGTTGCGGATTGATAATGATTTGAAACTTATCTCATTAAATCTAATCTTCTTTGACCGATGAAACGCTTTAATTTATTGATATTATTATGCCTGATATGTGTCGGCCCGGCGCTGGCCCAGTTTGAATACTCGCGTGAGATGGTGCGCAGCGGCGGCACCGATGAGCGCCCCACCCTGCGCGTGCGCGTAATGGCCAACGACAAGAAGGAACTTCAGGAGAAAGCCATACTATCGGTGCTCGATGCATATATATTCTACGGCATAGAAGGCGTTGGCACGGGCAAAGAACTGATAAACGAGCATGACCGCGACAAGCATTATGAATTTTTCCGTCGCGTATATAAAAACAAGATGAAATACGGTCTCTATGCCGTGGATGTGAAAGAAACGCAAAAAGCGCATCGCAACGACGTAGGGCTTCAGGAGGCTGTGTATACTCTTACCCTGAACAAAGCCGCCTGGGATAAGGCTCTCGAAAACGAAGGTATAATCAAGAAAAATGTAAAAGTGGAGATAGCTCCGGAAATACTGCCGTCAATCATGGTGATTCCTTATCGCAAAAACGGTGAGACTTTCCGCGAAGTGCTTGACCGCGCCCCACATATCAGAGTGGCCATCAGCACGATACAAAATCTTTTTGATGAGCATGGCTATGAAACGGTGGACTTCATAGGGCTGCTCGAATCGCGCGAACGCGACGGCCAATTTGCACAGGACAATGCCGACTCTTTCGCCACGCAGCTCATACGCGCCGGAGGCACGGATATCTATGTGACCGTGGACGGCACGCGCATAATGATGGGCAGAGGCGAAGAGCGCGTAGACCTGTTTTTGAAGGCAATGTATACGGCCAACGGTAAAGTATTAGCCAACAAAGAAGCATCGGCACGCAGCAGCCACGGCATCTCGAGCCTGTGTAAAGCGGCCATACATCGCTGCGGCGATGAATTCATGAAGACCATCAACGAGAAATTCCGCTCGATGACCGGTCAGGGCGACGGGGCCAACGCCGGAACACAAAATGCCAAACTCGTGGTGACTGTGGACGGCAACTCCACCATAGACCTTGATACCGAGGTGGGTGACGATATGTTTACCATCGGGGACTATATCCGCCAGTATATCAAGAAAAACGCACGCGGCGCCAAGATGGCCGGTGCCACACCGCTGCTGATGCAATACGATACACTCCTTATCCCTACAGTCAACAAAAAGGGAGAGACCGTGGAGGTGACTGATTTCGCCAATGCTCTGACTAAATTTCTCCGCAGCAAAGGTGTGGGGTGCACACGCATCATCGACGGCCTGACCATGCGCATCACCATTTCCGACTGACATTTAACAATTACCTCATCACTTGACACACAGCACAATGAAACATACAGGTAAAATATTATGCCTGATATTGGCATTGCTCAGCATAACGAATATCTCCGCCAAGAAGAAAGAGCAGCCGGAAGCTCCTGAATGGACCCGAATGAAACCTGCAGTGACGGGATATTATGTGGGTGTGGGCAGCGAATCGGTATATACTAAAGATTACCGGGAGAAAGCTAAAGAAAAAGCTCTTGCCGACATGATGTCGGATATAGAGATAAAAATAGCGCAGCAGTCGATGCTCAACCGTCTTGAAGAGAATGATAAATACACCGAAGAGTTTATCAACAATATCCGCACCGAGTCGCAGGCATGGCTTGAAAAATATGAGCTGACCGACTCCTGGGCCGACAATGAACGCTACTATGTGCAGTATCGTCTTAACAAAGAGGAATATGAGCAGCTGAAACGCAAAAGGGTGGAAAAAGCCGCCGCCTTGGCGGCCGATTATTGGAGCAAAGGGCATAACGCCCAGATATCGGGTCGCTTCCACGACGCGGTGGAAATGTATGTGACCGGCATCAAAGCCATAGAGCCATTTGCCAACGAGCGCCTCGAGGCTATGGCCGACGGCCACTCCGTAAACATTGCCGCCGAACTGCTCAACTCGCTGTCGGGTATGTTCAGCACCCTCACTTTCCACCCTACACCGCTGAATGTCACGGTGACTCCATTCAATCACGAGGTGGTGCCACTGACTGTGCGCGTACTTTCCGACGGGCGTCCGGTGAAGGGCGTAACCCTATCGGCCAAATTCTCGAAAGGTGACGGACATATCACCGTCAACGGCCGTACAGGAGATGAGGGCCGGGCTGAAATCACCCTCAGCGATATTTCGGCCAAGCCAAAACGCCGCGAGCTGGTGATAAGCGCCAAGCTCGAAGTGTCATCACTGTTTGACACACCTGCCACCCAACAGCTGGGCCAACGTATACTTGCCTCAATCCAACCGCTTTATGTGCCGGTCAATATGGAAGAAACCAACCTGAAAGCGTATCTGACCACCGATGATGATAATTCATCACCGCTGCTGCGGTCTCTCTCAGCTCATGTGGCTACAAACTATTTCGACTGGGTGGACGACAAGCGCGACGCCGACCTGCAGATACATATCAGCACGTCGTTCAAAAAAGGGGGTGACGTGCGCGGCGACCTGTATGACATGACGGAGTATTTCACATCATGCCTGGTGACTATCATGGATTTGAATGCTCCGTCGGAGCCGGTGGTGATACGTATCAGCATAGATGACGCCCGGTCACTGTCGCCAAAATCGGCGTCCCTCACTGCCGCACGCACCAACGCCCAACGCGAAATGGCAAAAACCATGTGCAAACAACTTGACCGAAAACTTGCAGAAGCAAAGTTTGAACGCCGGAGCCGGTATGCCGATGAAGACACCATGCAGACCGAAGCCAATTTTATACCGGAAGATTTCTAATTCCTTATATCACATTTTCTCACCATTAACATTTTTTAATCATGAAACTTTACTCAATCCTTACAATCGTAGCCATGGCTACCGCTCTTACATGTTGCTCAGCCAATAAAAAGACTAAGGCCAACAAGGGTGAACAAGAGATAGTGCAACTGTGCAGCTATTCCACAGATGAGACCACATTTTACGGCAACGGCGTAGCCGAAAGCACCGATATGCAGATGGCCAAGGACAAAGCTACCACATCGGCCCGCGCCGAAATATCGGCCACACTCAACATAGCAGTGGAAAATTTCGTGAAACGCTATCGTACAGACACTAACGACACTCTTGACCAAAAAACCGAAGACCGCCTGCAGACTCTCACTATCCAGACTCTCGCCAATTCCACAGTGTGCTGCGAGCGAGTTGTAAGAGCCGAAAACGGTAAATATCGCGCATATGTGTCGGTGGCTCTCCCTAAAACAGTGGTAGCCGATGCTGCGAAACGAGCTATGGCCGAACAGAAAGAAGCCACACTCGATGACCGTGCAAGCGCTTTTGACAAAATAGTAGAACAGGAAATAGTCAAAGCAGGCAAATAATGATTCGCCCTAACCATCTACTCTATATGCTTGCCGCCGGCATAAGTGTGCTTATGCCGGTGCAAGCCTTTGCCGACTGGGGAGATGAATGGCGGGAAGAATTCAACAATACGGCACGCAGCCATCTTGAGGAATTTGAGAAAACAGCGCGTGAGCATTTCCAGCTCATACGCAATAATCTCAATGACGACTTTCTGCGCACGCTCGACAATATGTGGCACGACTATCGCGTCATGGCCGGGGAAGAACGTCCGCGCCGTCAGGAGCCCGTCACACCTCCGGTAGCGCCTGAAATACCTCAAGACAAACCTGCGCCTGCCCCCATAGAGCTCATTCCCGGAAAAATCAATCCTCCCGTTGCCCCTGTCACTCCCACAACGCCCATCGATATCACATTTCCCGACAATACCACACCTTCACTTCCCGAAATAAAGAGAGTGATGCAGGTGGATTTTTTCGGCAACAAATGTCAATTTGTCCCCGTAGACTATACGTATCTTAATGTCCTCCCCGAGCAGACGTCGATACGTACAGCCCTTGAGAAGATAATGGCCGACGAGCAGACGGCACTGATAGTCAACGACTGTCTGCGCCTGCGCCAGTCGCTCAATCTGCCCGACATGGGCTATATATGGCTTGTGGAGGCTCTGGCAGAAGAAGTCTGTCCGGGCAAACCCAACTCTCAGGCGTTCCTTGCCACTACGCTTCTCAATCTTTCGGGCTACGATGTAAAAATAGGATATAATCCGTCGGGCATCACCATGCTGTTTCCCACCGATGTGCTTGTGTATGCCACTCCACGGCTTGAAATAAAAGGTAAGGACTATTTTGTGCGTAACCGTAAAGTCAGTGACGCTGACTACGTGCGTAGTTATGAAAGCCAGTATTTTAAGAACGGAGCAGACATACATCTGATACCTGACCGTATGCCGGTGTTTCATAACGATGGCCCGGTACACGAATATTCCTCGAGCAAATGGCTGCAGGAACCCGAATTCAAAATCAATGTTAACGAACCGCTTGTGAAATTTCTCGGGAAATACCCACAGATATCCTGGGAATATTATGCCCAGGCTCCGCTTACAGATGAATTTCGCAATGTGGTCATACCTGCGGTGAAGGAACGTACAAAAGATGCCGGTCTGAACACATACGACGGTGTACGTAAAATTCTTAGCTTCCTGCACTATGGATTTCCTTACAAAGAAGATGGTGTGCAATTCGGCTATGAGAAAGTGAATTTCCCCGATGAAAACTTCTACTTCCCGTATAACGATTGTGAGGACCGCTCGATTCTCTTCGCCACTCTCGTTCGCGAAATCTACGGGCTCGATGTGGTGCTTCTCCACTACCCCAACCATCTTGCCACAGCCGTTAATTTCCGTGACCCTACCGTGACAGGTGATTATATAGTGGTGGACGGTGAAAATTACGTGGTGTGCGACCCGACTTATATAGGTGCGCGCATAGGCATGAGTATGTCGCAATATGCTTCGGTTGCGCCCGAAGTATTCAAAATCAGGACACCCCGCAGTGCCAATTAATCTTGTATTCGTGTGTGATGTCAGGCACCAGTAAAAGAATGCTGTGGGAAGCTCTAATAATAGCCCCGATAGCCACAATAATGGCTATCGGAGCTTCCTATCTTTTGCCGGGCGACATCACTACGCTTGATTCCGTCGCACCCGAGACCAAAACAAGCGATTTCTGCTTCAGCGACTTCTATGCCATAGCGGTAAGCAATGACAAGACTTATACCATCGACCCTAATATCACGATAGTGGCAGTCGACCGTTGCTCTCGCTCCGAGATGGCAGCTGCTCTGGCTATAGCTGATACATCGGGAGCCAAAGCCATAGGTATAGACCTGATTTTAGAAAAGCCTACGGTAGATTACGACTCATTGGCCGACTACCTGACGGAGCATACACGAATCATCTTGCCGGTGCTTCTGAAAGATTTTGACGGCGATTTTTTCAAAGATGCAGAAGTGTCTTATTTCGACTCTTGGGAAATAAATGATTTCCGTCATGCTTCCATAAATATCAACGGAAGCCACGAAGGAAGTACCACCAGATATTTCAAGCCGGAATTTGACCACAAGGACTCCCCCATACCGTCGATGGGAATGATGCTTGCCGAGATATATAGTCCCGGCAGCTACGACCGTATCATGGACCGGGGCAACTCTATGGAAATGATAGACTTCACATCTCGTCAATTCAATATAATCCATGCCAGGGAACTTCATAAACACACCGACCTGCTTAAAGACAAGATAGTGATTTTCGGGTGTGTGGACAATGTGGCCGACAAACACCGCATCCCGCTCATCAACAATATGTCGGGTATCATAATCCATGCCTATATAATATCCACCATCATCAATGATGATTTCATAGATGACTCATCGTGGTTCATCAATATGCTGATAGCCACATTGTTTTGCCTGTTGATAGTATTCTTAGGGGTTCTTTTCAGGTCCACCGACTGGGGGTGCATGATGGTGCGCATCCTCCAGGTGGCCACACTGTTTGCGATACTATATATAGGCACATCACTGTTCAGGACCTATAACTACAATCTTGATTTCGGCCCAACGATACTGATATCCATTCTCGGGCTGCTGTTCATGGATATATTAATCGGACTAAACGCCGTCATACGCCATATATCCGACCGGCTGAGGCGCCGCAATCATTCATCTGTCCCCGCTCCCACACACGACATTACGCACAAATAATATACAAATACCTCATTATGAATAGCTCATTACTAAAAACAATCATTACAGCCCTGATAATTATAATAACAGGAAGTCAGGCTCAGCTTGATGCGAAATACCGGGCATATAAGATAGTGAATCACCCCAAAGTGGCCTCAGGCAAACATTTCGTTGACATCACGAAAAACATGAAGCTCAACGACAACAGCATAATCAAACTTGCAAATAATGACCAACTGACCATACGTATGTCGTCGTTCAACGGACCGGTGTATCAATTAACCACACCGACTCCGCCGGGAGGCACTTCACTCAAAACCTTGATTAGTCAAAAACAACAGGAAAAGATCTCCACCGTAAAGCAAGTAAACAAGACCATATCCGAAGGCCTCGCCAACCACACCGTAGCCAAAGACGCATTTGACCGCGGAGGAGTATCGCACATAACTACCAATTCTCAAGGAAGCATAACCACACTGAGATATCTGCTCGGACCGGAAGAAGTAGCTGCTACAGAATTACCGGCCCCGATGGTAAAGGTAACGCGGCGCACTGATCCTGAAAATCTGTATCATTTCCTGTTTCGCTCAGTCAAATACGACGGCCTGTATGTCAATATGCTCAGAAAAGACTCCGACCCTAAGAATATCGAGCTGCTTTTTCCGGAGCCCATACTCGTCACATCGACAGCCGACCGCGAGCTTGACGATTTCTTATTTGAAATGCCGGAGAAATATGATGCAGGCATGATAGTGATAGTCTCAGACCTGCCCTTTACCACTGATGATGTGCGCAGCGAACTCAATGTCGCCACTCAAAACATCAACCGCAATTACCACTACCAGGTAATCCGCTAAATTGATAAGGCAACGGTACATGGACTAAAAAAGGTAACTCCATACAAACTTACATCTCCGGCGTAGAGTACATCAGATACGACGTATTGGAAATGACATCTTCTACCTGTACACTTAAAATGAGTGTAAACGGAAGTAATGGCATTCTTTACATTAAGTGCGTCAAACTATAACCCAAAACCATTAACTGTAGCAATCAATCTGCAAAATCGCATAGAGGGGCTGTCTCATCAAAACGAGGCCGCCTCTCCATTTTTTATAGTCTTAGCAGCAATAAACTTTTGACAACCATAGAATCCGGCCTCGGAATGCTGCGGACAGTCACCTATGGAGATCAAATAAAACAATCATGAGATTTCAACCTGATTAGCTAAACTTATATCTGAAAAATTTGTTTGTGAAATATAAGCGATATATATTTGCAATATAAATGATAGCACTATGGAAGCAGCAATAAATAGAAAATCTGCAATGTTCCGTCTGCGCGAAGAGCTTCTGGAACGTTTGAAGCAATTAGCCGCCCGTGATAATCGGAGCCTCAATAATTATGTTGAAACAATTTTGATGGACGTAGTATATAATACACCCAACGCAACAACCGTGGCCGCAATGAAAGAGACTGAGAATGAAGAAAATCTCACAACTGTCAATATGGATAGTTATGAATCATTCCTTAAATCTCTCGATTTGAAATGAAAGAGATTAAGAGTGGCAAACAATTCAAAAAAGACTTGAAGAAGTATGCCAATCAGCCAAAAAAGTTAATGGAGCTATACTACTTCATCAACAATTATTTGCGTACGGGCGCCACTATCCCGGGAAAATATTGTGCTCATATGCTGCATGGTAATTATGCAGGATATATGGAATGCCATATCGAAGGTGATTTCCTTTTGATATGGATTGATGATACTACCAACCTAATTAAGCTCATCAGAGTTGGCAGCCATTCCGAGTTGTTCGGTTAAAACCGGCAGACACTTAAGCTACATTTGTTTTTGAAAACAATGGTACGAACTACATCCGGGTTTACGAGTCATGGCATAACCGGCCTCGGAATGCTGCGGACAGTCACCTATGGAGATAGAAAAACAGAAGATAAAGTACTTTATAGGGTAAGTATTTTAATTCTGCAGTAGTAATATTTATTTTTTATGGTTATATTTGCATAATCTTTCCACGCCGTCGACAGATACGTCAGTCGTAAGGTGGGAGGGAGAAAAGACATATTTATTCAAGCGTTTACAGTAACGCTTTGTTCTTGACCTTTAGGAACTTCGCAACTTCTCAATCGTAGTCGGGAATAAAGCAACAGTAGATGTCTCGGGTGTGTATTTATTATCGTACATTTATACAATAAGTATATCTGTAGGAGATTATATACATACGGCGTGGGCTTCTGCGTTGCTCGTTCAACTACGATGGGCAATGCGAAGGCCTCTAAAGGTGGAATGAGCGACATGTACAGATTCTCACGCTTTTTGTTCCATATATCCGCCGACGAGGAGAAGACCGAGGCATTACTGATATGAAAAGAATCAAATTCTTTCTCTCAATTGTACTGTTTTGCATAGCCTCTTCTCTATACGCCAAGAAAGAGACTGTATACTTCCCATCTTTCACAACTACCGCTGACGTCAGTCCGGAAGATATCAATCAAATCAGGGCACGAATAATAGAAGCCTTTTCCAATAACGGCCGGTTTATCATACTTGATGGAAAAACGCCTAATGTCAATCCGGATAAAGCCAAATACCTAATCGATGGCTCCGTCACGCAGCTATCTTATATCGAAAAAACCGGAATCGTAAAGAAACTGATCAATAAAGCCACCAAAGTCTATAATGCCAAGTATCAGTGTTCGTTTGTGCTTAATCTTCAGATTATTAAAAAATCCGACGGATCGCTAATTGATTCACAAATATTTAATGGCACCACCGATAACGGATTTTTAGGCATAAAAAGTTATCACTGCGAATCTCCCGTCACTGAAAAAATAGCACTTAACAATTCGATTAATTCCATTATCAAAAAGCTGAACGAGTGGATAGATAATAACTTCCTGGCCGAAGGAGATATTATAGAAATAGATGAGGTAAAAGAGAATAAAGTCATCACGGCCTTTGTCTCGTTAGGAATAATCGACGGCATCAAAAAGGGACAAAAATTCAATGTCAAGCTCAGGACTTCCGTAGGCGGATATACCAGATATAAAATTATAGGTGAAGCTCGATGTGAAGCCGTTGAGGGTGAGAATCTCTCCTTTGTAAAAATCACCAAAGGCGGAGAGGAAATATACAAATACTACCGTGAAACTCCCGACCAACTTTTCGTACAAACCATAAAATAACACAAACTCATTATGCGTCTGTTAACCTACCTGTTACTGAGCTTATTTATAAATAATTTCATCGTATCGGCTCAGAATTACTATTCCCCCGACATCTCTGTGATTGAAAACTATGGAGAGTCGCCCCTGCTATTGGTAACGGTGGCTTCTTTTGATACTAACGATATGGAAAATCTCGCCATGACGGCTACCCTTAACAACTATTTGTTTAAGGGTATTCCCGGAGTGGGAAGCGGACAGCCATTACTCAATGAAAGCGAGCGAAATGCACATTATGAATTTTTCCGCCGTATATTCAGCAACAAATCCAAGTACGGAATATATGTGACTGAAGTACGCCGAAAGGGAAAACTGTACACCAATGATTCCGGGCAAAAAGAATGTCAATATATAGTAAGATTCTCAAAAAACACATTCGATCATGCCCTGGCCAATGAAGGTATCATCTACCAGCGCGGAGGCAATGGCAAATCGCAAGGTCCCAAACCCTCCATCATGATCATACCGTTTGAGAATCTTGACGGTGATGTAGAGCAGATACTTCGCCAGTCGCCCCATCTGCGCAATGCCATCACGGCCGCTCAGGGCATTTTCAGGGACAACGGATATAATGTAGTGGACTTTTTTGCACTCCATGATGCCCGCAAAAACGATAGAAACTACGGAATCAACAACACAAATTCATATATAAAAAGTCTGATACAGTCAAGTGGAGCGGATATATATGTGACGCTCGACGGCACTCCGGTCAATAGCGGTGGAAACAATTTGTGGATTGACCTTGCAATAAAAGCCTATTATAGAGCCAACGGTGTGATTCTGGCGGGGAAAACCACTTCCGCATCAAGTAACTGCGGACTAATCGACCTGTATTCCAAGGCAATATACAACTGTGGCGATGACTTTATGGATTCCATAAACAAATCATTTCAAAATCTCAACAAAGGTGGTTCGGGGCCAGGTGGCCAATACATAAGTCTGGTAGTGGAAGTAGACAAAAACGCCACCATGGACCTCGACACCGAAATCGGCAGTGATCTTTATACTCTCGGCGACTACATCACTGAATATATAAAGATAAATACCCGTGAAGCCAAACCTATGGGACTGGAATCACATATAATACAGTTTGAATCCATAATCCTGCCCGATAGCGATAAAAACGGTTCACGCGTAGGTATTACCGACTTTGCCACGGCATTAACGCGATTTCTCCGCTCTAAAGGAGTGAAATGCAAACGTATCATAGAAGGAACAACAATAAGAATCAATATCACAGGCTAATATGAAAATATCCACTCTTCTAATATTTTTTACGGTTATTTCTTCAGCGAATACTTCTGCCGAATTGTACTCTTCTACACCACAACACGATACGGGGTATTATACAGGCACCGGAAGTGAATCAATATCCGTAGTGAATTATCGCGATATCGCTAAGAAAAAAGCTCTGGCCGACTTGGTTTCTGAAATCGAAATCAAAGTTTCGAAAAACTCCATTCTTAATCGTATGGAAGATAACGACCGGTATTATGAAAAATACATCAACGAAATCCGCACTCATACCGAAGCATGGATCGAAAGATACGAATTGGTCGATTCATGGATTGAAAACGGCATTTACTCCGTCAGATACAGACTCGATAAGAGTGTGTTTGCCCAAATCAGACAATCACGTCACGATAAAGCTCTTACGGCTGCCGCCGATTTCTATAAACGCGGGTGTACGGCTCAACAAACCGGATTGTTTAATGAGGCTTTACTGATGTATCTTTCCGGGATAAATACGCTCGAGCCATACGCCAATGAGATATTTGAGCTCAAGCATAACGGCACTACTATGAATCTGGGCATAGAATTACTTTCGTCAATATCGAATCTTTTTTACGCACTGCGTATTCACCCCGAAAAAAGCTCACTACTTATCACTCCATATACCAAATCGGTTGAGCAGACCGCTGTCTATGCATCAGTTGACGGCACCCCAATGTCAGGCATACAACTGTCGGCCCGGCTTTCGCAAGGTGATGGAAAAATAATCTTAAGCGGAACAACAGATACGCAGGGCAAAACCGAACTGCAGCTTAGCGATGTTTCAGCCAAGCCGGCTACAAAACAGATTACTATTACTCCGGTATTTAACAATCCGCTCTCTTCAGCTGCTGAGATGACCCGGCATCTGTTCACTCATCTATGTAAATCAGTAAAACCAGCCGTGATACCTGTAATTACACAAAACATAGAATTGACAGCCTATATATCATCAAGTGATTCTCCTGATGCTCCCATATACTCACGTATCAAATCCTTTTTATCGGATAATTATTTCCGATTAACAGATAACAAGCGTCAAGCCGATTTGTGGATAGATATCGCCACTGATTTTAACCACAATAAAGTCGTAAAACGAACTATGGGAAACCTGGACGACTATTCAACCACCTGCAGGATTTCGGTGCGTGAACTCAATGCCACAAATTCGCCTGTGATAATTGATGTCACCGTCTCTGACCATCATTCATTGTATCCGCATGACACTGATATCAGCACGGCAAAGACCAATGCCCAACGGGAAATCGTGCAAAAGGTCCTGTCAAAACTTGAGAGTAAATTTAATGAAGCTCATATCAACCGAAAAGATACCGCCGCACGCCATCAATCGGACCAAAATAATTTCGACTCCATTCCCACTGACTTTTAATCACTTATTATCATAATCATTATGAAACTATTATCCATCATCTCACTGGCCACTATCGCCATCCTGTCAACAAACTGCTCTTCAGCCAAAAGCCCAAAAGCCAACAAAGGCGAGCAAGAGATAGTACAATTATGTAACTATACCACCGATGAAACTACATTTTACGCCAATGGCGTAGCTGAAAGCACGGATATGCAGATGGCTAAAGACAAAGCCGCAGAATCGGCGAGAGCTCAATTGAGCGCGACCCTCAAAGTAGCCGTTGAATCTTTCACAAAACGCTACAGATACGAAGTCAACGATGTGCTTGAACAAAAAACCGAAGACAGATTGCAACTACTCACCGTATCTACACTGCAAAACTCAAGCGTGTGCTGCGAACGCGTGGTAAAAACAGAAAACGGTAAATATCGCGCATACGTGTCGGTGGCACTACCAAAAAATGTAGTGGTGGAGTCCCTCAAACGTTTAGCTGAAAAAGAGCTCAGATTATCTCTTGACGAACGTCAGAAGGCGTTTGACAAAATTGCCGAGGAAGAAATAGCCAAAGCCGGTTATTAACGACACTCCCAATAATCAATACACTAATCAGGGCTGCACCCCAAAAGTGAACTGCACCCCAAAAGTTAGACACAAAACTTTCGGGGTGCGATACTATTTTGATATCCCGTCTACACTATTTGATACTTAACCTGATAGGAATTGACACTCTCAGGAAGGAAAAATACACCGGGGATGTGGCGGATTGGATAGAATTTAGTACCTTTGCGCAAAGGTTAACATTTTGCGCAATGAACAGTAACAGCCTCGTATCAATCGACGATATCTCCCGCGATGAGATAGTCCAACTTTTGAAGCAGGCTCGATATTTTGAGCTTCACCCCGACCAGAAAATTCTCGATGGCAAGGTGGTGGCCACTCTCTTTTTTGAGCCTTCTACCCGCACACGTCTTAGCTTTGAGACCGCCGTCAATCGTCTGGGCGGCAGAGTCATCGGGTTTTCAGATGCTTCCACCACCAGTTCATCGAAAGGTGAGACACTCAAAGACACCATCAAAATGGTATCGAACTATGTGGATCTGATAATCATGCGCCACTATCTTGAGGGTGCGGCACGGTATGCCACTGAAGTGACGGATACGCCTATAATCAATGCCGGCGACGGTGCCCATCAGCATCCATCGCAGACGATGCTCGACCTCTATTCGATATACAAGACTCAGGGCACGCTTGAGAATCTGACTATCACTATGGTGGGCGACCTCAAATATGGACGTACGGTGCATTCACTGCTTATGGCAATGCGCTATTTCAACCCCACGTTTCACTTCATAGCCTGCGAAGAGCTGCAGATGCCCAAGGAGTACAAGGATTTCTGCGACAAATACGGCATACGCTATTATGAACACGGCGATTTCTCACAGGAGGTGATAAATCAGTCGGATATCATATACATGACCCGTGTGCAGCGTGAACGCTTCACTGACATAATGGAATATGAACGTGTGAAGAATCTCTACACGCTGCGTGCCGATATGCTTGCCGGAGCACGTGAGAATATGCGTGTGCTCCACCCGCTGCCGCGCGTCAACGAGATAAACTATGATGTGGATGACAGCCCCCACGCCTACTACTTCGAGCAGGCACGCAACGGACTTTTTGCACGCCAGGCTATCATCTGCAAGGCTTTAGGAATAGATATACCCCAGATGGATATTAAACTATGAGGACCGACAAAAAAGAACTCGCAGTGGCAGCTTTGCGCTGCGGCACCGTTATAGACCATGTGCCTAACGATGTGCTGTTTAAGGCTGTAAAGATATTAGGCATAGAAAATATCAAATCACATGTGACAATAGGCAATAACCTGTCGAGCAAGCGTCTGGGCTCAAAAGGCATCATAAAGGTAGCCGATGTGGAATTTGCCGAAGATGTGATAAACCGCATTGCTCTGATTGCCCCCAACGCTAAAATCAACATCATTCGCGACTTTGAAGTGGTGGAAAAACGCTTTGTGTCGCTGCCCGACGAGATTGTGGGTATAGTGCGCTGCGACAATCCTAAATGTATCACCAACAATGAGCCTATGCTCACTCGTTTCACTGTAATAGACCGCGATAATCTCACTATCCGGTGTCATTACTGCGGACGCACGGTCAAAAGCGAAGATGCCATAATAGATTGAGCGCTATGAAAGAGCAGTGGAAACCGGGCACCATGATATATCCGCTTCCGGCCGTGTTGGTCAGCTGCGGAACATGGCAGAAAAGCAACCTCGTGACAGTGGCGTGGACCGGTACCATCTGCACTAATCCGGCCATGTGCTATATCTCACTGCGCCCCGAACGCTATTCTTATCCCATGATACGGGAATCGATGGAATTCACCATCAATCTCACCACCGAAGCCATGGCCGAAGCTACCGACTGGTGTGGTGTAAAATCAGGTCGCGACTACGACAAATGGGCTGAAACAGGACTTACTCCGGAGCGAGGAGTGATGGTGCGATGCCCACACATAGCGCAGTCGCCTTTAAGCATCGAATGCCGGGTAAAGGAAATAATGGAGCTTGGCTCGCATCATCTGTTTATAGCCGAAGTGCTCGATGTTCTGGCCGAGACTTCGCTTATCGATGAATCAACCGGAGCATTTCGCCTTGACCAAGCAGGACTTATAAACTACAGCCACGGTCAATATTTCACTCAAGGCGAACCGATAGGCAAATTCGGCTGGACAGTAAAAAAGAAAAAATAATCATCAAATAACACATCATCATGCAAGCAGACAAAAAAATTTTTGAGTTAATTGACAAAGAATACAACCGCCAGAAAAAAGGTATCGAGCTGATAGCTTCCGAAAACTTCGTAAGCGATGAAGTGATGCAGGCCATGGGCTCTTGCCTTACCAACAAATATGCCGAAGGATATCCCGGACACCGCTACTATGGCGGCTGCCAGGTGGTAGACGAGGTAGAGCAGCTGGCTATAGACCGCGTAAAGAAGCTCTACGGAGCCGCTTATGCCAATGTTCAGCCTCACTCGGGCGCTCAGGCCAATATGGCTGTATTCATGGCTTGCATGAAGCCGGGCGATAAATTTTTAGGTTTGAACCTCTCACACGGCGGCCATCTCTCACACGGCAGCCCTGTAAACTTCTCAGGTCTTGTATTTCAAGCTCTTGAGTATAATGTAGACCGCGAGACCGGACTTGTGGACTATGAGGGTATGGAGGAGACAGCACGCAGAGAACGTCCGCGTCTGATCATAGGCGGGGCAAGCGCTTATTCCCGCGAATGGGACTATGCCCGTATGCGTCGCCTGGCCGATGAAATCGGCGCCATCTTCATGGTGGATATGGCTCACCCCGCAGGCCTTATCGCTGCCGGACTGCTCGACAATCCGGTGAAATATGCCCATATCGTCACCTCCACTACCCACAAGACATTGCGCGGTCCGCGTGGCGGCATTATCCTTATGGGTCAGGATTTTGAAAATCCGTTTGGAAAGACCAACAACAAGGGAGAGGTGCGCATGATGTCATCGCTGCTCGATTCAGCCGTGTTCCCCGGGGTACAAGGTGGCCCGCTTGAGCATGTCATAGCCGGAAAAGCCGTGGCTTTCCACGAAGCTCTTCAGCCGGAATACCGCACATATCAGCTTCAGGTGAAAGCCAATGCAGCTGCTATGGCAGCAGCCCTGATAGACAAAGGGTATAAAATCGTGTCGGGTGGCACTGACAATCACTGTGTGCTCGTAGACCTCCGTACCAAATTTCCCGAACTTACGGGTAAAGTGGCTGAGAAAGTGCTCGTAGATGCCGACATCACCGCTAATAAGAATATGGTGCCCTTCGACAGCCGCTCTCCGTTCCAGACTTCAGGTATACGTCTGGGCACTCCCGCTATCACCACCCGTGGTGCAGAAGAAGCCTTCATGGGGGAAATCGTGGAAATGATAGACATGGTGCTATCTCACCCCGAAGATGCAGCCGTGATAGCCGCCGTGCGAGCCAAAGTCAACTCCACTATGGATAAATATCCGATGTTTGCCTGGTAACGTCCACACTCAGATTATATAATTGGTAATTTATTACTACCTTTGCAGCAATCATTTTACCGACTATTCAGAATAAAAAATGGAGAAAAAATTCAGAATCTACGATAAATTCAATCTCTCGGAAATAAACAAGGATATACTTGCCGAGTGGAACGCCATCGATCTTTTCGGCCAGACACTCACCGAGCGTGAAGGCGCACCGTCGTTTGTGTTTTTTGAAGGACCGCCATCGGCCAACGGTATGCCGGGCATACATCATGTGATGGCCCGCACCATCAAAGATATCTTCTGCCGCTTCAAGACCATGAAAGGATTTCATGTCAAACGTAAGGCCGGATGGGACACTCATGGGCTGCCTGTGGAATTGGGCGTAGAGAAGAATTTAGGTATCACCAAAGAAGATATAGGCAAAAAAATATCGGTCGACGAGTATAATGCCGCTTGCCGTGCCGAGGTGATGAAATATACCAAGGAATGGGAAACAATGACCTCATCTATGGGATACTGGGTAGATATGAACGACCCATATATCACCTACGACAACAGATATATCGAAAGTGTGTGGTGGCTTCTGCGTCAGCTTTACGACAAAGGTTATCTCTATAAAGGCTACACCATACAGCCTTACTCACCGGCCGCCGGTACCGGCCTCAGCTCTCACGAATTGAACCAGCCCGGCTGTTATCGTGATGTCAAAGACACCACTTGCGTGGCACAATTTGAAATCACAGATCCGAAAGATGTGATGACAGGGTGGGGCAAACCGTATTTCCTGGCATGGACCACTACTCCATGGACTCTCCCGTCAAATACCGCCCTTGCCGTAGGCCCCTCCATCAACTACAATGTGGTTCGCACCTACAATCCCTATTCGGGAAACCGCATTACCGTGGTGGTTGCTGCCGATCTTATGAACTCGCTGTTCAACACCAAAGCCGCCGGACTTCCGCTTGATGCCTATCAGAAAGGCGACAAGCTGATTCCCTATGAAGTGGTGGCACACTTCACAGGTGCGGAACTGGTGGGTATGCACTACCGGCAGCTTATCCCGTGGGTCAATCCGGGTGAGGGTGCATTCCGCGTCATACCCGGCGACTATGTTACTACCGAAGATGGTACGGGTATCGTGCATATAGCAGGTACCTTCGGCGCCGATGACTTGCGTGTGTCGAAACAATCCGGTGTGCCTCCGCTGCATCTTATTGACCGCGATAAAAATATTCGCCCGATGGTGGATATGACCGGACGCTTCTATATGCTCGATGATCTTGACCCTGAATTTGTGGCTACGATGGTCGACGTGGAGGCATACAAACCGTGGCAAGGCAAATTTGTAAAAAATGCCTATGACCCGACCAAGTCGGCCGATGATGAGACTCTCGATGTGGAAATCTGCATGTGGCTCAAACAGCATGACTCTGTATTCAAAATTGAGAAGCATACACATAACTATCCTCACTGCTGGCGCACAGACAAACCGGTGCTCTACTATCCGCTCGACAGTTGGTTTATCCGCACCACAGCAGCCCGCGACCGGCTGATTGAGCTCAATGAGACCATAAACTGGAAGCCTAAATCCACCGGTTCGGGCCGATTCGGCAAATGGCTTGAAAACCTTCAGGACTGGAATCTGTCGCGAAGCCGCTACTGGGGTACTCCGCTTCCTATCTGGCGCACCGAAGATGCAAAGGAAGAAATATGCATCGACAGCGTGGCCATGCTCTACGATGAAATTGAGAAATCGGTGGCTGCCGGAATCATGGCATCTAATCCACTTAAAGACAAAGGATTTGTGCCAGGCGATTACTCCAAGGATAATTATGAGAAGATAGACCTTCATCGCCCTTACGTGGACCACATAGTACTTGTGAGCCCATCGGGACAACCGATGCACCGCGAGACCGACCTTATAGATGTGTGGTTTGACTCAGGCTCGATGCCATACGCCCAGATTCATTATCCGTTTGAAAACAAAGATGCCTTTGACAACGGTGAACTTTATCCGGCCGATTTTATTGCCGAGGGTGTGGATCAGACACGTGGCTGGTTTTTCACGCTCCACGCCATAGCCGGTATGATTTTCGACTCGGTAGCTTACAAAGCTGTAATCTCCAATGGTCTCGTACTCGACAAAGATGGCAACAAGATGTCGAAACGCCTGGGTAACGCTGTAGACCCGTTCAAAGCCATAGATATTTACGGTTCGGATCCTCTGCGCTGGTACATGATATCAAACTCCTCACCGTGGGAGAATCTCAAATTTGACCCGGCAGGCGTTGTGGAAGTATCGCGCAAATTTTTCGCCACTCTCTACAATACCTATTCATTCTTTGCGCTCTATGCCAATGTCGATGGCTGGACCAACTCTCAACCTCAGATTCCGCTCAAAGACCGTCCGGAAATCGACCGATGGATTATATCGTTGCTTAATTCGCTCATCGACACCGTCAACAACTCTCTTGAGAATTATGAACCTACCCGCGCAGCGCGTGCCATAAGCGATTTTGTCAATGACAACCTCTCCAACTGGTATGTGCGTCTCAACCGCAAACGCTTCTGGGGGAAAGATATGGATTCGGATAAACTTTCGGCATACCAGACTCTATACACTTGTCTTGAGACTGTGGCTCTCCTTATCGCTCCCTTCGCGCCGTTCTTTGCCGACCGACTGTATGCCGACCTTACCTCAGTGACATCTGACAATAAAAAATCCGTGCACCTGATGCTTATGCCTAAAGTTGACCAAGACAGCATTGACAAGGACCTGGAAAACCGTATGCAATTATCGCAACAGATTACCTCTATGGTGCTTGCACTTCGCCGCAAAGCCAACATCAAGGTACGTCAGCCACTGCAGCGCATCATGATACCTGCTATAGACGATGCTCAGCGCCAGGCCATTACTTCGATGAGCGAACTCATACTAAACGAAGTGAATGTCAAAGAGATGGAAATCGTAAGCGCTGATGCGGGCGTGCTTGTAAAACGTGTGAAACCCGACTTCAAAAAGCTCGGTCCGAAATTCGGTAAATCGATGAAGCAAGTTGCCGCCGCTATTCAGGCTATGACCCAGCAGGAAATACTCCAGCTCGAAACTACGGGACAGATTACCATAAAGGCCGGCGATTCCGATGCCGTAATTGAAACTTCCGATGTGGAAATCATATCTGAGGATATCCCCGGTTGGCTTGTGGCCAATGAAGGTACGCTTACGGTAGCTCTCGACATCACCGTCACTCCGGAGCTGCGTCAGGAAGGTATAGCACGTGAAATCGTAAACCGTGTTCAGAATATCCGCAAGAACCGCAACTATGATATAACCGACAAAATCAGTATCATGGTGGCTCCTTCGGCCCTGACTGATGAGGCAATGGCAAATTTCGGCGACTATGTTGCCCGCCAGGTTCTTGCCACATCTCTTACGGTGTGCGAGTTTACTCCCGGTGATGACACAGAGATACTTGATATCGATGATATAAACCTGCCTGTCAATATTACCTTGTCAAAATAATCTGATGACTTCCGTCATCACAACACTATTATAAAAATATGAGTGAAAAGACTCGATATTCCGATGAAGAACTACAGGAATTCAAGGAATTGATATTGGGGAAATTGGCAAAGGCGCAACGTGACTATGACTTGCTTAAGGCTGATGTGACCAACACAGCGGGTAATGACGTGGTGGACACATCGCCTACGTTCAAAGTGCTCGAAGAAGGTGCCTCTACCTTGAGCAAAGAGGAGTCGGGACGTCTGGCCGAGCGCCAGCTCAAATTCATACGTCATCTGCAAGCAGCATTGGTGCGTATCGAAAACAAGACTTACGGCATATGTCGCGAGACGGGACGCCTGATTCCTAAAGAAAGATTGCGCGCCGTACCACACGCCACATTGAGTATCGACATCAAAAACAAACCCACTCATTGAACCACTGATGAAATTATCAAAAGGTTATCTGGCATTAATCATTATCTTAGCCGTCATCATCATAGACCAGGTGCTGAAAGTATGGGTAAAGACTCACTTTTACCTTGGTGAGAGCTATCATATCACTGATTGGTTTCAAATATATTTTATTGAAAACAATGGTATGGCCTTCGGCATGGAAATTGGCAGCAAGCTGATTCTCACGCTGTTTAGATTAGTGCTTGCCACACTGCTGATATGGTATATAATACGCATCAAATCAAAGGAGTATGTAAAGAAAGGGTTTATCGTATGTCTGTCGTTGGTGGTAGCCGGTGCTATCGGCAACATTATCGACTGTACTTTTTACGGTATCATTTTCCCTGCCGAACCGGGATTTGACACCCTTTTTCATGGCCGGGTGGTGGATATGCTTTATTTCCCGCTGTTCAGTTTCGTTTGGCCGCAATGGATGCCGCTTGTCGGCGGTGAGGAATTCAGTTTCTTCCCCGCGATATTCAATTTTGCCGATGCCGCTATCTCAGTAGGTATGATAGCAATCATATTGTTTTATCCCAAACAGTTGACTGCCCCGGAAAAAGCTGTGCAGATATCTACGGGAGATACTGATGACAAGCCCACCGGCAACACTGATGAAGAATAGGCAACGATGATGACGCGATTGATTCACATATTACTGCCATTAATACTGATTACAAGTGCGATAGCGTGCTCCAACAGACCAGGCAACATCATTGACCAGAGCACAATGGCAGAAATCCTTGCGGATATCCATAAGGGCGAAGGTGTGATTCAGTCCAACCAACGTCACTTTAGCAGCGACTCTCTCAAACGTCTGTTTCGTCAATCAATCTATGCACGCCATGGTGTGACGTCAGATGAATTTTATGCCTCGCTCGACTGGTACGGTTATCACATCGATGAATTTGACGAAGTCTACAACAAGACTATATCCATACTCGAGGCTGAACTGGAAGAAGCTCAGGCACGAGCCGGTTCGGTGGCAGAAATCAATCCCCGCAACGCAAGCGAAGCCATGGACGGCGACTCAATAAATGTGTGGCGGAGCGAACGATATCGCCGGTTTACCACCAATATGCCCACCGACCATATGGCTTTTTCATACCGTTCGGACCGCTTCTGGGACAAAGGCGACGTATACACATTCCGCGGCAAGTTTTCCGGACTCAGGTCACCTGTGGATTATGTATTCACGGCAGAATATCAGGACGGAACCAAAGAGTATATCCACAAACGTGTGACCGGTAACGGCTGGCATGAAGCAAGTATTGCTCTCAACCCCGACCTTAACGCCAATACAGTCTATGGCTATGTGCTATGTCCGACTACCGACGGACAGATAGCACTTGTCGACTCGGTAACATTAGTGCGCACACGCTGGGGAAATCATTATCAACATCTGCGCGATGATATCAAAACTTACAGCAAAAAACGCTGACACACACGTGGCTGTGTTGCACCGGGTGATGGCTCACCGTATCATATATGGCAACGAATGCTATACCATGCACGTAGCTACCATCTACACCGACGGCAGCTGTACCCTCGAACCATTCACCTGCGAGACTCCCAACACCCGCTTCGTCAACGGCACAATTAAGATCGACGAATTAATCCTTAATGAGTTCAATCGGAAATCCGCATTGATAAAGCCGTAAGTTAGCGACTCCAGACATTTATGATTTCGCCAATATACATGGTATGTACTCCCATACCTCTGTCGTATATTTTAGCGACATCAGGGGCAATATCTTCCTTTATGAAAGGAGCTTTATAAATAATACGGCATTCAACGGCAAGATTGGCTTCCTTGAAAACGGGGTTGCCAAGTACTGTAAATTCCGGTGTCAAACCTGCGGCCGTTAGTTTGTCGCCATCGCGTCCGGAATGTGTGCCGATATATTGCAGCGCGCTACGTTTTTTTTCAGGAAATGCTGTGACAGTAAAATACCCGTTGCGTTCCATAAACTCGTGTGTAAAACGACTTGAAGATACAAATACCGTCAATACAGGTTTTCCCCACAACTGGCCAATCTCCCCCCAGCTGATTGTCATGGCGTTCATATCGCCTTCTTTACCAACAGCAAGAGCCATCCAGTCGTTGTCGAAAAGGTCTATGGCATTTTTTATCTCAAGTGGAGAAATTTCATGCCATTCTCCATTAGCAACATCTTGCTCCTGAGCGCATTTTGCAGCCATATTGTCCCGGCAACCATTTTCACATTCGGCTCTGCCATTATTACTACAAGCTGTGAGTGACAATGCCGTTAATACATATAAAAACAGATTCTTCATAAAATTAAATTTTTTCAATCAACCTTATGTCCTTTACACTCTAATCTTCAGATCTTAATCGTATTGGAATTTTGATTGTAAGCCTTTGCCACACATTTCCACTCACCGTTGAGCTTCAACAGAAGCAGATAGTCTGTAAAATCTATGCGGCCACCCCATGCCTCTTCGAGTACACGTACCACGGCTACAGTCTCTTCTACAGCAAGTACGTCAATACGAGCCTTAAATTCTCACCGGCACCTACTGTATCGACATTATGATAAAACTGTTCAATAGAGCCATGCTCCAAAGTGCCGTCAAGAATACCGAACAATACGGCATCATCAGTAAACAATTGTCTGGCATACGAACTGTTGCCCTCGGCAACACTTTTGACAAATTTTTCAGCGGCCATGGCCACAGCTTCATATTCCTTTATTTCATTTCTCATAACTGATAGATTTTATTAGTCAGTACAATAATTTTACCGAATGCAAAATTATATTGATATTTTATTTATGACAAGTACCGAAAAATTATTCGTATACTGAAAATTTATTCGGTATCAAAAGATTTCTGATATATTGTTTAACTTTGTATCTTAAAATAAGAAATCGGCAAAATGGCTTACGAAAAGAAAATCCCCATTGACCTTGACTGTCCGCTAAGGCTTACGATGAGCCTTATAGAATCAAAATGGAAATCATGTATACTTGATGAATTGCGTAGCGGAAAACCGATGCGTCCCAGCGAGATACATAAATGTCTGCCGGAAGCAGCGCCCAGAGTCCTCGATATTCAACTAAAAGAAATGGTTGAGGACGGATTAGTGGAAAAGACTGTATTTCCCGTGCTTCCTCCGCGTTCGGAATACAAGATTACGGAACTCGGCCAATCTCTAATCCCCATAATTGACTCTATGCTCAGCTGGGGTGAAGAACATTTCTCAATTTTTGAAAAGAAATATGGCTGTAAAAAGAGTTGACTAAATCTTAAACCGATATAAAGGAAATGGAAAAGAAAACAATCCGACTTATTTTCCCACAATGGCAGGGTGGAAATATTGCCCGATGGATTCAGGGTATCCCGGAAAAAGAGTCATCACGCGGATACTATCTTGATGCCATGCTTCTTGATTTTATTGCAACGAAAACTTGCGAGAAGACATACTCCGTGCCTGTTACAACAGATATCAGCAAAAGATTAGAAGCCGACGGTATACTTGACCGTGACATCATATCCGCCCAAACCAATAAGTTTGCTATCCGAACTGCCGCTGCTAAAGAAATTACCTTATAAAATAGAACGTTATGAAGCATATGCGAAAATCAATGCGGCAAATGGATACGCGATGGGCTCTGGAGGTATTTGACAAAGCCCCGTTTATCACCATGAGTATGACGCGCCCGGACGGTACGCCATACGGCTTACCTCTGAATATGGCGCGCAAAGATGATACGACATTTTATTTCCATTGCGCTCCGGAAGGGGAAAAGATTGATTGCCTCAGACACAACCCTATGGTCAGTCTGTCGGCTGTGAGCCGTTGCACTCCAAAATATGAGGAGGAAAACAATAATTTTACCGAACATTACAATTCAGCCGTAGCCCTTGGCAATGCGGAGATAATCTACGACCGTCAAGAGAAAATCGATGCCTTACGCCTGATATGCGAAAGATTTCTGCCAAACCATATGAATCATTTTCAAGAAGCAATAGACCGAAGTTTGGAGAGAACCACAGTAGTCAGAATTACGCTTACCGAACCTGCTGTAGGGAAAAGCAAATCGTAGTATGGCAATAATCGAATTCTGAAGATTTTTACAATCCTTCGTTCGGTAATACAAAAATATTGCGATTTTATTGTTAATTTTGCGAGGATAATATTACTGCGTGAAGCAGCATCAAATTTATACAAATCATGTTAATACCTTTGTTTCAATGGCTTGATGAGCTGGGATTAAGTGGCGCGGGCGTAATGCAATATGTCACTTTCCGTGCGGCCATGGCTTTCATCAGTGCGCTGCTGCTGGCAACTCTTGTCGGCAATAAGATAATCAACTATCTGCGCAAACACCAGATCGGAGATATGCCACGCGATATAGGCGTAGCCGGACTTGAATCGAAAAAAGGGACTCCCACCATGGGGGGAGTGATAATGTTTTTGGCCATAGTGGTTGCCGCGCTGCTTTTCTGCGACCTGAGCAATATCTATGTGTGGTTGCTGCTGGCAACAACAGTGATACTGACCGCGCTTGGTTTTGTCGATGACTATATCAAAGTGTTCCGCAAAAATAAAGAAGGGCTCAACGGCAAATGGAAAATTGTGGGACAGATAGCCGTGGGGTTAATATTAGGTCTGACGCTCTACCTTGACTCTGATGTGGTGATACGTGAAAATATCATCACCGACCACAGTGAATATGGAACAGAGGTTAGCATCGGCACCCAAGACGTAAAATCGACGCAGACCACCATACCGTTTGTAAAAAACAATAACTTCGACTATAAATGGCTCGCCGCTCCCCTCCCCGATGATTGGGAGGAGACAGCAGGGTGGATCATATTCATTATCATAACCATATTTATTGTCACAGGCACTTCCAACGGCAGCAATCTCACTGACGGACTTGACGGACTGACAGCGGGAATATGCGCCATCATCGGATTGGGTCTGATGATCATGGCCTATGTATCATCGCACACCGATTTCGCCTCGTATCTCAACATCATGTATGTGCCGGGAGCACAGGAGGTGTTTATCTACACGGCTGCCTTCACGGGAGCCTGCATAGGATTCCTGTGGTTTAACGGTTATCCGGCCCGTGTGTTTATGGGTGATACCGGCTCACTGATGCTTGGAGGACTTATTGCTGCAGTGGCTATAATTCTGCATAAGGAAATCATGCTGATACTGTTTTGCGGTGTGTTCCTCATCGAGGCCATCTCGGTGATGATGCAGCGCGGGTATTATAAATATTCACGTATGCGCACAGGGCAGCCAATGCGAATTTTCCGTCGTGCACCCCTGCACCACCATTTTCAGATGGCACCCGGTTCAGTGGAATGCAAGTTAAACCGTCCGTCGCACGTATGGCATGAACAGACCATAGTGCTTAGATTTTGGCTTATCACCATATTGTTATGTGCATTTGCCATAATCACCTTAAAGATTCGATAAAAAACATCAATGCGGTGACGTATAATTAAAAAATAATGCGTAAATTTGCACCGCAAAACCGTAAATGTCAACTCGGGGTGTAGCACAGTTGGCAGCGCGCCACGTTCGGGACGTGGAGGTCGGAAGTTCGAGTCTTCTCACCCCGACAAAACTTCAGAAAAAATGGGTGTAACTCTATGAGTTGCGCCCATTTTCTATATATATCATAACAAAGTGGAGGGAATCTCAGAGGAGTTGCAGACAAAAAGTTCTTTCTGTTCCGTATCGCAAACTTATATGCATTTCCCTACTGATTTTCTACTGACCCCTTCAATCCATAATCAATCCATAATAAGGTGTTACAGTACACCATATTGTATGCTTTCCATTAAGCCACTATATGTGGAGAGCGGTCAGAGAGGAAGGGAGCCGTGGGGTGAGACGTAGCGGGCTATAATGCGGGCCTGAGAGTCGAGCAGAAAGATTACCGGGAGCTGAGGTATGTGATAAAGTTCTTCTTCTTCAACAATACCGCCGGGAGAAACTCCCACCGTCCAGCTATCGGGCAACGCCATATGACTTTTGTAAGCAGATTCACCATAAGGATTGATAAGGAGTATATTCAATTTATGGTCAGCTACAAGCTCTTCAATATGTCCGTCGTGAATAAGACGTGACTCAAATCGTCCGCAGTCATGGCACCCGGGATTGTAAAACACCAGCATAGTCATTGGGGCTGTGCGAGCCACCTGATGAAGCGATGATGAGTTACCAAACCGGTCAATGAATATAAAATCTGTAGCCACGGTGCCTACACGATGACGCCGAAGCTGCTCAGCACGATAGGCAAGTATCACCGAATCAGTGTGATTCACCGGAGAATGAAGCAATGAATGAACCACGATGTCATAGCAATCCACATTGTATACCGGAGATTCAGGCTCATCAAGATACTGAGCCGAGCAATCAAAGATGGTGTGCAGCGCTGCCTGACTGACGGACGCTCCCTCAATCATGCGGTTGACAGCACAGACAGTACTCAAAGAATCCGTATGCGGAACAAGACTATAAAAATTTGCAATATTCTGCTCCATAAATAAGCGGTCAGCGACAGCAAGAGAATCAGTCCAGTCCATTGAATCCCAAAAATGCTCCATCACGTAAGCAGCCCGACGTGATGCCACTTTCAATGTATCGGGTACGGCAGGTAACGGCAATTCCCTGACAGCGGATACAAAATTATCGCCAACTGCGGCATGAATCAGTGAGATAAACCCTGTCAAAACCGAGATGGCGATATATATACGTTTCATAGTGACACTTATGGATCTTATTCGGTGGTCTATTCCGAGTCATCAGGAGCGGTCACACATCGCACGAAGCAGGCGTCCGAACCATAAATATTAGCTTTATTAGAACCAAAGCCATAAGTACCGCCCTGCCCGTTTGTGGCGTTGATACCGAAAGTAAAGAAGTCAAAGGTGTGGTAGTTGAAGTCCCATGCGGTATTAACTTTCTCCGTCTGGTCACCTAACTCTTGCTCACCGGCATTTTTTTCAAAGAAGTAAACAGCACCTTCCGACTTGTGAATATCATAGAAAAGAGGACGGCAGTCAGTATAAGAGCCCCAATAATCCGTGAGTTTATGAGAACGAGTGGCATAGCGTAACACACCCATATACCCGCCGTCGGCGTCCTCATCATAATAATGCTTACGTCGGCCTATACCTGAAACACCTATAGGGAAGAAGAGATTACGGCCGGTAGATTTGCTATAGATAAAGCAACCGCGCATACCTTTGGTAGAGGATGTGACGGTGCCGTTACGCACATAGCCATAAGCATCATCAATATTAGTAAGTGTCTCGGTGGCACCTTCACCATACAGCACACCAAAGCCGTACTCAATGTCATGATTTTCATAAATAGATTTGTAATCTTCAAATCTTGCCACTCTGACATGGTCACCTAAAGCTGTGGGTCGAGCAAATGTACGAGCTTCCAAATCTGACTGTTTATATAATTCATCGCAAGGAGCAATCTCCGTCCAGGTCTTTGATGAACCATCGGCAAGGTCAAACAGACCGTTGTTGCCGGGAGGAACACCCCAGCCCCACTTTTCATCGTTTGTGGCCAGAATTGCATCGTCCCAGTTGCCGAACTTGAATTTCGACCCTTCTTCAAGAGGAGAAAGAGTTTCATTGTCCTTATCATACATATTAAATGTATGCCACTTGATACCATCACCGGCAATCTCAATCGGGCCATAACCCTGGCGAAGGAAAAGTGTATGCACACAAGTATTGTTGTTATACAACACGCGCACCAGACCACATTTTACCTCCTGGTCACCAATTACGTTTTTAGGACGCACATAAAAATCGACATTGGATATGTCAAGTCCGGTGAGACCGCCATTAATCGGTGCATTACCATAAGTCACACCATCGGCTGAAATTTCAAAATCATCGGCACCACGGGTGATGGTCACGGACCAGGGGCCAAACGATTCCACCGGTTCAAAAGTATCAGCACCTTCAGTGGGTTGCTTCATAAGCACGGCATGGAATGCATCGGTACTTGAAGAGGGACGCCACACACCTTTAGGATTAACCACACGACGTACCTGGATAATCTCTGCCTTTGTGGAATATTGCTTGCCATTGATGATGCCTGAAATGGTAATCATGGCTCGCCGTTCATAGGCAGTGTACACGTTATTACCGGTGAAACCGCTCACTTTCATTACCTGCTTAGCCCAGGTAAACACAGGCAATGTGACTTCAATGCCGTTGTCGGTCTTTTTCACCGAATAGCTGCCGCCTTCGGCATTAGTGGGGTCATAATCTGTGTCTTTCGGAGTCACTTCAAATTCACGCCAGCCTAAATTATTATTGTTCCAATAGGTGCGGTGTGGCGATGGATTTGCAGTCCAGCCTCCGGTGATTACAGGCAAGGTATCTCTACGCATAACTAAGAATCCACGCCATGGACCCGGGTCTGTTACAGAACCTTTATAGTAATCAAGCGAAGCATCGGGCTGATATGGCCCCCATGAAGATTTATTCAGGTCATCAGACTCAAGAATATCCACGCGGAGCTTACCGGTGAGCGTACCTACGATTTTCACCGGAACATCGAGACGCTCGTTGTAAAGATAAGATATACGGTAAGGAGTAGGAGTATATATACCGGGAGATTCTTCATAGTCAATATGCCAATCCACTTCGTTGGCATTACCGATGAAGCGCAATTTAATTTTATAATGATGATTACGCTCGGCGTTATAATCTTTTTCAGTATCCTTACCGAGCATAAAGCGATAGACTATGCGTCCGGCGCTGTGATTGTCGTAAAGAGTGGATTTATAGTAGGCTTCCACTTCGATATAGGTGCCTAAGCTGCGACCATCTTTATTATCCTGAAAGTCGTCGCTATTAGGGTCGTTGGCACCGGGAAAATCCACTTTGCCGTCACCATCGGCATCCTGCCATTTTTCTTTATCGATGCCTTCGCCCTGCATATTTTCGAAGAAGAACAGGGCATTGGCCACAGATGAATGGTCGCTGCTGATAGTATGAGTACCTGCGGGATTCTCCTTGTTGATTACAGGCCAGTTATCTTCAGCACTATCCATATCGCCCTCGCCATACACTATGGAATGAGAAGTGTGAGCCTCGGCATATTTTGGGTCATCATCGGACTTCACGGCATTGCCTTCGCCCAGATGAGCAGAATAGGGAATATCCTTGATGGTAACGGATTTAACATAGATAGAGACACCATCGCGCAGACGGGAACCATCGAATGACACCGTCACTTTGGAAGCAACGCGGCGAATCCAGGCATTGAGGGTACGTGTCTTGGAGTCGATACGCACAGTAGGGGCGCTATTGCCTGTCCAGTTCTCACCTTCAGGCGAGAAGTAACCGAACATCTGTGAATTGGCGGTAACATCAGTGTTATCCCATTTGAAGCTAATAGCCTTGAGCTTTTCTTCAGTGGCGATATCCTCAGTGTAATCAGCGATATCTCCTACATTAGCCACTGCATAAACTCTGTAGAAACCAAGGGGAACCTTGAGCTTGAATGCAGCACGTTCGGTCTTATCCTCAGCTTTATCAAACTCTGTGCCGGTGTCGTTATTGTTACGGTCTTCTTCAGAAATGGTGACATCTTCACGTTTGTGCTGAGATGATTGAACCAAATCCCCCTCAAGATTATAAACGAGCACCCAGATATTGTCAATGGTACTGATAGAATTACCGGCAGCGCGTGAAGCGAGCGGGTCGGAAAGCGGACGGAAATCCACTTCGGCCAACACCACGACCTCACCTTCACCGGTAGGACCGAAATCGCCGGAGGGAAAATCGTCCTGACATGCCGAAAAAGCCGAAAGCATTACTGTCACAGCAAGCAGACGGAATATATTGGATATGTGTTTGGATAATCGCATTGGAAGAAAAATCTAAAATATTATCAAAAATAGGAGAGAACTAAACGCTAAGTATGTGTTAAAGGTTATTCACCGCGCGGTATACCAAAACCGGGTTCGAGTTCGACTGATGAATAAGGGCGCAAATCAATCTGCCAGTCAAGTTCCACGGGATTGTGAATTACCACATTCACCTCCACATGAGTATTTCGGGGCAATGTAGACAGATTAGGAAGGAAGGCTTCATAATCGGTGTCGTTCATGCGCATACGCACCTTATAATTCAGGTCTTTATTATCGCTGTCGGGATTATCATACTTGCTTTCAAGCAAGTAAATCGTGGGCAGATCCACCGGGGTTTTATCACCTTTAACGGTAACGCCGGTGTACTGGTGCTGAAAAGTATAATAATCATTATTGCCTACATTAGGCACTTCATAGGATATGATTTCACGGTCGTCATTATAAACGGTGGCATTGGGGAAAAGATATTCCCGCGATGAAACCTTGTCAATGGTAAGACTCTGAATATCAAAATCAATATCCTTGAACTCATTGGTGATACGGAAGTCAAACTTCACGGCCGCACGAGTGAGGAAGAGATTGTAGGGGAAAACTACTTTGGGGTAAGCCGGGTCAGTGGCGGGTATGTCCACCTTATGGCATTCGGTCATAGGCAATGCGCCATTGAGCGTGGCTGTATCGCCGTCAAGGGTAATATTAAGAGCAGCTATTTCATCGGCAGGAAATTTGTCGCCGGCTGCAAGGGTGGAAAAATCATAGTCAATCAATTTGACCTTGGACCCTCCGGCAACAGTACGGAAGGCATTTTCATTGGCAAGAAGATAAACCGATTTTTCTTCACCTGAAAGCACCTGATACTGAAAGGAGCCTACAGCAACAAGCGGATTATTGAAAAATGGAGCCGATATATAATCGTTATGCTCGATAGTGAGGTCGGGACGTACGATGATTATACGCAATTCCTGCATCATCTCATTGGCTCCTACAGCCGGAGAATAATCCACACGGCTGACGGGAGAAATATTGTTGAGAGCCACACGCAACCGCATATAGGCCTGCCCTGCCTCATCGGTCACGGGAGGCGCAGGATTGAGAGTGCTGTCGGCCGATTGACTGCATGACGACACAGCTATCGCAGCAAACATTACTGTCAAGCTACTAAATATATGTCGGAATTTTATAATCACTATTAATCGATGTCTATATTGTTAATTCTAACAACCCAATCATTAATCTTAAGTTCGACTTTATTCCACTGGTCATTTTCATTGAGAAGGAAAAGCATGTTCCAATGGCTCTGGCGGTCAAGAAACTCCTGGTCGTCCATATCGGCAAAATGCTGGCTGCGCATCTGCAGGAGCAGATTATTCAAAGGCACGTCGAGTGTGTGCTTGTCGCTGCCGGGCTTCTTGATACGGAGTATCGGACCTGTCTTTTTCGAGTCGGCACGAGTACCGTCAGCCACCTGGCGGTCAGTCACCAACCGGGCCACGGAAAATTCACCGTAAGCAGCCAGGATAGGAGAGCCATCGTCCATAGCTCCCATCACGGCCTGTCCTTTAGCCCAAGGATTGTAAGTAACTGCGCCTACAGGCACCACTTTATTGTCATGAGCCATGTGGGTATTATCATCAATTAGCTCCCAAGAGAAGTCGGCAGGGTCAACCGGCTTGCCGGTAACGTGCTGCAGCAGGACACGTATATTGTTGGTATCCTTAATCATTTCCACAGTTGCTTCGGTGTAAACACCTATAGTCTTGCTTACCGAGAAATTGACCGAACCATAATAAAGATCATGCATCGGTGAAGAAGGATCCTGCTGGTGGTGTATGGGGTTCATGGTAAGTGCAAGCTGGGTAAAGTGATGACCGGCTACAGGCACTCCTGCCGGGTGAGCGAAAGAAGATGTGGTACATTCAAGACCACCGTAAGCTACCGCACGGTATTTGCCTTCGGGCAAATCCACTGTCATGCGGTAATTCTCGTCGGCAAGAACAGATGAGGTTTCTTTGCGTGTCTGGACAAGTCTGTCGGATTCATCATAGATATACACGGTCAGACAATCAACCGCGTGCATGAACGCATTGGCATACTCCATGTTGTAATCATAAATGAACCGCAATTTAGCGCCGCTTGTACATTCGGGCAGGTCATCGTAGATAGCACTACAAGATGTAATTCCCGATACAGCCAACATCGCCGCTAACATGGCCGACACTGCTTTTATATGTAGTTTGTCAAGAATTGTCATAATTAGGGTCAGACTCTAAAATTGAAGACTGAAAGAATAATTTTGAGAAGAGAGATGCTAATGTAGAGAGAGAGTAATCGGTTTTTGTAATCGTTTCTCCAAAAATATATCGGAGCAGGAAGAGGAAATAAGGGCGGCGCGGCATTGCGCCGCCCTTATGTGTAGGTTTTATACTAAATCAGATATATCAGACTGATTAGAACTCGATGTTGTTAACACGAACAACCCAGGGGAGAACCTCACAGCTGACAGTGAGATATACATCACCCTTTTCGTCGGGAGTGTCGGGGGTAACAGGATCGGGGTCGTTTTCAGTGATACGGGGGTGACCGAGTTGCTTGATGTTGGTAACGGCAAGTTTATAAACGTTGTTGCGCACTACAGCAAATTCCATGGGACCCATCTGGCCGGGAACGTTGTTGTCGTTGTGACGGTTCCAGTAGTAATAGTAGCAGTAGTAACCCCAACCATCGTCGGCGTCATTGCTTGCCTGATAGATGGTGATACCGTTGCCGGTGGCAGCTTTCTTAAATGCAGCGAGTGCAGTATCAGAAGTGCGGCCGCCTTCTTCCCACTGATGCCAGAGATAGTTGGCACTGTTGGTATCCTCAGCGAGTTCATCATAATCTTCACCGGTACCGCCATTGCCGAACACAGCTTTATAGAGGGTATTGGTACGGTTCCATTCTTTGGTATCAGCACTGTATGAGATAGCGATAGCCTGCTGACGGATGTTAGGCCAAGAGCAATAGAGGATATTGCCGTAAGCATAAATCATGGGACGAGTAGTGGCATTGGCAAGAACACCGTCGACATTGGCAATAGCATTGTAGAGGGTCTGATCATATTCATCGGTAGAATTCTGAAGCTCTTCAGTAGCTACCATCTTGCCTTTGAATACCACACCGGTAGAGATACCGTTGACCTGGTTACGAGATTCACCGGGGATAGTGTTTTCAGTCACATAACGCCAGATCTTATAGTCGCCGTACTTCTTCTCGGGGTCCCAATCGGGGTTGTCATCATTGCCGTTAGTGAGGACGTCGTTGATGATAGAGAGATACCAGCGGTTGTTTGTGCCGGTATTATCGCAAACACCGTTGTCGTCAAAGAATGAGTAGTTGAAGTATTTGCTGAACTGGGTTTCCACACCGTCCATCTTTTCCTGAGCATATGCGTCAACCACATAATTACCGGTAAGGCCGGGAACGGGGAGACCATTGTTGTCAGTATACCAGGGCATTTCAGCACCGCAAAGAGTAGAGTTAGCGGGCATACCGTTGGCAGAAACACGACGGAGATAGTAGAAAGAATTGCTCATGTTGACAAGCAGCATCTTGTTGAGTGTGATAGCTACGTGAACATCACCTACAGAACCATCAGCTTCAGTGTGACGAACCACGGGGTAAGTATTGGCCGGGAGGTTGAGAGCTGCATTGGCTGCAATATCCTTGCTACCGTCGCGGAAGTCGAAACGAGCGCAAGAACGTTCAACCTTGATAGCGCCTTTACCTGTGCCACCATTGTTGATTTCTTTGTCGTCACCCTCAGAGTTCATGCCTGAGAGATTGAAGGGTGTGTTTTCAGATCCGAACGCATTCCAGTCTTCGATAGTCTTGGGGAGTGTGCGTGTAGCAATCTCGGAGTTAGACATGAGGAAGTAGTTGTTGGACCAGATAGATTCGCCTTCGGAAAGAGAACACATGGTGTCGAACCAATCGTCGCTGACATTATTCTCATTGAGAACATTCAGAAGATCAGTAGTGGGGTTACAGAACACAAACACGTGAATATCAGTGCTGGCTCCAGTACCTAAACCGGCATAGAAGTCAGAAAGATCGCTCTTGCTGATTTTGCCTGTTGCTGAATAGTTTTTGCCATTGTTAAGCGACACGATGCTATTATCAACAAGAGTATGAGCAATATACTCATTGTTGTCCTGCTTGGCAAGTACGATAAGCATTGAAGATACGCGGTTTTCAGCATCACTACCTACTTCAAATCCTCCGGTGGAAGTGCCGGGGCCGGAAGTAAAGCTACGCGAACCGGTAGGCATGGAGACGAGAACCTGCATATAGACACCTGAACCGTCACTGATAACGGGAGCAACAGGAGTGTCTTCTTTGCCGATTTCATCGGAGCAGGATGCAAACATCACTAATGAAAGCAGACCTGCAAAAAGAGATTTAATTTTCATAAATGTGTGATTGATAGATAAAAATTATTAATAATTTATTTTATTTCGATGATGAATTGGATTCAACAGAATTTTTGACAGCTTTTATATTGTCAAGGGCTGCGGCAGCATCGGCATTGACGGGAGCGAGTTGTTCAAAAATCGCGATAGCACCGTCGTAGTCACCCGTAAGACCGCGATATACACCACGGTAATAACGTGCTTCTACGGAATCGCCTGCTTTCTCGAGGTAACGGGTAGCGCGGTCAAGTTCGCCACGACGCAATGTGATTGCAGCAGCATTGGTGTTAGCCACCGGATCGGTGGGATAAAGAGTTGCAGCAAGCTCAAAGACTTCCTGATATTCAGGTGAAGCAGGGTCATAAGTCTGACCGAGCACATAAAGTTCGTTGAGCGATAGCTTGTTGGGAGAGGTACGCATCACACGTGCTATCTCATTGACATCAGTAAACGTACGTACTACGTACTGAATCTTATAGTCGGAGTGACGCAAAGCGGGATATACGTTAGCCAAAAGGAATGAATACTGTTTGGGATAAGTATAGCGAATTTTGTTGTCTTTGGGGTCAGGAGCGAGATTGGAGTCGATTATGGCAAGAATCTTATCGCGGTTGGTAAACGTGGAATCGGCAAGCAGATAGTTGCGCAGGCCTTCCCAATCCTCAGCCTCCCATGCAGTAGCTATGAGCGAGGGGTCAAAGGAGTAGAGACTCTGAACATAATCGGCGAGTGTAGCGGTACGACCTTTGGCAAGGCGTACATTGTTGGTATAGGAACCTTCGGGTGAAGCATAACCTTTAATCTCAATAGATGTTATGCGCACATCGGGGTCAGTACGAACGGTATCGATAGTGGCACGTATTTTGACCAGTTCTTCAGGGTTGCGACGATAATCGGGATACAACTCGGTGCGGTTAACCGGGAAATCGATAAATGCCGAGCCTTTGAGCTCACGCGCTTTCTCCACTTCGGCTACAGGTGTCATAGTAACGAAGGCAGGTGTAAACTCAATGATTTCAGGTACCGGCGGACGGAAATCAGCCACAGCGATAAGTGAATCGACACTTTCTACGGGAGCACACGCGCAACCGCGAAGATCGGTGACGAGCTTGACTTCCACGGGATTCTGCTCCATCCATTCACTGAAAGGCACTGCCGATGTGTAGGAGACAACACCAAGTTTGCCGGCACGCTGCATACGGTCAGGCGACTGGATATCATTCTCACGCAGATGCAGATAGTAGCGGTCGCGACCTGAAAGATAAAGCGAGGGAAAGCGTACTTCATTGCCCAGCGAATCACTCGCCACAGGGGTAAAAATCACTTCACGCGATGAAGAAAGTTTCACAGCCGAAGCATCGATATTCATTGCCACCTGAAGGCTGTCGGTAGCCGAACGCGTAACGGACAGGTCGGACACCGGCAAATCAAGAGATGCCGAAGTCAGCGCATAAGCGACACCTGACACAACCGCGCCGCACAAAACCAATATATATTTCAATGTCTTCATTATATCAACAGAAGTAAATATATTTGAAATAAAGATTAATCAATCAGATTACAGAAGATAACACCCGATATCAGAATACATACACCAGATTCACTGCCGCCTTAGTAGGACCCACATAGTGGTGTGGCTTGTCGCTTTCAATCTTTGTGCCGCATTCGGCGCAAGGATAACGGTCAAAACGGGTGTAAGCCCAACCAAATCCTATTTCAGCCTCGAGGTTCCAATGCTTGCCGAGAATCCAGCTATATCCATAGGCCACACCGGCTCCTACAAACCACCCCTGGACACGAGTGTCCTTTAACAGACTGAAATCCGTGCCGAGAAAATCGGGAAGTCCGGAAATATTACCGAGGTTGTACTGACCGCCAAGCAGATGAGCTCCGAGAAAATGACCGGTGAAATGGTCGCAAAACCAATAGCGGGCCTCGGGCTGCAAGAGCCAATGTTTCCAGCTATGATTATTGATACGCCATGCATTGAAGTTACCTGAAACATCGAGTGACCACTTCGGAGCCAAAAGGACTTCCGCACCGACATTGACAGTGGCAGCTGCGTCATAAAGTAAGTTGGTCTTCACAGCAACATCCTGTGCACGCAGATTCGCAACAATGGCAAGGGTAGACAAAACAACCAATATCAAACGTTTCATAGGAATAGAATATGATGTACGACTCTTTAGGTTTAACATACTGATACTATAAAAATTACCGAAACTATATTAAAATATTTCCATGTACGAAAGTAAAATGCAAAAATTCGAGTGCAAAATTACTACATTTTCTCGAGGAAAACAAATTCCATTCCTTAATAATACACAATTTACCTCCCCCCGTTTAACAATTATTAACGTTTAACAACCTCTTTATAAGAAGCTAATATCCGAAATGTCGACAATTTTGTGCAGAATAGCAAATATTGTCAGACCGGCTGCAGAATGAATATCGAGCTTAGCACAAATATTCCTACGATGGGTGGTTACCGTGTGAATGGAGATGCATAGTTCATCGGCAATCTCTTTGTTGGATTTTCCCTGAGCCACGCAGCGCAAGATTTCCTTCTCGCGTTCGCCCAAAATGTCGGCAGCAGGCGCCGTGGCCGTGGCAGAAGCCGATTCAACATCGGCACGGCTGCCTCGCAGGCGTTTTTCAAGAGCCTCGACAGCGGGGATAAACAAACGGTTTTCTACCTCAAAGTGAGCCAAAAGATCTTTTTCACATATCATTATGTCAAAAAGTGTGGCTGTGAGCCGTGTGTTTTCCGCCTGATTATAGTGATAGATAAAAAGGTCTTTAAGTTCGCGGAGTTTTGATGCCATGTGTCCGTGATTGCCCGAAAAGTCAGCAATGCACCATTGCTGACTATAATCGCCGGCCAGAAGTCGCTCGGCATATTGAAAGACATCATCATTTTCATGCTCCATGTGACGCTTTACCTCCATCACATAATCATCAAAAAACTTCATGAGCAAAAATGACACATTATCGGCATTACTATAGTTGAGTCCTTCGATAAGATGCTGGCGGATACGAGGCAACATCACATCAAGAAACGAGGTATGCGCCCGCCTGAGATAGCCGATAAGGGAATCCACAGCCACATCGGCCACGTCGGCATCGCCATAGGAAAGCAGATTGCACACGGACAGAAAGGTATCGGTGTCGACATCATTGGCAGCACACGCCTGAGCCACTGTGGCATCACCGAATCCAAAAGGGATATTGAAACGGTCGGTTACCATGAGCAGCATATTGTTGTCGATGATGAGCGAACGAAGCGTGTCGTTTTTTCCGTAATGATGCGGTGATGAATTCATACTGCAAAATTACCTAATCAAACTCACGTAGCAAATACCCACTTTTAGTGATTCTGCAATAAAAATGGGACTAAACGTTAAATAAACACACCAATTCTAAGTTTTTATGAAAATTTCTTTTTATCTTTGGCTCATCATACTAACATTCAATATTACTAACCAAAATTCAAATCAAAATGGAACAACAATGGTCAAGCACAGCCAAAACTATCCTTTGGGCTATCGCGATTGAAGTTATCGCTGGATTCTTAGCCAGCATTTTCGGTGCTTTAACAGTAGGTGCAGGCATGCTGCAAAGCAGTGGCGGCATGGGTGCATTCGGTGTATTAACCGTGCTTTTCGTCTTAGTCGCCATAGCTGCATTTGTAGTTTACTTCCTCAAGCTCAACAAATTCATCACATTGCAGACTAACAAGCCTGATGCCGATGCCATAGCTATGGTACGTAACTCGGTAGTAGTAAACATCGCCGGCATGATATGCGCATATATCCCCGTGGTAGGTTGGATAATAGCACTGCTTCTCAACATCGCTGCTGCCGTGATGCTGATTCTCGGCTTCAACGCATTCAGCAAATCCACCGCACTTCCTCCGATGGGTCTCAACGGTGCAGGTCAACTCAAAGTATACGCGATCCTGGCTCTCGTATCAGCAATAATCGTTATTATCCCTGTAGTGGGAGGAATCATCGGCGGCATCTGCTCATTGGTAGGCCTGGTATTCCTTTTCCTCGGCTGGAACAATGTGTCCAACGGCTGCCCCGCTCCCCGCGAAGCCGGCGCTCCTTTTGCATAAACAAGCATCAGTTCATAATAATACAGGTCAGGAAACAGAAGTTTCCTGACCTGCTTTTTATTTATCAATCAGTTTAAGAATGAAAATTACCAACTTTTGAGTATTGCCACACGGTGTGGGAGTCCGTAATTTTGCAAAGTAAAGAAAAGCAGTGATACCGACTCCGGTATACACATTAATTAATATACGAAAAAATTTTTAGTTAGCGAATAGAATATGTGATAAGCCGGGAGCCTGTTCGATATAAAAACAGATATCGGACAGGCTCTTAAGAAATCGGACCGGCGATATTGAGGCGCGCCAGATGAAGTATAGCCTCCGGATCCGAAGCTATATAGTCGGCATAATGTTCTTTTAATTCCGATTCAGGACGGAATCCCCAGGTTACACCTACGGAAGTAACTCCTGCACGCCGTGCTGTATCCATATCCACTCCTGAATCACCTATATACAGCACATGAGCCTTAGGCTCAGTGGCCTGCGCAAGTATTTCAAATACTATCGACGGGTCGGGCTTGGTGGGGATGCCCTCTTTCTGCCCCTCTACGGCACACCATTCTATCTCGGGAAAATAATAATTAATCAGTTCGGTCACGGCCGCCTGATACTTATTTGACGCCACTGCCAGCTTATAGCCCATGGTATGGAGCTCAGCGAGCAATTCGCTTATACCCGGATAAGGACGGGTGTGACATGTGAGATGCGAGCCATAGTATTCATAGAAATGAAGGGCAAGATGATTGACATTCTCTTCCGTACGACAATCTTCGGGCAATATGCGGTGAAGTAGCCGACGCACTCCATTGCCCACAAAATAAGGATAAGCATCGAGCGCGTGAGTGGGGAAACCGGTTTTAGCAAGTGCGTAATTGCAAGCCTCGGCAAGGTCGGCTATGGTGTTGAGCAATGTACCGTCAAGGTCAAAAATAGCAAGCATATTATATCAGAACAGTTAATAATCAGAACGGGTAACCTACAGCGAAATGAAATGTGGCATCACGTTTCCAATTGGGGTGAACGAGCGGCCACGGCTCCTGATTGTAAGCGGGATTATGCGCTTTCATTCCAAGATCAAAACGCAAAAGGAAATATGTGAAATCGAGTCGAATGCCGGCGCCATATGAGAGTGCTATCTGACGCCAGAATGAGCCGAAGCGAAACACTCCATGCGGCTGATTTTCATAGGAACGGATAGTCCACACATTGCCCGCATCGACAAACAACGCTCCTTCAAACACCCAAAAAAGTTTGGCTCGGTATTCAGCCGAGAGATTGAGCATGATATCACCGCACTGGTTGATAAAGTCGGTAACTGAATTACGCGAATCAAATGCTCCGGGGCCGAGGGTGCGCACACCCCAGCCACGCACGCCATTGGCACCACCGGCGTAAAAACGTTTTTCAAAAGGCAACATGGTGGAGTTGCCATACGGCACCCCTATGCCAAAACCGGCATGGAAGGCGAGTGAATGACGTGTGGAGAAATTATGAGTAAGCGAATAGTCCACCTCTGCCTTGGCATACTGAGAGTATTGTATACCGAAAATAGTATAGACACCATCTTTGCGGTTGGCGCCCGAAAGACTGCTGATGGCATATAGCAAATTGCCCGCCGTCTCCGCCGAAAAGCGGAAAGTATAGATATCGGACTGCAGAGTGGGCTTGAAATTCTGCGATGAGGGTATCCAGCGGTTGGAACGATAATAACTATATCCGATACGCATTATAAAATGGTCTTCGTAGCTATAGCGAAGCAGCGGATTGGACGGAGCTATCTGATTGAGGAAATCGATTGTGCTTTCCGGAAGATACACATAGTTGATATCAAGCAGGTCAAATGTGGAACGGCGACGTCCATTTTGGCTCGACCACCGGTATTTCCACGCAGCGCCTGCAATAATACGGGTGTATTCGGGACGCTGCTGATAGTTGAACGATGCCGAAACCTCCGTGGAGGCTTTACTTCGCTGACGGGTTCGGCGCGAGATAAACGGGAACAAGAATTTCGGGAAAGTAATACTCGTCTCGGCCGCATATTCGGTATATCGATTATTAATCAGATTAGTAAAGTCACCCGAAAGACTCTCATAGTTTACCCTCAGTTTGGCATTAAACAGATTGGAACGCTGAGCAAGATTGCGATAACGATAATCCATGCCGAGCCCAAAACCGAAATCACCTTCGGAATTAGTTCCTTCAAGTTCGAAGGTTAAACCTTGTTTTTTATTTCGGGTAATATAAATGTCGGCTTCGAGATAATTTACACCATCGACCGTAGGCAGCTGCTTCATCTCTATATTTATAGACTTTATAATACTCAGCTGGGCCAACGCTTCATAAGTGCGCTGCACTGCCCGGGCACTGTACTCTCTGCCCGGCTGCAGATGGCATTTTTCTTCCAATATGGAAGGCTTAAGATAATGATCACCATCACAATAAGCCACCGTTATGCCGCGATAGTGCTCTACATCGGCCGAAGGCAGGGAGTCAAGCGAAACCATCTTTGGTTTTTCGCCAAGCATAAATACCACACGACTTATCACATAACGCCGGTCGGGCATAATCACCATGTTATCGGCCAAAGGTTTATACGCGGCCTCAGGCACATCCACCACCATGGTCAGGTTGACGTCAAGCGAATTATCGGCCGTATCGGCAATGAAGGTTATATAATCTTTGGCAAAAGCATAATAGCCATGATTGCGCAACCGCTCGGTAATGAGTACGCGCTCGTTTTCAAGCGCCGCACGGTCAAATTTATCGCCCACAGCCAGGGTAAAAGCCGTGGAATCACGCAGCACAAGTCGCGCGATAGCGGTATCGGCAATATCGTAGTCGACAGATGCTATACGGTGGGGGGAACCGGAATTGACACGATATGTCACTTCTATTTTCTTCTTGTCATCGCGCCGTAGGGTATCCACATCTACAGTAGCGTGCATATATCCTTTGTTAATCATAGCCTGACGGAGCTGTCGGGCAGAAGCATCGGTAAGTCCGTCATCGTAGATGACAGGTGGCTGACCGAGCCGTCGCACCCAGCGGTTATACCACTTGGTGGTATCTTTCCCCGACATATTATACATGGCCAGCTGCAATTTGGCAAACCCGAGAACTTTATGATTAGGCTGCTGCCGCAAATAATTACGCAGCTCGGAGCGGTCAGCCTCCACAGTGTCAGCAATTACGATATTGACCTTATCGAGCAAATAACTTCCATCAGGCACATGACGCACCGAACTACACCCACCGCCGGCTAACGCGGCAATGAGCAAAATCATTATGCCTATGAGCATCGACTTTCGCATATCAAGCTACAAAGGTAACGCCCCGAGCCGAAAATTAAAAGCAAATAGAGCAATAAAAATTCAGTGATGGAGAGTGGAAAATAGCCAAAAAAAGTCTAACTTTGCAAAAATTTTCGGTGCATAAAGCACACATAGCTATTTTTCAACCATTTAACCGTCTTAATCCCTTTTTATGGATTTGTCTTGGTTCAACAATCTGCTCGGTCCGGGCAACGTGTCATTAGCAAGCACACTTATCCTTTATTCATTTGTGATAGCTCTCGGCGTCTATTTGGGTAAACTCAAGATAGGCGGCATATCGCTGGGTGTAACATTTGTGCTGTTCGTAGGCATATTGATGGGTCACTTTGGCTACACCGTCGATGCTGAAGTGCTAAAGTTTGTCAGAGAGTTCGGTCTTATTCTCTTCATCTTCTCCATCGGCATTCAGGTAGGTCCCGGTTTTTTCTCCTCATTCAAGAAAGGAGGTATGCGGCTCAACGGCCTTGCGGTAATGGCCATAGCACTCAATGTGGTCATAGTGCTGGCAATCTATTATATCGACGGCAACACTTCGATGGACGCTCTGGTGGGTGTGATGTCGGGTGCCGTAACCAACACTCCGGGTCTTGCAGCAGCACAACAGACCGCCAACAATCCTGCCGCCATCAACACCATGTCGATGGGATATGCAGCAGCATATCCGCTGGGTGTATGCGGCATCATCGGCGCTATGCTGCTGATAAAGTTCATATTTAGAATTGACACCAAGCAAGAAGTGGAAGCACTCGAAGCCGAATCGCAAAACACCCGTCTTAAACCCAACATTATATCGGTAGAGGTCAACAACCCGCTTATCAACGGAAAATCTCTGCGCGAAATCCACGATATTATCCAATGCGACTTCGTAATATCGCGTCTGATGGATCAGAGCGGCAATATCATCATACCCACCTCGGCCACACAAGTCCGCGTGAGTGATAAACTGCTTGTGGTCATTGCCGCCAACGATGTCGTGCGCTTTGAAGCCGTAATTGGGCCTCAAATCGAAATGGACTGGGAAGATGTCACCCCAAGCGAAGTGGTATCTCGACGAATCCTCATCACTAAGAGTCAATTCAACGGTGTGGCTCTCGGCTCGCTGCGCCTGCATCAAGCCTATCAGCTCAACGCCACCCGTGTCAACCGTGCGGGTGTAGACCTTCTCGCTTCGCCTGACCTGCGCCTGCAGATGGGCGACCGCCTCACCGTGGTGGGCAACCTCAATGATATCGACCGCCTCGCCAACCGCATGGGCAACTCCATGAAGCGCCTTAACGAACCTAATATGATCACTATCTTCGTGGGTATAATGTTCGGTATCATCTTAGGCTCAATCAACATAGGCTTCGGCATGAAGCTCGGCCTTGCAGGAGGTCCCCTGGTAGTGGCCATACTACTGAGCCGATTCGGCTACAAATTCAAGCTCGTCACTTACACTTCATCATCAGCCTCCCTGCTGATGCGCGAACTCGGCATCTGTCTATTCCTCGCTTCAGTAGGCATCTCTTCAGGTGCAGGATTTGCCGAAACCGTATTCAACACTACCGGTATGTGGTGGGTAATATGGGGCTTCATCATCACCTTCACCCCGCTGGTGATAGTAGGCATCATTGCCCGCGCTGTCTACAAAATCAATTTCCTTACCATCATGGGTCTGTTCTCGGGCGGCTACACCGATCCACCGGCACTGGCCTATGCCGGCAGCTCCACCGGCAGCGACTCGCCAGCCGTGGCGTACTCTACCGTTTACCCGCTCACAATGTTTCTGCGCGTGGTAGCAGCCCAAGGATTGATACTCTGCTTTATGTAAACAAGCCACACAATTTATAAAGATACCACAAGCCCGACGTAAGCTACTCCTACGCCGGGCTTCATTGATATGAAAAAGTATTTACAAATCTCAAATATCACTCTTAAGGGTAAAAAACTCCTTAAGTTTGTCCACGAGCTGCTCTTTTGTATGCACTCCATATCCACGCCATACAGCTTCACCTTTGACAAATACAATCAAGGTAGGAATGCTGCGCACGGAATAACGGGCAGACAAGGCACTATTCTTGTCAACATCAACTTTAAGTACATTTACCTTATCGCCTAATTCCTTCTTGACTTCATCGATGATAGGCGCTTGCATCTTGCACGGGCCACACCATGTGGCATAAAAGTCGACCAATGTGGGTCGTTCTTCACCGATTAATTTATCAAATTCTTCCATATTATAGATAATTAGTTGTTTGTTTCTTTTATAATTAAAACAATCAGTTGACACGATTGTTCGATAACGATTGTTCTGTAGAAAAATAATTGGAAAAACACAAGATAATAAGTAATTTTGTGTCACAGAATAGACCCTATGAGCAAACTGAATCTTTCGGGCATGGGAGTGGCATTAGTAACTCCCTTTAAGCCTGACAAATCCATAGACTTTGATGCCCTCGGGCGTCTGATTGACTTACAGTTGACCGGCGGCACGGATTACCTTGTGGTGCTGGGCACCACCTCCGAGTCCCCTACCCTCGAACCTGAAGAATGCGAGGAAGTGCGCCGCTTCATCACCGCACACGTCGACGGCCGTATCCCGCTGGTACTTGGCTGCGGAGGCTTCAACACTGCTGCCGTGGTGCGTAGCCTTCAAAATATGGATCTTTCGCCCTACTGCGCCATTCTCTCCGTAGTGCCATACTACAACAAGCCATCGCAAGAAGGTATCTACTGCCACTATGCTGCAGTAGCTCAAGCCTCGCCACTCCCTGTGATTCTTTACAATGTACCCGGACGTACAGGCGTCAACATGACGGCTGAAACCACGCTCCGCCTTGCTGCCGACTTTCCCAACATAGTAGGTATCAAGGAAGCATCCGGCAATATGGTGCAAGCCGATGAAATAATCAAGCACAAATCAGCCGATTTCATGCTCATATCGGGTGATGATGCCGTGACGTTTCCGCTTATCACGCTCGGAGCATCAGGAGTAATATCCGTGATTGGTAATGCGTTCCCGCGTGAATTTTCGCGCATGGTACGCCTGGCTCTCGCAGGCGATTATGCCGAAGCCCGCAGGATACATCACAGGTTTACAGATCTTTTCGGACTGCTCTTCGTTGACGGCAATCCTGCCGGAGTAAAATGTGTGCTCCATGCCATGGGATATATCCATAATGAACTACGCCTGCCACTGGTACCTACTCGTATCACCACAGATGAAAAAATCAGGTCGGTGCTTGAAGGCTTAGTTGTGAATGTCAACGAAAAATAGTAACTTTGCAACACAAATGGGGTCCGGTAGCTCAGCTGGATAGAGCATCTGCCTTCTAAGCAGACGGTCTGGGGTTCGAATCCCCACCGGATCACCTTTACAATTTAAGGCTGTGTCTCATCAATGTTGACACAGCTTTTTTGATACGGAGCATC
>CAZZFD010000015.1:0-41878 GCA_964653375.1 uncultured Bacteroides sp.
TCTCCAATAGAAGTAACCGAATTAGGAATAGTCAGCGAACCGGTAAGTCCACTGCATCCGAAGAATGCCTGTTCTCCAATGGTAATAACCGAATTAGGAATAGTCAGCGAACCGGTAAGTCCATTGCATTCAAAGAATGCACTATATCCAATAGAAGTAACCGAATTCCCTATAGTCAGCGAACCGGTAAAACCACTGCATCGATAGAATGCTTCATACCCAATATAAGTAACTGAATTCCCTATAGTCAGCGAACCGTTAAACCCACTGCACCCGTAGAATGCCTGTTTTCCAATGGTAATAACTGAATTCGGAATAGTCAGATCACCGGTAAACCTACTGCACCCAGAGAATGCACTATATCCAATAGAAGTAACCGAATTCGGAATAGTCAGCGAACCGGTAAGTCCACTGCATCTGGAGAATGTGCCTTCTCTAATAGAAGTAACCGAATTCGGAATAGTCAGTGAACCGGTAAGTCCACTGCATCCGGAGAATGCACTATATCCAATAGAAGTAACCGAATTAGGAATAGTCAGTGAACCGGTAAATCCACTACAGTCGTAGAATGCTTCACTTCCAATTTCAGTAACTGAATTAGGAATAGTCAGCGAACCGGTAAGTCCACTGCATCCGGAGAATGTGCCTTCTCTAATAGAAGTAACCGAATTCGGAATAGTCAGTGAACCGGTAAGTCCACTGCATCCGGAGAATGCACAATATCCAATAGAAGTAACCGAATTCGGAATAGTCAGTGAACCGGTAAGTCCACTGCATCCGGAGAATGTGCCTTCTCTAATAGAAGTAACCGAATTCGGAATAGTCAGTGAACCGGTAAGTCCACTGCATCCGGAGAATGCATAACTTCCAATAGAAGTAACCGAATTCGGAATAGTCAGCGAACCGGTAAACCTACTGCACCCAGAGAATGCGTTTTCTCCAATAGAAGTAACCGAATTCCCTATAGTCAGCGAACCGTTAAACCCACTGCACCCGAAGAATGCGTTTTTTTCAATAGAAGTAACCGAATTCCCTATAGTCAGCGAACCGTTAAACCCACTGCACCCGAAGAATGCCTGTTCTCCAATGGTAATAACCGAATTAGGAATAGTCAACGAACCGGTAAATCCACTGCACCCGAAGAATGCGTTATTTCCAATAGAAGTAACGTTATATTCGGTTCCTTGATACGATACATTCGATGGAATAACTAGATTAACAATAGATGATGATGTAGGACCATTTATTGTTGCTGTCAAGTCGTCCGTGTTCAATGAATATATTAAATTGCCAAAAGTGGTGGATATGGTTTCCGCACTTACGTTGAGACTGCTTAACACTGTAAGCAGAGCGGCAGTCAGTAAAATATAGAATCTTTTCATGTTGTAAGAATATGAGATGTGGAATGGCACAAATTATTTTAGCCGATTAAGTTATTCAGAGCCTGACAGGCGATATTGGATAAAACTCCGCAAATGATGTTTTCTGAAATGCGTCCAAGAGAGTTTAGTGCTTTTTCGGCTTTTTTCTTTTTCTCTTGCGCCTGATTGGGAGAGATATTGACGTTATTATTGTTTCCGTTTTGATGTATTATCGGACCTTCAAAATTTATATTAACATAAATGTCGCGATTTGAATCACCTGAAGTGTGGGAATCCTGATCAGGATTTTGCAGCATACTAATCATATTGCCGGGTAAATCTAATCCGTCGGGTTTTACTGTTCTTTCCGTATCGTTCGGTCTGTAATCGATGTCGGGAAGAGTGAAAGTAGCAAATGTGATTTCTACGTCCTGAGCAAATTTTTTTATCCTATTTTTTGTGACGTAGGTCGGGCGACGTAGAAAGATGATACGGTCAGGATTGTGGATATCGACCAGTTCTGTCAGTTGATCTATTGAAATTTTAGGATCACTTAATATCAATCCTACTAATCTCCGGTCGTGGAATTTAACTCCGTATCCATCGAGAATGGGTTTTACCTGAAATTGTTGATTTAGTAGATTGTAAGAGATTCTGTGAAGCAATACTTCATAAAACCTGTTTTCATTTACTTCAGGTAATTCGGACCGGCATATCTGCTTTACTTTGGTTTCCAGCCCCGTGACCCAGAAGACTCCTTTTGCAGTGTGCATAATATGATTTGTGTAGCCTCGGTCCTCTCCTCGTTGGCCTTAACTATTAAAAATAAATGCGTGAGAGTCCGTATCTCATACCCGTCTCACACATAGAGGCTCTGGAATGCCTTTCACAATGAAACGAGCAGTTAGAGCCTCACGCAAATTATGTGAATATCAAATAGATATACACAAACGAAAGACATCCATCACTGCTTCATTTGACTGTGAGCGAAATTTTCCAGATTTCTATGTGTCAAATGAGCGTTGATAAACGCATTTAATATGTTTCATTTGCTCCGACCGGATTTAATCGTCACAAATGATATGTAGTGGCAAAGGTAAGATATTATTTATTAAATGGCAAACTTTAATAATTGTAGGTTATGTAGAGCTTGTGTGGGGGTAGAGGTGGCAAGAAATAGAGATGGTTATCGAACAATAACCGAAAATGCTGGACTTGCTGTAATACGAAAAATAACAGAGAGTTATAAAAAAGAAAAAGAGGAACTCCTTTCAGAAATTCCTCTTTAGTAAACTCGTGCGCACGAAGGGACTCGAACCCCCACGTCGTATGACAATAGATCCTAAGTCTATCGCGGCTACCAATTACGCCACGTGCGCAGGATTGTTTTGCTTTGCAAAGATAGAATATTATAGCAAAATATCCAAATATTGTCAGATATATTGCTCAATATTCCATACAAATGCTCTTAATCCGAGTTTGGGTGATTCTTCATCTATGGCGCGAAGTCGACTGAGAAGAGCATCGACATTGGAGTCTTCGATGACACTGATGATGGCAGAACTAAGTGAGGGCCAGGCGTGTGACCCATAATGTGGTTCTCCGCCCCTTGACCCGCGTCCCTGTACCTCACGCCAAGACGTGAAGCCGCGACTTGCCGATTTTTCAAGCGCTTCTATGATATTCTCGTAATGTGCCTGGTCGAATGTTATTAATACTGATTTCATAAAGTCAGCTATTGGAGAATTATTTTTATGATTTTGTGAATTTGTGGCGTTGGCGTCGCAATCCTATGTAAGCAAATATACAGTAGAGTGCAGGGACAAACAGCAATGTAAGAATGGTGGAGAGTGTCAGACCGCCGATTACGGCTGTACCCATCGGACGCCACATTTCCGCTCCTTGACCGGTGCCTATAGCCATAGGAACCATACCTAAAATGGTGGTAAGTGTAGTCATCACTACCGGACGGAGGCGGGATTTACCGCCGAGAATAACCGCCTTGGTAATGGACAATCCGCGTTCGCGGTTAAGAGATATATAGTCAATGAGGACAATACCGTTTTTCACCACAATACCAATCAGCATAATGGCTCCGATCATCGACATAACATTGAGGGTGTGTCCAGAAATGTATAGAATGATGAATACACCGGAGAAAGCAAACAAAAGAGAGGTCATGATGATGGCAGGGTAGGTGTAGGATTCAAACTGCGCAGCCATGACGATATATACCAGAATTATAATAAGAACCGCGAGCATCAGCAAGTCGGAGAAAGAATCCTGCTGGTCTTCATAGGAGCCTGATATCTGAATGTTTATGCCTACCGGAAGTTCGAGTTTGTCTATTTCTGCCTGTGATTGACTTACGATGTCGCTCATAGGTACGTTTTGCACTACGGTAGATACGGTAATGATGCGCTCACGGTCTTTTCGTTCGATAGTGGGAGGGGTGAAGCGTTCTACTACAGTACCGACATCTTTGATTCGGACGCCTTTACCGGCTGCGTTATAGATGAGGATGTTTTCAATATCGGCGATAGAGGTACGGAAGTCAGGGTCATACATGACTTTTATATCGTATTCTTCACCATCTTCACGAAATTGTGATGCAAGATTACCGTTAATGCGGTTGCGCAGATAGGTGGCGGCAGTCTGAAGGTTTAGCCCGTAGATTGCTAGTTTTTCACGGTCGAAGTCAACTTGATATTCAGGTTGATAGTCGGAGCGTGATACCATGATGTCAGCCGTTCCTTTAATTTTTTCGAGAATCGATACCAACTGTTGTGCCACAGAGTCGGTCTCGTTAAAATTGTAACCGTAGATTTCGTAGTCGATGGTGTTTTGTCCGCCCATCGAACCACCACGCATACCGCCTACGTTGACTTGTGTTTTCTTAAATTCGGGATAACGTTTCAGATCTTCGCGCATCAGCCCCGCGATTTCAGTGATTGAGCGGTCGCGTTTGCCAGGGTCAGTGAGTCGTATGTTCATTGACACGATATGGGAGCCGTTGTCGCGCAGAGATGCAAATGTATTGTCGCTTGATGCTTGTCCGGTAGTAAAGTTCATCACCTGAATTTCAGGATATTTTTCGCGCCATTCATTAGTGAGACGTTCGGTAACTTCTTTAGCTATCTCAACTCTCGTGCCTATGGGCAACTCAAGATTGACACCTAAGCGACCATCATCGGCTGTGGGGAAGAATTCAGTGCCTACGTGTTTTAATAAGAAAATCGAACTAATGAAAATACCGAGACAGACTAAAATTGTAATCAGTTTGTGTGTCACTACAGTTTTAAGCAGGCGGCCATAGCCATTGTCGAAAGCGTCGAGGCCTTTGCTGATGGGAGTGAAAAAAATCTTGTAGATACGGCCGTGCTTGATATTTTTGCGAAGTAACTGTGAGCAGAGCATTGGTGTGAGCGAAAGGGCACAGATGGTGGAAATTATCATCATGATGGTCACCATCCAACCTAATTGACGGAAAAGTACTCCGGTCATACCGGTGACAAGCGTCAGCGGGAAGAATACGGCTATAAGTGTAAGCGTTGATGCTATTACTGATACAGCCACTTCATTGGTGCCATGCACGGCAGCCTGTTTGGGGGCGCTGCCTCGCTCGATATGTGTAGTCACATTTTCCAACACCACGATGGCATCGTCGACCACCATGCCGATAGAGATTGACAATGCCGATAAGGATACTATGTTCAGCGAGTTGCCTGTGATAGCCAGATATATGAAGGATGCTATTAGCGATATGGGGATAGTAATGACAATGATTAGTGTAGCTCGCCAGCGGCCAAGGAATGTAAATACGACCAAGACCACGAAGAGTAGTGCATAAAGCACAGTCTCAACAAGCGAATTGATAGTATTGCGGATATTGTCGGAGGTGTCGACAATAATACCGATTTTAACATCGGAGGGAAGACGACGTTGCAGGTCGGGAAGCATTTTCAATACTTTGTTGGAAATTTCCACAGAGTTGGCACCTGATTGTTTTTGGATTACAATCATAGCTCCACGTGCACCATCGTTGTATGTCTCCTGAGCGCGTTCTTCAAGAGAGTCATCCACGCGCGCCACATCACGCAGATAGATATTCTTGCCGTCACGTGAACCGACTACAATGTTGTTCATTTCTTCGGGTGAGACAAATTCACCTTGTACACGCAATGCATAGGTATCGGAGCCGATATCAAATGAGCCTCCGGGGATATTGCGGTTTTCAGCAGCAATGATTGACGATATGGTTTCTATGCTCAGATTGTATGCCTCAAGTCTGTTTGGGTCAACATAAACATGAATTTCACGTTTTGGAGCACCGGAGATAGACACGGAGCCTACACCGGATATGCGCGCAAGCGGGTTGACTACAGCATCATCGAGAATTTTATATAGACCGGGCATACTTTCGGAGGCCTGGACTGAAAGCATCACGATTGGAATCATATCGGTCGAGAACTTGAAGATGATAGGATTTTCAGCATTGTCAGGCAGCGCTGATTTTACCATGTCGAGTTTATCACGTACATCGTTTGTGAGTACGTCGATATCCTTACCATATTCGAATTCGAGTGTTATTACCGATATGTTTTCTCTTGATTTTGATGTGATATGTTTTAGGTCGTTGACCGCGTTAAGACTGTTTTCGAGCGGACGGGTTACGTTTTGTTCTATATCTTGGGCTGAAGCACCTTGGTATGTAGTCAAGACCATGATGGTGTTGGTCTCAACATCAGGATACAGGTCAATAGGAAGAGTATAGAGCGAAAACAGACCGATTATAGCTACTGCCACGAAGCAGAGCACGGTCATGATGGGTCGTTTTACGGCACTTGAATAAAGGCTCATATATTATATAGTCAGAATTAAAGCGAATGATATAATCAATTATTTGGTTTCATCGGCAGAATTGTCAGCAGCGGGAGTCGCGGGGGCGATGAGCTCTACTTTCGTGCCATCGGTAAGACGTGACTGTCCGGCAATTACTACCTCGTCACCATTGCTGACGCCTGAGATAATTTCGTAACTGTTGCCTAAGCGCTGTCCCAATACAACCTGATTGAAGCTGACGGTACTTGTGGCAGGATCATAGACATAGATGTATTTATTGCCTGAACCGGATTGTTTGACAACCGCACGGTCGGGGACAACAACGTGGTTTGTAGTGCCGAAGTTGATGATTACACGTGAGAACATTCCGGGGCGGAGATGATTGTCAGTATTCTGGATAGTGATTTCAGTGGTGAATGTGCGTGTGGAAGCATCTATGCTCGGGTGAATAAGATAAACCGTACCGGAGAAAGTCTCATCGGGATATACATCACATTTGACTTCTACTTTGTCGCCTTTGTGTATCTTGGTGAAGTCGGATTCTGATATATTGACTATCACTTTGACAGGTTGCATTTGTTCGATAGTGAGTATGGGTAAACTACCGGTCATATCACCCGGATCATAATTACGTGCCGTAACGACACCATCAATCGGTGACATCAATACTGTGTTTTCAAGCATATTGGTATATTGTCGGGTGGTTGCATCAAGCTCGGTCTTAAGCTGGTCTACTGCTTGTTGAGTTCCACCGCCAATTTCCAAAAGTTTTACGGCGCGGTCATATTCTTTTTTATAGTTTTCGAGCCGAACACGGATTTGTTCGATATTGACATCGTCAAGAATGACCACTTTTTGACCTCGTTTTACGTGCGAGCCGATATCGACCAATATGTCTTTAATACGGTTAGGTGTCGATGAAGTGATATTGTTGGTCTTAAAACCTTCGACTGTGGCTGTATATTCAGTGATTTGCGGGACTTCCTGGTCATGAACTTGTTGGGTTTCCACAAGGGGAAGGTTTTCATTAGTTGCACTTGCTTCATTCTTTGTCTTGTCGTTTGACGAGCAGGACGCAAGGGGAATGATTACGCCGGAGATTAATGCGAGACTGATAATGTGACGGTAGGTCATGGTGGAATGAGTAATTATGATGATGAGACGGTTATTTACTATATTTTGTTACGTCGGCATTGCCCATTAGCAATTCGAGGTTAGAATTGGCAACAAGGTAATTGTAGATTGACTGATTATAGGCAAGTCTTGATTGTGTCAATGCAAGTTCGGCATCGCGTAAATCAAGATATGAAGCTGCTCCTATTTCAAAACTTTCTTTAGCAATCTTATGGGCGGCTTCTGCTTGAGTCATACTTTCTTCACAAGAATTTATCTGCTTGACATTAAGATTTATATTGTCAATGGCTAAGTCAACTTGCATATTGATATTGCGCAAAAGGTTTTCATGTTGCAGCCCCATTTCTTTAACTTGTATTTCTGCTTGGCGTATGGCGCTGTATCGACTTCCCCCCTGGAATATCGGGAATGAAAGAGTCAATCCTACTACAGAATATGGATTCCATCGAAAGTTCTTAAACGGCGATCCATCGGACATCGATGTCCAGTTGTAGTTGGCAGTAAGAGCCAGGGTAGGGTACCATGCCATTTTACGAACCGAAAGGGCGTCGCGGAGTTGACGTGTCTGGATTGAGAGCAGACGGAGTGAAGGGTTAGATTCCAAATCTTTATTAATCGACATGACTTCGCCGTACATTTTGCTCTGATAGTCGGCAAGTGTTTGAGCCGGCTTGATTTCGACAGAAGTATCCATGCCCATGAGAATGCGCAATTGCAGAGAGGCTTGACGAATGGCAATCAGAGCTTGTGTCAGTTCTGGCTCCACATTTTTTAGGGCCACTTGTGTACGCAGCACATCGTATTTTGAAGCCGACCCGAGAGCGTGTTTTTTTTCATAGAGGTCAGCTGTAAATTTTGCCATATCGTAGCTCTGCTGAATCACATTGTAGGAGTCGTGAGCCAAAAGCAGCGTATAATAAGCATTCTTAACTTGGTTAATAAGTTCTAAGCGAGAGTTGCGTGCTTTTTCCACTGATTCCAAAATCTGACTATCCGAGAGATTCAGACTTTTCCATAGTTGGGGAGCTATGATGGGCATAGATGCGGAAAATCCCATTGAGAAAGAGTTGTCAAGACCTACTTTAATGCCGTTATTAGCAGATGAAGCAGCTGATGGCGAGGCCTGATTTTCTTCAGAGTTTTCAGCGGAAGAGGAGTTCCCTCCAAGACGACTCATGTTCATATACATGGTCTGCTTTGCAAGGGTGCGATTATATGTGGCTCCAAAAGATATGGATGGGAGCAGAGAAGCGAGTGTTTCCTTTTTAGAGTAGTCAAGACGCTTAATTTCCATATCGGAAATCTTGATGGTGGGATTTTCGCTTAGTGCAATACTGATACAACTATCAAGCGGAAGGGCAATAGTGTCGGTTTTTTGAGCCGATAAAGAGAAATTTGTAAGCCCAAGCAGTGCTATGACGCAGGTTGAAATACGAGATAAAGACATTGGTTGATAAATGACCTGATTATATATGAAGTTGGATACAAAATTAGGTCAAAAATCGTTCAAACACCTATATGATTAATAAACTTTAAGGGAAATTTACCAAAAAGTAGAATATATGGGCTATTATTGCCAAAATGGCAATAATATATGTTCGTAAGGCGTTTTCTGTTCTTATAAAAGTTTAGGAAGGTGTTTAGTCAACAACAGTAAATCCGGCATCGCGCAGACCTTGTTTGATAGCATCAACGTGTTCCTGATTGCGGGTCTCCACTTCCATGTGAAGTTTACAGCCGGAAATCTGGGTATTCGATGAATTACGTTTGTGTTCCACAGACAGGATATTTGCACCAAGATTGCCCACAACGCTACAAACTTTTGAGAGTTGGCCGGGTTTGTCCGAAAGGATAAGCGAGATAGTGCAGTCACGGCCATTTTTAACCAAACCACGTGTGATGACACGGTTGAGAGAGGTTACATCAATGTTTCCGCCGGATACGATACAAACTACTTTTTTACCTTTTATAGGAACTTTGTTGAACATAGCAGCAGCCACTGAAACGGCCCCAGCTCCTTCTGCCACGAGTTTCTGCTGTTCAATCAGGGTAAGGATAGCTGCTGCGACTTCATCATCGGTGACGGTAACAATCTCATCGACATATTGCTTGCACATGGCGAAAGTGTTGTCACCCGGTTGTTTTACAGCTATACCATCGGCTATGGTCATTACTTCGTTGAGCATGACTTTTTCATTTTTCTCAATTGATTTTACCATAGATGGAGCTCCTTCAGCCTGGACACCATATATTTTTACTGATGGTTTGATGGTCTTAATGGCAAACGCTACTCCGGAAATCAAGCCACCTCCGCCTACGGGAACAATAACAGCATCGACATCTGGCATTTCTTGAATAATTTCAAGTCCGATAGTGCCTTGTCCGGCAATTACGAGCGGATCATCGAATGGGTGGACAAGTGTATATCCATGTTTATCGCGCAGTTCCAAAGCCTTTTTGTAGGCATCATCGTATACGCCGGGTACCAGACAAACCTCGGCTCCGAGAGCTTTTGTAGCTTCAATTTTGGAGAGAGGTGCGCCGGCAGGCAGACAGATTACGGATTTAATGCCGTTGTGTGTGGCACCTAATGCTACACCTTGTGCATGATTACCTGCAGAGCAAGCTACCACACCGCGAGCTTTTTCTTCATCTGACAGCTGCGAAATTTTATAATATGCACCACGAAGTTTGAATGAGCCTGTTTTCTGAAGGTTTTCGGGTTTGAGATAAACTTCAGCTTCAGGGTTGATTTTTGTTACGCCGATTAATTTGGGGTGACGTGCCACATTTTGGAGGACTTCGGCTGCTTTATAAACTTCGGAAATAGATAGCTGCGACATAACAGATGAAAGTAAAAAGTAGATTGATTGTAATGGTATTTTTTTATTATTGCAAAAATACAAAAATTATATAAAATCGATATTATAATAGGAAAAATTGATACTTATTTACGGTGTTATTTGTTACATTTGTAGTCGTAAATTTAAATAATCAGTCACAGATATGTCAACCGTAACCAAGAAGGCCGCGCTTGAGTACCACAGCGAAGGCAAACCTGGCAAAATAGAAGTAGTACCAACCAAACCATACGCTACTCAGCATGATCTTGCTTTAGCATATTCACCGGGAGTGGCTTACCCATGTGAAGAAATAGAAAAAACTCCGGAAGATGTGTATAAATACACTGATAAAGGCAATTTGGTCGCCGTTATTTCCAATGGTACGGCAGTGCTCGGTTTGGGTGATATAGGTCCGCTTGCAGGTAAGCCTGTGATGGAGGGCAAAGCTCTGCTGTTTAAGATTTTCGCCGGACTTGATTGTTTTGACCTTGAGGTGAATGAAAAGGACCCGGATAAATTCGTTGAAATAGTAAAGGCTCTCACACCCACTTTCGGTGGTATAAATCTTGAAGACATCAAGGCTCCGGAGTGTTTTCATATAGAAAAACGGTTGAAAGAAGAATGCAATATACCTATCATGCATGATGACCAGCACGGTACGGCTATTATTTCAGCTGCCGGGTTGTTAAATGCGTTGGAAATTCAAGGGAAGAAAATAGAAGATATTCGCCTGGTTGTCAATGGAGCTGGAGCAGCTGCGGTGTCATGTACAAAATTATATATGGCGCTGGGTGTGCGTAAGGAACATATAATTATGTGTGACAGTAAGGGGGTGATTACGACTTCACGCCAAGGGCTTAATGAACAAAAGCGTGAATTTGCCACGGATCTGCCCATTACTACGTTAGCAGAGGCTATGAAAGGAGCGGATGTGTTTCTGGGCTTGTCGGTGAAAGATGTAGTTACTGAAGAGATGGTTCAGTCTATGGCTGATCGTCCGATTGTATTTGCATTGGCTAATCCCGATCCCGAGATTGCGTATGAAAAGGCTATGGCTGCACGGAAAGATATTATTTTTGCTACCGGACGTAGTGATTATCCAAATCAGATTAATAATGTGCTCGGCTTTCCGTATATTTTCCGAGGCGCATTGGACTGTGGCGCTTCTACAATAAACGAGACGATGAAACTTGCGGCTGTTAAAGCGATAGCCGGTTTGGCAAAATTGCCTGTCCCTCCTGTAGTAAATACGGCATACGATATGACGGATATACATTTTGGACGTTGTTATATTTTGCCAAAACCACTTGACCCGCGTTTATTGACTGTCGTGGCTCCGGCAGTAGCCCGAGGAGCTATGGAAAGTGGGGTAGCCAGCCGTCCGATTACGGATTGGGACGCTTATGAAGAGAAACTTCGTAAGCTCATGGGTTATGATAACAAACTTATGCGTCGTATTTTTGAGCAAGCTAAATCCAATCCGAGAAGAGTGGTGTTTGGCGAGGCAAATACAGATAAGATGCTTAAAGCAGCGGTCATAGCGAAGAAAGAAGGACTGCTTATTCCTGTGCTATTGGGCAATGAGGAGATGATTCAGAAGCGAGCCGACAGACTGGGGCTTGATATCTCCGGCATGGAAATAGTGAATTTAAGACATGACCGTGAGTCAGAGCGTAGGAAGAGATATGCCATGGAGCTGATGATGCGTCATGAACGTGACGGTGTGACATATCCTGAGGCTTTGGAAAAAATGTTTGACCGCAATTATTTTGGTATGATGATGGTCAATTCCGGAGAGGCGGATGCGTTCCTCGGCGGTACATATTCGGCCGCACATGAGATTGGCAGAATTGCCCGTGAGGTAGTGGGGATTCGTCCTACATATTCTAATTTTGCATCAATGCACATTGTCAATACCAAACGTGGCACCCTGTTCTTGGCTGATACCCAGGTGAATAAGAAGTTAGATAGCGAAACATTGTTTGACATCGCGCGCCTGACTCGAAATTCGGTAGAGTATTTTGCTCATAAACCGGTGATGGCGATGCTTTCATATAGTAATTTCGGTTCGAGCAGTGAACCGGAGTGTAGAAATGCCCGCAATGTGGTAGCACGAATGCATGAATTATATCCTGATTTGTTGATAGATGGTGAAATGTCAATTAATTATGCTCTTAACAAGGAATTGCGTGATACAACTTTTCCGTTCAACAGACTTAATGGAGAAGATGTCAATACGCTTATTTTCCCTTCGCTTAGCGCTGCTTCTACTGCATATCGCATGATGCTTGAAATGGGTGTCGGTGATGTGATTGGTCCGATACAGATGGGTTTGAATAAGCCTATTCACTTCATCGGTGTAAATTTTCCGGTAAGAAGTATTCTTAATTTGGCTGTAATTGCGGCTCTTGATGCACAAGTCCAGACAAAATCCACATTAATTGATAAATAATAATCCCTTCAATATGAAATTTCGCATTTTAGCATTATTGTTTTTTTGCAGTGTTTGCAATGTTTTTGCTGCAAGTCCCAAGTATGTGTTTTATTTTATTGGCGACGGTATGGGCATGAGCGCCGTGACATTGGCGCAGGATTATAATCGTATGGTGCTTGGTAGTGATATAAAATTGCAGATGATGCAGTTTCCTGTGGCCTCGGCTGCGTTTACTCACTCGGCTAATTCTCCGGTAACAGATTCGGCAGCTGCGGGAACAGCTTTGGCCACCGGGTATAAGACAAAAAATGCTATGCTCGGCATGAATCCGGATAGTGTGGAGGTAATATCTATTGCTAAGCGATTTCATGATAAAGGATATGGCGTAGGTCTGGTTACGACAGTTGCTCCAGATGATGCCACTCCAGCCGCTTTTTATGCTCATGTGCCGAACAGAGGTATGTATTATGAGATAGGTAAAAGTGCGGCTGAGTCGAATTATGAGTTTATAGCCGGAGCAAATCTGCGCGGAGCTAAAAAAGATAATGATTTATTGAAGATATTCGAGGATAATAAAGTGTCAGTGATTCGAGGACTTGATAATTTACCGTCAGCACAATATGATAAAATACTTTTGCTGAATACAGATACTATTCATTCAAATGATGTGGGATATGCGATAGACTCACTTCAAGATGTATTGACTCTGCCGGGAATTACACAAGCCTGTCTTAACCATCTTCAAAAAGTTAGCCCTGACGGATTTTTCATGATGGTTGAAGGCGGGACTATTGACCATGGTGCACATAATAATGATCCGGCAGCAGTGGTAATCGAAACGCTTAATTTTGATAATGCATTAAAGATTGCCTATGATTTTTATAAAAAGCACCCAGATGAAACTTTGATAGTGGTTACTGCTGACCATGAAACCGGTGGATTGGGAGTGGGTAATCGTACCTTGCATTATGATATTAAACCTGAATTGCTTAAGTATCAGAAAATATCCAAGTACAGATTTTATGATGAACTGCAAATGTTAGCAAATTCACGTATGGTTCTTGATTTTGATGACTTTAAGGATTTTCTTATGGAAAATTTAGGGCTTTATAATCATATACCTGTAGTGGAAGCTGATGATGTGATTCTAAAGGAAGCATTTGATAAAATGGTTTCGCTTAGAAACGGTGAAGACCAAAAGGCTTTGCGGGATAGTGCCGTTGCTTTTGTAGACAAAGTGTATGAGTTAGTTAGCAATGCATCAGGTATTGGTTGGACTACCGGAGCACATACCGGTGCAGTTGTCCCGGTTTATGCAGTGGGTGTCGGTTCAGGATTTTTCATTCCTATCCAGGATAATACTGAAATACCGAAAAAAATAGCTCGTATAGCAGGATTGAATTGAATATAACTGAGATATGACACGTGTTGGTATACTTTCTGACACTCATTCTTGCTGGGATGATCGTTATACTGCGCATTTTGCCGAATGTGATGAGATTTGGCATGCCGGAGACATCGGAGATGTCTCTATTTTGCGTCGGTTGAATGATTCGGGTAAAACGATAAGGGCGGTCAGCGGTAATATTGACCATGGCGAGGTTAATAGAATATGTCCTGAATTACTTGAATTTGAAGTAGAAGGATTGAAAGTATTACTCACACACATAGGCGGTTATCCGGGGAAGTATTCTCCCGGGTTACGCGAATATCTGAAATTAAAGGGAATTGGTTTGATGGTATGTGGCCACAGTCATATTTTGAAAGTAATACCTGATGCTGATTTAAGGTTGTTGCATATCAATCCCGGAGCTGCGGGTTGGCATGGCTGGCAACGATTCCGCACGCTTGTAAGGATTGCAATTGATGATGGGAATGTTAAGGATTTAGAGGTAATCGAATTAGGAAATAAGCAAAACAGATCATGAAAAAATTATTTTATTTTATAGTGGTTTTAGCCTTTTTGGCCGGTGTGGTGTCATGTAAAACTACTGAAGCAAATTATAAAGCAGCATATGAAATTGCCAAGAAGAAAAAGACTGAGACCGGTGATTCTTTAATTGATCGTTCGCTTGCGAATTCTACTAATCCGAAGCAGATGGTCATACAAGGTGTAAGACTGCCGATTTATACTGAGTATGTAGGTTTGACTAAAGGAGAGTTTGCAGAAGGCTATGAAATTAAAAAATACTGTGTTGTGGTGGGAAAGTTCACGCAATTGTTTAATGCTCGGCAGATGCGTAAGCGCATGATCGATTGCGGTTATGATGAGGCCTGTTTGCTTCAGAACCGTACAAATCAGTTTTACGTGTCAGTCGCAACTACAGCTGATCCGATGCAAGCTGACTCATTGTTGCAAAGTGTAAGGAGTGACACAGCGATAGTGCTTCGGGATCCTTATCCATATATATTGCGGCCGGGACAGTTAGTCAGATAACAGATATCTGGCAGCTGCTTCGGCACATCTGTCGCCGTCAATGGCTGAGGAAACTATGCCTCCTGCGTAGCCAGCACCTTCTCCACAAGGATAAAGATTGGCTATATTTTCATGTTGTAATGATTCACTATTCCGTGGTATTCTTACTGGAGATGATGTACGTGTTTCATCACCTATCAAGACAGCTTCATGTGAGAGAAATCCTCGGTTTTTGCGATCAAATTCGATGAACCCTTTCTGTAGCCGGCCACTAATAAATGAAGGTAGAAGCATATCAACACGAGAAGAATGTATACCGGGGGCATAAGATGTGGGTGGAAGATTGTCTGATAGACGTCGTTTCACAAAATCAGTCATGCGCTGTGCCGGTGCATTTTGTGTTTTTGTTCCGGAATCTTCAAAAAACTTTTTTTCAATCTCTTTTTGGAAGTCCATCATGCGCAATGGATTGTCACCGGGAATATCATCCGGCAATATTTCGACTACTATTGCCGAATTAGCCCATCGTGAGCCACGAGCCGATGATGACATACCATTGACTACCATTTCATCAGGGGCACTTGCCGCAGGTACAATTACGCCTCCCGGACACATACAGAATGAATATACGGCACGTCCGTCCACTCTGGTGAGCATTGTATATTCTGCTGCCGGAAGATAGCGTCCGCGTCCTTCGGGTCTGTGATATCGGATACGGTCAATAAGTTTCTGTGGATGTTCGAGTCTTACACCTACTGCTATGCCTTTAGGTGTAACTCTTACATTTTGACGGAGAAGCATATCGTAGACATCACGTGCAGAATGTCCTGTGGCAAGAATGACAGGTCCGAAATATTTTGTGCCGTCAGTAGTGATAACGCCTTCTACCGTGGAGTTTTTGATGATCAAATCTGTCACTCGTGTATTGAAGTGAATCTCGCCCCCCTTAGATTGTATGGTCTTCCTTATTGCTTTTATTACTTCAGGCAGTCGGTCTGTGCCTATATGCGGGTGCGCTTCAACAAGTATGTTGTGCTGCGCTCCGTGCTGATACAGAATGGTAAGAATTTTATCGACAGAACCGCGCTTTTTACTTCTGGTGAAGAGTTTGCCATCGGAGTATGTGCCAGCTCCTCCTTCACCAAAGCAATAGTTTGAATCTGCATCTACTTTTCCTGAACGGGAAATCTCAGCCAAATCTTTGCGGCGGCTGTCTACATCTTTACCTCGTTCGAGAATAACAGGCTTTACGCCGAGTTCAATCAGTCTGAGGGCTGCAAACAAACCTCCGGGGCCGGCACCGACTATAATGCATTGGGGTGCGTCAGTAGGAAGTTCCGGGTAGTGTATGGGAGTCGCAAGATGGTGTTCTTCCGGAGTTTGATTGATATATACTTTTAGTGATATATTGACTTTTATCTGATGTTGACGTGCATCTACCGAACGTTTTATTACGGTTAAACCTGTTATATCATTGGTGTTGACTTGAAGTGTTTTTGCGATATGTTTCTTGAGATTTTCATTATCGTAAGCGACTTCCGGCGATACACATAACTGCAACTCTTTAATCATGTCGGAGGATAGGTTTGTTATGTCTAAATCTGCGATTGAAAATTATGAGTGTGACTATTGCAAATAGAAATGCAATGAAGTCAGAGGCTGCCATGCTTGCCCATACACCATCTATCCCCCACCATTGTGGTAAGAATATCAATAAAGGTATGAGGAATATCAGTTGGCGGGTAAGTGAAAGGAATATGGAAATTTTGGGCTTACCTACAGATTGGAAATAGTTTTGTATTACTACCTGACAGCCTACAAGAGGATAGAATAAGAAGAAAATTCGGGCACCGTGGTCAGATATAGCTATAAGGTTTTCATCGATAGTAAACATGGAACTGATGAGATTTGGCGCTAATTCTGTGATAAGCCAGCCTACAGTAGTGATTACGACGCCTATACGAATACCCATCATGAGTGTTTTGTTGACGCGTTCGTAGTTACCAGCACCGAAGTTATAGCCTAATATAGGTTGCATACCCTGTGTGACACCAAACACTATCATGATAAAAAACATGGAGGTGCGGTTGAGAATGCCATAAGCACCTACTGTCATATCACCGGCATCACCGCCGTAATTTAGTAATGCATTGTTGATGAATATCACAACGATACATGCACATACATTCATTAAAAACGGGGATAAGCCGATGGCGTAAATTCTTTTTATTATCGATAGGTTGAGCGGTTGTCTGTTGGACAATGTGAAATGTACAAAACTCTTTTTTGAAAAGAAATGCCAAAGTACCCAAATACATGCCACAGCTTGCCCGATAACGGTAGCTACGGCTGCACCTTTAATTCCCCAATCAAGACTGAATATCAAAATTGGAGCCAAGATTAAATTTGTCATGACCGACAGCAGTGCGGATATCATGGCGCGTGTCGGATAGCCTGTGGCTCGCATGATGTTATTAAGTCCGATAAATATGTAGGAAATCGGGGTGCCAAGCAATATTATCTGCATAAATTCACGAGCGTAGGGAAGGGTGTCGGCCGTAGCTCCAAAAAACAGTAGTATTTGGTCAAGAAATATATATGTTACTCCACCGAAGATGATAGAATGAATTATACATAGAGTAAATACATTGTTGAGTACATCGGTGGTGCGCTGAATATTTTTTTGTCCCAGAAAAATAGAACTGATGGTAGCTCCTCCTACTGCAACAAGTGTGCAAAAAGCAACTATCAGATTCATTAACGGGAATGTAATGGCCAGGCCGGCAATAGCCATAGCACCTACACCCCGACCGATAAAAATGCTGTCAATAATATTGTAGAGAGAGGTAGCTACGCTTGCTATTATGGCAGGCACAGAATATTGCACCAATAGTTTGCCTATTGGTGTATTTCCCAATTGCATCGGCGATGTAGACGTTTGAGCCATAACGGGTGACCGTTTTTATTTTACAAAAATAACTATTAATATAACAAGTTTCATTGTTTAATGTTATTTTTGTTGAAAATTTCTATAGGATATGAATCAGACGGGAGTATTATTTGATCTTGATGGAGTGTTGTTGGACAGTGAGAGCGGTTACACTCAGCTTTGGCGTGAGATTGAGTCTGCGCATCCAACGGGTATAGAAAATTTTGCTGTAAAAATTAAAGGCACTACTCTTGGTGAGATTATGAAATATTTTCCTGATGAAAAGGATCAAAAGGATATACTTATAAGCTTGAATAGATATCAGGATACCATGTCCTTCAAGCTATTTCCAGGAGTGGAAGTTTTCCTTAAGGATTTGAAAAAGCATGAAATTCCGGCAGCAATAGTTACGAGCAGTGATAATCGCAAGATGCAGCGGCTCTTTTCAGCATTGCCGGATTTCAAAGATTATTTTACGGCAATTATCGATGCTTCAATGGTCACTCGGTCAAAACCTGACCCTCAAGGATACTTACTTGGTGCGGAAGCTATAGGGCGTGATATCCGTCACTGTTACGTGTTTGAAGATTCCATTCAGGGGCTTGCTTCCGGTCGGGCGTCGGGGGCTACGGTTATCGCACTTGCCACTACATATCCTTATGAAGAGATAAAAAATAAAGCCGACAAGGTGATTGACGGCTTTGAGAATTTTACGGTTAAACAGATGCTGCAAATCGGTTAGCATGCTTTGAAACTCATATCCAATCCTTTGACGGAGTGAGTTAACGCGCCTACAGAAATAAAATCAACACCGCATTCGCCATATTGACGAAGTGTATCGAGAGTAATGCCACCAGATGATTCAATTTCTACGGCACCATTTATTAGTTTTACAGCTTCGCGCGTACGTTCGGGAGAGAAATTATCAAGCATTATCCTGTCGACTTTTGCTGCAAGAGCTTCAATTATTTCATCATTATTGCGCACTTCAACTTCTATCTTAAGGTTTTTGCCTGTGCGTTTGCAATAATCTTTGGCAGCTTTGACCGCTTGGGTTATGCCACCTGCGAAGTCCACATGATTATCTTTGATTAAAATCATGTCAAACAATCCTATGCGATGATTGCAACCACCTCCGATTTTTACGGCTTCTTTTTCCAGGAGGCGCATTCCGGGGGTAGTTTTACGAGTGTCAAGCACTTTAGTTTTAAGTCCTTCGAGTTCTTTTTGATAGCGGGCTGTTGTAGTGGCTATTCCACTCATTCGCTGCATAATATTAAGCATAATGCGCTCGGTCTGAAGCAATGATCTGACTTTGCCATCAACTCTAAATGCAATATCACCGGGTTTAACATGAGAGCCATCGTTTATATAAACGGTCATTTTCAGGCTCGGGTCAAATTTTTTGAACACTTTGCCGGCAATTTCCACACCTGCCAGTATTCCTTCTTCTTTTATAATCAGTTGCTGGCTTCCCATTTCATTATCGGGGATTGTGGATAGTGTGGTGTGGTCGCCGTCGCCGACATCTTCGGCAAATGCCAATGTCAGCAAATCATCAATAAGTTCGTCCTTTGATTTCATAAAGTAGTGCGGTTATGTTATCTTTGTGACAAAAATAATAAATTTTGTTGATTAATACGGCGGTAAATGAAAATTGTAGTTGTTGCTATTGGTAATATAAAGACGGATTACATCGCTAAAGGGATTGAGGTATATAAAAATCGATTGCGACATTATATTGATTTTGATATGATTGATATTCCTGATATCAAAAATACCAAGTCGCTTACTCATGACCGGCAGAAGGAGATTGAAGGAGACGGAATTTTGAAGGCGCTATTGCCGGGTGATGTGATGATGCTGATGGATGAACGGGGTAGGGAATACTCTTCGCGTGAATTGTCAGTGATGCTATCAAAGCGAATGCTTTCCGGAATAAAACGACTGGTGTTTGTGGTGGGGGGGCCTTATGGCTTTTCGGAGGCTGTATATAATAGAGCTGATGGAAAAATTTCTATGTCAAGGCTGACATTTCCTCATGAATTGGCGCGCATGATATTGGTAGAGCAATTATACAGGGCTTTTACCATACTAAAAGGAGAACCATATCATCATGATTGATTTCAATCTGTCGGCTGAGCGTTGTTGATGATATAATTTTTAACTTGCTGGAACAGATCTGTAGCAAAGACAAACTCGTTGAGAGCTTGGCTTGAGGCTCGATAAATCTCATCTTTATTGCCTATCCATTCGTTACGTCCTTTATTGATGAAAACAATATTTTCACCTATACCCAGTACTGAATTCATGTCGTGGGTATTAATTATCGTTGTGATATTGTATTCATGTGTGATATCTATCAGCAGTTCATCAATCAAAATTGATGTCTGAGGATCAAGTCCGGAATTGGGCTCGTCACAAAAAAGATATTTAGGATTAAGAGCTATGGCTCGGGCTATTGCGACACGTTTTTGCATACCGCCGGATATTTCTGAAGGGAACTTGTTTTCCGCACCTTTAAGATTAACGCGTTCAAGACAGAAAAAAGCTCTATCGCGTATCTCTTCAGGTGTCATATCTGAAAACATTACCAGCGGAAACATGATATTTCCCAGCACAGTTTCTGAATCAAAAAGAGCAGAGCCCTGAAATAACATGCCAATTTCACGACGCAAAAGTTTAATCTGCTTTTGATTCATGGCAAGTAAATTACGGCCATCGTAGAGAATTTCACCTTCCTCAGGTGTGACAAGTCCGACTATAGATTTCATCAACACGGTTTTACCCGAGCCACTTTGTCCAATAATAAGATTTGTTTTACCGGTATAAAATGTGGCGCTGACATTGTCGAGCACCGTCTTGTCATCAAACGATTTGGTTATATTTTTTACCTCAATCATTGCAGTAATAGTTTTGTGAGGATTACGTCAAGAAGTAATATCATAATGCTGCTGGTTACTACGGCATTTGTACTTGCTTTACCTACTTCGAGTGCACCGCCACGTACATAGTAACCGAAATATGATGACACTGAGCTTATGACAAATGCAAAGAAAAGAGATTTGATAAATCCATACCAAATATACCATTCGTTGAACAAGGCTTGCAGGCCATATACATATCGAGAAACCGATATGATGTCGGTAAACACTGCTACCAGGAAACCTCCAAGAAATGATGTGGCGATACAAAAGGCAACCAAAACAGGCATGAAGAGAATGAATCCGACTATTTTGGGCAGTACCAGAAAGTTAGCGGAATTTACGCCCATTATGTCAAGTGCGTCAATCTGCTCGGTCACACGCATAGTCCCTATTTCCGATGCAATACTTGACCCGACTTTACCTGCTAATATCAGGCACAGTATCGAATTGGAAAATTCGAGTAAAACGATGTCGCGTGTGGCAAGACCAACCGTATAGGCCGGAATTAGTGGTGAAGCAATATTTAACTGCATCTGGATAGCTATTACCGAGCCTATGAAAAGAGATATGATTATGACAAGCTGAATGGAATCTACACCTAATTTAGTTATTTCAAATATGGTACGGTTATAAAATACCTTCCAGCGGTTTGGCGTTGAAAAGACTCGGCTAAGAAACAGACAATACTTACCGAAACTTGATATAGAATGTGAAAGTAGCATGCAATTGTCATTGGTTTTTATGCTACAAAAGTAACAAAAATATCTTATGAGTAGAATGCTACTTATCTTTTATACCATATTTTTAGTATTATTGTCGTATTATAAACACTTTTATTTATTAAGTTGTTAATCTGTATATATTAACTTTCAATAAATTTTTTATATGAAATTTTCTGTTGTTTCTGCTATTTTAGCCGTGTTGTCAATATTTTCTCCATCGGCAAGCCAGGCTTGTTCAAGAGTGCTTTACGTCGGTCAGGATGATTTGCGCATAGTGGGCAGATCTCTTGATTGGAAAACGCCCATTCCTACTAATCTTTATGTTTACCCTAAAGGAATGTTTAAGATGGGTAATGATATACCGGGTGCCGTGACATGGGTATCGAAATATGGCGCAGTGTATGCTGTGGGATATGATGGTGGAGTTACTGAAGGTATGAATGAAAAAGGATTGGTAATAAACGGTTTGTTCTGTAAAGGTACAGTCTACGTCAATCCTGAGACAGCTAATCGCGCTCCTATGTCGCTTGCAATGTTTGTGGCATGGCTTCTGGATACAAATGCTACGACTGATGAGGTTGTAGATGTGCTGTCCAAACAGGATTTTACAATCTCGGGAGCTACATTTGATGGAGGTACTGTGTCGGCTCTACATTGGGGAGTGACAGATGCCACTGGCAAAAGCGCAATAATAGAATTTAGTGATGGAAATATCAAGATATATACCGGACAGGATATGCCGGTTTTGACTAATGATCCTCAATATCCCCAGATGGAGGCAATTAATAATTATTGGTTGGGTGTTGGCGGTCGGAATATGCTTCCCGGAACGGTAAAAAGTCCCGATAGATTTGTGAGAGCATATTATTTTGATGAAAATGTGGAGAAAACGGCTGATGCTGATTTGGGCTTTTCTATTGTAAGGTCGATATTATACAATGTATCTGTGCCATATCATTATACCGTTGATGGAGAACCGAATGTGTCATCTACGCAATGGCGTTCATTTGCCAACTTACGTGATTTGCGTTATTATTTCGATATTGTGACAAACTATGGTGCGTTTTACATCAATCTAAACAAGTGTAATTTCAGTAAAGGAGCACCTGTTATGAAACTCGATACGTCGAAATCGACTGATTATGTAGGCGAAATAAACGATAAGCTTGTGCCTTCTGCTCCATTTACTCCCATGTATTGATATTTTTTATTAGCTTTGTCCTCACAAATTAATGTATGAAGGATAAGGTTTGTAAAAATAATTTTTTGATTCTGCTCATTATGGTGATGAGTTGTTGGTCGATGCCGGAAATTATTGCGGCATCGACTGATTCTATTGCTCGGGATACGGTAAACCATAGTTCTACATTATGGATTAAACAATTGATTGACAATGGTGGTAAAATAAATGACCCTAATGTTGAATATCCGAGGTTTCCGCGATTTGTGGTAAAAGTCTATAATTGGTGTAACCGAACATTTAATTCCTATGATTCTGCTTATGTAGTCGGTACAGGGAAGAATTGGAAAGCTATTTATCGCAATAAGGGGTGGTTGGAATCATATATTCTGCTTTTTTCGCCACATAGCAGTGATATGCTTAATATTCGCTCGAGTCTTTATGCCGATATGGGTATATCGCTAAGTTTTATGGCTGTGAGCTTGAGTTATAATACCTCCTATAAGACATTATTTGGCAGGACTGCCACACCTCGCAATCACTTTAATTTTAATTTCACTTGTTCGCGACTTTATGGTAATCTTGATGTAATGTCAACACATGGTGATGCCCATATCATTCATTTTGGCAATTATAATGGAGGTGGATTAATATCTTATCCATTTGATGCTATCAAGCATAAATTCATTAATGCTCAGATTTACTATTTTTTTAACCATCTGAAGTACTCACAGGCTGCCGCCTATTGTTTCTCCAAATATCAGCTCAAGAGCGCTGGAAGTCCAATACTGGGTGTTTCGCTCAGTCATCAATCCATTAATATGGATTTTTCATCATTGCCAGCCGATATGAAGGCTTATCTTCCGGCTTTGGTCAATGAGTATACTTTTCGGTATACCGACTATTGTGTTGCCGGAGGTTATGGATATAATTATGCTATCCGTCCGAAAAAATGGTTACTTAATGGTACTATTCTTCAATCATTGGGTTATCGCCATGATTATGAAAATAATTATTCAAGGGGTTTTGATGCAGTCGCAGCTAATCTGATGGTGCGGTTTGCTCTGGTTTATAATCATCGGGCATTGTTTGCTTCGCTTTCGGGAGAAGTCAATGCTAATTTTTATTTCAATTCTAAGTATATGTTTACGAATGCTGCCGGTGACTTATCGTTAGTGGTCGGAGCTCGTTTCTGAATTGAAAGATTCAAGTTCTATTGTAGCTAATTCCCATTCGCTCATTGCATTGTCAAGACTTTTTTTTACGTTTTCATGTGATGCGTAAAGTTCGGCATTATATTCTCCGTCGGCCATGCGTGTTTCTATTGCGGCCAGTTCTTCCTCAATTGCGTTAATGGTTGTTTCTGCGTCGGATATTTTGCGTTGCAGACGTTTTACTATTTTGTCATGTTCTTTTTGAGCAGCGTACGTAAGTTTGGCACCTTGAGTTTTAATCGGTTCATCATTATTATGTGATTCCACTTGATGGGTGGTTTTCTGCTGAACTACCGGTTTGGTAATTTCAAGCTGCGACAGAGAATCTAATTTCTTTTTCTCAAGAAATTCATATATACCGCCAAGACATTCGCGAACTTTTCCGCCGCCAAATTCATATACTTTGTCAACAAGTCCGTCGAGGAAGTCGCGGTCGTGAGAGACTATTATTACGGTGCCGTTGAAATCTTTTATAGCCTGTTTGAGTATCTCTTTGGTGGGAATATCGAGATGATTGGTTGGCTCGTCGAGAATGAGGAGATTTATCGGCTCGAGAAGTAGTTTTATCATGGCGAGGCGCGTCTTTTCTCCTCCTGACAGGACTTTCACTTTTTTATCAGATTCTTCTCCTCCAAACTTAAAGGCACCGAGTATATCCCGTATTTTTGTGCGTATATCCCCCACGGCAACGCGGTCAATAGTATCAAAAACAGTTATTTCACCATCAAGCATACTCGCTTGGTTTTGTGCGAAATAACCTATTTTGACATTATGTCCTATTTTAAGCGATCCTGTATGTTCTATTTCGCCCATAATGCATTTTACTAATGTGGATTTGCCTTCACCGTTTTTACCTACGAAAGCTACTTTTTCTCCACGCTTGATTGTGAATGTGGCATGGTCAAATACTTGATGGTCGCCATAGCGTTTACCCACATTATCCAGTATCAGTGGATAATCGCCCGAGCGTGGTGCTGGAGGAAATTTCAGATTGATATGAGATGTGTCGATTTCGTCAACTTCAATTAATTCTATCTTGGAGAGTTGCTTGATGCGGCTTTGTACTTGCACGCTTTTTGTGGCTTTGTAGCGAAAGCGTTCTATGAAGTTTTCGGTGTCTTGTATTTGTTTTTGTTGATTTTGATATGCTCGCATCTGCTGTTCCATTCTTTCAGCTCTCAAAACGAGATATTTGGAGTAATTCACCGAATATGCATAAATTTTGCCTAAAGAAATTTCTATCGTTCGGTTTGTGACATTGTCTATAAATGCTTTATCGTGGCTTACCAATACCACGGCCGCAGCTTTTGTGGTTAGAAATTGTTCAAGCCATTGGATAGATTCAATATCGAGATGATTAGTCGGTTCATCAAGCAAGAGTAAGTCCGGTTTTTGCAATAGAATTTTGGCTAATTCGATGCGCATGCGCCAGCCGCCACTGAATTCTGATGTGGGACGGTTGAAATCATCTCTTAAAAAGCCAAGTCCAAGAAGCGTTTTCTCCATTTCGGCATCTGAGTTTTCACTTTCTTCTATAGCAATTCGTTCATTAAGAAATGTTATGCGATCAATGAGCTTATGATAACTTTCTGATTCGTAATCAGTACGTTCAGCCAATTCAGTGTTAAGTTGATTAAGCGTAGCTTTCATTTCTGCAATATGAGAAAATGCTTTGCGCACTTCTTCCAATACAGTCAATGTATCACTTGTTTCCATCTGTTGGGGCAGGTAACCGATTGTGGTTTCTTCCGGCATATTCACCGACCCGGTTGTGGGTTGCTGAAGCCCGGCTATAATTTTAAGCATTGTTGATTTTCCTGCACCATTTTTCCCCACGAGGGCTATTTTGTCCTTGCGGTTAATTACGTAATTTATATTGTCAAACAGTGATTTAGCGCTAAATTCTACGCTTAGATTCTGAATGGATACCATATCAAGCTGTGATTTACACAGCAAATTTACTATTTTCTATAGTTTTACCCAAATTGGCTTCTTGATATGTTTAGCGTCCGTGGCGCAGAACTATGGTACTTGTCTCAGTAATTACAATATCTACCGGTATATCGTGAGCTTCAGCATCGATTTCTTCTACAAGTTGAAAATCATAGCCGACACCTATTTTTACGGCTTTACTTTCCGCCAATAGACGGTCGTAATATCCTTTGCCTCGCCCCACACGGTTACCTTTGCGGTCATAAGCTATCGCGGGTACTACTATAAGGTCTATTTCTGATACGTGGCTTATATCATTGCCAGAAGGCTCTTCGATGTGAAAAGCGCCAATTTTTAAGCTGGTGCGTTCGTAGGGGAGTATTTCGAGGTTTATACCATTTACACGTGGTAAGAAAAACTGTTTGCTATCATGCCATTTATTAAGGAATGCATGGGTTGACAGTTCATCAGGAAGAGAATGGTACATCAGAATCTTTTCGCTTACGTGAAAAGCGGCTAACTGCTCCAGGCGTCGAAATACATTTTCTGCGGCATGACTGCGTTCAGTTTCAATAAGCAGTTGTTTGCGTGCTTTTACTCTACGGCGAATTGATTCTTTGTCCATCATTGAGGTGTATCGTTAATCTCTTTGTTTTTAATAGGGTATTCTGCATTACCCGAATTAAGCTCTTTTATGGCACGCGCCACAGTCGAGTCACTTTGGTTGATGATTTGATAATAACCTGTCATACCCAAAGCATCACGAGCGATGAGTGCTTTCAGTTGATTAACGATTAAGTCGCCCGAAATGTTTATATAATACCATCGGGGTGAAATTCCGCCTTCTGTTTTTGCATAGAGTACAAAGTCCTGGAGCAATTGGTCGTTGCTTGGAAGCATATCCATTATTTCCTCTACACTTTTTGCTTTGTGCAAATTAGAGCGATTCATATCTGAATATGCGAAAGCGTATTTCTGAATCAATCCGGCATTGAATACATTTATATAATAACTCGTTATACCCGAAGTGTCATTAGGAACATAGACGTCAGGCATAATACCTCCGCCACCATATACTTCTCTTCCGCCGGCTGTATAGAAAGTATGTGATTTATCAAGGTGTACGCTGTCGGCGTTATATACTTCACCGGTTGTGAACCGGTCTATAATCTCGTTTCCGTAGGCTTTCTTGTCACCTGGGGTAAATGTCTTTTGTATGCATCTGCCTGAAGGTGTATAATATCTCGCAATGGTCAGTCTCATTGCGCTACTGTCGGGAAGGGTATATTGGTTCTGTACTAATCCTTTGCCGAAAGAGCGGCGACCTATGATTAAACCGCGGTCATTGTCCTGAATTGCACCGGTAAAAATTTCACTTGAACTGGCTGAAAATTCATCAAGCAATATAGCTATTTCCATGTCTGTAAAAGCCCCTGTACCATCTGCTACAATCATTGGTTCATCGAAATATCGACCACGGGTCGATACTATCGGGCTGCCGGCTTTCAAAAACTCATTGGCCATTAATATTGCCGGTTCCATAAAACCTCCGCCATTGCCTCGAAGGTCAAGGACTAATCGGGTCGCTCCTTGGTTTTTTAAGGTTAATAGTCCGTTAAGAAATTCGGAATATGTGGTGCGACCGAATTTATTGACTTTCATATAGCCTATCTTGTCGGCAAGCATATAGCTTGCATCAACGGAATTCATAGGCACATTGTCGCGTACTACTGTGAATTTAAGCGGAGTCTTAGATGTGTTGCGAATGATTTCGAGACTTACTTCGGTGCCTTTGGGCCCTTTCAGATTTTTTATCACCCGGTCAGTATTCCAAGCCGGAGCATGAACGGCCGAATCGTTGATGGTAATAATACGGTCACCGGCAAGAATACCTACTTTTTCAGAAGGGCCACCGGGAATAACTTCTACTACGGTAATGGTATCGTTTAGCATATTAAATGAAACTCCGATACCAGAAAATGAGCCTTCAAGTTCATCATTGACTGACTGCAGGCTACTTGCAGGAATATATTCTGAATGTGGGTCGAGTTTAGCGAGAAGATCGGGAATAGATATTTCGAGCAGGCTATCCACATTTATATCATCTACGTAGTTATTATCGATTATTCTGACTATATTGTTCAGTTTGTCTAATCGATTGTCGCGACTGTCGCCTAAAAATTTTGCACCGATAAACAGACCTAAAGCCAATGAAAGTACTACAACTATGATAGTCACTAAAGCGGCTTTTCGACTAAATATTGATTTCATTAATTAATAAGTAATAAAATAGATATGTGTGTCAGAGATTTTCAATTTGATGACATTCTATACCAGCTCTTTTAAGTAGGTCTATGCCATCTGTTATTCTGTATAATTCATTGAATACTACTCGCTTGATGCCGGCTTGGATAATGAGTTTTGCGCATTCCAGACATGGCGATGCCGTGACATAGAGAGTGGAACCCTGTGAAGAATTGTTACTGCACGCCACTTTGGTGATTGCGTTTGCTTCAGCATGAAGGACGTATGGTTTGGTGAACCCTTCGGAATCTTCGCATATATTCTCAAATCCGGCCGGTGTGCCGTTAAAACCATCGGAAATTATCATTTGTCCCTTGACTAATATAGCACCTACTTTTCTACGTTGACAATATGAATTTTCGGCCCATATAGTTGCCATACGCAGATATCTTCGGTCTAATAAGTCCTGTTTTAAGGCAGTGTCCATTGATGCGCATTCTGATATTTGGAGTGCAAATGTAGTAACTTTTTCTAAATTATTCTCCAATAGGATACTTTAATTTATTTAACATTTAGAATTATAGATATTGTCTAATCTAAATCATCAGTTAATAAATTGCTCGATAGATTCTTACTATTGCTGATGCCGAGCTGTCGTAATTTTTCCGCTCTGCCTATCAGACTGCCTTTGCCGTCGCGCAATTTATTCATTGCATCTTTATAGGAACTATGTGCATTTGTAAGAGCACGTTCGATTTTTTCCATATCGGTGATAAAGCCTACAAATTTATCGTACATAGCTCCTGATTTTTTAGCAATTTCAAATGCGTTTTGGGCTTGACGGTCTTGTGTCCAGAGTTGTTTGATTAACCGGAGAGAACCTACTAATTGTGTTGGCGAAACTAAAAGTACCTGTTTATCGTAAGCTTTTTGCCATAAGGTTGGCTCAATGCTAAGAGCAGCAGCGTATGCCGCTTCATTGGGGATAAACATCATCACGAAGTCCAGGCGCGATTTACCTATATATTCTTGATATTTTTTGCCGGCAAGTTCGTTGATATGTTTTGTCACCGACGTTATATGTTGTCGCGCATATTGTTCTCGTTTTTCATCAGTTTCAGCGTTAACATATTCGACAAATGCGTTTAGCGACACTTTTGAGTCAATTACAATCACTCCTCCGTCGGCTCCGGGATATTTGATTATTACATCAGGCCTTAAGCCATAACCTTGTTCATCGCGCAGCGTTTTTCCGTTATCATCTGTTGTGACTTGGATAAAAAACTCTTCACCCTTTTGTAATCCGGAATTTTCGAGTATGGTTTCAAGTACGAGTTCTCCCCAGTCGCCTTGTACTTTGCTGTTGCCTTTGAGTGCTGTGGTAAGTTCACGTGCTTCCTTGCCAATGGCTGCGTTAGCCTCGATCAACTCTTTGATATGTTGTTGAAGTGAAAATCGTTCGCGAGCTTCTGAGGAATAGCATTCAGTGACATCTTTACGAAACCGGTCTATATTTTCTTTGAGCGGGTTTAATATATTATCAAGTTGGTGTTGGTTTTGCTCACGGATTACCGCAGTCTGTGTTGTCATAATCTCGTGGGCAAGTATCTTGAAATGCGTTTCAGCCAATTCACGCATTTCGTTTTTGTTTTTTCGTTCTTCTTCGCTGGAATGTTTTATGATATCAATCTCTCGGGTTGTGTTGTCAAGACGTTCCTGTAGTCGTGCCGTTTCTGTTCTTAGCAATAGGTTTTCTTCTCGATATTTTTCTGCTAATGAGGTGATAGATTTTATATCGGTTTCGCATTTATTTATGTATAGAGCCGTGGCGTGTAGCTGAGTTTCCACTTTACGTTTGTCCGACAGTAATTTGATCAGATATAGAGTTGCAGCGATAAAAAGCAGTAAAAAAATGATTGCAAAAATTGTGATCATGGAAATGTAAATTTTGTAGTGTAAAGGTATATTTTTTTCAGTGAATTTTCAAGAATTATATGTAATTTTGTGTCGCTGTAAAGCTATAATTATCTTATGCCTGAATATATGGAGGTTATTACAATAGATGATATGCCGTTGCACTATACGGTGCAGGGTAGCGGAGCCCCTATGATAGTGATGCATGGTTGGGGCTGCAATCATTCTACAGTTGCTTCCATTTCGGAGGTGGGTGCTCATACACATACAGTATACACCATTGATTTCCCCGGATTCGGACTGACTCCTGAACCGTCAGAAGTATGGGGCGTAGAGAGATATACTTCTTTAATTGAGAAGTTTGCTCAACGTCTCGGATTGGAAAATCCGGTATTGTTGGGACATTCTTTTGGTGGTAGAGTAGGTATTTTGTACGCTTCGCGCAATAAGGTTGCCAAGTTGATTCTCGTTGATGCCGCAGGTATAAAACCTCGCCGTAAATTATCGTATTATTATAAGGTATACTCTTTTAAGCTGTTGAAGCATTTGGCTCGTGTGTTTTTGCCGGCAGAAAAAGCCAATGCGTTTATTGAGCGCCGACGTTCAGGCAAGGGATCCGCTGATTATAACAATGCGTCTCCGCGTATGCGAGCTATTCTTTCGAAGGTTGTTAACGAAGATTTGCGACATCTTCTTCCGGTTGTCACAGTACCGACGTTGCTTATATGGGGAGAAAATGATACTGCAACTCCGTTAAGTGATGCCCGCCTGATGGATAAATTATTGCCGGACTCGGGCCTTGTGTCATTTGCCGGGTGCGGACATTATAGTTTTCTTGACAATCCCCGTCAGTTTGCTGCAGTTCTTGATAGTTTTTTGAAATCATAAATAACTTAAATCGTTCGATATGTCTTATTGCTTGTTGATTATCTTCGTTGTTGTCGTTTCATTGACAGCATTGGTCAATTTTCTGTTGGAATTGAAACGGGATTTGATGATGATGCAGCAGAATTCTTATCGGATCAATCGATATATGCGATGGCTGCATACGTCAGGAGATACAACGTCTATGTCGCGGTGTATCTCTTATCTTGTATTGATGTTTGCTGCCACACAATTTGCCCCTATAGAACTGATACTTGGCGCTATTTTTATTTATTCTTTATGGTCGGCAAGATATCTATTTCATCAAAAATATAAGAAACCGTTGGTGTGGACGCCGCGAGTTTGTCGTATTTTCAGTGTCGCCGTATTGATTGTAGCATTGTTTGAAGGAAGCATATTCTTTATTCCGGACATTGTCCGTGCAGATATGATTGCTTATTTTGTGGCGACTCTGATGGTGCCCTTCTGTGCATCACATATTATATGTATTATTTCTGTCTGGCTTTTGATTCCGGTGGAGAAGGCCGTTAATGCCCGATACTATCATGATGCACGTCGTATTCTCTCATCTATGCCTGACCTTAAAGTTATAGGCATTACGGGTAGTTATGGTAAAACGAGTACCAAGCATTATCTGTATCGGATATTATCGGAGAGTTATTCCGTGGTAATGACTCCGGGCAGTTTTAATACAACTCTCGGGGTCGTACGCACTGTGCGGGAGCATTTGAAACCCTACAATGAGATTTTTATCTGCGAGATGGGAGCGAAACAAGTAGGTGATATACGTGAAATATGCAACTTGGTTAGACCTCAGATCGGTATTGTCACAGCTGTAGGTCCGCAGCATCTCGAATCGTTCAAAACTATAGAAAATGTGCAGCGTACTAAGTTTGAACTGATTGATGCGCTGCCTATAGGTGGGTTGGCAATTATAAATAATGATTTTGATATGATTGCCCAGCGAGTAGTTTCCAATGTGGATTGTCGTCGTTATTCGGTGCGCTTTGATGAAAAAGCGGCTTATTATGCTCGCAATATACAATATAGTTCTACTGGTACTACATTTACTATAGTCGGATTTGGAATTATCGAACCGCTTACACTTCACACCAGGTTGGTTGGCGAATGTAATGTGTCAAATCTTATAGCTGCTGTCATTGTGGCAATATATCTAAAAGTGCCTCTTGATAAGATTCGATATGCGGTAGAGAAAATCGAGCCGGTAGAACATCGCTTGAGTATGAGGCGAACCCCCGGTGGCATAGTGATTATAGATGACGCGTTTAATTCCAATCCTGTAGGTTCGGCAATGGCTCTTGATGTGCTTACTTCGATGACTGATGGGAAACGGATAGTAGTTACTCCGGGAATGATAGAATTGGGAGCAAGTCAGATTGAACTTAATAAAGAATTTGGAGTAAAAATTGCCTCTTCGGCCGATATTGCTATTATTGTAGGACGATATAACCGCGATGCCATTTGTGAAGGTATAGCGTTGGCTGAATCTTCTTTGGTGGAAGTGCATCAGGTTGATTCGTTTGCAGAAGCGCAGGCATTATTGCAAACTATTTTGCAGTCGGGCGATACAGTACTCTATGAAAATGATTTACCTGATACATTCAAATAATTTTTTGACTTTTTATATTTCTCACTGATATGAAAACTAATATAGGAGTATTTTTCGGAGGTTGTTCGACCGAGCATGAGATTTCGGTGATTTCGGCATCGCAGGCAATGAATGCAATAGACCGTTCGGATTATGATGTGACTCCGGTATATATCACCAAGCATGGTAAATGGTATACAGGCGATGCACTGCTTGATGTGGCAAATTACCGTGACATTCCTGCTCTTTTGAAGAAGTGCAAGGAGGTGTATTTACGACCTACACGTGGTGACTTTAATCTTTATTATGCTAAAAAATCTTTTTTTGGTAAGTTTGTAGCAGCTAAACTTGATGTTGTAATTCCCGTATTGCATGGTTCATATGGTGAGGATGGCACATTTGAAGGTATTCTTGATGCTATTGATATTCCGTATGCCGGTTGCAATGTGCTTGCTTCGGCCAACGGTATGGATAAAATCACTATGAAGATGATTCTTCAGGCGTGTGATATTCCGGTAGTGGATTATGTGTGGTTTACTGACAAACAGTGGTTTGCCGCGCGTGATTTACTGATTGATAAGATTGAGTCTGTGTTGGGTTATCCGGTCATTATCAAGCCGGCTAATCTTGGATCAAGTGTAGGTATTGGTCGTGCTGCTGACAGACAGGCTCTTATTGACCGTGTGACGGAGGCCGAAAAATATTCATCTCGCATCATTGTAGAGCATATGGTGGACAATCTTCACGAAGTCAACTGTTCGGTGCTTGGTGATTGTGATGATTTTCAGACTTCAGTGTGTGAAGAACCAATAAAATCCGGGGAAATACTGTCATACGAAGATAAATATCTTGGTGGTTCAAAAGGTGCTAAAGGTATGGCAGCGTCGTCCAAACGTATTCCGGCGGATTTGCCTGCGGAGGTAAGCCATCGCATACGTTTTTTGGCTGGTGAGACATTTCGTGTACTTTCCTGTCATGGGGTAAGTCGAGTGGATGTCATCATTGATGCGGATAATGATAATATTTATGTCAATGAGATTAATACTATTCCCGGTTCGTTGTCATTTTATCTTTGGGAAGCGTCGGGGATACCATTTGATAAATTGATGGATATGCTTGTGCGACTGGCTCTAAAACGAAAGCGTGAGCAGCAACTTAAGACGATTTCCTATGATCAAAATATCTTTGCTATGAGCGGAGGGGCAAAAGGGTTAAAATGCGGTGTAAAAGGTGTTAAAAAATGATAAATATATTGCGGGTTATTATTGCCCGCATTATTTTTGTAGTGTCTTATACACTAATACTATATTTATTGTAACTAATACTATACGGTTTAATACCTTTTAACCCTTTTATACCATATAATTGCTAATACTTAAACAACCTAATTATATTTTTAATTCCAAAATTATGCGTAAATTTTTACTTCTATTCTCAGTGATGCTTTTGGGAATTATTTCTGCAAAGGCAGACGTTGTCGCATTTATTGCTGAAGGTGCAACAAATTATGATGGCACCGGCGATAAGGTTACAATAGCTAATTCCGGTACTGACGGAGTTATTGGTAGTGTTTATTCTAAAGATGGTGTTTGTAATTTGTCCTGGACGAAATACAATAATAGCACTTCTCAAGTGAATGGTGCTCTGGTTCGCTGGTATGCAAGTGATGTTTTGAATATTGAGTGTTTAGCTGGCACTGTAATAAATAAAATTGTGATTAAAGCGAGCACTTCAGCATACGGTAAGGTTGAACTTACTACTGTTGTTGATGGTGCCGAAAGTGATGCATTTGCTTTCCCTACCGGAGAATCAGCTCCTTATACTCGTACTTGGGAAGGTAATGCTACTCAAAAAATACAAATTAAGGCCGGAACTCAAATTCGTATTTCTTATATAGAAATCACTTATACTGCCGGTCAAGGAGTTGCAGTGGCAGCTCCCGTCATTGAGTATGGCACAGAGGCAAACACCGTTGCTATCACTACCGAGACTGAAGGCGCTTCTATTTATTATACTCTCGACGGTACTACTCCTTCGGCTGCGTCTGCTCTCTATACAACTCCTTTTGCAATCACTACCGTTAGTGAAGTTAAGGCTGTGGCTGTGAAAGATGGTAATTCAAGTGCGGTAACTTCTGCTACAGTGGCTCTTAACAAAGTCAATGACCTGGCTGCCTTTGTAACTAACGCTAATGCAAAAGAGACTCTTGTAGCTACTCCTGTTACTACAATATATCAGAATGGTCGTTATCTCTACATCAAAGATGCTAAAGACAACTATCTGCTTGCTTACAATAACAATGATCTTGATGTAGTTAAAGATTTTGTAAATGGTGACGTTCTTTCAAACATATCCGGTACATTCAAACTTCAAAATACTCTTCCCGAGCTCATTATCACTTCTATTGGTGAAAAGAGCAATGGTAATGAAGTTGACCCTTACGAAGTGAATGTAGCAGATATTACAACTAATATGGCCAATCAGTATGTGACTTTTGGTCCTGTATCTATTGTAGCTGCTTCTGCAACCAATAACTATACTGCTACAGATGAAGAAGGCAATACGATTACTCTTTATAAGCAGTTCAACAATGCTCAGTACAATACTGTAGTTGAAATTCCTGAGGGCGAAGGTTTCATGGTAACCGGTTTCGTTTCGCTATATAACAATAATATTCAGTTGATTCCTATTGAATTTTCAGAAGGTGTTGTTATGGAAACTGTAGCCACCCCCGTATTCACCCCTGCTTCCGGTGCTTTAAAAGCCGGAGATCTTATCACTATCGAATGTGAAACTGAAGGTGCAAAAATTTATTACACTACTGAAGATGAAAATCCTTCGGCTACTTCTGTTACTTCAATTCTCTACGATGGAGCCATTTCGTTCTCTGAAAACATGAACATTAAGGCTATTGCTGTGAAAGAAGGCATGTTTGACAGTGAAATAGCCACTGCTTCCTATACTCTCGTTGTTGTAGGTGAGAATGAAGTTACTTATGACTTTACTGTTGACAATGGTTTCGGTGAATGCTCTAAAGCAGATTTAGAAAAAGGTGGAGATACTTCTAATGGTGGTACAAACTCACTTGACGGTGTTTCTTTTGTGCAAGGTGATGTTACAATGACATGTTCTGTAGGTGACGGTGCTAATGATCCCAAATGGTGGACTGATCCCGGTGTTCGTGTATACATAAACAATACATTTACATTTACTGTTCCTGAAGGTTATAAACTTCTAAGCATCACAGCAAATCAGGGTACAGCATCTGCTTCCAACTTTAATATTGCTAATTTTGCAGCTTCTGTAGGCTCAATGGATTCTGCAGGTCATGTATGGACTGCTCCCGAAAACGAAAATGTGTCTACAGTTATTCTCAAAAAGGAATCCAAATCAACCGGTCGTTTTGGTGGCTTTACAGTGAAGTATGTATCTTCTGGTCTTTCTGCTATTGAAGAAATTGAAGTAGACGTTAATGCTCCTGTTGAATTCTTTAACCTCCAGGGTGTTCGTGTCAATGCAGAATCGGTTGCTCCCGGTATCTACGTTGTTCGCCAGGGTGCAAAAACAATGAAAGTTCTTGTTAAGTAATTATTTACGATTACATACTAATAAAAGAGGGACGGTTTTGCCGTCCCTCTTTTATTATTTAGATTAGCCTGACAATGGTGGCGTCGGCTGTAAGAAAGTGCGTTGGGGGTATGCGGAGAGTGTTCGAAGATCTAATCAGTAATCCTTGATGAAGAAGCGGAGTGGCTTTACGCACTAATTTGGTGCCTTCTGATATTCCGAACAAACGTGAAAATTCTGAAAGGTCAAGTCCGCGTGTGGTGCGTAACCGCAACATGATGTATTCTTCCATTCGTTCAGTCATAGTCAAAATTTCTTCAGAAAAGGCCGCCGCAGGATTGGCTAAATATTGTTTAATGGAAGCTGGATTGGCTCTGCGGACAGTTCCATCGTAGCTGTGAGCTGAAGCACCCAGTCCAAGATAAGGTGTAAAATCCCAATAAGCACTGTTGTGTCGGGAGTGATATTCGGGCAGACAGAAGTTTGAAATTTCATATTGTCTGTATCCGGCATCTGAGAGCATGGTACACATAATGGAGTACATTTGTGAGGCAATCTCATCATCGATACTTTGTAATTTCCCGGCATTGAGCATTGCAGTTAGTTTTGTCCCTGGTTCGTACATAAGCGAATATGCTGAAATATGCTCTGGACGGAGGTATAAGACACCCTTAAGGGTTGCAGTCCAACTTTCAATAGTCTGATTCGGAAGGCCGAAAATCAAGTCTAACGATAAATTAGAGATGCCGGCTTCACGAATGATTTTTACTGCTGAGATAGCCTTTGCGGCATTATGTCGTCGGCCTACGGATTGAAGTTCATGATCTATTAGCGACTGTACGCCCATGCTTACTCGATTTATTCCGTGAGAGGTAAGCAAAGTCATCAATTCGGTATTGACATCTTCAGGGTTTACTTCTACAGTAGTCTCGATGTATTTGTTATCCGCTCCTATTTCTAATACTTGTGTGAGAAAGTCGGGTGGCAGTGCTGATGGAGTGCCTCCACCTATATATCGAGTGGTGAAGGGTTGGCGAATCTCATGCTGGCGATAGTGATATTCCTCTTCAAGCGCATTGATGTATGAGCGCATTGTGTCGTGGAGTGGCGTAGAATAAAAATCGCAATAAGCGCATTTGGAATGACAGTAGGGGATATGAATATACAATCCGGCCATTATCGCTGTTTTCTAATAGATTTCTTTTAATTCGCGATTACAGATTGGTCTGAAATTGCAAAAAGTACAAGCATGATTGTTTGGTGCTTGCGAGAATGGAGTGGCGGCATCGAAAATTTCTTTGACTTTGTTGCGCAGCAACTCCATAAACTGATCTTCATACTCACTGAAATTTTCCACTTCAGACTTGTCTATTTTAAGATTCGGAATGCCATCGCGGAATATTGTTTTTAGTGGATAAATCAATGGTTTCAGTATTTTACCATCTACGTCAGTATGCATCAATTTATAGAAATGGCAATATAACAATAACTGTAATATGGCTTTTGGACGTTTTTCTTTGCCAGTGGCAAACATATCCTCAAGATTCTTGGCTGAAAGAGCATCATCGCCGGTCTTATAGTCAATAAATCGAAGAACCGTCTCTCCATCTATCTCTTTTTCATCAATACGGTCTATAAACTGTTTGAAGTTGATAGTTAAGTCATCGGAAATCTTTAGGTTACCTTTATCTTCAATTTCTCCACCTTTATATGTAAATGGAGCGTATTCCATATCTTTTTCCAATACTTTTCGGAATGTTTTTGTCATAATTTTTCCCAAAAGTTTATATTGCCCTTCCAAATTACTGTCGCGCTTTTCTTCCGGAAGATGGTGAAATATATCATTGACTTCACGGGTGATTAATCGCTGTATTGTTAGATCAGTATCTTTGGTGTAAGGCTCAAGCATCTCACGTGTAATAGTGTCGGAGACAGTCGAGCACAAGTCGGCATAGAATTTTTGAGCCACATTATGGATAATTTTTCCGTAAGTAGAGGCATCGATAAAATCATATACTTCGTCCGGTGAGGTATAACCTTCCACTCGTTCAAGATAAAAATTGAGGGGACAATTGATATATTGATTTATACTGCTTGCCGACAGATATTTTTCACCTCCGGTTTTGAATTGTTCAAGCAGTCTTAAGATGCGGTCATTTTTATATACGGTGATAGTATCTTTTGTCGGGGAATATTGCGGGTAAGTCATGCTCCTGTGCACAATTCCACGATGTCCGAAGAGATATAAGAGTTGTGCGGCATATCTTGACAGACCGTTGCTTTTGACTCCACCTGTCTTACGAGAATCGTATATTAAAGTTACATTTTTCGCACGTGAAATCAGACGATAGAAATAGTAAGAAAAGATACTTTCTTGGGAATCTATAGTGGGAAGTCCATGGGCACGGCGTAATTCATTAGGGATAAATGACCGCGTATAATGTTTACGGGGAAACACTCGTTCATTCATTGACAACACTATTACATTTTCAAAGTCAAGAGCGCGGGTTTCAAGTACACCCATTATCTGAAGTCCGCGTAGAGGCGCTCCGAAAAAATTAATTACTTCGGAATTAATGGCACGTTCAATCAGTCGGAAAAATGACTCTTGATTCATATTGATATGAAATGTCAGTGCCGCTTCATATAAATCATCAACAGCGGTGATATATTTGTTTATAAAGAAGCGTTGCATCTCTTCATCTTCAGGAATCGATTTTTTCATGAATTGACATAATTCACGCAGATATTTCACTACCTGATGAATATCTGTGTCATCGACAATGGGCGCAAATATTGGTTTTAACTCGGGTACAGCATCGGTTATCATTTTCGACGGTACATTGAACATTCGCCGATTTTCGATATTTAACCATAGGCGCTCTATGGCTTTAGGATTTGCAGCGGCAATACCGGGGGTGGTAAGCAGAGCTTCAACATCTTCAATGAAATAAGAGATACTGTCATCGGCTTCGCGTATACGACGTGAGCGCAGTTGCAAGCTCACGATATTCTTCATAATCGATACTATGGGAGAATTACGCATGGGAAAACCCATGGTGACGTTTATGCGGTTGGTTTTCTTTAGTTCTTCTTTGTTGTCTGTCTGAGCTGGATTATCAAATTGTTCAGGCAAAGAATGAATCAAAGGAATGAGCATTGTTTCATCGGGTAGTACAACAGCCGTGTTTATGGCATTGGAAACATCTTTGATAGTTTTATCGGCTATCCATTGCGTTAGTTGATTGCCAGCCATTTTTGCCTGTCCTATCTTAGATGGTACAGCTAAAATCTCGATGTTAGGGAAATATTCAGGATCATTCTTTTCGAGTGGATATCTGGACGGAAATTCCTTTATGTTTTTTGAAATAAATTGTCCGGCACGGTTATTATCTATTTGGGCTATAGGTGAATTGAAATCCCAATAATAATCGGCACATCGGCGTTGTCCCAGTCTGCGGAAAATCTCTTGTTCAGCACCATTAAGAACATTAAAGCCGACAAAAATATATCTTTTGAAAGGTAAATCTGTGTCTTGGGCCGGATTAAGTCGTTCGGCAGCCGTACGGTATAATAATCCTTGAGTAGTAAGCCCTTTATCTTTAAGTCGGGTAACGTATCCTTCGTAAAGCGGCAAAAGGACTGACCACAACCGTGCAAATTTTCCTTTGTCAGCCTTTTTGTCATCATAGTCAAGATGACTCCACATGTGGTCAGGGTCAGAATATTGTACGGAAACGCCCCAATAACGTTTAATTACATCTGCTTGTTCCTTACTTAAGTAATTAGTGCGTATTTCTCTTAATCGGGATATGTTGGTGAAAATTTGTCGGGCATCTGCTAAGTTACGGTCAACATCGTTGAAGTCGTTGATTAACATATCACCCCAAAATACGAATGAATTAAAGTCGACTTCCACATTAGGCTGACGGCGATATTCATCAAATAGGGTAAAGAGTGATTCAATGCGGTTTGCTTCCAGCAGGTCGCTGAAACTTGCTACAAAATCAGTGATAGTGGTTATCTCAGGCATTGTATCGCCAACGCGTAGCTGTTTATAGAAATAATTACGCAGAAATACTGCGCTTCGTTTATTTGGCAAAACAAAGCAAAAATCGCGAAGTGCTTCACGCTCGTTTTTCAGATAGACATTAACTACTTGTTTGAGAAAAGGAGTCATGATTTATTTAAGAAGCAGGATTACTTTGATGGCTACATCGAGATTGATAATTTTGGCATTGCCATTACCGGAAATGTCTCGACGGGCATTGTTGAATACATTCATCAGTCGTTCTACATTTCGTTCATTGATGTAAGGCGAAAACTTAGATGAAAATCCGGCTTCTTCTGTATTGAGATATGTGAGTTCCGGCAGATGAAAATTGAGTATGAAATTTTCGCGAATCATTTTCATTGTGTAATCATAAAACCGAATCTGTTTTTCACGGCTCATGTCGGCAAGATTGTTAGCCCATAGTCTTAAATCTTTTATTTTGCGTTGATAGGCAAGGCGCATTAGCTGAATAAATTGTTCAAGAAATTCAGCAGATTCACCTGACCACGAATAATTTTGCTCGGCAGCTATCATTGACCCATCGCTGATGTGAGCAAGAGATATGGCGTTTTGCTGTTCAAGCTCAGGATGTGACTGCTGCAGATTTGCAGCAACTATATCATCGGGAAGACGCTTCATTTCAACACGCTGGACACGGGAATATATGGTAGGTAAAATCTCACGCGGATTATCGCTAACCATGATAAACAGAGTGTTTTCATAAGGTTCTTCAATAAGTTTAAGTAGTTTATTGGCAGCTTCCTCATTCATTTTTTCCGGTAACCACCAAAGTACTATTTTTTGAAGCGATATGTGAGATGTAAATGCGAGTTTATGGATCAGAGAGCTGCTTTCCGTGACGTAAGTGACAGGTTGGGCATTCTTTTTAGTGAATGTTTTACTCCATGCATTTATATCCATATATATCCTTGATTTGAAAAACTCGTTCCACTCGGTAATAAAGTCATCGGAGGTGGGAGCGGTTTTCATGTTGTCAAGTTTTACGACCGGGAACACATAGTTGACATCGATATGGTTTAGCGACTGATGAAGTAAACAAGATTTACATTTACCGCATGCATCTCCGTCAGGGTCACGGTCGGAACAATGAATATATTGTGCAAGTGCGCGAGCCATTGCGAATTTACCGATTCCTGAAGGTCCCTCGAGTAAGAGTGCGTGAGGAATCTGGTCGGAATTGACCATATTGCGCAAAGCAGTTTTTACTTCTGAATGAGCTGGTATATCGCTGAATTTCATGACAGTACAATCACAATACGTTTTTTAGTACTTTTATAACACTTGGCACTGCGTTGAGCGAATAAATATGAATGGATTTTATTCCGTTGGAATATAAATCATTCATTTGGCGAGTGGTCCATTCGACTCCAACTTGTTTGGCTTCGTCATCATTATCACATCTTATCAGTTTATCTGCGAGTTGGGTAGGGAGGTCGACATGAAACACTTTAGGTAGAATCGTGAGCTGAGAGCGGTTGACTATCGGTTTAATTCCCGGAATAATAGGTACATTGATGCCGGCTGCTAAACAGCGGTCTACGAAATCATAATATTTCCTGTTGTCGAAAAACATCTGTGTGACTATATATGATGCACCATTGTCAACTTTATGTTTGAGCCACATTATATCCATATCTATATTTGGAGCCT
>CAZZFD010000016.1:0-37126 GCA_964653375.1 uncultured Bacteroides sp.
TAGATTGAGAATATAAGCCATGTAGTTTTCCAGTCGCCGACTAAAACACCATTTTCCCAATGGCAGTAGTGGTTCACTATCGCCCCGGCAGAAAGTGTACCAATGGTAGCGCCAAGACCATTGGTCATGAGCATAAATAGTCCTTGAGCAGAAGCCTTTATGGATTGATTGCATTTTTGGTCTACATACAGACCTCCCGACACATTGAAAAAGTCGAAAGCCACGCCATAGACTATGCAAGAGAGGAAGAAAAGTAGTACGCCGGGCATTTGTGGCGCCCCGATACCGAATAAACCGAAGCGAAGTACCCAGGCAAACATTGCCATAAGCATTACGGTCTTTATGCCGAATCGCTTGAGGAAGAAAGGAATCAAAAGTATACACAGTGCCTCGCTTATCTGCGATATTGACACCAGCATCGTGGCGTTGTTTGCAGCAAAACTGTTGGCAATTTCGGCTACATCGCTACTTTTGAAACTTGTAAGGAACGGGCCGGCATAGCCATTGGTGATTTGTAGTGACATACCCAGAAGCATCGAGAATATGAAGAAGAGAGCCATCTTCTTATCCTTGAACAATTTGAATGCATCGAGACCAAATGTCTGCGCAAATGTTTTCTTTTCGTTAGTGCTGTTTTTGCAAAGAGGGCATTTGGGTAAGGTAAAGCAATAGATGAAAAGCACCAGACTAAGCAATCCTGATACTAAAAACTGCATATAAGTATATTGGAACTTACCAGGATTATCACTAAGTGTAAATGTGAAGCCGTTGTCATCAATAGCAGCACAATTGACGAACCACATAGTGATGATAAAACCAACGGTACCGAGAACTCGTATAGGGGGGAAATCTTTTACCGTATCATGTCCTGCACGTTTCAATATGTTGAAAGCTGTGGTATTTGACAGTGCCAGTGTAGGCATAAAGAAGGCAACGCTGAAAGTATATACGGCTATAAATGTAGTCTTGTCGGGTGTCTCATAGTTCATACCCAGGTAGAATAGGCCACACATACTCAGTCCGGCGAGTAAATGACACAGACCCAGAGCCTTTTGCGGCTGTATAAATTTATCAGCCACGATTCCTAAAAGCGTAGGCATGAATATTGATACAATGCCTTGAATAGCGTAAAACCAGGCTATCTCGGCTCCCATTCCGGCGCGACCCAGATAGTTGCCCATACATGTAAGATATGCTCCCCAAACGGCAAATTCGAGGAAGTTCATTACAGAAAGTTTTGCTTTTATAGCTGACATGATTGATTTATAATTTTAGATTTGGTTTATTTTGATTTCTTTTCCTTAAGTATTTTATTGACACGCGCTGCTTCTTCGTATTTTTCTTCAGAAATCAGGCGCGATAGTGTGCGTTCGAGTTCCTCTATCGTGTAGTTTTCGATTTTTGGAGAGCGCATCATTGATGGTACTTCATCATCGGTTTTATTAGATGATTCGGTATTATTCTGTTGAGATTGACTCTCTATGATGAATCCGGTCTCGTTGAGGATTTCTTTTGTAGTATATATCGGAGAGCCTGTGCGGATAGCTATTGCTATGGCGTCGGAAGTGCGGGCATCGATTGTAATCGTCCGGTCTCCGTCGGTGAATGTCAGCTCCGATGAAAAAATTCCGTCTTCAAATTTATAGATAAAGACTTCGCGCAGTTTTACTCCAAATGTGTGGGCAAAGCTCACGAACAGGTCATGGGTAAGAGGCCGTGGCGGGACTATATTTTCCATACGCATGGCTATGGATTGAGCCTCAGGCGCACCTATCACAACCGGGATGCGATAGGGTCCTCCAATCTGCGCCAATATCAAAGCGTAAGCTCCGCTTTGAATCTGTGAGTAGGAGAGCCCCAATACCTTTAATTTTACTTTTGAATTCATGGCTGACATGATTTTCCGATTGAATGTTAAGACTCTACATTACGCCCTGTGATTATGCCACTGCCATAGCACAATTGATAATCTTTATCATATATTACGGCAAATTGTCCGGGTGCGATACCTTGTACGTCGATATCGCTCTCTATCACATACTCCATATCGCCGACACGTGTCAAGCGGCCATGTATATATTCGGGCGTATGACGGTTTTTGAAACATATTTCCACAGCATTGCACTCATCTTTCCATGGGTCGCGCGTAATCCAGTGCATTTCATCAAGATGCAGCAGACGTCCATATTGCTTTTCAGTGTTGTAACCGTTGGACACGTAAATCACATTGTCATGGACGTTTTTCTTTACCACATACCATGGCCCTCCGCTTAGTCCCAGTCCTTTGCGTTGACCAATGGTATGGAACCAGAACCCTTTGTGTGTGCCGAGTTTTTTCCCGGTCTCGATTTCAACGATAGCTCCTTCTCGTTCTCCCAGGTGTCTACGTATGAAATCGTTGTAATTGATTTTGCCGAGGAAACAGATACCTTGACTGTCACGCCGATAAGCGTTTGGCAATTGTGAAGCAATGGCTATCTCGCGCACTTTTGCTTTAGGCAGATCTCCTATAGGAAATATCAGATGCTTTAGCTGGTCGTAAGAGATGCGTGCCAAAAAGTCGGTCTGGTCTTTCACGGGATCAGGTGCCGTGCCCAAATATATCAGGTTATCTATTTCGCGGGTAGTGGCGTAGTGTCCTGTAGCTGTTTTGTCAAATAGATGCCCCCATCGCTGCTCGAAATATCCGAATTTGATAATTTTGTTGCACATGATATCTGGGTTGGGTGTAAGACCTTGACGTACAGTGTTAAGCGCATATTCCATCACATGTTCCCAATATTCTTCATGCAGCGACACTACATCAAACGGCAGATGATATTTGGTGGCGATGTATCGGCACATCTCTATATCTTCCTCAGCAGAGCAGTCGCCTTCATCGGTATCCATGCCTATACGTATGTAAAACAAGTGTAATTCATGCCCCTGTTCCAGCAACCGGTGTACTGCCACAGCGCTGTCGACACCACCCGATATCAGTACGGCTATTTTCATGCGCGATAGGATGATAGGATTTACACTTCTTCAAGTTCTTCTTTTTCATCTTTCCCCTCATGATTGATGATGAAGAGCGAGATGAAATAATCAAGCGAAATTTTTCCCGGGCCGGCAAGCAGAATGAACAGGAAGATGCCTATAAACATTATTGGCAGGTAGCCCGGCTCGGTGCTTGTGATATTGTATATGGCAGTGTGGGGGATAAGGTCGTGGAGTATATAATACTCTGCTGCTATCATCGAGATAATCGGAGGTATGGTTGCAAATCGGGTAATGAATCCTATCATTATCAATAGCGAACACACAAGTTCGATTATTATCATAAGTATCAGACATGTTTCTGACGACATATTCATCACGCAAGGAAAATCATCGATTAGTTCGGAATAATGCACTAAATGGCGGATACCGAATTGCATGAACATTATACCTACGAAAAGTCGCATGAACAGACGCGCCATATTACTATAGGTATAACCGGTGAAACGCAGGAATGTGCGGGCTGCGAAATTGGTAAAGCCTGATTTATTCTTCATGTCTGTTAAAGTATGATTAAAAGATAAATACTATTGTTCGGCCGTCGAAGCTGAGTCTGATTCTTCAGTGGTTTCTTTTTGTTGAACACGCAGTAGTCTGGTAATGTTTAGAATGTCTTCCACAGCGCAATGTTTCAGCACGATTTTGCCGTCAGGGCTCAGAAGATAAAATGAGGGCGACAGGCGAAGATCATATATTTCATCAATGTTTTCTGATGCACCTACTGTCCATTTCTCGGGATAGTGCGCAGTCTTTTTGCACCATTCGGCGGTGGCTTCATCGGGTGTAATGGAAGCTATGCGGAGAGCTCCGCTATCAATAAGTTTGCTGGCATGAATATCTGCTTCGAGTTTCATTCTTGCCATGCGACATTCATCGCATTCAGGGTCATTGAAGAAAAGCACTGTAGCGATGGCTGTAGGTTCGGCCGTGTTAAATGTGTGTTGCGAGCCTGAGCAGTCACTGTATGTAAAGTCGGGTGCTATATTTCCGTTCAAAGAGTTGTGAAGTACGGTCGAAAGATGTTTATAGCGCAATTTGTCTTCTTTTTTTACTTTCCCATTGGCTATGGCTGCATCGAGAAATTTCAGGCAAAGCGGGTCGCTTACGAAGTCGGAAGAGTCGCTGTAAAGCTGGATTATGGCTTGATCGGTGATAAACGTCACATCGTTAGGTTGCTTTTCTATACGTTTGAGAAATTTATCGATTGACTGTATCACGGAATCAGCTGTGGCGTATGGCATAAACGACAGGTATATCTTAAATGCTTCTGCCATTTTGTCACGCGATGAGAAGGCACGTTTGGTGTCGCAGAAATCCCAATAGTGATTGACCATATAATTGCAGCGCTGGTTTAAGTTGCTGATGGAATCAGGGATTAAAGGCAACGGAAAATATTGGGTGGATTCTTGTGCATTACCACGGAATGTGGCTATAAGCAGAATAAATGATAATACGTATTTCATGTTGTTTTTTTCGGCATAAGGTTTGCACATACAAAAGTAGCAAAATTCAATGAATATAAAAAATCATTATTCGATGATTTATATTAAATATGAATTTGTTAAAACTTAATTGCCACGGGGGTTGTTAGAAGTATAAAATAACAATTATCCGAATCACTATTTAACAAGAAATTACTATATAATATGAATTTCAACAATTTTACAATTAAATCGCAAGAGGCTATCCAAAAGGCTTTTGAGCTTACCAAAAGCAATGGTAATCAAGCTATCGAGCCTGTACATATACTTAAGTCGGTCATGACCGAGGGTGAATCACTGGTGAAATTTATCTTTGCTAAAGTTGGAGCTAATATTTCCATAGTGTTTTCGCAGGTTGACCGCGAGATTGAATCCTTACCTAAAGTTTCCGGCGGCGAGCCGTATCTTAGCCGTACATCCAATGATGTGCTCCAGCGTTCGCTTGACATCGCTAAAAAGCAAGGTGATGAGTATGTCACTCTCGAGGCTTTGCTGATGGCTTTGTTTGAAGTCAGCTCTCCTGCATCAACTATTCTTAAGGATTCCGGACTGAGTGAAAATGAACTTAAAAGCGCGGTCGAGGAGCTTCGCAAGGGTAAAAAAGCTACCGACCAGAGTGCTGAAGATACCTACAATGCTCTAAGCAAATATGCTATTAACCTCAATGAAAGGGCTCGTACCGGTAAACTCGACCCGGTAATCGGTCGTGACGATGAAATTCGTCGTGTGCTTCAGATATTGAGTCGTCGTACAAAAAACAATCCTATGCTTATCGGTGAGCCGGGTACCGGTAAAACCGCTATTGCCGAAGGTTTGGCTCAACGTATTGTCAGAGGTGATGTTCCTGAGAATTTGCGTACCAAGCAGATTTTTTCTCTCGATATGGGCGCACTTGTGGCAGGCGCCAAATACAAAGGTGAATTTGAAGAGCGTCTGAAGGCTATCGTTAATGAAGTGACCGGAAGTGATGGTGAAATAATTCTTTTCATTGATGAGATACACACATTGGTGGGTGCGGGAAAAGGCGAAGGCGCAATGGACGCAGCAAATATTCTGAAGCCTGCTCTTGCTCGTGGCGAGCTACGAAGTATCGGTGCTACCACTCTTGATGAGTATCAGAAATATTTTGAAAAGGATAAAGCGTTGGAACGTCGTTTCCAGAAAGTGATGGTCAACGAGCCTGACGAAATGAGCGCTATCGCTATATTGCGTGGTTTGAAAGAACGCTATGAAAATCACCATAAAGTACGGATTCGTGATGAGGCTATTATTGCTGCCGTCCAGCTCTCCGAACGATATATTACTGACCGCTTCTTACCTGATAAAGCCATAGACCTGGTCGATGAGGCTGCATCTAAACTTCGTCTTGAGATAGATTCCGTTCCGCAGGCTCTTGATGAAATCTCTCGTATGATTGCTCAGAAAGAGATTGAACGCGAAGCTATAAAGCGCGAAGGTGACACTGCGAAGGTGAAAGAAATCGAAAAAGATCTTTCTTCGCTGCGTGAGGAGGAGAAGGAATTTACGGCCAAATGGCGTGCTGAGAAGGATTTGATTAATAAGATTCAGCAGAATAAGATTGATATTGAGCAACTTAATTTTGAGGCTGAGCGTGCTGAGCGCGAAGGCGATTATGCTAAAGTAGCCGAGATTCGGTATTCCCGAGTTCAGGAGAAAGAGCGCGAAAATGCTCAGATTCAGGAGCAACTTAATATGATGCAGGGTGAAAAAGCTCTCATTAAGGAAGAGGTGGATGCTGAAGATATCGCTGATGTGGTTTCTCGTTGGACCGGCATCCCGGTCAACAAGATGGTGCAGAGCGAGAAAGAAAAACTCCTTCATCTTGAATCCGAACTGCATAATCGTGTAGTTGGTCAGGAAGACGCTATACGCGCCATAGCTGATGCCGTACGGCGTAGTCGTGCCGGTCTAAATGATCCTCGTCGACCTATCGGTTCGTTTATTTTCCTCGGAACTACCGGTGTAGGTAAGACAGAGCTTGCCAAAGCGCTTGCCGAATATTTGTTTGACGATGAAAATATGATGACTCGTATCGATATGAGCGAATATCAGGAAAAGCATACGGTAAGCCGTCTTGTCGGAGCGCCTCCGGGATATGTCGGCTATGATGAAGGTGGTCAGCTCACGGAAGCCGTGCGTCGCAAGCCCTATTCGGTAGTGCTTTTTGATGAGATTGAGAAAGCTCATCCTGATGTGTTCAATATCTTGCTTCAGGTACTTGATGACGGACGACTGACTGATAATAAAGGACGTTTGGTTAACTTTAAGAATACCATTATCATAATGACCTCCAATATGGGTTCATCGGTGATACGTGATAACTTCTCGAAAATGACTGAAGAAAACCGCGAGGAAACTATTGAAAAGACTAAAGTTGAGGTCCTCGATATGCTTAAGCAGACCATTCGACCTGAGTTCTTGAATCGTATTGATGAAACTATCATGTTCACTCCGCTCAACGAGAAGGAGATAGAAGAAATTGTAGGATTGCAGATACGTGGTATTCAGCGTATGCTTGCCACAAATGGCGTCACACTGGAGGTTACTCCGGCTGCCATGAAATATCTTGCCGAAGAGGGATATGATCCTGAATTTGGCGCCCGTCCGGTGAAGCGAGCAATTCATAGACTTGTGTTGAATCAGCTGTCGAAGGATATTCTCGCTCAGAAGGTCGATAAAAAACGACCCATTGTTATCGATATGGCCGATGGCCAGTTGCAGTTCAGAAATTAATCTATCTTTTACAATACACGATAAATCTATATTGAAGTAATGAAAACAATCAGATTCTTTTTGACTCTCTGTCTAAGTCTTAGCTTTGCAGTTTTAGCAGGCTCTTGCTCCGAAGATCCGGCACTGCCTAATGTATCGATAACACTGACCTATGAATCAGGTGTGATTTCCGGTGGTGAAGTTTATATCGTTCAGCCTGATGAATTGATTATCAAATCGATTGATATCACGGCTGAAAACAAGAGCCATAAGGCTACTTGCGGTCCTGTGACCTACTGGTTGAACGGTATGTCGCTTGGGACAAATCCGGTGACTCCATTCGGAATTACTATTCCTACTAAAAATCTTGAACCGGGCAAATATGCTTTGCAGTTAAGTATGCCTATATATGAGGAAGATTGCGAATTATCTACCGCCACTGCCGTAATTGTAGTTAATGTAGTGGCAGATTCCGCCGACCTGCCTGTTGAAAGCGAAGGTTCTATGGTAGAATTGAGTTATACACTGCGCTGATTGTAGATGATTTATACAAAAATGAGCGTTACCGGTATTCATGGTGACGCTCATTTTTTTTTGTATGAAAATTAACGGAGCGGGGCATTGAATCGCTTTCGTTCAGAATCATGCCACCAACCCCATTTGTTGAAATATTTGATGATGTTTACTATATGAATCCATAGCATTCGCATACTATGATATGAAGCGGCTCGGTGAGCGTGAGTGACTTTGGCATACGGGAAATACATAGTACGGTAACGGCTGTGAAGTCGTCGGGTCAAATCTATATCTTCGGGATACATAAAGTATCGTTCATCAAAAACTCCCACCTCGGCAAGTGCTTTCATTCTGAGTAACATGAAGCTCCCCTGATGGTATGGCGCATTAAAAGGTTTGCTATGGTCTATGTGATGCAATTCATATCGACTGTTACGTTGTCGCATCAATCGTTTGGGTAGAAATCTGCGTCCAATCAAATCCATAGGTGTAGGCAGCATTTTAACCGTATACTGTAGGCGTCCATCGGGATATACTACGGCAGGCTGTAGAGCTGCTACATCAGGATTGTTGTCCAGATAGTCGAGCATCGGCTTGATTTCTGCAGGCACAAAATAGACGTCGGGATTGATAACCAGATGATAATCAGTGCTGCGTTCGGCGGCTATGGCCAAGGCCATATTATGACCTCGGCCATAGCCTATATTTTCTGATGCTATATATTCCACTTCGGGCCATGACTCGCATTGCTTTTTGGTAATGGCTGATGAAGAATTATCGATAACGTAAATCTTATCGAAATAGTCGGGAGAAAGTGATTTCAGACATGCTGCAAGCTCATCTTCCGAGGTGTGATATGTGACGACTGATGCTGTCAGCGTCATTATTTCTTCAGCTCAAATCCGGCGCAAAGACCATCGTAGCTTTTAAGTGTTGACACTACTGTCTTGACGGCACTGATATTGGCTACAGAGCTGACTTTTTCAAGTAAGTTGATGAGTTTGCTTATATCAAACATCAAATTTATTTTTCCGTCGATGCTTTTTGTGACATAGGTATCAATTTTGCCAAGATTGATTTTTCCTGCCACTTTGAAATTAAATACGAAGTTAGCCTGCGAACCTTCCGGCACATCAGTGGCTATAGTACCGCTGAGTGAAATGCCCCGTACTTTCATAGTGAAGCTATTGTCATCTTTTATTGTAAGTTCCATTTTGTCCATACCTACCTTTTGGTAAATAGGCTCGAGTTTGTTGGTGATGGCTTTGGAAGCTGCGGCACCACCTGCCTTTTTCAAAAGGTTGTCTGACTTAAATGTTACTGCCGGAGCTGAATAATGCCAATTCCCGACCAATGATTTTACATCTATTTTGTCTGTCGACAGCACATTGCTCAACGCACCGAGTACATTTTCTACTGTGGAATTGCTGTTGCCGTCGCCTTTATCTTTACCGCCGAGACCTTTCAATAAATCAGAAAAACCTTGTGCTTGAATCACACCGAATGATAATATCGTAATTGCGAGAATCAGTGAAATTTTTTTCATGAGTAATTGGTATAAATAGTGATTAATATTTCTCACAAAAATACACAATAATTTAATGATTGGAACTGAATGAATGAAAAAATTGCGTATTCAAAGGGCGTGTTTCAGAAAAAATGCGTAACTTTACGCTTTGTTAACAAATCAATCTTATTAACCCCGGCATTATATGTCGGAATTAAGCATTAGCTATGAGAAAAAGTGCTTTACGACTGATTGCTTTTATATTGATTATGTCCGTAACGCAAGTGGTTTCCTCTCAGGAAGTTTTCAAGCGGGATATCGAGCAGGTGTCATTTGTCCCTAAAGGTCAATGGATAACCGGTGTAAGCGTGGGCTATAATCAAAGTAATCAAAATAATTATCAATTTCTTGTATTTGAGAATCTGAGCGGTGACACATATTCATTTAAGGTGACACCGATGGTGATGTATGCTTTCAAGGATAATTTGGCTGCCGGTATAAAATTCGGATATCAGCGTAGTCGCACTCAGCTTGATGATGGTAAATTTGTCCTGGATTCTGAGACGGAGTTTAATGCCGATAATATCTCCGGTATTCAGTCAAATTTCTTTGTGATGGGTGCTTTCAGAAATTATATTTCGTTTGGCAAAAATCACAGGTTCGGATTGTTTAATGAAGTGCAGCTGCAGTTGGGGGGAGGCCGTTCGCGACTCTCTAATTATACCGGCTCAGGCGATAACCGCCATATTGAGGGTACTTATGAGACTAATTTTTCTATGGAACTTGGTCTTTCACCCGGCATGATTATGTTTTTGAATAACTATTCGGCTATAGAAGTGTCAGTTGGTGTGCTTGGCTTTGGTTACACCCACACTAAGTCTGTCACAAATCAAGTCTATGTGTCGAACAGGAACTCCAAACACGCTAATTTCAAGATTAATCTATTTTCCATACAGTTCGGTATGGCATTTTATTTATAATAGGCTATGAAGACTTCGCATAAAATTTCAATTGCTTTGGCTATTATAGCCGTTTCGTCGGCAAGTGCGTTTGCCGTTTCGACCCAATCGGTCGATAGTATGTCCTATGATACTAATCGGATTATAAAAGGTAGAGTATATCACCCCGAATTTGATGAGAAGGTAGTGGTAGGCAATGATACTACCGATTTGGTGATTCGAGATAAGAATTATGGCCGTTATGACCGTGGCCTGTTCAACTATCTCTTTATTCCGAAAAAGCAGTGGGCTTTCGGATTGATGGCGTCTTATGGTGAATTTGATGCCTCTGACGTGCAAATTCTTCAGGCTCTTAAGGATTTGGATTTTTCCGGCAAGCAATATGCCATACGTCCGTCGGTTGCTTATTTCTTTAAGAACAATCAGTGTATCGGTTTGAAACTTGATTACACCCGTCAAGAAGCCGATCTTGGCAGGTTGGCTGTTAATCTGGGCGATGACCTCAGTTTTGATATTCATGATATCAGCTATTATTCTACCAATTATTCTTTTGGTGTATTTTACAGAAATTATGTTGGCTTAGGCCGTTCTCGCCGTTTTGCAATATTTAATGAAGCTGCTTTAAGTTTCGGAAGCGGCACATCTCGTTTCCGCCGCCCTTATAATTCTACGATTCGCGATACTAAGACTGAATATACTGATGTAGCTCTTAATTTCAGTCCCGGTCTGTGCGTGTTTATCATGGATTACATAAGTTTCAATGTGTCGTTCGGAGTATTTGGTCTGCATCTGCGTAACGAGAAGCAGATTACTGACGGTGTAGATGAAGGGTCACGTTTTAGCAGTGGCGCGGACTTCAAATTCAATTTGTTTAATATTAATTTTGGCATAGGTGTTCACATTTAAGCAATATAAAAGATGGGCCGTATCAGGGTTAATTGCTTTGACAGTAGGCTTTGTTTCGTGTATTGAAAATAATATTCCATATCCATGGGTGCTCCCTAATGTGGCTAAGATTGAAGTGGTGTCGGTCGATGAGGCCGGACATAATCTTTTGGCTTCACCGGTGGAGATAGATTCAGCTGCGCGTACTATTACCATACCTCTTACCGAATGGGCTGATATATATGGTGTAGTAATTGAGTCACTTGACATGAAAGACGGGTCCAAATGCTTGACGCCTAATCTGGTAGGTAAACCGTTGGATTTATCTAAACCAATAGATGTGGTGTTTGAACGTTATGAACGAGAAATTACATGGACCTTATCTGCTACTCAGACGATAGAACGTTATTTTACGGTAGCATCTCAGATAGGAAACTCGGTGTTTGATGTCGAAAATCATATTGTTAATGCTGTAATACCGACAGCACAATCGATTGAATCACTTCCTGTGCGCAGTTTGAAACTGGGAGGACCTTTGGCTACTATGTCACCTGAGCTGGTCGGCACCTCAGTGGATTTTACCACACCGTGTGAAGTAACGGTTACTGAATTTGGCAGAAGTCAAGTTTGGTCATTGGTTGTAACTCAGACCGATGTCAATATTAACATTACATCTATTGATGCCTGGTCCAATGTGGCATGGGTGTATGTTTCGGCTGAGGCCGGAAAGAATGTCGTATATCAGTATCGCAAGGCTGTTGATGAAGAGTGGATTGACGCACCTCAGGAATGGTGTGAAGAAAATGGAGGTGAATATTTTGCCCGATTGATTCATCTTGAGTCACAGACTGCCTATGTGGTTCGTGCCATGACTGATGAAGAAAGTAGTGCAGAAGTCGAGTTTACGACTGATGCTGTAGTGCAGCTCCCCAATTCAAGATTTACAGAGTGGAAGTTGAAAAATAATAAGATTTGGAATCCGGGACCATTTACTACCAACGAAGAGGGTGAAGAAGTGAATGCGTTCTGGGATTCAGGCAACCGTGGCGCTGCCACTTTGGGCAAGAGTATTACTGTACCTATGGAAGATCCAGCTTCCGAGACGGGTTATCAAGGCGCAATGCTTCAGAGTAAGTTTGTTGGTGCATCTGTCCTTGGTAAATTTGGCGCTGGTAATCTATTTGCCGGTTCTTATGTGAGGACTGATGGTACTGATGGAATATTGGCTTTCGGACGTCCGTTTACTCAGCGTCCGACCAAACTTAAAGCCCGCATAAAGTATGAGCCGGTAAATATTTCGCATGCCAGCAAGGTTAATCCCGATTTTTCAGAGATGATTGGGCGTATTGACACATGCATCGTGTGGTGTGCATTGGGTGATTGGGACGAGCCCTACGAAATCCGTACCAAGAAGAGCGACCGGCAACTTTTTGAAGTCAACAATCCCGGCGTGATAGCATATGGTGAGTTCACCAGCTACGAAACTATGCAAGATTACATTGACATAGAAGTGGAACTTAACTATAAATCTACCTCACGTGTGCCTAAATATATACTTGTGACAGCATCGGCAAGTAAGTTGGGCGATTATTTTACCGGTGGTAACGGTTCGGTATTGTATGTCAAAGAATATGAGCTCCTCTACGATTATTAATATATAAAGATATACCTTAGATTGTAAATGGCTGCATAGATTGTAAAATCCTGTGCAGCCATTTAAGTTTCATGAGCGGTCAAGGAATTATCTTAGCCGTCCCTCATCGCTGTAGGAATAATAACCTGTATTGCTTACTATCAGATGATCAAGTACGTTGATGTCAAGCAAAGCCGCTGCCTGTTTTACTTTTGTAGTCAGAGCATCATCCTGTACCGATGGAATCAGGTTGCCGGAAGGGTGATTGTGTGCAAGTATGATGCCTTGAGCAAGATATTCGATAGCATGGCGTATGATCAACTTTACATCTACTACCGTAGCAGTGGTGCCTCCTTTACTGATTCGTTCTTTTCCTATAACTTTATTTGAACGTGACAACAGTATAATCCAGAATTCTTCTGCATGATTGTTAATCATTGATGAGGGCAGTAGGACGTAAGCGTCGCGCGAACATTTTATCTGCGGTTTTTCATCGGTTTTTATATCCGTACGGCGTGTCCCTAACTCAAGAGCTGCCGCAAGAGTTACAGCTTTGGCCGGACCGATGCCTTGAAATCGTCTGCACATATCTCGGATTGACATTCTGGCAACTTCAGCCAATGAGTTGTTGCAGCTGTGGTATATCTCCTTGCTTAGTTCAAGCACGGATTTTCCTTTCATACCTCCCCCTAAAAGTAGTGCTATCAGTTCGGTGTCTGACAGTGATGCAATACCGGAATTGATGGCTTTTTCGCGGGGCTTGTCTTCGTTGCTAAGGTCGGCTATACGAAAATGTGATATTGTTTTTTGTTCTTCGTTGCCCATGATTATTTCCCTTTACGTATAGCTATTTCTTCTTCTATGTTTCTTCCCCGTCTGAGCAAAATCTTTAAGAAATATGCTTTTATGAATCCTGTACCATATCCGCATATCTGGATTACAGATGCAGGTACGGCAAGAAGAGCAACCTTTACACTATGAGTTGATACCATAGCAGCAATAAATATCGCTAAAAGGTAGAGGGCAACAGGCAGTAGGAACCATGGAGAAAGGAATATTCCCAAAAGTACTGATATCAATCCGGTTATAACAGCTATAGCCGGGAGCGTATGTACTAATTTCATCGAGCCGGGATACAGGAGCTTGAGAGTGATTCGTGACATACCGAATACATGTACCTGACGCCAGAATTTGGCAAAATCCACACGGCGTTTGTGATATACTTTGGCCTCGTGGATTAACCCGGTGCTGAAACCGGCATTTCTGATGCGCGTGCTCATGTCAATATCTTCGGAAAACATCTCTCTGAAGCCACCCACATTGTCATACACAGTGCGACTGTAGCCCATATTAAATGAACGTGGTACGAAACGCTCCATACGGATTTTGCCTCCTCGTATACCACCTGTGGTCAGCACAGATGTCATGGCGAAACTTATAGCTTTTTGGATGTTGGAAAAAGACTTGTCGGCAGCATCGGGGCCTCCGAAGCAATCGAGTGGTGTAGCAGAAAGTACAGCATCAAGTGTGGCGAAATAATTTGGAGGAATTACGCAATCGCTGTCGAAAAATATAAGATAATCTCCTGTAGAGCGTTCGATTCCATAGTTTCGGGCTATAGAGCGGCCTTCGTTTGATTTATAAAAATATTTCACGTCCAGCTTATCCTTGAATGTTTCGGCCATCTCACCGCATGGCATTGTACTTCCGTCTTCCACTATGATAGTCTCAAAGTCGGTAAACGATTGGTTACACAGACTCTCTAACAGGTCTTTTACTTCATCTATACGGTTATATACCGGTACTATTACTGAATATTTTGCCATATGCGTGGAAATATTATGTGGTGGTCAGCTCATGCGCGATTCATAATCCTCGAAGGTGAATCGGCGCAAGTAACGGCATTCACCGTCTGTGTCGCAAAACACAATGTCGGGATGCTGAATACCATTGAACATTGTGGTTTTTACGGTCGTGTAGTGGTTCATATCTTTCAGTCGGAGTCTGTCGCCGGGAGCAAGTGGAGTTTCGAAGCTCCAGTCCCCAACAAAGTCTCCGCTAAGACATGAGTTTCCTCCGAGGCGATATGTGGGTTTATCTATAGTCGGTTCGATACTTCTTTCTATTATGGGCTTGTATGGCATCTCAAGACAGTCAGGCATATGGCAGGCAAATGATGCATCAATGATGGCGGTAGATACGCCTTGATTTGTTACTACATCGACTACGGAAGTTACCAAATCTCCTGTCTGCCATGTAAAAGCGCTTCCGGGCTCAAGAATGATTTGCAGATGCGGGTAGCGTGCGCGGAAATTCTTGAGCAGTGAAATCAGATGTTCAATGTCATAATCTTTCCGGGTCATGAGATGTCCTCCTCCCATATTTACCCACTTGATAAATGGCAGGTATTTACCAAATTGTGACTCAAAAGCCTCAAGCACACGGGCTAAATCGTAGGACGTAGATTCGCATAATGAGTGGAAATGCAGTCCTTCTATTCCATCAGGAAGATTCCCTTCAAGCTGTGTGGCGTCAACTCCGAATCTTGACCCGGGAAGAGCCGGATTGTATATATCAGTCTCGATGACCGAGCAGCGAGGATTGACACGCAATCCTGGTGATACATTTTTCTCTTTGGCCAATGAGGCAAATCTGCGATATTGGTCAAGTGAATTAAATGTTATGTGTGATGAACCGTCTAAATACTCTGTGATACTTTTTTCGGTGTATGCCGGGCAGTAGCTGTGAGCTTTTACGCCAAGATGCTTTACACCTAACTGTAATTCATTGAATGATGAAGCTGTGAATTTGAAGCCGTACTCCTTAATTATGGGGAATGTACGCCAAAGAGCGTTGGCTTTGAATGCCATGATAATTTCCACTCCGGCTTGACGGCGAACATAATCAATCAGCTGAAGGTTACGGCGCAACTTATCTTCATAAACGATAAAAAACGGGGTAGGCAAGTCTGATTCTTTCATGGCGGTTATGAGTTAATGGTAAAACGAGCAAATTTTAGCAACAGTAGTCGTGAACCTGTGTTGTGAAAATCCACCTGTATACGTGCGTCGGCTTGCGAAGTATCGATATTGGTGATTGTGCCTTCACCGAACCGGTCGTGAGTTATATTCATTCCTATTCTCAGTTCATCGGCTGTATGTATCAGTTTGCCGTTCAGGTTGGCTGATTGAGGCGTGGAACTCTCCGGCCGTGAGTCTGATGATGTGTAACTGCGGGAGGAATCACCCACTGGACGTATGGTAGAGGCTGAGTGATATGATTTTTTATAGTTATCAAAGTCAGCTGATTTTTTACTATATATCGTTGCACCTGATGATAGATGGAGATATTGCTGGTCAATATCGCGAAGGAATCGCGAAGGATTGCATGTCACTGTCATACCATTGCGATAGCGCGATGAAGCATAGCTGAGAGTGCAATAATTCTTAGCTCGGGTGATAGCCACATAGAGCAGTCGACGCTCCTCTTCTATTTCTTTGAGCTGACCTGCGCTTAGTGCCGACGGGAAAAGGTCTTCCTCCACGCCTACGATATAAACGTTGTTAAATTCCAATCCTTTGGCAGCGTGCACGGTCATCAAGGTTACTCTTTCCGTAGTTTCACCTTGGTCATCGGAATCTTGATCAGTGGCAAGCGATATCTCACCGAGATAATCCGTAAGTGAGATGTGCTCGTTTCCCTCTTCGGTACGAGCGTCGATGAATTGCTGCACACCGGCCAGCAATTCGTTGAGATTCTCACGTTTTGACAGATTTTCCGGAGTGTTTTCAGTGATGAGCATACTTATCAGGCCGGTAGCGTCGATAATTTTTGTCGCTACAGTCTCAGCATCATTATTTTCGGCTACAAGTTTATTGAATGATTGAATAAGAGAGCGAAAAGTATTTATTTTTTTTATAGTACCCGAATTAAGTCCAATGTCGGCATTCTCAATATTTTGAATTATGCTCCACATACTTACTTTTTTATCGATAGCTTCGCGGAGTATTTTATTGAGAGTGGTTTCTCCTATTCCTCTTGCCGGGAAGTTGATGATTCGGCGCAGAGCTTCATCGTCATCGGGGTTTACAGCCATACGGAAGTAGGCTATCGCATCTTTTATTTCTTTACGTTGATAAAAGGAAAGGCCACCGTAAATTCTATATGGAATATTTCGTTTGCGAAGTGCTTCTTCGAGTATACGGCTTTGGGCGTTGGTGCGGTATAGAATGGCAAAATCCTCAAATGAATCGTGGGTTTTCATCTTGAGTTGAGATATTTTGTTGGCTACAAGATATCCTTCTTCAAAGTCGCTGTAGGATTGTACCACTGTGATACGGTCGCCTAATTGATTTTTTGAATATACCTTTTTGGGTATCTGACAAGTGTTTTTTTCAATCAGCGAATTTGCAGCGTTGATGATATTCTGGGTCGACCGATAGTTTTGTTCCAGCTTAAAAATCTCAAGTGTAGGGTAGGATTGCTTTAGATTCAGGATATTGCTGATGTTTGCACCGCGAAATGAATAGATACTTTGAGCGTCGTCGCCCACCACGCTCAGATTGCCTGAATCGATACATAGCTGATTGACAATCACGTGCTGTGCAAAGTTGGTGTCCTGATATTCATCTACCAGCACATAGCGGAAATATTCGCGGTAGTGGCACAGTATATCGGGATTGTCACGCAGAAGTACATTGGTGTAATAAAGTAAATCATCGAAATCCATCGCTCCTGATGCAAAACAGCGGTCACGATATCTGCGATATATAGCATAAATCAAAGGCCGGCGGGCATTTTTATCTGCTTCCATTAAATCGCGTGTGGCTGCATATTTTTCGGCTGATATAAGAGCGTTTTTTGCTGAGGAAATAGCCGAAGCAACTATTGATGGTTTGTATATCTTGTCATCAAGATCCATTTCTTTAATGATGGTCTTGATGAGCGATTTACTGTCGGCGGCATCGTAGATGGTGAAATTTGATTTGTAGCCGATGCGTTCAGCGTTTATCCGGAGTATTCTTGAGAATATGGAATGAAATGTACCCATCCATATTTTTGATGCAGTTTTTTCTCCTACAAGTGCCTGTATGCGTTGACGCATTTCGTTAGCCGCTTTGTTGGTAAAAGTCAGAGCGAGTATACGCCATGGTTCATAACCGTTGTGGAGCAAGTGAACGATTTTGTATGTCAATACACGAGTTTTTCCTGACCCCGCTCCGGCAATGACGAGTTGAGGTCCGGTGATATATTCCACAGCTGCACGCTGCTGATTATTTAGTTTATCCAAGTATATTTCTGTAGTTTCCACTTATCTTTCGTGAGGCTGGAGTATCATTACAAAATTACAAAAAAACTTGGTGAATTTCATTAAGGATTGACGTGCTTGAATAGATTTTTGTAAGCATTCTTGCTGCCCATACACACTATTATATCTGTAGTTTCGACAGTCGCATCTGTCATATCCTCATGGCTAAGAACTTTATTTTCACTGCGCGAAATTCCCATAATGTTTTTTGAATCAATTCGGCGCGACACCGCAATCAGATCCAGTCCGTAGTCATGGTAGAAATTCAGATTGGCATATTTCATTCCTACAAGAAATGATGGAACCTTGAATTTCAGTACGTAATGCTCGTTGTCTATTGGTAGTGATTCGGTGTTACTGTCTACACCCATATCGTTGACCAAATCAAATGCGGCTCGTTGTTCAGGAGTGAGAATCCGGTCGATATCGAAACTTTCAAGTATCGATTCATGCAGCTGGTCAATAGCGCGGGCATAGATATGCTTTACACCCATCTTTTTTAGTAAGGCTACGGAACGGATACTTGCACCGAAATTTTCACCGATAGCCACTATCACTACGTCTACATTCCTGATTGGTAATGCGGCAATGGATATTTCATCTGTTGAGTCGATTAGATATGCTGTGGAAATATAATCTTTTATAGATTCTACTATTGAGGGATTAGTGTCGGCTCCTATCACTTCATGACCCATCTGGGTCAGGTCGATAGCGAGATTTTTACCGTATATTCCGAGGCCTATGATTAGATAGCGCATGATATGGATATGGATTTAATTGATGATTATATTATCGGACGGAAGAGTATATCCGTGCTGTGGTTTCTTTTTCACTACTCCCATGAGCAGGGAGATTATACCGACTCGGCCAACGAACATTGCTATACATAGCAGTATTTCCGAACTTTCCGAAAGACGCGATGTCACACCTAACGAGGAGCCAACGGTGAATAGTGCCGACATGGATTCATAAAGCAATGCTTTAGGCGGAAGATTCGGTTCAAGTATCAACAGCAGCACTGAAAACATCAGGTACGAGAATATGGACACTGCTACAACTGCATAAGCTCGGTGAAGTGAACCCGGTGATACAGAGCGTTTGAACGCAGTGGGGTTACTCTGTCCGCGTAGCAGACTTCTGACATTCAGCCATATGGTTGCCAACGTGTTGACTTTAATACCGCCGGCTGTCGATTGAGAGCTGCCGCCCACCCACATTAAAAACAACATAATAAGCAACGTTGCGTTGAGGAAATTACCTGGCGGCACTGATACGAATCCTGCACTTCGCGGTGTTGCCGAGTTGAAAACCGATTGTGTGATTTTCTCCCATAGAGTCATTCCGGCCAGTGTATTGTTATATTCGAGGAAGAAGAATGATACAGCACCGGCTACAAATAAGAGTACAAAAGTATAAATCACGATTTTTGTGTTCATATTGTAGATATGCACCCGGCGAATCTCGTTGCCGGGTTTGCGGCGCAAAAAATACCAGAATCGGTGTAAATATTCTCCTATGGCATCTTTCACATTGACCAGAATCGGAAACCCGATACTTCCCGAAATGATAAGCAGAGTCACTACCCAGTAGATAGGTATATTACCATACAGTAGTGCGGAATTGGCAAATCCTTCGGGATAGCATGAAAAGCCTGCATTGCAAAATGCCGATACTGCATGGAAAGCTGCGAAAATCATCTCCTCGCTTAAACTCATATTTAATGTGCCATGTATTGTAAGCCAAATCAATAAGGCACCGCCCGCCTCGATTACAATCGTGAATATTAATATATAGAATAATGTGGGAATAAGTGCGCTCATGCTTTTTGAGTAAATGATGTCTTTGAGCATCAGTTGGTTGTAGATGGATTTGTCGCCTGAAAAGAAAAGCGCGAAAAAGCTGGTGAATGTGATTACTCCCAGAGCTCCTATCTGCATGAGCAATGCCAGTATGAGCAGACCCATAGGGGTGAATGTAGAGGGTATATCTATCGGTGTCAGTCCGGTTATGCACACGGCGCTTGTGCTGACAAAAAGCGAGTCAGTAAAGTCAATTCCCGAGAAAGTACATCGCGGGAGCATAAGCAAAAATGTGCCGATTATGATAAATATCATGAAACTGCATGAGAGCAACAGCGATGGATTCGTACGTTTTCCCACCAATCGGAATATTGATTGACTGAGTGTGATTACTGCGTATATGCCTGTTACCAGATAAAGATACTTGTTGGACGTCAGTATGGCAAAAAACGAGGTGTGCGGTATGGTGAAAAACCATGGAATGATTGTGAGTACGACGGTGAAATCAGCAAGCCATTTTATCGGCAGCGATTGTTTCAGCGATTTACGGAAATGAAGTATACAACCGAGTAAAATATTGACCAGGAATATGCATTGACAGTATACAAGCAGCTGTTTTATGATGCGATATTCATAGGCCGAGTGGTCATAACCGACATGGATTATTAAGCAAATCAAGCATAATAGGGAGGCTGCAGCGGCGATAGCTGATACAGTCAGTTCGCACCAGCGAATAAATCCCGCACTTCGGTGCTGAAATCTGATTACTGCCTGCCGACGGCGAAGCAACAGGTTACGCAATTGATTTTTAAGTGTAGATTTATGTGAATCCATTTACGGGTAGGGGTGGCAGAAATGTTTTATTCGCGTTCCGACAGCTCAAGCCATCTCAGTTCTTTTTCATCGAGTTCCTCACATATGGCATTATATCTGGCGGAGAGTTCCGCAACATTATCAAGTGTTTGTGCAGATGAAAATATAGCGTCAAGTTCTTGTTTTTCTGAGGTGAGATGTTCTATTTCAGAGGTGAGCGATTCAAATTCCTTGCGCTCTTTATACGATAATTTTTCGGGGCGTTTTTTATGCTGTTTCTCGGTTTTGGGTAATGCGGTGGAGGGTACGGTTACTTTTTTCTCTTGTTCGGATAACCATTGCCTGTATTCGGTATAATTCCCCGGAAAATCTTTAATGGAGCCTGTCCCGTCGAGGACAAACAGATGGTCGGTGATATTATCAAGGAAATATCGGTCATGTGACACCACTATCAGACAACCGTTGAAATTATTTAGGTAATCTTCGAGTATTCGCAGGGTGATTATATCGAGGTCGTTGGTTGGTTCATCGAGAATCAGGAAGTTGGGCTTTCGCATCAGCACCGTTGCCAGATGCAGTCGGCAGCGTTCGCCGCCTGATAGAGTATGGATATATTTTTGCTGGTCGGCCGGAGAGAAAAGGAAATGATTGAGAAATTGCATCGGCGACAAGTGTATGTTCTCCTTCAGGATTATGTCATCGGCTATTTCAGTGACTGCATCTATCACTTTTTTATTCTCATCAAACTGAATACCCTCCTGGCTGTAGTACCCGAATCTTACTGTCGACCCTATATCGAAATATCCGCTGTCGGGTTCAACGATGCCTTGCAGCATTTTTATGAGTGTGGATTTACCGACTCCGTTTGATCCTATAATACCTACCTTTTCATATCTTGCGAAGATATAATTGAAGTTTTCTACTATTACTTTGTCGCCATACTTCTTAGAGATACTTTTTGCTTCAAATATTTTTGATCCGATATAGCCGGAGTCCATATTCTCAAGGTTGATATTATCCTCCCGCAGATTTATTTTAGACCGTTCTTTCAGTTCATAGAATGAATCAATACGGTATTTTGCTTTGCCGGCCCGAGCCTGGGGTTGACGTCGCATCCATTCCTGCTCTTTCCGCAGGGTGTTTTTTACTTTGGTCAACTCGCTGCCAAGCGCCTCAATTCTTTCGGCCCGTTTACGCAGATAGTAGTCGAAATTACCGTTATACGTATAAATTGACTGTCGGTCAATTTCAATTATTTTATTACATACCCGGTCAAGAAAATAGCGGTCATGAGTCACCAGAAGGATAGTGAGGTTATTGCGCGACAGATAATTTTCAAGCCATTCGATGACTTCAATGTCAAGATGATTGGTGGGCTCATCAAGAATGATCATGTCAGGATTGTCGAGTATGGCTCGTGCTATAGCTATGCGTTTTTGTTGTCCTCCTGACAGTGTGGCTACCCGGGCAGTAAGATTGGTGATATGAAGTTGGGTGAGCAGTTGCTTTATGCGGTCATCGTAGTTCCATGCATCTGCAGCGTCCATCAGATGCAGAGCTTCTTCTATGGCGATATTGTCGTTGCCTTGTAGTGCCGTTTCATATTGCTTTATAGCTGTTCCCTGCTTTGATGAGGTATCAAAACAGGCTTCCATCACGGTGGCGTCATCCTGAAATATCGGTGTTTGGGGTACGATGGCTACTTTCAGGTCGTTGCGAAATGTGATTTTACCGCTATCCACATCTTCGTTTCCTGCTATGATATTGAGGAGCGTGGATTTTCCGGTGCCGTTTTTTGCGATTAGACCTATTTTATCACCTTGGTTTACGCCAAAAGTGATCGAGTCAAATAATACACGGTCGCCATAGCTCTTTGTGACATTTTCTATTTGAAGATAGCTCACCATTTGAAATGTTTTTTATCGCGATAATTCAAAATTCATTGACAGACCGAATGCTGTGTTGGTAGTCGGGTATGCGGTAGAGGATACAAGGGGAGTATTGATTTGGTGTTCAAAATACAAGCCCATTGTCATGCGCCTGCTCAGCATATATTTGGCTGCAAGATTGATTGATATCACTCTGGTTCCCGATGTGGCTTGGGTATAACGGTTTTCAATCTTGCGGATCAATGCTTGATTTTCCGCATAGGAAAAATCACCGTTAATTGTCAGGTCGTTGCTTACACCTGTTTGTTTGTTTTTAAGTTTCAGCACACTTTTGAGGTCTACGATTTTGTAGCCGAATCCGGCTGTAATACCTTTTTGCGTCGCTTCTACAATCTGGCCGGCTGAAGTATTAAGGGTAAGGGTACGTGCATCGCGATATTCGGCGTTGATGGTCATATTGTTTTTCATCGTTACAGCTAAGCCGATTAAGGGAGCAAAGCGTTCGGTGATGGCAACTGATGAGATATTGTATGGCGATGAGGGTATCGGCTGACCGGTAAGTTCATCGAGCGTAAAGCCCAATCTGCCTCCATCGGCACTTATCCAGTTGAGATACGATGAATATGAGCCCACAGCGTAGGTACATTGATAGGAGTGGTTGAGCGTGATGGCCTTGAATATGTTTTTTAGATTGCCTATATTTATCAGTCCGTCGTAGGTCACTCGCCAGTTGGGAAGAATATGTGCCAGTGATGGGAATGGGTCGAGATATTGTGTCGATGGATCAGTTCCGGAATATGCCGAAATGAATGCCGGAATCAGTACATCACTTCCGGTGCGACTGATTGTGCCTATTGTAGGATCAAATACATTGCCAGCATGCGGACTGTCTTTCATAAATCCTGTGGAGGGATATTTTAGAGAGCGGTATTGTGATTCCACACGTTGTGCTATTGTGGGTATATTGTCGAGGAACTTATTGAAAGCCGCATTCTCGTAGCCGTTATCGGGCGACGATGATGATAGTGCCGTGGCTATTGCGCAGTGAGTTTTTGTATAACTTCCGGCAAGAGTGGTTGGCATATCTGCATACATAAATTGGATTTGCGACGTGCGGTTGTCCGTGCGGTTTGCCGTAAGCTGGATTTTAAGACCTTTTATCGGTTCGAGAGTTATTTCAAAATTTATTTCGTTAGTATGGGCAAATACTGCCGGTGAGGTTTGGTCAGAGTTGGTCATAAGCCAGCCACGCTCTCTGGCTTTGTCAAGATAGCTTTCATCAGTAAATCCAAATGCGTAGGCGAGACCCGGAGCTAACGGACCGTTGTTTGAACCTTGTCCGAAAATGTCACCGATATCAGGGACAAACAGTGGGATAGATGATGTGCGGGTATCGCGCCAGCGGATACTTATGTTGCGGGTCATCATGGCAAAACGCAGTGCATGCTCACCTATGTTTTCCCATAATGAGCGTTCATCTTTTATAATTTCCGTGATTGTGAATTTTATATTGTCTGTGCCGCGGTTGAGTATTTCCACAGTGTTGGCGTCTACAATTTTGGTCTTAAGGGTAACTGCCTTTTTGGTGACGGCATCCACACCGGTTATTTTTACTTTTTTATTACGCAGATTGTGTTTGATAAATAGTGATGTGTCCGGCAGAAGCACGTATGTACGTTCAAATTTCCTTGCCTTTGGTGTGTTGACAGTTTTACCGGTGGTTTTCTTTTTGCTGAGATCTTTAGCTGAACGGCGTGACGCTCCGAAGCGTGTATTGATTTTCTTTAGATATTCGCTTTTGTTGTAGAGTGTCTCAAGGTTGATTTTTCCATCGACATTCCATGTCGCTTGGTTTGATATGCTGTTGCCAAGCGAGATGCCGTCCACTGTAGCTCCGCGGTCCCAACGATATACGGCATTGTATGTCGCTGATGCGGTGAGCCAGTCAAGTACGGGGATACGGTTGAAAGGAGCTTTATAGCTGCCGCTGAATGTCTGGTTGTAGCTCCATGGAGTTCCAAGATGCAGAATGCTGTTCCAGACGGTATCCGCCCATTGTTTGTATTTGTCGGGAAAGAGTTTTTTATTGACAGCTCCAACCGGTTCTTCTATGCGGGCTGATGTATTGGAGTTGAAGGTGAAGTTAAGACTTTTTGTGAGATTCCACGTGATAGCGAGTTGTCTGTCCCATAAGAAATTCTTGCTCACCGATACAGGCAATTTGAAGTCAGTGTCAATTTCGCTTCGCGTCTGCTGTTCATAATAGTAGCGCGACATATTGGTCAGGAATGATATGGAATTAGGAAGCCAGTTGAGTTCCCAATCTTTCAGGAATTTGGCATTCTTGTTTTTGGCTGTGATAAACGAGAATGGTTTTAGCGGTTTGATGTAGGGGGTGTAAGAGTATTGGAAACTGCCACGGTAGTCGTCGAGATTTTCGTATTCAGTGGTAGGATTTGACTTGTGTGATTTGCTGAATGAGAAGTTGAATACAAAATTGGCCGGATCCCATGGCATGGGATTTTTGCTCTTGACATCAAATGTAAGACCTGAGATACTGAAGTTCTGCTGTTCAGAATGTTCGATAGCAAAAGCATTGATTGAATCCTGTTCTTGTTTTGTTGCTCCGTCCAAGGCATCTTTAAGCAATACGTCCTGATCGAGCGGATTGTATTTTGGAGTAGTCTTTTCTTTCGTATAGGAGTAGAATATAGGGGCTTTAAGTTTCACTTTCTCGGGTAAGAATCTACCGAGATCGGCTTGTATGGCAAAATTATATCGAAGATAATCGTCCATACGACGCTCGTTAAGGCTCTGGTCAACTCCGCCGAACCCGGCTGTCTCATAGTGTGTCCCCACATTAAATGTAGCCACGTCGGATATGTTGAGTGACGCGGTCGCATCTGCAGCCCAGCCACCTGATGATTCAAAGTCTGTGACTTTAAGTTCATTGACCCAAACTATGCCGTTTTTTTCTGTTGAAGCGTTGTTGCGTACGCCCACAAGCATAACACGAATATCACTGAGCGAGGGATTGCCTTTGACTGACATACTATTGCGCTGGTTGTCCGGATCGCGTCCGGTGTAAACCACACCGAAGTTGACGCCTTCTTCGCCATTGCGTTTTGCCTGGTTGCGTTGCTTCTTCAGATTGACCAGCGACTGAAGTTTGAAGTTGATGAAGTTTTCTTCGGGCCATACGATATGACGGTCGGTAGATGAGTCGGAGTAGCGTCCGTGAGGGGTAAGTTTCAGTGGCACTTCATATTCATAGAAGTTATTTTTTACGTCAGTGCCCAGACGAATGAATACCGACAAATCACCGTTATGCAGATTGCTTATATCATCTATCAGCGATTCGGCATGTACCCACATCTGCAGTCGGCTGTAGTTGCGCAGGTCTTGCGATGTATTGCGATATACGGCACGTGCATCGCCGGCATTCAGATCGGTCACTTTGAGTGAAAGTGATTGCTCGTTGAGCTGGACTATTTGTGATTGCTCGGGGTTAGAGATACGGGTGACGCCGGGGGGAAGCACATAGTTTACAGGTACACGGCCGGAATTTTCTTCTATGTTGACCACGGCAACTTCGAGTTTTCCTTCAGCCGGTGTATCACCGCGATTGTTTAGATTGAAGTTATATGGACGCCATTCACCGCGTATAAGTTCGAGCGATGCGAAACGCAGGTGTGTGGTGGCTTTGAATCCGGTCATGAATATGCGGGCGAATCTGATGGTGGAGAAGCCATTGATCGAACCGACTTTTTTCTGGAAATCGCTTAGTGGTATTCTGAACTGATACCATTCGACCTCAAGGTCTTCGCCATCGCGCGTAGAAACCACCGACACTTGCTTGTCAGTGATATAATTTTTACCTACCACAAAATCTTCAGGACGCACCGATATATGATATTGGTAATATCGTTCATATTCATTAAGAGTGTTATCCTGATTGATATCCTCCACATCAGGTGTTACTCGCGATGACTGATACAGTTGGTCCGGCGCGTCATCGGGCGATAGGGAGTTGCCTTCCACACCGTTATAACGTTTGTATCGTTCTATGATTGAAAGACGTTGCTCATCGTAGTCATAACCGCGATAGAAATGATAGTTGTCGCCGGCAGGGTCGTTGAAAGGCGAGAACGGGTCATCTTGCATCTTTTCCACCGTTGCGGGAGAAAGAGTATGGCGAAGGTTATCGAGATAAGTAGAATAGGAATCAAACGTAAATTCCTCATCATTCTTAAGCCCGTCAAGACCTACGTCCTGATTTCTACGGGCTTCATTGCTGTTATCGAAAGCGTAGGAAAGCGAATTTTCATTGCTTACGCGACCCCATACGGTGGTAGTGGTATGATCTGTCGTCCCATTGTAAGGCAGACCGTTTTCATAGGATTTCAAGCCGTCCTTAAGGATATCTTCCGATATTTCGCCAAGGTTGAAATAGAGGTCGCCACCTTCGGTATTGGGATTTTCTGGATCGAGAAACGGACTGAGCAACCAGAATTGGATATACTCGATGTTACTTTGCTCGAAATTGGTGTTATCAAGTCGGCGCATGATGCCTCCCCATCGTTTTTCAGGATTGTTGAGATTTCCTTCGGAGTCAATATTGATGCCGTCAAGATTATAAGGACCGCGCTCTGTGGGATAGAATGAAAGGTTGAGAGTCTGTATGGTAGATGATTCGCCGTATGTGAGTTGGCGGTCAGGATATATTTCTCGCGATGTGATTTCGCGCACATAGGGATTTGACTGTTGCTTGAGGTCATTCTTTATGTAACCGGGAGCGAGCGATGTGTTGCGTGCGGTAAACATTCGGTCTATGTAATACCAGTTGAGCAAAGCGCGGTTTTTGCCATATTCCACATTATTACTCAGGGCAGCTTCGGGGAAAAGAGCGTCTGAAGCGTTGTCGTAGGGAGTGGAAGCGAGATACCATGCATAGGGTGAGCGCAAGTCTATACCGCTTTGCGCTGATTCGAAGTCATCGATGTATGACGAGCCCTGATTGGAGCCGCTTTTTTGAGAATGAGGCAGCAGTTGGGCGAATTCGCCTTGAAGAGATATCCGCGATGGAGCTGTGGCGTTTACCGTAGGTATTTTGTTGAGTAGATTGGTAAGCCACATGAACTCACTGTTATAGGCGAAATTGAGTCCCCAGATTGTATTGTTGACCACTTCATCGCCTATGTTTACTTTTTCGGTAAGTGCTTTTTCGCCGTAGTGCATCAATGTACCTCCTATTGTAAGGTTCTTATTGAATTTGTAGCTTAAATCCAAACCTAACAGAGTTTTTCTCTGAGTCGAATACATCGATTGGTTTTCGAGTGTGACGCTTATGTTTTGACCCGAATCGATTATGCTTTGATTGGTGATGGTGACAATACCCATCGCATAGTCTACTGTGTAATCGCTGTTTTCATTGAGCGTTACGCCACCGGCTGTGACCACAACTGACCCGCGAGGCACATTCATCGCGTTAAGTCGGATTTGAGACCCGGCCGATGCCTGATATTCACCTACAAGCATAAATTTGTTCTTGTCGGCAAATTGGCGTGCAACTATTAAAGTAGAGTCATAGAGTTCCTGATATACATATTGTCGGGCAATTTGTGGATTGCCGATTTTAGCAGCAAGGTGAGAGCCGAATGGTTCTACCACCGGAAAAATTACCTTGCCGGTTGCCGGCAATATGGTATAACCGTCGATAAAGTCAAAGAATCCGTCGGAATTTGACTGCATATTTGAGTCCAGACGGTCAAGATTCATTACCTGCAGCAAAGGTTTGTCGGAAAGACCCGGTACAGGAAGATAGTTGATTTCCGTGCCGGTAGTATCCGATAGATATTTGATCTGTAACTTGAAATTACTGCTTTGCACTTGATAGGCACCCAGCGAATAGATATTCTTCATCATCAGATCCCACATGGGCAGTTCCGGGGAGATAGTGGTGCCCTTGAGCATTTTCACAAACAGGCATTGATCGGTAGAGGTGATATCCGATGAAAATTCTCCCACCTGGTATACTTGACCACGATAGGTATATTCGTAAGCGATACCGAGCACATCATCTGAACTCATCTGATTTTTGAATGAGATGTAACCTAATGTACTATTGAGCGTATATTCGCTTTCCGAAAGAAGTCGGGCACTTTCCACCTTCTCGAAGTCATGGCCGCCGGTGATGCCGAAGGCGCTTAACGGGGCGAGTGCCTGGGTGACAGTAGAGATGAATCGTGCGTCGGGATATTCTGATTTGATTTTGGAAAGCAGGTCATTGGACTTATTCGATGGATTGGTAAGCGTAGGATCCGGGTTCCAATAAGGGTTGGCTAATCTTCCGTTTTCACCTAAGTCCATGAATGCTACCACATTGCGACTTTGGTTGAAATTGTTGTTTTTATTTGTTACCCACACTTCCACACGAGTGATTTTCACCCCCGAGCTGACTATCGGCAATTTTGCCGCAAACTGATCGTAGTTGTCGCGGAAAAAATGACCGAGGAAGAAATGGCGGTTTTGATCATAATCATCGATGTTCACCCTGAATGGTGTGGTCTGAGCGCCTCCCTTCGTACTGATTGAGCGTGATTCAGAGTTTTGTTGCGATACGAGGGCTGTAGCCGTGAGTTTACCGAACTGCAATTTAGCTTTTACGCCAAATAGAGCTGTACTTCCTCTTATCAGCTGTGTACCCGTGGTCATACTCACATTACCGGCTTCGATATTCTTTACTATGTCATCTTCTTTACCCTCATATTGGAGCTTGAGATTCTTAGAGTCAAAATCGAAAGTTGCATCGGTATTGTAGGTCATGTTGAATTTCAAGCGGTCGCCCACCGATGCGGCGATAGTGGCCTGAATTTTCTGTTGGAAGTCAAAGAATGTCTTTCTGCGCGCATTCAGAGCAAGAGCCGGATTATCGGTAAATGTCGATTTTATGCCCATGTCGAGCTGTACCGACCCTTGTGTTCTAAGACGAACGCCACCCGGACCGAAGATTTTCTCCAATGGCCCGAGTGCGAAATTCATGTCAAGTACGTCAAATGGTTTTTTCTCTTTTTCCTGAGTCAGAGCCTCGGCATTCCGTTTACGATAATATTCCTGCATGGACTTACGCATTTGCCAGTCGTTGTATTGCTTTTCGGTGAGCAAGAACGGAGTGGAAATATCCATGTCGCCCACACGTGTTCGCAGCACATAGCACCCTGATTCCGGATCAAATTCCGTCACCGTTTTTACGTTTGACGGCGACTTTAGGTCTGCCGAAAATTCTTGACCCATAAGCTCCTCATAATTTTGCGGCACCGTCTGTTGCACAGGCGAAGGAAGCATGATGGAGTCGAGTTTCGACAATGGAGGCGGAGCCACCGATGCCGGTGCAGGAGGCGGTAGTTCCGACTTATAATATTGAGCGTGGAGCGATTGATGACACATTACCGACATCAGCACCATCAGACTGAATATCCGAAAGTGATGTTTTATAGCTGAAATCGGTTTATTATGTTGACGTAGTGTCACTGTACAGTTTGCTTAAAATCAATGATTTGCTTACTTTACAATAAGCTGCAGCCGCAGTTACATCATACTTAAAGCCTTTTTGATGGCGTTTTCCACTTTTATTTCCGGATTCTCATCAAAAATCTTTTTAAGTGCTTTTTGCGATTGAACTCGTGTAAAGCCCAGCATTATCATAGCCGAAAGTGCTTCATCAAATATTTCCGAAGGCACTGTAGGCTGTATATTTAACGCATCGCCTGTAGGTTTTATTTTATCGCGGAGGTCCACAATGATTCTTTGAGCGGTTTTTATGCCTATGCCTTTCACATTCTTCAATCTTGTATGGTCGCCTGATATTATCACCTGTTCAAGTTCCGGGGCCGGAATTGACGATAAAATCATACGTGCCGTATTGGCTCCGACTCCCGATACTCCTATCAGCAAGCGAAACAGTTGCCGTTCGTGTTCGTTGATAAATCCGAACAGTTGATGCGCATCTTCGCGTATCGATTCGTGAATGAGCAATTTGGCTGATTCGCGGCCTTCGAGAGCCGTGAATGTGGGCAGCGAGATACAAGTCATATAGCCTATGCCTGAACAGTCAATCACGGCATACGTGGGAGTCAAATCGGCTATTTTTCCCGATATATATTCGATCATAGATATAAAGCGGTTAAGTAGTGCAAAATTAGCGTTTTTCGCCGACAATTCCTAACCGGTTGCGCATAATGGCCAATCCTGTCTTATGACATTTGTCAACAGATGTTTTTGTCGGTTCGTCATCGGGAGAATAATTTGCGGGAATAGTGGGATTTAGCCCTTTTTTTCAAATCTCGTATATACTCTTTGTCCGGCGTTTGGAGGCGGTATTCTCCATGGCCGCAGATGAAATATTCGTTTCGTCGGTCATTAGTTAATATTGTCTGACCTGCTGCCTGACTTGATGCGGCTATGGCCGGAGCCGGTGGAATTTCATCTTCTTTCCGGAAAGCATATCTGCTGTGTGGCAGATAAAAGCCGTTTCCGATGCCTTCAATCAGTTTTGATTTATCATGTCTGATATCATGTGTAAATATCCCGGATATTTTGTTATCTGTCAGATGTTTTTGAGAATATGGGCTGCAGGCGGAGTGTCGGGTATGATTATTGACATTCGGTATGAGGCTTGATGGCGTTCCAGAGTGTGTCATCAGGTATCGGAGCCTCCACACGGACCGGTTGGTGTGACACAGGGTGGATAAACTCAATGCTGTGGGCATGAAGTGAAATGCTACCGTCGGGGTTTGACCGTTTGTCGCCATATTTCAAATCACCTTTTATCGGACACCCTATAGCCGATAATTGTACTCTTATCTGGTGCTTCCGTCCGGTCTCAAGGTTTATTTCGAGCAGGTAATAGCGGTCTGATTTATTTATCAATCTGTAGCTGAGAGCCGCTTCCTTAGCATCAGGTTTCGGGGTAGGAGAGGCGTATGATTTGTTATTGCGTTCCACTGTGGTTATATAGTGGACGAGCCGGTCGGCATCTTTTGGCGGCTTAAAGCGTGTGATAGCCCGATACGTTTTGTGGATTTCACCTTTGCGAAGCATCTCATTCAGTCGTGCCAGCGCTTTCGATGTTTTGGCGAAAATGACGGCTCCGCTTACGGGGCGGTCCAGACGGTGTACCACTCCGCAAAACACATTGCCGGGTTTGTTATATTTCTCTTTAAGATATTGGCGCACGATATCCACCAGCGGAGTGTCGCCGGTCTTATCACCTTGCACTATTTCGCCCGGTGCTTTATTGACGATTATTATGTGATTATCTTCGTAGAGTGGTTGCATAGCGTTGCAAATTTACTCATTATTTGGTAAAAAATAAAAGCTCCCGTAAGAGAGCTTTTATTTTATCAAGATTTATTAAGTGTGAATTACTTCACAAGCACTTTCTGAGTCTTATTGCCCTGACGGATTACGTAGATACCCGGAGTCAGATTATCTGCATTGATTTCTACACCGTTGAGATTGTAGTAATTGACCTGTGCGTTGGTATTTGTGTCAGTTCCCACGTTGGTGATGCCTGCTAATTCGGTTATGCCGTTGAATGTCACCTTGAATGTGGCCAGAACCATGTCCTCGCCCGTATCTTCATCTTCTATTATCCAATCTACAAAGATTATCATGTTGAGTTCGTTGCCCGATTGTGTACCGGATAATCTTATATTGGCTATAATTTCACCATCAAGCAGACTGAAATGATTCACATCGCCCGACAATTCGGTTACACCGTTATTGTTTGCAATGTTGGTATCGGTAACGATGATATCGCCCAGAGGCATCGGACCGTCACCGAGGTCTATCGAGAAGTCGGGTAGGGTAACGGTGCATTTGTCAGCCGATGTTTTATTGATATAGACTGATTTGTCTTCGCGGAGAATTTCATTTTCTTCACCATCTTCTTCGGTTGCGATAACCAATGTACCTTTATATTCCTGTCCATTTGTTGAAGATGATTCGGCAACAAACTCAAGAGTATAGGTGTGTTCGCTTTCACCGTCCACATCTGTGCCGCCGGTATTGGTATTTGTTACTTTGATAGTTGCTACATTGTTGGCTTTGTCAAGGCTGAGAGTAGCTTTTGCGCTGCCGCTTGTGCCGAGGGTTGTGAACTCAAATGCACCGGCTTCAGGCATATTGCCTTTAATAGTATATTTGTAAGTGTCGGAATTAAAATCTTTCACAGCTGTGCCGTTAACCGCCAGTGTAGCCAGACGTGAGTAGTAGAGGAGTTTGATTTCATCTATTTTCAGACTGTTGGCTTTTCCGGGAGTAGTCGTATAATAATCACCGGCTGAGAAAATGATATTGAATTTTTCGGGAGCGGCGTTGTTGCTGTATTCAAAAGGCAACACCATGCGTGTCCATGCCGATTGATTCCCTTCTATATTTTTCTCAATCTTGGAGATGAGTGCGAAATCATCTGATTTCGTTAATGCGCCCCCTTCTGAAGTGGTCTTTCCGAGAATGTTACGGTCACGGTTAATCATCGTAGCGGTTGTAGCCGACCCGCTTAGTACGTTGTTGCCCGGTACCGATGCTTGCGATGTAGTTCCTTTCCAGCTGTATGCTATCACCATAGCCACTTCCGATGCGTTGGCGGTGCCATGCGAACGCTGATAGTAAAATTCTACAGCGTCAGGACGGTATGTGAAGTCGATGCCACCGAATGTGCCACCGTCCGTATTTGTTGGATTCCCTACTATTCCACCTTTTGATGTTGCCCATGTAGTGCCTAATGTCACATAGCCGGGGATTATCTGAGATGATTTGAACGGATTGGGCTCATTGTGAATTTCTACGGCTGAACCGGAATACCCGTCAACTTTACTCCCTACTTCTGTGGCTCCTGTCCCGCTCACTCCGATTACGTGCGATAAGGTCCAGTTTTGAGGTGTCTGACCTTTTGTTTTCGTGTTGTTATTGGATGTCCAGGGAGTGCAGTCTCCCCATGTGCCTTCAAAGTTGCTGTTTGGTAATTGCTGTGCTGCCACAGTAGATGCTACACCGAGAGAGAGTAACATTGTGTAGAGTTTTTTCATAATCTTAGTAATTAGTTAGATAAATCTTGGTAATAAGTTAAATGTGCTTGTGATAAAATGATTTTTTTGACGTCGCGAAGTTACCAATTATTTTCAGTTTATTACACATTGTATGCCTTGTTAACATCTTTTTACTTATGATATTAACTAATTTTTGCAATTGACTGGATTCTGTTTTGGATAATTAACAATGCGCGGCCCTATTGCCGTAGGCTTAATGTGTCAAGCAGGCCTTGTAAAGTGTTGCGAATTTCTTTCAACCGTGTTAGGGTCCGGTGGCGGGTTGATATACCCTTCGGGTTGATGCGTATCTGTTCTTGGGCAGCATCAAGTTTGAGCCCCCGCTCTTTCACTAAAAAATGTATCATGGATATTGTGTCAATATCTTCCGACGTATAGAATCGAGTGCCGTGGGAGTTACGCTTCGGTTTGATTATTGTGAAATTTTTTTCCCAAAAGCGTAGCGTGGAAGCCGGGATTTTAAGTATTGTGGCTACTTCCGATATCTTGTAATATTTTTTTTCAAGTGAATCCATTAAATATGCATCTGAATTACTTTGCAAAAGTAGTCAAAAACAGCTAATTTTGCACATTATTTATATAGCGCATCGCTAAAATTTGGTGTATAAATTTTCAATTCATTATAATATGCTCACAGCAAAAGAAATACGAGAGTCATTCAAAGACTTTTTTCAGACTAAGGGTCATCGTATCGTACCCTCCGCGCCTATGGTGATTAAGGACGATCCCACGTTGATGTTTACCAATGCCGGTATGAATCAGTTTAAGGATATTATTTTAGGTAACAAAGCTGCCAAATATCCACGTGTGGCCGATTCACAGAAATGCCTGCGCGTAAGTGGAAAGCACAATGACCTTGAGGAAGTGGGTATGGACACATATCACCACACCATGTTTGAGATGCTTGGCAACTGGAGTTTCGGCGATTATTTTAAGAAAGAAGCCATAGACTGGGCATGGGAATATCTTGTCGATGTACTTAAGCTCGACCCGGCACGACTTTATGCTACGGTTTTTGAAGGCTCGGCCGAAGAAGGTCTTTCTCGCGATGATGAAGCAGCCGGTTATTGGGAAAAACATCTGCCTGCCGACCACATAATTAATGGCAATAAGCACGACAATTTCTGGGAAATGGGCGATACAGGTCCTTGCGGTCCATGTTCGGAGATTCATATCGATTTGCGCTCTGATGCCGAGCGCGCTCAAATCGATGGTCGCGAGCTCGTCAATCATGACCACCCCCAGGTGATTGAGATATGGAATCTTGTCTTTATGCAGTACAATCGCAAGGCCGACGGCTCGCTTGAACCGCTCCCCGCAAAGGTTATCGATACCGGCATGGGGTTTGAACGCCTCTGCATGGCTCTGCAGGGCAAAACCTCCAATTACGATACCGATGTATTCACTCCATTGATTGATACTATCTCCCGTCTGTCGGGTAAGAAATATGGCGATGATGCTAAAGTGGATATCGCCATGCGTGTGATAGCCGACCATGTGCGCACCATAGCGTTTTCCATAGCTGACTCCCAGCTGCCTGGCAACGCTAAGGCAGGTTACGTAATTCGTCGCATTCTCCGTCGTGCTGTCCGCTATGCCTATACTTTCCTTGAGCAGAAGTGTGCGTTTATGTATCGTCTTGTCGACACACTCATTGAATCCATGGGTGAGGCTTATCCCGAGTTGCCCGCTCAGCGTGATTTGATTATGAAAGTAATCAAGGAAGAGGAGGAATCATTCCTGCGCACTCTTGAAAATGGCATCAAATTGCTCGATGGCGCTATGTCTAAAGCTAAAGCCGAAGGTAAGAATCAGATTTCGGGTAAAGAGGCTTTTGTCCTATATGACACATATGGCTTCCCTCTTGATTTGACTCAACTTATCCTTAAAGAAAATGGTATGACTCTCGACCAGGAGGGTTTCGACGTGGAGATGGCCGCTCAGAAACAGCGTGCTCGCAATGCTGCTGCTTTGGTTACTGATGACTGGACTGTGCTTCGCGAAGGTGAGACGGAATTCGTGGGCTATGACTCCACTGAATGTGATACCGAGATACTTCGCTATCGCAAGGTTGCAAACAAAAAAGGTGAGTACTATCAGATAGTTTTGTCCAAAACTCCTTTTTATGCCGAAATGGGTGGTCAGGTTGGCGACCGTGGTGTGCTGGTCGATGGAGATGGTGCCACTGTCGAGATTTACGATACCAAGCGTGAAAACGGTATGGCTGTCCACCTCACTAAGAGAATGCCCTCTGATTCCTCTGCTAAATTTGTGGCTAAGATTGATAAAGAGGCTCGTAAAGCCACTTCTTGCAATCACACTGCCACCCATCTTTTGCATCGCGCGCTTCGCGAGGTGCTTGGCACTCATGTGGAGCAGAAAGGTTCGTTTGTCAGTCCCGAGATTTTGCGTTTCGACTTCTCCCATTTCCAGAAACTTACACCCGAAGAACTTAGGGAAGTTTCGCGCCGGGCTAATGCCATGGTTCGTGAGGCTATCGCCCGCGATGAACATCGCAATGTACCTATTGCCGAGGCTCAGGCTATGGGTGCTATGGCCTTGTTTGGTGAGAAATATGGCGAGGAAGTGCGTGTCATTCGCTATGGCGATTCGGTGGAACTTTGCGGTGGTACTCATGTTGACAATACCGGTAATATTGGTATGATAAAAATTCTGTCTGAGAGCAGTATTGCTGCCGGAATCCGTCGTATCGAGGCTATTACCGGAGAAGCCGTCGAGAATGCTATCGATGATTTGGTAAGCGAAATGCGTGAGGTTTCATCTATGCTTAATAACGCTCCCGATATTATCACCGCTGTGCGCAAAGCTGTGGCTGAGAATGCCGAGCTCCACAAGGAAGTTGAGGACTATTTCCGTGAGCGTATCAACACCCTCGCATCGCAGGAGCTGGCCAAGGCTAAAGAAATTTCAGGTATTAAACTTGTCACTCTCGGTGGTGTCCGTCTTCCGGAGGTAGTTAAGAATGTAGCTTTTGCTGTTCGTGCTGCCTCTCCTGAATCTACGGTTTTCATTGGTGCTACCAAAGATGTAAGCGGAAAACCTCTGCTTACGGTTATGGTGTCGGAAAATTTGGTTAAAGAAGGATACAACGCATCTCAGATGGTACGCGAAGCAGCTAAACTGATTCAGGGCGGTGGCGGTGGTCAGCCCGGATTTGCCCAGGCCGGTGGAAAGAATGCCGACGGACTGAGTGCCGCATTTGACGCGTTAATAGCCATGATTAAATAAATCAGATATGAGATAAATAACAATACTGTATCAAATTTTATCAGACCCCTAAAAGTTGAATAAAAACACTTTTAGGGGTCTGTTTTTTATAAATTTCACCAATTCCAGTTCGCGGTCTGTCGTTCGACAGGCTGTTTATTTGACGGCTACTTTCTTCTCCGCCAAATCCCCGCCGCCTTTTCCCTTCCATTTTTCATCACCATCTTC
>CAZZFD010000017.1:0-36274 GCA_964653375.1 uncultured Bacteroides sp.
AGCGACCGGGACATATAGTGTCTCGGTCGCCAATATATGAGATGATTATATTCGTAATCAACAGCCGCAGATTGCAAGGAGCCAGTCGTAGACGGGACTTACTAAACCTAAGGCAATGATGCCAGCCACACAAAGGGTGAGAGCGAAACGCTCAGAGCAAGCACTCTTAATTGCGGGCACGGTGTTGTCATCAACCGGTTTAATAAACATGGCCTTAACCACAAGCAAGTAGTAATAAAGTGATATAATAGTATTAATCAATGCGATGAATACCAATACATAGAGAGCAATACTACCGGCTGAAATCGCCGATGTGAAGATGAAGAATTTGCTGAAGAATCCTGCAAACGGAGGAATACCGGCCAATGAGAACATGGCAAGCATCATAGTGAACGCCAAGCGCGGATTGGTATGATACAAACCGTTGTAGTCATCACGCGACACTTTGCCGGTGGCATTCTCAATAGCGCCAATAACACCGAAAGCGGCAAGATTAGAGAAGATGTAAACCAATATATAGTACATCAACGCTGCTGCTCCCATAGCCTCACCGGAAATAATACCAAGCATGATATAACCGGCTTGTGACACTGATGAAAACGCAAGGAATCGCTTAAGGTTGTGCTGACGGATAGCGAACAAGTTACCAACTGTTATGGTAAGTATAATCAAAGCATAAAGCATCCATTCCCATGCCTGAGAATAAACAACTCCGAAAGCCTGCCATAGTATAACCAAGAATGCGAACGCAGCCGAACCTTTAGAGATTACCGACAAATAAGAAGTCACAGATGTGGGAGCGCCTTGATAAACATCGGCAGTCCACAGATGGAACGGAACGAGAGATAATTTGAATCCCATACCGGCAACTACAAAGGCCAAAGCAATGGCCAATAATATAGCATCTACGTCCAAGACGGCAAGTGCAGCCCCAATCTGCGAGAAATAAAGCGACCCGGTGAGCGCATATACATAGGAAATACCCATAAGGAATATTGCCGATGAAAATACAGCCGTAAGGATATATTTTACTGCTGCTTCACGACTCTCATATCGATTCTTATCAAATGCCACCATAGCTGCAAGAGGCAACGATGCCGATTCCAGGCCTATGATGAAAAGCAGGAAGTGACGGGCAGATATCATGAGATACATACCGAAAAGTGTCAACAGCAGCAATTCATAAAATTCACCGCGACGCACTGCCTGAGCATCAGTATCAGTCCAGCGGAGCGATTGTACGAGGACAATAAATACGCCTACATTAAGAATGTTCTTGATGGCCACTATCACCGGCGATGTCTCATACATATCTGTAAATGCGCTTTCAAAATCTGTAGGCATCAATGCCGGACAGAAACAAAGCAGAGTGTAGACACCAAAGAGTATGCACGTAATCACGCCTATCTTTGCCTGAACACGCTTAGGCATAAAGATATCATTAAAGAAGACTAAAAGAAATACTACCAACAAGCAGATTTCTTGCTTCATTACTAAAAACTGTGAGTAATCCATTTCTTATTAATCTTTTTAATTGAGTCCTATTACGGTAAAAATTTTGTCACTAAATGTGAACTTAATAATTTCTTCAAAGAAATTGGGGAAACAACCGATAGCAGCCACACATACGATCAGCACGGCGGTGGAAGTGCGTTCCCACCACGAAGCGTCTGTAAGCGTAAGATGATGCTCGTCCTGTACAGGGCCAAAAAGCAGTTTACCCACAACGCGAAGGATATATACAGCGGTGATAACAATTGAACAGCAAGCAATGATGGTGAATACCAGTCGGAGCGAACCTGCCCCGCCAAGATAATCAGCCATACCTTGCTCAAACGAACCTATGAAAATGGTCATTTCGGCAACAAAACCGCTTAATCCAGGCAAACCCAGCGATGCCATACCGGCAATAACGTAGCACACGGCAAGATAAGGGAGAATTTTCATCAATCCACCCATCTGTCGGATATCACGAGTGTGAGTGCGGCCGTAAATCATACCGATTAGAGCAAAGAACAGAGCCGTCATCAGTCCGTGCGAAAGCATCTGCATGATTGCACCGGTCATTGCTGTAGTATTAAGCATCAATATTGCAAATAGCACAAGGCCACAGTGACTAACCGAAGAGTAAGCGTTGATATACTTCAAGTCGGTCTGCACACAAGCACTAAATGCACCGTAAACTACTGAAATACCTGTCAGAATAAGGAATATCCACGCCAGGTCATGAGCAGCCTCGGGCATAAGATAGATAGCCACACGGAAGCAACCGTAGCCACCAAGTTTCATCAACACTCCTGCATGAAGCATTGACACGGCGGTAGGAGCGGAAGCATGACCGTCGGGACTCCAGGTATGGAACGGGAACATAGCCCCCAACACGCCGAAGCCTACAAATGTCATCGGGAAAAGGAAATATTGCCAGCCCTTGTCGATGCTGTGGTTTTGAGCAATCTCAAGCAGATTCCAGGTCTCGCTGCCTGCGGCTCCGGAATGAAAGTAAATGCCTATCAGACCGAGCATCAAAAATGCTGAGCCACCCATAAGCATCAATGTCAGCTTCATTGCCGAATAGTTCTTATTACCGCTGCCCCATACACCGATGAGCAAGTACATCGGAATAAGAGCAACTTCATAGAACATAAACATCGTAAACAAGTCAATCGAGATAAAGAAGCCGAACACGCCAGTAGAAAGCAATACCAACCATAGGAAAAACTCTTTGGGCATATCGATTTTCCATGAAGCGAAACTTCCTGTGAGCAATATTATCGATGAAAGAAGCAGCATGGCGATAGAAATACCGTCGACACCTACTGCAAGATTAATATTGAGTGGCGCAAACCAAGACCAACTACCCTGATAAAGCATGGGTGCTGTTTCGCCTGCGGCACGCAGAGCGAGATAATCAACGAGCAAGAATACCGATAAAGCAGTCAAGGCCAATGAGCCTGCTACAGCCACCGTACGTATCTGCTTAATATTTCGGCATAATGCCAGCCCTGCAAGCATCAGCAAGGGGATTACCACGAAATAAATCAATATATTGGAAAACATAATTACTAAATTTATCTATTATCAAGAAATGAGCTGATAGGAATTTAGAGCAGACACAATGCGGTTACTGTCCCGAGCAGAAGCGCTCCTATGAGGTAAATCCACACATAGTACTGTACCTTGCCGCTTTGCAATCCGCGGATAGCGTAAGCTGTTTTATTGGTCACATAAGCCATACCGTCCATTGCACCGTCCACTACATGGCGGTCAAACCATGCAATTGGTCGGCTTATACAACCGAATATAATCTTATGCGTGATAAACATATATAGCTCGTCGAAATAAAATCTGTGATGACACCAGCGCCATAATCCGGGCAATAGTTCACGCATACGCTGAGGCCAAGGATTTTCTTTGCGATACATGATTGTTGCCAATCCGATACCAAGCACTGCTATGCACAGACTCACTGTAGCTACATTCCAGTCGAAGTGAGCCATGAAATCATACTCTTCGCCATTCCATGTCACAAAATCACCAAATGGGATAAACCCGGCAACACATGAGATTGCAGCAAGGATAACAAGCGGGAGTGTCATAGTCCAAGGCTGATCATGAGGTGCATGATGACCTTCGTGAATCTTATGCTCTTTCCACCAGAAAATAAGATAATAGAGACGGAACATATAGAAAGCAGTCAGACCGGCTACCATAGACATCCATAGATAAGTGATGGTGCTGCTGCCTAAGCATGAGCTGAGAATTTCATCTTTAGAGAAAAAGCCCGAGAAAGGAATAATACCGGCTATAGCCAGACACCCGATAAGGAATGTGATATGGGTCACCGGCATATATTTACGCAAGCCATGCATAGCAGTGTAATCATTGCTGCCGATAGCGTGTATCAGAGCACCTGCACCAAGGAACAACAACGCCTTAAACATAGCATGAGTAAACAGATGGAACATGGAGGCCATATATCCCAGACCTTCATGGAAGTCAGGACTTGCCACACCCAGCGACACCATCATAAAGGCTATCTGCGAGATGGTAGAGAATGCAAGCACACGCTTAATATCGACCTGAGTACAAGCAACCATAGCTGCATAGAGAGCCGTGATGGCACCAACCACAGTAACAATAGTGAGCGATGCAGGCTCCATTAAGTAAAGCGGGAAAAGACGTGCCACCAAATAGACTCCGGCCACAACCATTGTAGCGGCATGAATCAATGCCGATACGGGAGTAGGACCTTCCATAGCATCGGGCAACCATATATGAAGCGGCATCATAGCCGATTTGCCCATGCCACCCATGAAGATCAGCACCAAAGCCCAAGTGAGCACTGACGCTCCCATAAACATAGGTGCAGCGCTTGTTGAGAAGATATTTTTAATACCTTCAGCTGTGGACAAATCAACCTTGAATACGTCCGACATACCTTCTACACCCACCGATGTGAGATCAGTAAAGTTAAATGTGCCTGTATACCACGAAAGAATAAGAATACCGATTAAGAATCCAAGATCAGCAAAACGGGTAACGATAAATGCCTTTTTGGAAGCCGACACAGCCGATGGTTTTGTATAATAGAATCCAATCAGAAGATATGATGATGCACCCACAAGCTCCCAGAAGATATACATCTGGAAAATGTTGGTAGCCACAACCAAACCGAGCATAGAGAAACTGAACAACGAAAGGAAAGCATAAAAACGCTGAAAACCTTTCTCCCAGACGCCGTGATGGTCACGCATATATCCGTTGCTGTAAAGATGCACCATAAAAGAAATGGTAGTGATGACCACAAGCATCATTGCCGAAATCGGATCAAGAAGGAATCCAATGCGAATCACCAGCTGGTCATAAAGCTGAAGCCAATCGACATTGAACACCACAGACTGAAGTCGCTGACCGTTTTCAATAAATTCCGGAGAGCCGGAGAAAAAATATGTGAAAGCGGTGCTATAAGCCAGAATCATGGTAACACCCATACCGGCTGTACCTAAAATACCTGCCCATTTATGGCTCATATATTTTCCGAGCAAGCCCAGAAAAAGGAACATAAACAGAGGTATTGTAAGAATCAATATAGGAAATAATGGTTCCATAATGCCTTAATCTTTGAGTTTGGTTAAATCTTCCACATCGACATTCTTTATCTTGCGGAACACATTAATTATAATAGCAATAGCAAGAGCGGTTTCAGCGGCAGCCATTGCAATTGCAAAGAGGGTGAAGAACATACCCTCCATATTTTCGGGATAAAGATAGCGGTTAAATACCACAAAATTTATATCCACAGCATTGAGCATAAGCTCAAGTGAAATAAGCATTGCAATCATATTGCGACGCGTGATAAAACCGTATACACCGCAGCAAAACATTATCAAGGCGGGTATCAGATAGTAAATCATCGTAATTTCCATAACCTATTATCTTTTTCTGGCGATAACCACGCCACCGATTATACATGCGAGCAACAACACACTGATAGCTTCAAACGGCAAGAGATACTGATATTCGCCTGTGCCCATCAAAGCCTGACCGATAGCGTGCATTTTCGGATTTTCCATTGCGGGAAGCGATGCGAATGCCATTCCGAAGCGATAAAGCAGAGCCATACCGACTACAACAAACATCGCTAAAGCGGCAAACACACCAAGTGCACGTTTCTTTGACACCAAACGCTCGCTATTATGCCCCGGATGAGAAGTGAGCAAAATAGAGAATACGAACAGTACCACAATACCTCCGGCATATACGGCTATCTGCACGGCTCCCAAAAACTCATAATCGAGATTAAAATAAAGGGCTGCCGTGGCAAAAAGTGTAAATAGAAGGAATGTAGCCGAACGCAAAATTTTGCGAGTGGTGACAGTCAGTACCGAGAATACGATTATCGACAAAGCGATAACCAGATACATAATGATACTTCCTATTGATAATTCCATATTATAAATATAATTTTATTATTTTTCATTAGTTGGAGTTTGAGACGCATCAGCCGCTTTTTCAGCCTCAGCAGCCTTCTTAGCTGCCATAGCAGCCTTTGCTGCTGCTATTTTTGCCTCTTTTTCTGCAGCCATTTTAGCTAACTCTTCCGGTGTAGGAGCAGGATCTTCCACTTCGGGAAGGAAATTAAGAGTTTTCACGAGTTTATCGCGAGTAAATACGGCCTGCTCAAAATCATTTGAAAATTCAAGAGCGTTCTGCGGACAAGTTGTAACACATAGTTGACAGAATGTACAGCTACCCAAGTCGTAGATATATTTATCAAGTTTGCGTTTTTTCTTGCCGTCAGGAGTATCGACCATCTTGGTTTTCACCGTGATAGTACCATTAGGACAATTACGTTCACAAATACCGCAAGCAATACATTTGTGACGACCGTCAGCATCGTACTTCAACTGAAGTACGGCGCGAAAACGTTGTGGCACATGCACTTTTTCGCGATCTTCGGGATAAAACTCGGTAATCTTAGGAGTGACAAATTCTTTGCCGGTCACTTGCATACCTTTGAGAAGGCTCACAATGCCCGACCCTAATGATGAGAAATATTCTTTTACACTACCCATGATATAATATTCAGTTAGACATTAATTTATCATTTAGTTTCATCGAATTTGACCACCAAGTATATCTAAAAGCTCAGTGGTAATACTTTGCTGTCGCAATTTATTGTATTCAAGACGGAGTTGTTCGAGAAGTTTCTGCGCGTTGTCATTGGCACTCTGCATAGCCATCACACGCGAAGCCTGCTCCGAAGCTCTATTTTCAGTGAAAATATCTTGCATCACCGAGAGCAAATACATTGGCAACACCGATGTGAATATGGTGGCAGCATCAGGTTCAAACAGATAGGGACGACATTGGGGTTTGATACCTTCCTCAAAAAAAGCCTCTTGCGATATAGGTAGAAGTGTATCTAAAACCGGACGCTGACGGCTCACGCTGAAGAAGCGCATATACAGAGCATCTATGCGATCATACTCGCCGTTGATAAAACAGTCGTGCAGATGATCCATAAATACTCGCACACCTTCGCCCGTGGTTTTAGAATCAACCCCCTCCATGGTTTTAAGCACGATATTTCCATCAGCAATCTTGCTAATAGCTTTTCGCACTTTTCCACCTATGGCATAGACATATATCTTCACATCATCGCCGAAATTAGCACGATATTCAGCTACATGGTGCAGAAATTCCTTGAATATATTGACATTATAAGCGCCACACAGACCATCATCAGAGCCAAAAACGAGCAATGCCACCGATTTGACTTCACGCACCTGAGTAAGCGGTGAATAGAACTCAGTGTCAGCCGTCACAAGACTACCTATAATAGTTTGAATCTGTCGACGAAATGGCATAAGTTTGCGCAAAGCTAACTCAGCCTTATGCATCTTAGCCGAAGATATCATCTTCATAGCCCCGGTAATCTTTTCTGAAGAAGCTACCGAACCTATTCGTCCTTTTAATTCACGTAATGTGGCCATAATGCAGAGTTGTTATTCATTAAAAACGGCCGGCAACATCAGCCGCAACTTGTTGGATTATAGCGGTAACTTCATCGGTAAGCTGACCCGACTTTATTACATCAAGCACATCTTCTTTATGCTTAGCGTGCATAATCTGAAGGAATTGATTTTCAAACTCGGCCACCTTATCCAAGGGTACATTTTCAAGCAAACCTTTTGTTCCGCAATAAATCACAGCTACCTGATCTTCCACAGGCATAGGACGATATTGAGGTTGAATCAACAAGCGTTCATTCTTACGACCTTTGTCAATCACGCGGGCAGTCACGGGGTCGATATCGCCACCGAATTTGGTAAATGATTCAAGCTCACGGAACTGAGCCTGGTCAATCTTAAGCGTACCGGCAACCTTCTTCATCGACTTAATCTGAGCATTACCACCCACACGCGACACTGAGATACCTACATTGATAGCAGGTCGGATACCACGGTTAAACAAAGCCGATTCAAGGAAGATCTGACCGTCGGTGATAGAAATCACATTGGTAGGAATATATGCCGATACGTCACCTGCCTGAGTCTCGATAATTGGAAGCGCGGTAAGTGATCCACCACCCTTCACCAAAGGACGAAGCGGTTGGGGAAGGTCATTCATCTGCGATGCCACTTCCTGATTGTCAATAATCTTGGCAGCACGTTCAAGCAAACGCGAATGTAGGTAGAAAATATCACCGGGATATGCCTCACGGCCTGAAGGACGCTTCAAAATCAGAGATATCTCACGATAGGCCACAGCCTGTTTTGAAAGGTCATCGTAAACGATAAGAGCATCACGACCGGTGTCGCGGAAATATTCCCCGATTGCAACACCAGCAAAGGGAGCATAGTAACGCATAGAAGCCGAATCAGATGCTGTAGCGGCAACAACTACGGTATAGTCCAATGCTCCATTGCGGCGAAGTGTATCGACCAGCGCAGCTACCGACGATGCTTTCTGTCCGATAGCCACATAAATACAATATACAGGTTTACCAGCTTCAAAATTTGCACGCTGATTGATTATAGTATCAACAGCAATAGCCGTTTTACCAATCTGACGGTCGCCGATGATGAGCTCGCGTTGACCGCGACCAATAGGCACCATGGAATCAACAGCCTTGATACCCGTCTGAAGTGGTTGCTTCACAGGTTGACGGAATATAACTCCGGGAGCCTTACGTTCCAAAGGCAAACGCATCGTTTCTCCGGCTATAGGACCACGACCGTCGATAGGTTCTCCAAGGACATTTATCACACGGCCGAGCAAACCTTCGCCAACGGGAATTGAAGCAATCTCACCGGTGCGTTTCACCGACATATTTTCAGTTACCTTGTCGACATTATTGAGCAGAATCACACCGACATTGCTCTCCTCAAGATTGAGAGCCACGCCTTTAACTCCATTTTCAAACTCTACAAGTTCATTAGCGCAAACATTATCGAGACCATAGACGTGAGCCACGCCATCGCCTACTTCGAGCACTGTGCCCGTTTCTTCGAACGACACTTTAGAGTTAATCGTTTCAAGCTGCTGCTTTAATACTTCTGAAATCTCGCTGGGATTTATCATCGGTTATTTGCTTAAAAGGTTCAGACGCAACTGATTTAATTCATTACAAACAGAGGCATCAAGACGTTCGTTGCCAACGCTTACTGTAAAGCCTCCGATAAGATCGGGATTAATACCGTGGTTATACTCCATGACACCGCCATTCAGATGCTTCTGAATCATTGCTTTTAGACGCTTCTCTTCATCAGCTGACATAGATGCGGCACTTGTCACATTAACTTCATAGATATTATTTCTATGACGATAAATATCTATATAGGCTTGCGCAATTTCGCGACAGAATCCAAGACGCTTGTTTTGCTCAAGGAGTTTGAGAAAATCTGCAAACACTTTATCGGAATCAGAAGCACCGGAAGCAGTCGAAAGCAATAGCATCTTATCATGCTCGCTCACGTATGGATTCGATAAAGTGACACCCAATGACGGCATTTCGGAAAAACTGTTTACCAAGGTCTTCATAAGAGTGTAGATGCGTTGCGAGTTCTCTTTCTCACAAGCAAACTCATAAAGAGCTTTGGCATAACGTCGCGGTAATAATCCTTCGTTCATTGCGTTTGAAGATTAATTTTGTTTTTCCATTTCATCGAGAAGAGTTCCCACGAGTTTAGACTGTGCTTCCTCATCACGAAGTTGGTTACGTACCACCTTGGCTGCAATATCAAGAGCAAAATTGCTCACCTCATTACGAAATTGAAGTTGAGCTTCCTTGCGCTCTTGTTCTATAGCCAATTTGGCTGCATCCATCACCTTTTGGGCTTCTTTCTGAGCTGCAGAACGTGCATCCTCGATAATCTGACTCTTCATCTTATCCGCTTCGCGAAGCATCTCTGCCTGCTGACGACGAGCCTCAGCGATAAACTTATCGCTTTGTTCCTGAGCATGCATAAGCTGTTCCTTGGCATTCTGAGCATATTCCACGCCTTTATCAATAAGGTCAGCACGATTTTCGATGCTTTTCAATATCACCGGCCAACCCCATTTATACAAAATCAACAAAAGGATTGCTACGGATACAAACATCCAAAATATGAGACCAAAATCGGGAGTGAATAGTTCCATAAGGAGGTGATAGCTAAATTATAGAATTAAATATTAGCCTCAAAAATTAAAGGAAGAGTGAGAGCACACACACTATAACTGCGAAGAGAGCCACACCTTCGACAAGAGCGGCAATCACAATCATATTACTGCGGATATCGCCTGCTGATTCGGGCTGACGAGCGATGGCTTCCATTGCCGATGAACCGATTTTGCCGATGCCAAGACCTGCACCGATAGCTGCGAGAGCTGCACCTATGCATGCACCCAGACCAAGTGTTCCTTCGATTGCTGCTAAAATTGTTGCTAACATAGTCGTAATGTTTTTAATTTGTTAGATTATTATGTTATTTAATTAATTATTCATTTATTGCGTGAACTGTCGATGCAGGCCGAGGCTCATCTCCCTTATGATGTTCTTCATGACCCCGCTCCTGACCGAATGAGATAAAGAGTGTGGAAAGCATTGTGAACACATAAGCCTGAATGAAGCTGACCAAAACATCTATCAAAATCATAAATACAGAGAAAAGCACACTGCCCACAGAAGCTCCGCCGGTAACTACCGGACCCATCACCGCAAAAATAAAGATGAGTAACGTGAGTACAATCACTATCATGTGGCCACCAAGCATATTTGCAAACAAACGCACAGTCAGAGCTGCGGGCTTGGTAAATACACCAAACAACTCGATAAGCGGCATAATAGGTAACGGGAACTTCAGCCACAGAGGCACATCTGGCCAAAAGATTTCTTTCCAATAATGTTTCGTACCGAAAAGATTTGTGGCAAGGAATGTGAATATTGACAATACCAAAGTAACAGCAATATTACCGGTGACATTGGCACCTCCGGGAAAAATCACTATCAAACCCAAAAGATTAAGGTACAATATCAGGAAAAATACTGTCAGAAGAAACGGCGCGAATTTGGCCGAGCGCTCACCAAGCGTAGGCTTGATTACACCATCATATATAAACGTTATAAGGGCCTCTATCGCACCGGTCACCTTTCGTGGAGCCTTATTAGCGTTGCGCTTATGCCAACGAGCAACAGACCAAACGCTCCACAACAATAGAGCTATGGCAATAAAAAGAGCGCAGACATTTTTGGTAATCGAGATATCCCACGGTTTATATTCAGAGCCGTCAGGCAAAATCTGCACAATTTTACCTTTATACGGACTTTCTTTACCTGCAATCTTAAATATCGCACCGCCATCATCATATTCCTGTCCATGATCAATACGCGATGACAAGAAACAGTGAAAACCATCTTTACCGATAAGAATTACCGGCAAAGGGATTCGTTTATGATGATTAAACGGCACTTCCCAACCATAGCCATCGCCTAAATGCTCGAATATTATTTCTTTAGGGTCAATTTTACCTGATTCTTCACCCTCTGCCACAGCGGAAGAAGCACTCATCACTGCCGGCGAAAACAACATCACCAACATCAAAATGACCGTAAAAATACTATTCCTGTTCATAGCAATCAATAGATACACACTGACACCACATTATTATCCACATTGACCAAACCGCCGGAAACAGGCAATTCTGCCGACTCTCCATCGGCAACATATGTAATTTTGCCGGCGGTGAGCGTAGATATCAGCGAAGCATGGTTGCGCAACACGGTAAACAATCCGTTTGCACCAGGCAATGTCACAGAAGTAACTTCACCGGTAAACACGGTATCATCTGCCGAAATAATATTTAGTGTCATACGCGAAGGTTAATAATTAATGATTGGTTGTTGAATGCTCAGTTTTTTACTTCACACCTGCCTCGGCAAGCATCTTCTTACCTTTTTCGATAGCCTCATCTATGGTACCTACATTAAGGAATGCCTGCTCTGGATACTGATCCATCTCTCCCGACAGAATCATCTTGAAACCACGAATAGTTTCGGAAAGGGGAACCATCACACCCGGCAGACCGGTAAATTGCTCAGCCACAAAGAAAGGCTGCGAGAGGAAACGCTGTGCGCGACGAGCTCGTGCAACAACGAGTTTGTCCTCATCAGAAAGTTCATCTACACCGAGAATAGCAATAATATCTTGCAATTCATTGTATTTCTGAAGCAACTGCTTAACAGCTTGAGCGGTATTATAATGATCCTCGCCAATGATGTTAGGATCGAGAATGCGCGAAGTAGAATCGAGCGGGTCAACTGCCGGATAGATACCTAATTCAGCTATCTTACGACTAAGCACCGTAGTAGCATCAAGGAAACTGAATGTGGTAGCAGGAGCCGGGTCAGTCAAGTCATCGGCCGGCACATAGATAGCCTGCACAGAAGTGATTGAACCGTTTTTAGTAGAGGTAATACGCTCCTGCAGCGCGCCCATTTCCGAAGCAAGCGTAGGCTGATAACCTACGGCTGAAGGCATACGGCCCAAGAGTGCCGATACCTCACTACCCGCTTGCGTGAAACGGAATATATTGTCGATGAAGAGAAGAATTTCTTTACCACCTCCATCTTGATCGCGGAATTGTTCGGCAACCGTAAGACCGGAAAGTGCAACACGCAGACGCGCACCCGGTGGCTCATTCATCTGACCGAACACGAGTGTAGCCTGTGACTCTTCCACTTTCTGCATATCAACGTCATGGAGATTCCATTCGCCTTTCTCCATGCCTTGTTCAAACTTCTCCCCGTATTTCATCACACCGCTCTCGATCATCTCACGCAAGAGGTCATTACCCTCGCGTGTACGTTCACCTACACCGGTAAACACGGAAAAACCGTTATGACCTTTAGCAATATTATTAATAAGCTCCATGATAAGTACGGTCTTGCCCACACCGGCACCCCCGAACAAACCAATCTTACCACCTTTACTATAAGGCTCAAGCAGGTCAATCACTTTAATACCGGTAAACAAAATCTCTGTACCTATAGTTAAATCATCAAACTCAGGAGCCGGCTGATGAATCGGACGCAAATTATCACGCTTAAGTGCGGGGAGGCGATCGATAGCTTCTCCAACCACATTCAGCAAACGACCCTTGACCTGATTACCGGTTGGCACGGCTATAGGACGCTCAAGATTATCTACGCGAAGGCCACGACGCAGACCGTCTGTACTCTCCATTGCCACACATCTTACAGTGTTTTCTCCAATGTGTTGCTCCACTTCAAGTATCAGCATCGAACCATCAGGACGATCCACTTTAAGTGCTGTAAAGATAGGAGGCAAAACATTTCCTTCGCCTTCAAACGCCACGTCGACTACAGGGCCGATTACTTGCGCTATTGTTCCAAATTTATCGCTCATAACAGAGTGAGATATAGTGTAATAAAACTAATTCTTAATTAAATATACCAACCATAGACAATGACAAGCACCATCAAAACCAGGTTAAAGAGATTAATCGGGAGAAGATATTTCCATTCGAGTGACAGCATCTGGTCGATTCGCAAACGCGGGAATGTCCATTTGAACCAAATGATGACAAACGACAATGCAATAGCCTTACCGATAAACCACACTATGGAAGGTATATAGTTCATTATTTCATTAAATCCGTCCCAACCCGGGAAATGCAAAGGCATCCAACCTCCGAAAAACAACAGAGTGGCAACACCGGATACTACAAACAGATTCAAATATTCAGCAAGATAGAAGAAACCGAAATGAATACCCGAATACTCAGTATGATAACCTGCAGTCAACTCACTTTCTGCCTCAGGAAGGTCAAACGGACCGCGATTTGTCTCAGCCGTACCAGCAATCATATAGATTATGAAAGCAATCAGCGCGGGTAAATGGCCTGAGAAAATAAACCACAGATGATCCTGCGCTTCAACGATTTCGACGATATTCATTGTACCGGCAAATGCCACCATAGTGAGCACCGACAACCCGATTGAAAGCTCATAGCTGACCATCTGTGCACCGGAACGCATAGCACCGATAAGCGTAAACTTGTTATTTGATGACCAACCGGCAAGTAATATACCCAGCACACCTATCGATGACACTGCTATCAAGAAAAATATGCCGATATTGAAATTGATAATCTGCAGCCCGTTACCCCATGGAAGAACGGCAAATGTCAGCATTGATGCCAAAATCACCAGATAAGGCGCAAGAGCAAACAAAAATTTATCAGTATTCTTAAGCGAAATAAGCTCTTTAATCAAGATTTTGAACATATCCGCCACGCTTTGGAGCAAGCCCCACGGGCCAACACGATTCGGACCGATACGGCATTGGAAAGCGGCACACACTTTACGCTCAAAATATATGTAAAAAAGAGCCAACAGCGAATATGCCAACAAGAGCACAAAGCCTATCAACACACACTCAGTCAATACTGTAAGCCATTCGGGCATGAACGAGCGCAGTAAGTTGTCAATCCAAGTGGTTAATATTGAAAAATCGAACATAGTGATTTGTATTACTTTTTCTGTTTACAGATTGAATGCTTGGTTATTGGTATCAACGGTCCATATCAGGAACAATATAATCGAGCGAACCGCCGATAGTGATCAGGTCAGCAATCTTGCTGCCACGGGTTATGTGGTCGACCACAGAAGCCAAAGGCAGACAAGGGGGAGCTATCTTCAAGCGATAGGGCGATGTTCCACCGTCGCTTTCAAGATACACACCGAAAGTACCTCGGCAACCTTCCACCGTACGGAACCAATGACCTACAGGCAGTTTCAGCACTTTGGGAACTTTTGCACAAATCTCACCCTCAGGAATATTGTCTATCAACTGTTCAATGATTCGTGCGCTCTGCACTATTTCGTCCATACGGACTTTGAAACGGGCCATAGAGTCACCTTCATGGCGTACAACCTCATCAAATTCAAGTTCGGAATAGATACTGTAAGGATCGGTCTTACGCACATCGCAAGCCCAACCGGAACCACGTCCGGAAGGTCCGGACACACTCCATGAAATAGCGTCTTCACGCGACAGATAACCCACACCTTCCAGACGATTCTTGGCTATCACATTGCCGGTGAATATCTTGTTGTATTCTTTAATATTCTGAGGAATAACAGCAAGCAGAGCTTTCACATCATCAACAAAATCCGGAGCCAAATCCTGCATAACACCACCAATACACTCATAGTTGAATGTCATGCGGGCGCCACAGGTTTTTTCCATAATGTCAAGTATCTGCTCACGAACGCGCAGTGTATAGAACAACATGGTTGTCGCTCCAAGGTCCATGCAATAAGTGCCGATAAACAGGCAGTGAGAAGCAATACGTGAAAGTTCGTCCATAAGCACACGAATCACCTGCACCCGACGCGACACTTCTATACCGGCAGCTTCCTCAATTGTCATACACAGACAGTGATGATAGGGATGCGCCGAGAAATAATCCATACGATCCATGAAATGCAAGGTCTGCGGATAAGTCAATTTCTCACATATTTTTTCTATGCCGCGATGGATATAACCCATATAGACATCTATCTTCTTGATAGTTTCACCATCGATAGCGGTACGGAAACGCAACACACCATGAGTAGCAGGATGCTGAGGGCCGATATTCACCACAAAATCATCCGGTTCAAAAATACGCACCACACGACGCTCCACTTCTCCTTTGGCATTTTCATAATAAGCCGTAGAGAAATCAGTCTGACGTTCGTTATCGGTAGTCACCGGATTGAGTGCCGGATTCTCGTCATAATCTTTACGCAACGGGAATCCATTCCAATCAACACTAAGAAACAAACGACGAAGGTCGTTGTTGCCAACAAACACAATTCCGAAGAAATCGTATACTTCGCGCTCAAACATACCGGCGATAGCCCATAAATCCGACACACTGTGTAGTACCGGTTCTTCACGATTTTCGGTGGTTACTTTCACCGAGATATGTTGATTATGTATGGTTGAGGTCAGATAATAGATGCAACCCATCTTATCTTTCCAATCCATACCAACAATAGTGACAAGAAAATCAAATGCCAGCTCGGGATTATCCTTGAGTTGACAAGCGAGCTGGTGCCATTTGGCATCGGGAATATTCACCAAGAGAGTATCGCCCTGCTCAAAAGTAGCCTCGGGAAACAACTTGGCTATGGTGTCCTGAATCTGTGCCATATATATAATAATGTGTTATCTCAAATAATGTGATTAATTGCTTATTTTGTCAAGCGGGTGATCTTTAAGAAACTGTTCCTGCTTCTCTTTGCGGTTAACCACGCCGAAGAAACGCTCCACCTTAATTTTTCGCGAGAGCTGCATGATAGCATATATCATTGCTTCAGGGCGCGGAGGGCAACCGGGCAGATAAACATCAACGGGAATAATCTGATCCACGCCCATCACCACATGATATGACTTCTTAAACGGACCGCCTGACACTGCACAAGCGCCACAAGCAATTACATATTTAGGTTCTGCAAGCTGATCATACAGACGGCGCACCACAGGAGCCATACGATTAACTATCGTACCGGCCACCATCATAAAGTCGGCTTGACGAGGCGACGAACGGGCTACTTCCCAACCGAAACGAGCCATATCGAAACGAGCCGCACCGAGCGACACAAATTCGATACCGCAACATGATGTAGCAAAAGTCAAAGGCCACAAGGAATTTGAACGGCCCCAGTTAATCAACTTGTCAAAAGTGCCTACGATTACGTTAGCACCATTTTCCTGAAGTTCCTTTACCAACGATTCGATATACTCGTTGTCCTTCCATGCATCATACGGCATGTTTTTTGTAGTTACTTCCATTCAAGAGCTCCTTTCCGCCAAGCATATACAAGCCCGAGCACTAAGATGAAGAAAAAAACGCCGACGCTGAGGAGACCTGCTACACCAAGGGACTTCAGACATACTGCCCAAGGAAAGAGAAATACACACTCAACATCGAACATCAAAAACAGAATTGCGAAAAGATAATAGCCTACCTTAAATTGCGCCATACTTTCACCGCGCGTGGGAATACCACATTCATAAGCTTCACCTTTCTGCGGATTAAATGACCGGGGCGATATCAGACCCGCAATCCATAGCGCCAAAGCCACCAGACCAATACCGGTTAAAGCGGCTGTAATAGCAAGCGTAGAGGATTGAATCGTTAAAGCAATCATATTGATTTATCTATTACATTTTTCCATTATTTCTGCCCTGACTCAGAGCAAATTCCGCGGCAAAACGCACCTGTTTACACCGAAAAATCCGCACTCGCATCATGGCAGGCACATGAATGCGAGTGCAAATATAGTCAAAAAATACTAAATACGGCATCAATGCGGTCTGATTTTTTCAACAGACCTTAATTTAGACGCTATTTAGTTAAAAAATTAATTGTCGGAAAGATTCGGGGTCAAGGTCGCAGTGACAACATAATCATGGTTCCCGTATGTCAGATCCATCACTATTACCAATCGGGTAAGCAATTCGGCATGTCCTTCAAATTGTGTAACTGTGACGCCAGGCAACGATGAATCCACATCCATACCTGTTGTTCCGACTGATAAGTCATAACCTCCGTCAACGAAGTCCAACTTCAAACCACTCAAAGACATATCAGTTATATGACCGTCAATATTCAATCCGGTTATATCTATCCGAGCCTCACCCTCTCCTGAAGTAAGGAAATTCACTTCATAATTCGTATCATAGCTCACATCGGAATTACCGCCGTCAGCATCGCGAACCATCGTTGTGCCCTGACATAGCATTCTGTGGGGATAAGCCATCACCGACATACCGTTAATCTTATATGAGACGAAAAATCCGGAACTATTATGAGAATCAAATTCATTGCCATGGGAATATATCATCACGAAATCCTCAAACACATATCCTGTACCGAAATCATCATCAGGCACGAGTCTGTCAATCTCTATCACGCGCTGAAGCGTATGATTCGAATTTCCGAATTTCCAGTCAAGACCGCTAAATGTAAATGACCGGGGCTCATCATCATCAGCCAGCCGAAGATTACTTATTATAACAGTCGCTTTCTTATCCTCATCGTTAAAAGTAGCAAAATATTCCACTCCATCGATGATATGAATACCGGCTCGCCCTTTCTTTGACGTAATCAGGCTAAACATCTCACCGCTGTTGCCGTTTACGATCTTTTCAAGTGGATCCCGATCAGCGCAAGCTGTAAGCAAGAGTGCTAAAAATAATATGCCGGTGTTTAATAGTTTCATACCATATTAACACCGCAACCCTAATTATTGTTTTGTATCAGTCAGCATCAAAATTCACTCTGAGTGTAATTCCGAAGCGACGGGGCTTTCCACGCTGCACGAATGTATTGCCAACCGATTGAAAATAAAATGTATTAAATTTTGTACCGGTAATATTTTCCATCCAGGCTTCAAACGAAAGCCAACCTTTTGAAGCAGTCACAGATGCTCCAAGCTGAGCATAAAAAGGCTGGGCAAAATCGTTAGTTTCATTCCAATAAATACGCCCTACACCACGCAGATTGAGATTATAGGCCAAATGCCATTGTTTACCTGCTTCATGATTAAATGTACCTGAAACAAACAGAGTGTGCACAGGTGCATACGGCACATAATTACCCGAATAATCACTCTTGCCGTCTACAAATTCTCGAAATTTAGCATTGGTATAGCCATAAGAAGCCGTCAAATTCCATCTATCGGTAGGCGTAAAACGAAGCTGCGTCTCCACGCCGAAACTACGTGTACGGCCGGCATTGGTGGTAATTCGTCCTGTAGTATTTTCCGACGGAAACATCGTAATCTGCTGATCTCTACAATCTATATAGAACAACGCTATGTCCGCTGTCAGTTTTTTATCTATCGGCATGAGATGAGCACCCAACTCATAGTTCCAACTATGCTCGGGAGCGTACGATGTGATATCATCAACATCAGGATCCGAATTTGCTCCAGCCGACTCTGTTGCTGACATTGAAGGCATATCGGCACGTCCACCTCCCGGCATCGACCCGGACATGGAACTCATCATATCAGCCCGCATATTATTCATCAATTCCTGCTGTAGTACTTCACTAAACATCTGAGTATTATACCCTCCAGACTTAAATCCCTTACCGACAGAAATATATACATTAGATTTATCCAACCATGGCATATCATATGCAACAGTAAACTTAGGCAGCAACTCCCAAAAATGCTGCTGTAATTCTCCACTATTGTCTATCACTACAGGCCCTCGAGAATTTACATCTATAGGTGGCATAGCCGGATTCATAGCCAACTTATAAGCGTATCCGGCCGAAGCATCGCTTTTGTAGCTGAACTTCATCGTTTCATAATCCAAGCGGGCTCCTAAAGCAAGTCTGACACGCTCCAGCTGCAAATCGCTCTGATGATACAACGCAAAATTCCACATCGGAAGTTTGAAATCACTATATAACGGCAATTGTGATTCAGTGATATGAAAATCCGTGATTCTGACAGGTATACGATCATTGGCATTGACTATTTTGTCAAGTTGAGTCTGCACATTCCCGTCAATAAACCGACTTATACCATCGGATTTCATCGTCACGGGAGCCGACATGGAAGTATGCCGGTAAAAGCCGAATACACCGGCAAGCCACGAATAATTATTCACGGACCCGCGTGCCATCAGTTCTTCGCTTATTGTCCATTCCTTACGTCGCTGAGTTAACGTAAAATAATCAAACTCCAAGAAATCCTGGTCGAGAGTCATATTATCATCAAGATACTGAAACGCTGTAATGCTCGACATATTCACCTCTCCTATGTTCCATTTCACAGTCAATGCATCGGAGTAAGTATTGCGCCGATAAAAGCAGGTATCGTTATAATTAATAGTTTTAGTGTCAATAAATTCATAAGCATATCCGGCTTGTCGGGTGAGATTGAAAGTCGCCGCATTGTCAACTGTCACACTTTTAGATGGAGTCCACACTGTACGCCACCGCAAATTAAGTGATTTTTCTGCATCGACGTTTTTGGCATTGTATTTATTTGCATAAAAACCCTCCGTGAAATAAAAATCACCGACAAATGCCATAGCTAATTTGGGCGAAAACTTGGCATAATGGGATATTGCCAAACGAGCCGTTGGACCATTTCCAAGAGTTGCCATCACTTTACTTCCCTGATATTTCATTGGCGAAAGAGTGTAGATATTAATCTGACCACCCATCGTATTTCTACCGTAGAGCGCCGACTGAGGACCACGAAGCACTTCTATTCGCTCAATATCCGTCATGTCAAAATCGAATCCGGCCTTATTGAGATATGGCTGATTATCCACATTCATTCCTACAACAGGTTGATCCATACGAGCCCCTATACCACGCACATATATACTTGAGGTAACACGACTACCATAATCAGGCACATAAAAATTCGGTGCTATCTCGCTCAAACTTTTCATAGAGGTCACACGCCAGCGACGCACCTGCTCACCACCCATCAATGTTATGGCCACAGGCTGTAAATTCAATCTCGACGGTTGCTTAATTGCTGTCACCATCACATCATCAAGTTCCCTTACTGTATCAGACAACACCGGCTCGACATCAACCGCAGATAAGGTTAAAGTACCGGCGAAAACACAAAAAAACGATATAACTGATTTAATAAAACCTGTATTCATTACACTAAAACATGATATGACTTTCAAGGCGCAAAGTTAAGGATTTTTTGAATAATTTGCGCGTTGCCAAATATTTTGTAATTTTGTAGGAAAATTCACATTAATATATTAAACAATGGCACAACAAGACGAAGTCTTTAAAAAAATAGTTTCTCATGCAAAGGAATACGGATTTGTATTCCAGTCAAGTGAAATATACGATGGTCTGTCGGCAGTCTATGATTATGGTCAAAACGGCGTAGAACTAAAAAACAACATCAAACGCTACTGGTGGGACGCTATGACTCTGCTCCACGAAAATATTGTGGGCATAGATTCAGCCATTTTCATGCACCCGACCATCTGGAAGGCTTCAGGACACGTCGATGCATTCAATGACCCGCTGATTGACAATCGCGATTCAAAAAAACGTTATCGCGCAGATGTGCTTATAGAAGAAGAAATTGCCAAGATTGACGACAAAATCGAGAAAGAAGTAGCCAAAGCCCGCAAACGTTTCGGTGACACTTTCGACGAGGCATTGTTCCGTCAGACAAATCCTCGCGTATGCGAATACATCACCAAACGCGATGCTCTCCACGAACGATTTGCAAAAGCAATGAACGAGAATAATCTTGATGAGCTCCGTCAAATTATCCTTGATCAGGAAATCGTATGCCCCATATCCGGCACCCGCAATTGGACCGAAGTACGCCAGTTCAACCTCATGTTTAAGACCGAAATGGGCAGTACAGCCGATGGTGCAATGACCGTATACCTGCGCCCAGAGACAGCACAGGGAATCTTCGTAAACTATCTCAATGTCCAGAAAACGGGCCGTATGCGCATTCCTTTCGGCATCGCTCAGATAGGCAAGGCTTTCCGCAACGAAATTGTAGCCCGTCAGTTTATATTCCGTATGCGTGAATTTGAGCAGATGGAAATGCAATTTTTCGTCCGTCCGGGCGAAGAGCTCAAATGGTTTGCCCAGTGGAAGGAATGGCGTCTGAAATGGCACAAAGCTCTCGGACTCGGTGATGAAAAATATCGCTATCACGACCACGAAAAGTTAGCTCACTATGCCAATGCCGCTACTGACATAGAATTCCAGATGCCTTTTGGTTTCAAAGAAGTGGAAGGTATCCATTCACGCACCAATTTCGACCTGTCACAACATGAAAAATTCTCAGGTAAAAACATCAAATACTTTGATCCTGAATTAAATGAAAGCTATGTGCCCTATGTAATCGAGACTTCGATTGGTGTTGACCGTATGTTCCTTTCAGTTCTCTGCTCATCGTATGAAGAGCAGCAACTCGAAGGTGGTGACACTCGAGTTGTACTCCATCTGCCTGCTGCCCTTGCTCCGGTGAAATGCGCTGTTATGCCACTTGTGCGCAAAGATGGTCTGCCCGAGAAAGCTCGTGCCATAGTCAATGACCTGAAATTTGACTTCGCCACACACTATGATGAAAAAGACTCCATCGGCAAACGCTATCGCCGTCAAGATGCAATAGGCACTCCTTACTGTATCACGGTCGACCATCAGACACTTGAGGATAACACTGTTACCCTGCGCGAACGCGACTCAATGAAGCAGGTAAGAGTATCTGTAGATGAGCTCCACACATTGATTCACAACAATGTAAGTCTAAATTCTCTGCTTCGCAAACTTTCTTGACAAACGCCATCAACCAACTGAGAATATGAAAAAATCAACTATAATCACGATTAGCGTCATAGCCGTAATAGCCATTATTTTATTTTGGCTCATATCAAGCTACAACGGCATGGTGACTGTTCGCGAAGATGCTGACCAGCAATGGGCTGAAGTTGAAAACCAATATCAGCGCCGTTTCGACCTAATCCCTAACCTTGTAGAGACTGTAAAAGGATATGCAAAGCATGAATCGGAAACTTTTGAAAAAGTGACCGCCATGCGTGCCGGACTGAGCGATGCCTACAACAACGCTGAAGAAGCTAAAAGCTCTGACCCCTCCAATACCAGATACAACGACGCTCAAAAGCAGCTTGAACGCGCGCTTAACCTTTACATCAATGCCGTGCATGAAGCATATCCTGAGTTGAAAGCCAACCAAAACTTCAACAAACTACAGGACGAACTTGAAGGCACGGAAAACCGTGTAACTACTGCACGTAATCGCTACATAAAAGCCGTGCGCGACTACAACTTACGCGTAAAACGTTTCCCCGGTATTATCATTGCAAGTATGTTCGGTTTTGAAGAGCTCCCTCAGTTTAATTCTACCGAAGGCGCCGCCACCGCACCAAAATTCAATTTTTAATCACCCGACAATCTCCTTTGTAACTATGCATAAGCTATTTTACTCAGTTGCCATAATCGGAATCTTTGCTGCAATCGTTTGCTCTTGCGGCAAAGATGATAACAGCACGTGGGAGGACTACGCTCAGTGGCGCAACGCCAACAATGACTGGTATTCAGCCCTCGCGGCAAAAACCGATGCCGGAGGTGACCAATATTACACATTGTTACAGCCTTCATGGTATCCCCGTTCCGGCGTACTGATTCATTACTTCAATGACCGCAGTCTTACGGAAGGTAATCTTACTCCCTACACTACAAGCCAAGTAACCGTAAAATACAAAGGTCAGCTCTATAATGGCACCGTATTTGACTCGACTACGGCTTCAGGCAGTAATATGACCCGAACATTTGCTGTAAATGGATTGATTAATGGCTGGCAAATAGCCCTTACTGATATGCGCGTAGGCGACACTTGTGAAATAATCGTTCCTTATTGGCAAGCCTATGGGTCGGTAGGCAGTAACGCCATATCGCCTTATTCCAACCTCCGCTTCAATATGCGGCTGGTTGACATCCCCGACTACCAGATTCCATAACAGACTTCCTATTAAAAACACATACAGAGCCGATACTTCGATAGCATCGGCTCTGTTATTTTATAATCTCAATCGTAAATCTTAAATCTGTGTATCAGGTGTAATATCAGCATCATTCCATGATGCGATGGACCTGGTAGTCCCGTCATCATATATCACTACAGCTGCATCAGGCTGACCTTTCTTTTCCACTTCGTAGAGGTAGAAGTTTTTAGCGGAATCGGGATATTCATAATAGGTGACATTCTCAATTTCCCATGTTGAATACTCACTCTTTGTAAATGCCACATCGATAGGAGCAGGCACCAAGAACAAATCCACACCATAGTCAGTGGAAGTCATTGCCCAAGTGCCATTGGTCTTTTTATACCATGCTTCAACTTCCACATTGTACTGCCGGTCAAATTCAGCCACATAATAGCCGGTCTTTTTACTATCCCAAGACACATTTTTTGCCTCAGGATACTGCTTAGTAAAAGTATTTACCACAGCTTCAGGCACATTTGTTTGTGTGGGAGTTTTATCATCAGATTTATCATCATCGTCACAAGATGAAAACGAAGCTACCGCTAAAGTAGATAGAAGGACAGTTAAACCGTAAAGTTTCATAATAAAATAGTTTTTTTTAGTTTTATAGAAATTGTATAATTGCTTTACTTATCAAACACCTCTTAACTGATAAAGTTCACGAGATGAGAGAAGAATTGAGATTTTGAATTTCACCGAAAAAACATTACTTTTGTATATTACTTACCATTCAGATTCACTCTAAGTTATCTCAATAGCCCACTTACCATGAGCGACGAATATATCAATGATGAAATTGAAGAGGGCGGCGAAGCCTCGGAAGGCGGATTCGGCTCCATGTTTGTTGACCTAAGCAATGACGTTGTCCGCCAACACTTGCGCGGTATGTTTCAAAGCTGGTATCTTGACTACGCTTCCTATACGATTCTTGACCGTGCAATACCGCATATTGATGACGGTCTGAAGCCTGTGCAGCGACGCATTCTCCACTCTATGAAAACCATCGACGACGGTCGATTCAACAAAGTTGCCAACATTGTAGGTAACACCATGCAATATCACCCACATGGAGATTCATCGATATATGGAGCTTTAGTACAATTAGGCCAGAAAGAACTGCTCGTGGAAACTCAGGGTAACTGGGGAAACATACTTACGGGTGCACCTGCGGCTGCCGGTCGATATATCGAAGCCCGTCTGTCGCAATTTGCCCTTGACGTACTCTACAATCCAAAAGTTACACAATGGACCCTCAGTTACGATGGGCGAAAGCAGGAACCGGTCACGCTTCCGGCTAAATTTCCCCTCCTGCTTTCTCAGGGCGTGGGTGGCATAGCGGTTGGTCTTTCTTCGCTTATTTTGCCACACAACTTCAATGAGATTCTCGATGCAGCCGTAGCATATCTGAAAGATGAAGAATTTACACTTTTTCCCGACTTCGCCACAGGAGCTTTCATCGATGTAAGCCGTTACAACGACGGTGCCCGTGGTGGCAAAGTGCGCATACGTGCAAAAATCGAAAAAATAGACAATCGCACACTCTCCATCACCGAGATTCCTTTCGGCACCACCACCGACACTCTTATCGACTCTATATTGCGTGCCGATGAAAAAGGAAAAATTAAAATTCGCAAAGTAGATGACAATACGGCTGAGACTGCCAACATTTTAGTGTATCTGCAACCGGGAACATCAAGCGACAAAACCATCGATGCACTCTACGCATTCACTGACTGCGAAATTTCCGTATCGCCCAACTGCTGTGTTATTTACGACAACAAGCCTCACTTCATCGGAGTGAGCGACGTGCTGCGCCGAAGCGTCAACACCACTCGTAATATCCTAAAAAGCGAACTCGAAGTAGCTCTTAATGATGTAAAAAACCAACTTCATTTCGCAACACTTGAGAAAATATTCATCGAAGAACGAATCTATAAAGATAAAGAATTTGAAGAAAGTAAATCAAAAGAGGAAGCCATAGCCCATATCGAAAAACGACTTGAACCATGGAAACCTAAATTGATACGTGAAGTTACCCCCGAAGATATCGAAAAACTTTTTGATATTAAGATGGGCAGAATCTTGAAATTCAACTCCGAGCAAGCCGACGAAGCCATTGCTTCATATCTTGATAAGATTGCAGCTCTCGAAAAAGACCTCAACGCACTCACAGCTTATACGATAAAATGGTATCAGAAACTGAAACAAAAATATGGAGCAGCCCATCAGCGTCGCACCACCATTCAAAACTTCAATACCATAGAAGCTGCCAATGTGGCTGAAGCTAACGAAAAACTCTATATCAACCGACAGGAAGGCTTTATAGGCACAGCTCTCAGCAAAGAGAAAAAAGAAGAGGTGATATGCAATTGCTCAAATCTTGATGACATTCTGATAATCTATAAAGACGGCCGCTTCCGCCTGAGTAAAGTACAGGAAAAAATGTCAGTAGGCAAAAATATTCTCTATGTCAATGTCTACAAACGCAACGAAGCTGACCGCATCACCTACAACGTCATCTATCAGAATGGCAAAGGCGGCATCTACTATATGAAACGCTTCCATATCTCAGGTGTTAACCGCGATAAGGATTACTATATCACTCAGGAAAATATGCCCGGGTCTAAAATCGTGTGGTTTACTGCTAACCCCAACGGTGAAGCCGAAGTCGTAAAAGTGACATTAAAGCCCAAAAACCGGCTCAAGAGTCTGTTCCTTGATGTTGATTTCAGCAAACTCGCCATTAAAGGCCGTGGTGCTTTAGGCAATATCGTTACCAAAAACGAAGTCCACAAATTCTCATTCAAAGAAAAAGGCATTTCCACTCTCGGTGGCCGTGAAGTATGGTTTGACCCCGATATTTTACGACTCAATTACGAAGGTCGGGGTAACTATCTGGGTGAATTTAGCGCCAACGACTTGATTCTTGTCATACTCAAAAATGGAGAATACTATACTTCCACATTCGATGCCACCAATCACTACGAAGATAATATACTGCGCATTGAAAAATTCCGCCCCGGAATCGTATGGACTTGCGTGCTGTATGATGCCGACCAACAAGATTACCCCTATCTCAAACGCTTCACGTTTGAGCCAACGGTCAACAAACAAAGTTTCACCGGTGACAACCCTAAATCACAACTGATAGCACTATCCGATGCCGCAGGAGCACAATTTGAAATTATTTTCGGCGGAGCTGATGAATTCCGTACTCCTATCACCATAGTGTCACGTGAATTTGTTGCTATAAAATCGTTCAAAGCTAAAGGCAAACGTCTGACTAACTTCACTGTAGAAAAAATAACCGAGCTTCAACCCCTCCCTTCACCCGAAGATGAGGAAACGGATTCCTCTCCTGAAATTCCCGACAATCAGGAAATCGCTGATCCCGACAATGAGAAATCGGAAGATGAAGTACGCGATGAGATGCTCGGTCAACAACGAATATTCTAATCCTCCTGAAGTTATGTCCGCAATAAATAAACATTCCAATCCGATAGGCCGCATCTTCCTGATTGCAACAGCAATTTGTATTCTCATGCAGACGGCATCGGCTCAAACTCCAAACGATAGTACAATTCTTCGTCCGGTATGGTCTTCATACGCAATAAATGCCGGCTCGGCACACATAGCCGATACCTATCTCTCTCCCATCAAATATGATGGCTGGAGCACTGGATTCGATTATTCGCGATTACAAGCCATGAAATTCAATCCTGAACATTGGCTTATGCAGTTGAATATCAATGCCAATATAAGTTGTGCTCAAAACCAGGCTAAAAATACCGATATATGGTATGCCGGACTGAATTTTTCATGGGGCATGATCCATCGCTGGAAATTGCCTTACGGCCTTAGTGCCGGTATTGGGGGTAGCGCACTTATCGACCTTGGTTGTCTGTATCTGAGCCGTAACGGAAATAATCCGGCTTCGGCTAAAGCCTCTGCAACTCTTAACCTCACTGGATATCTGACCTACAATACACAGCTATGGGGACTTCCCGTCACTTTGCGCTATCAACCTACCCTACCCGTCATTGGCGCTTTCTTCTCACCCGACTACAACGAACTCTACTACGAAATATACCTGGGTAACCACTCCGGACTCGCTCATTGTGCATGGTGGGGTAATTATTTTCGGCTCAACAATCTGCTCACTGCCGATTTGCATTTCGGAGCCACATCACTCCGCGTAGGCTATTGCGCCAATTTTAGTTCAACCAAGATTAACCATATCGTCACTCACCACTATACGCACTGCGCCGTAATAGGCATCAGTGGCGAATGGCTTTCCTACGATCCGAGGAAAAATATATCTTCAAAAACAAAAATCATTTCAGCCACATATTGACCTCTATGATCATGAAACGTCTGATTTACTTTATACTTCCTCTCTTAGCTGTCGGTTGTCACCAGATGCCGGATGACTTCAACAACGATGCCATCGGCAACTTCGACTCTCTTTGGAAAACCATAGATACCCGATACTGCTTCTTCCAAGAAAAAGATGTGGACTGGAATGAAATCTATGCCAAATACCGTCCGAAAGTCAACAACACCATGAGTTCGTACCAACTCTATGAAGTTTGTTCGGATATGCTTGCCGAATTACGCGACGGACACACGAACCTTTCCTCTCCTTTTGCCACATCATATTATCGCCAATGGTGGAGCGATTATCCCCAAAACTATAATGCGCGTATAATCCAGCAAAATTATTTTAACTTCAATTATCGCTCCTTGGGTGCTTTTGATTATGGTATTCTTCCTGAAAACATAGCCTATATACATTACTCCACATTTGAATCAGGCTTAGGTGCTGGCAATATTGACTATATCCTTGCCTCTTTCTCCAATGCTCAAGCCCTAATAATCGATGTTCGTGACAATGGTGGCGGATCTCTTACCAACGTGGAAACTCTTGTCAACAGATTTATCGACAATGAAATTCTTGCCGGATATATCGTCCATAAGACCGGCCCGGGGCATAATGATTTCTCAGAACCTTTCCCCTATTATATCTCGCCGGTAGCCGATGGCCATTACGCCTGGGGAAAACCCGTGGTAGTTCTTACCAACCGCAGCACATTCAGCGCTGCCAACAATTTCGTATCAATCATGAGCAGCTTACCGAATGTCACTATTATAGGCAGCACCACCGGTGGAGGTAGCGGCATGCCTATAAGCTACGAACTCCCCAACGGGTGGGGAGTTCGATTCTCCGGTTCGTCAATCCTTGATGCTAAAGGCAATATCACTGAATTTGGGGTAAATCCCTCCGAAGGTTGTTCAGTGAATATGACTGACGAAGATATAGCCTCCGGCCACGATACCATTCTCGATTTCGCCATTGACTATATCAAAAGCTACTACTAATCTTCACTCATATATTTCATATACGTACCCATATCTTTATCGCCTCTGCCTGATAAATTTACCACCACAATATCCTCTGCATTAAACTTTATTTTATTTAAGGCTGCAAGTGCATGGCTACTCTCCAGCGCAGGAATTATACCCTCTTCCGAAGCCAACAAAAATGCAGCTTCCAAAGCCTCCTTATCATCAGCCACAAGCACCTGTGTACGCCCCTTTTCAGCCAAATACGACTGAAGCGGCCCTATTCCCGGATAATCCAACCCGGCCGATATCGAATATGCTTCCTTCACTGACCCGTCGGCATTAGTAAGTACTTTTGTACGGGAGCCATGCAACACACCTGTCTGGCCTTCCGTGATAGACGCGGCGCTCTCTCCTGTACCCACTCCCTTTCCTGCCGCCTCTACAGCCACCAACTTCACTCTTTCATCGTTGATAAAATGATAGAATGCACCTGCGGCATTACTTCCGCCACCTATAGAAGCTATGACATAATCCGGATAATTGCGGCCGACAAGTTCCACAAGTTGATTTTTCACTTCAAAACTAATCACCGACTGAAAACGAGCCACTATCTCAGGGAAAGGATGAGGCCCTACGGCACTACCTATTAAATAGAATGCCTCTTCATCAGCTACCCATGCGCCCAAAGCCGCATCCACAGCATTATTAAGAGTGGCGTTTCCGGCATCTACAGGCATCACCTTAGCACCCAGCATCTTCATACGCATAACGTTGGGCTGCTGACGCGCTACATCTTCCGCTCCCATGTAAACCACACACTCAAGATTAAGTAGCGCAGCTACTGTTGCTGCCGCCACTCCATGCTGACCGGCACCGGTCTCAGCAATAATTTTGCGTTTGCCCATGCGTTTGGCAAGCAAACCCAAACCCAATGCATTATTAATCTTATGCGCACCGGTATGATTCAAATCCTCACGTTTAAGATAAATCTGCGCTCCAAAATGCTCACTCAACTTTTTAGCTAAAAACAGAGGCGAGGGACGACCGGCATAATTATGAAGCAGATCTTCAAATTCACTTAAAAACTCTGTGTCATTTATATAATGGCGAAAAGCCTTATTGACTTCTTCAAGACGCACTTTCAGAGGCTCAGGGATATACGAACCGCCAAATTCACCATAATAACCGTTTTCATCTACAGGCAAAAGATTTCCAAAAGAATAATTACACATAATACTATAAGTTTTAGGGATTAAAATTCAAAAAAAATGCTCGGCAAATAATATTGCCGAGCGGTATAAATGACATTTATTTATTATCTAAATGATAAACTACACAAACAAGCCCTCGGCAAAACCTCCGAAGCGCCACCAATATTGAATATTTATGTTTTTTATCATAACTGCATTGTAGTTTGACTGCAAATTTACGTATATATATTTAATGAGCAAATATTTTTACAAAAAAATTAATGCCTCACAATATTTTTTATTCATAAAAAAACAAATAATTTTTAATTACCTTTGCAGCCGAATTAATTATTACGGATTTCCAATTATGTCATCGGCTTTACTTACACTGCTTTTTTTAGTAATTTCCAACGTGTTTATGACATTTGCCTGGTATGGACACCTCAAGCTATCGTCCAACGGTGTCTCCACCAATTGGCCTCTCTATGTGGTAATTCTTTTCTCCTGGGGCATAGCTTTACTTGAATATTGCTTTCAGGTGCCGGCAAACCGCATAGGTTATGAAGGCAACGGCGGCCCATTCTCGCTGATTCAGCTTAAAGTAATGCAGGAAGTCATCACTTTAGTCGTTTTCGTTATTTTCAGCCTTTGGGCTTTTGAAGGATTTTATATCCGTTGGAATCATATACTGGCATTTTTTCTGCTCATCGCTGCTGTTTATCTGGTGTTTATGAAATAACATCTCACCTTCTAAGATTTTTATAAATCTCGCGCAGGATAGCCACTCGCGGATTCAGCTCACTGAACACCTTGTTATCACGCTCCGGATAGATTTTATTTGACAAAAACACATATATCAAATTCTTGTCAGGATCTATCCAAAAAGCCGTACCGGTAAAACCGGTATGACCGTAAATAGACTGAGACATATCGCTCATTGATTTATTGCGAGCCGCCGTATCAAATCCCGGGAGCCGCTGAGCATTCGATATAGTACTTGTAAAAAGATTTACCGTAGAAGATGAAAACACTTGCGTGCCTCCATAAAAACCTTTATTCAACCACACCTGACATAATTTCGCCACATCTGTAGCATTGGAAAACAGTCCGGCATTACCTTGAATTCCTCCCGAAAAAGCTGCCAATTCATCATGCACTGTCCCCTGCACCAGTGTATGACGATAAAGATCATCATATTCTGTGGGGGCAACTATCGTTTTACCGAATCTGTTCAATGGCATAAAACCCGTACGCCATGCACCGATATCACTATACAACTGACGGCTCAGAGTATCGAGATTCACACCTGACAGATTAGTTATCATATAATTAAGCAGTACAAAGTTAAGGTCACTATATTTATATCCTTTCTTCTTTATCTGAAAATTAGCAATTTCCATTAATATGGAATCCTTCAGTTCCTCACTCACATAAAGACCTTGTGAAACATAAGTATCATACCTCTCCGATTTGTTTTTTGACGCAAACTTATCCTTGATGTGCATCTTGTTCAGCCTACTTAGCATGTTTTTACTATACTTTACACCATAAAGCATATTGAACAAACCGATAGACCCCAGACCGCTGTTATGATTCAATAACGACATCACTGACAACCGGCTTTTGTCTGTTCCGACCAATTCAGGCACAAATTTACCGATACTGTCGTTCATTAAAAAAGTACCCTTATCATACATACTCATCAACACAGCTGTAGTAGCCAACGGTTTGGTTAATGAAGCCAAATCATAAATGGTACTGTCAGTCACGGCAGGTGAGTCCTTTTGATAAGTCAGATGTCCGTACGCCTTATTTATCACAAAGTTACCATTTTTCACCACTGCCACCTGGCATCCGGGAAAAGCATGAGTAGCAATACAAACGTCGACAATCGAATCTATCACCGTCTCCAGATTTGGATTCATATTTTCTTCTGCAAGCGAAGCATATCCCAAACGGATTTTCTTGATATCCACTCCGGTGCCCTCATCGGCAACACCGGGCACATTCACAGGCAATCGCCCGTTGACATCCAAACCGCCGAATATCGCCTGCGCAGCTGCTTTTTGCAGCGAAGACTGATTTCCATAAGCCACCACCACCGCTTGTCGGCTCTTATCTATTCCAAAAACCGACATCTTGTATGGATTCATAAAAAAGACACTGACACAATTGGGCGCCTTCGACAAACAATGATACAGACTCACCGCCCATGATTCTGATGAATATAGAGCTATCACCGTTGTCTTACTATTTAGGATTGCATTGACAGTCGCAGATGACAAACTGCCGTCAACTGTACCAAATTTAAGCACCTGTGCATATTGCGAACACATCTCCGTGAAAGCATTATTAGCTTTATCACCGATATTGATTACCGAAATACTATTCGAAGCCAGATTTCGGATAGGCAAAAGATGTGACGAATCACATACAGCTGTGATAGCCGCACGAGAAATACGGTCAATCAAATCGTAAGCAGCCGGAGAATTAACCAACTCCTTCACCCGAGCTACAGATGCCGGCGCAGGCCTTTGCGACAAACCAAGCCTATATTTTGCCATCAGAACTCTTCTACACCGCTTATCAAGCTCCTCATGCGAAATCTTACCGGACATCAAAGCCTTATACATAGCCTCCATGTCGACAATCGGTGACCGTGACGACAACATAATATCAGCTCCGGCTATAAAAGCCGACACACAATTATTCTCTCCAGGCTTTGCCACCGCACCGCTCATAGCAAGAGCATCAGTAAATATCAAACCATCAAAACCGAGTTCCGTTTTCAACAGTCCGGTCGTTATTTTACAAGAAAGTGAAGCCGGCGTTCCCGAAGCATCAAGCGCCGGAATATTAAGATGCCCCACCATTATACCCGACATTCCCATACGTATTGCCTCACGATATGGTAGCAAATCCACCTTATCAATCTGCTCACGCGACCGGGTTACCGTAGGCAACGCTTTATGTGAATCAACAGAAGTATCACCATGGCCGGGAAAATGCTTGCCGACAGCCATCACTCCACCATCTTCCAAGCCCTGACAAAAAAGCGAACCAAGCTGAGCCACCTTATAAGGATTCTCACCAAACGAGCGTTGACCTATCACCGGATTTCGAGGATTGGTATTTACATCAAGCACCGGAGCAAAATCCACCTGTATACCGAGCGCCCGACATTCACGTGCCACCTCTTTTCCAAAATCATAAGCAAGTTTGGTATCTCTCATCGCTCCCAACGCCATATTATAAGGAAAACGCGGAGCATCTGTAACACGCATCGCCGGTCCCCACTCGCCATCAAGAGTGACAAGCAATGGTATCTTTGCTTCCGCCTGTACGTAATTTATCAGATTGGCATAAGATGTACAAGTCCCTTTTCCCAACAGTATTCCACCTATACCAGACTTCACCACCATTTCTTTCAACTGCGCGAAACCTACAGTATTATCTGTCAAATCAAGCCGAGGCACAAAAAGCTGCGCTATCATCTCTCTATCGGAGAGTGTAGACATTACTGAATCAACCCATACCGAAGCCGGGGTAACGCTTAAAGCCATCGCCGGCATACAGTTTCCCACTACCCACGATAAAACTATCGAAAGAAACCTTTTCATCAATAGTGCATTCTTACTTTGCCGTCATATTTCATCTTACGCCCTTTCACCCTACCCGATTCAAAATCGGCAATCATATCTTCTTTGACTAACCCCGGGCTTACATGCGTAATTTCTCCATTAAGCAATTCAGTCAAGCCATCTTTACCTTGCGCAAGATAATCGATGGTAGCTATACGATATATCTTCTGAGGATCAATAGATTTTCCTGATATGGTAACCCACTTGCATATATGCTCCTCCGCATCCATTAGAGCTTCCACATTACGACTCACACCCTCACCTCCATTACGAGTCATCAAATCAAACAACTTTAACAGCAAAGAACCGGGTAACTCAAGCACGACTACCTTATTGTCAAAAGGGAAACTCTCCATAAGTTGACCTTTAGTCAAATCACCTTTGGGTATCGGGCGACGCACACCTCCCCGATTTACTATAGCAAGATCTATCTTCTTCCCTGACAACGACGTGCCGCGATCCAGCACATAATCTGCCATAAAATTAAGTAACGCTTGTTCTTCAAGAACCATATCCTCCATCACACGACCTATTTTGATGGACTTGATAGAATCAACCACATGCTTATACGGAGCTATAACGTTAAGCAATGCAGTATCAAGGCGAGAATCCAATCGCTTATTCACCGGTATCAGCGATGAAACAATAGTATCGTTATCAAAATCTATCTCCACTTTACCAAGATAAAATCCTTGGCGCCCGGTCTGAGCCACCACCACTGTATCACCGGCACTATTGGGGTGATGTTTCCAAACAACTCCGCGAGGTTCATCGCCAATCTCAGTATGAGAATGACCGCCAATCAGCAAGTCGACATTTTCCGTAGCTTTAATCAAATCGCGGTCATCAAATAAATTATCCTTATTGGCATATCCGATATGTGTAATAGCTACTACCTTATCTACATTTTCCACATTCTTAAGATACCATGCCACTGAATTTGCAGCCTTGACAGGATCGAGAAACTGGATATCTCCGAAATTGTTATCGAGAATTATACCACGTGGGTCAAGATTTATAGCAAAAAAACCGATACGATGCTCTCCGGAAGGAATCACTTTATACGGCAATGCCATCGAATCAAGAGGAGTGCCCTTAAGATTATAATTTGTAGCCAACTTTGTAGCCTTAATATCATTCCAGTAACCGGCAATCCAATTTATTCCATTATCAAACTCATGATTACCCAGAATCTGAATATCATAATCCAAAGCATTCATCATTGCACTCTCCACCTTACCGTCAAATTCCGTAAAATAAAGCGTACCCTGCACCACATCGCCCGCATCAACCAATATGACATTCGGTTCGGCAGCTCGAATACTGTCAATCAATACTTTTCGGCGAGCCACACCACCTTTGTCCGTTATATCATCAGGTTCTATCTGCGAGTGAGTGTCGTTAGTGTGCAATATCACTACTTTTTCAGCACGCACCTGAAGCGATGTCGCTGAAATCAAAATTAAATTTATTGCCAGGCGGGAAAACAATCTTATCATCGTAAGGTCTATTTAATGCAAATTTTAATACCCTACGAAATTAATCATTTACACTCCGGAAAACAAGAGTGCAAAACCGGAAAGACAAATTTTAATCTTTTTTCACGCCATATCCTTTTCGCTCTACAGGTGCCAAAACCGGTAGCGAAAGTGAATATTTCAAAGCGATAAAACGCAACAATATCACCATGGCGCCACACGATATCTGCTGAGCTAAAGGTGAACCGCCACACAACATTATCACCCAATAGACCAACGCTCCGACAAGACAGGCTGTGGCATAAATATCTTTTCTGAATATCAAAGGTACCTCATTAATGAGTATGTCACGGATTACACCTCCGAATGCTCCCGTAATAATACCCATTATAGTGGCTACCCACATCGGGTAGCCCGTTGCCAAAGTCTTCTGTATACCTAAAACGCAAAACATAGCCAATCCCACACTATCGAATATCAATAGCAATCTATCCTTACTGACAAGTATTCTACGAAATACTATCACCGTTATAAGTGATAATGCTGTCACCGCAAGATACCACCATGTCTGCATCCAAAACACAGGCACGTCCAATAGCATATCTCTCAACGTTCCGCCACCTATAGCAGTAGCCAGACCCACGATGTATGCCCCAAACCAATCGAAATTTTTAGTCGCTGCCAATCTTATACCACTTATAGCAGCCGCTATCGTGCCTACCAACTCAAAGATAAATGTCACGGTTTCTTGCATAATCTGATATAGTTTTGCTGTGCAAAGGTAGAAATTCTTTTTACATTATCGATTATCCTGTTTATTCTAAAATCATTTTACGCCTCAAAAGCCTTATTCTCTGACACTTCACCTTCATTTCAGCAAAACATCAAAAAAAATTATTCTTTTTTTATAAGAAAAGACTTGTCAATTCAGTAATAAGTATTAACTTTGCAGACGCAAAACGCAATATGCGTTATGGCTCCTTAGCTCAACTGAATAGAGCATCTGACTACGGATCAGAAGGTTACAG
>CAZZFD010000018.1:0-35582 GCA_964653375.1 uncultured Bacteroides sp.
CGACCCCGAGATTACAAATCACGTGCTCTGGCCAACTGAGCTAAAGAGGCGGGTCTTTATTAGTTGCCGAAGCGGCGTCGGCTCCTAAAAGCGATTGCAAAGTTACACACTCTTTTTTAATCTGCAAATATTTCTTGCTTTTTTTTTGAATATGCCATTTAATTTTGATGCTTTTTAGTTTACGGAGCCTCTGTTTCACCTTAGTTTATATGTAGAGTTGGCTATCGATTAAAAAAAATGTGTAATTTTGTGGCGATATATATTAATTGATTTAATTTTTGATTTATGAACGACGAGATTAAAAGGCGACTTCAGTCGCTACGTGATACAATGCGCCTGAGCGGTGTCGATGCCACTATCATTCCTCAGACAGATCCTCATCAAAGTGAATATTTGTCAGCTCACTGGCAGGTGCGTCGCTGGCTTTCGGGGTTTACCGGTTCGGCAGGTGATTTGCTGGTGACGAAAGAAGGCGCATATCTTTGGGCTGATTCACGTTACTGGCTTCAGGCTGCCGGACAGCTTGAAGGCACAGGAGTGGTGGTGATGGAAGATGGAAAGCCTGAGACGCCGTCAATGATAGATTTTATATGCACCACAATGCTTGCCGGTTCGGTAGTGGGTATAGACGGCATGCTTTTTTCTATCGCGGTTACTAAAAATTTGCGTGAGAGACTTGAGGCTGCCGGAATGACATTGATAGTCGATTTTTCGCCCATAGATGAGGTGTGGACAAATCGCCCCGGACGTCCGGATTCAAAAGTGTTTATCCATGATGAGAAATATGCCGGAGCCAAGGCTGTTGATAAAATGGCTGCTGTGCTTAAGAATGCCGAGCTACAGGGTGCCACATCGGTTTTCATATCTGATTTGGCTGAGATTGCTTGGGTGCTCAATTTGCGTGGATCAGATGTGAATTGCAATCCTGTAGTTACTTCATTTTTATATCTTTCAAAAGCAGGAGGTGTCCTTTTCATAGATGAGGCAAAGGTTGACGGGACGGTGAAATCTTATCTTACCGAGGCCGGAGTGGAAATCTTACCTTATACGACCATTATCGAATATCTGAGTGCGCTGCCTTCAGATGCACGGGTGCTGCTTAGTGCTTCGCAGTCGGCAGGGGCTTTGCTTGAGGTGCTTGGCAGTCGTGCTGTGGTAGGAACATCACCGGCTGCAATGCTTAAGGCCGTGAAGAATCAGGTGCAGATAGAAGGTGTGCGTCAAGCTATGATACGCGATGGTGTGGCTTTGGTGCATTCGTTTATGGAGATAGAGCGAATGATGGCTCAGGGCGAGCCGCTCACGGAGATGGGTGTGGCTGAGTTGCTGCTGCGTAATCGCAAGGCTGGAGATTTCTTCTTTGATCTCAGTTTTGAGACTATTGCCGGATATGCCGCTCATGGAGCAATAGTCCACTATGATCCTACCCCTGAAACAGATGTGCAACTTCGTGCTGACAATCTATTGTTGGTTGATTCGGGAGCCAATTATTTCGATGGAACTACTGATATCACCCGTACGATTGCGTTAGGAGAGCCTACAGCACAGCAACGTCGTGATTTTACATTGGTGATGAAAGGTCATATTGCTATAGCCAAGGCCATATATCCCGAAGGTACACGTGGCGCGCAGCTTGATGTACTGGCACGTATCAATCTCTGGAAAGAGGGTCTGAGCTACCTGCATGGTACCGGCCATGGAGTGGGGCATTTCCTTAACGTACATGAGGGCCCGCAGAGCATACGCCTTAACGATACTTTAGCTCCCCTTACTCCCGGCATGATCACCTCAAATGAGCCCGGCCTTTATCGAGCCGGTCAGTATGGTATACGTTGTGAAAATCTTGTTCTTACCACTGAGGCATTCACTACTGAGTTCGGCCGCTTTTATCGATTTGAGACTCTTACGCTATTTCCGTTTGATCTTACGCTTTTCGATACAGATATAATGAGTGATGAAGAGATAAAGTGGGTTAACGAATATCACAGTATGGTGCGCGAACGTCTTACTCCGCATCTTGACGCTCCAGCGGTCGAATGGCTCGAAAAGAAAACGACTGAATTAACCCGTTAAACACATATTTTTTTATTATATGGCTCTGATAAAACCTTTGCGTGGTATCACTCCGCAGATAGGTAAAGATTGTTTTCTCGCCGATAATGCCACTATTATAGGCGACGTGGTTATGGGCGACGAATGCTCAGTGTGGTTTAATACCGTGTTGCGAGGCGATGTAAATTCCATTCGCATCGGCAACAGGGTGAATATACAGGACGGCACAGTCCTTCATACACTTTATCAGAAATCGACCATTGAGATCGGTGATGATGTGTCAATCGGACACAACGTCACCCTCCACGGGTGTAAGATTCATGATCTCGCGCTTGTAGGTATGGGCGCTGTTGTCATGGATGATGCCGTGGTGGGTGAAGGCGCCTTGGTGGCTGCCGGTTCGGTAGTGTTATCCCGTACGGTGATAGGACCTAATGAATTATGGGGAGGAGCACCCGCTAAGTTCATCAAGATGGTCGATCCGCTCACTTCACGTGAACTCAATCAAAAGATTGCCCGCAACTACCTGATGTATTCCAAATGGTATGATGAGTAGCTGATGCGTATTTATGCATCGGGGTCATCAAGGGCGCGGTAGTGCTGATACGGGTGGCTGCAAGCCGGGCATGTCATTGGAGGTGTGGTGCCAACATGGATATATCCACACACCATGCATTGCCATTTCACGTTGCGGTTGCGTTTCCACACTGTTCCTTCTTTTACCTGCTTAAGATAGCGACTGAACCGGCGACGATGGCGAGCCTCCACAGTGGCGATGGCACGGAAATGTTCTGCAATCTCAGGAAAACCTTCTTCATCGGCTACCTTGGCGGCGTCGGTGTAAAGTTTTACGCCTTCATAAAGTTCTTCCTTAACTGCTGTAGCAAGATTTTCGGCTGTAGTGCCGATCACCCCAGCATCCACACCCATCGATGTGTCGACGGAGCCTCCTTCGAGGAATTTGAAAAACACCTTTGCATGGTGCATTTCATTAGCTGCAGTTTCGGTAAAAACCTGTTCGATAGGGAAATAACTCTCGGCATGAGCCTGCTGGGCATAAAACGTGTAGCGTGTATACGCCGATGACTCAGCCATGTAGGCAATCACCAGATTTTTCTCGGTGCGAGTGCCTTTGATACTTTTAGTAGCCATAGAAATTATTTTATAGATTTTATAATATTAGTATATCAAACTAACATTTCACGCTACCATAAAGTTTAATTTCCGGCTGTATTTAATTGTTTATTGGGTCGGGGGTGTCGTCGGTGGAGGTGGAGGGGAACAGGAAGTCGTTGTAGGGGAAGCGGGTGAGGTGTATTTGTTTGGCTTCTTGGTACAGGAGCTGACGGAGGTGGTCGATGCCGGCTCCTGTGCGGGCTGAGATGAATACGGCGTTGTCGCCGAGTCGGCTCATCCAGGTTTGCCGGAGTTGGTCAAGTGAGATGTTTTCACGTGTGAGGGGTGTGAGGTCATCGGGGTCTTTGGGTGTGTAGGTGAAGGCATCGATTTTGTTGAATACCATGATGGTGGGTTTCTGCTGTCCATTGCATACGTCGGCGAGTGTGCGGTTGACGACTTCAATCTGTTCTTCAAAGTTGGGGTGAGAGATATCAACTACGTGTAGCAGAAGGTCGGCTTCGCGTACTTCATCGAGTGTGGATTTGAATGATTGTATGAGGTGTGTGGGGAGTTTGCGTATGAATCCTACGGTGTCGGAGAGTAGGAAGGGGAGGTTGTCGATGATGACTTTGCGGACGGTGGTGTCGAGTGTGGCGAAGAGTTTGTTTTCAGCGAATACATCGGATTTGCTGAGCAGGTTCATGAGGGTTGATTTGCCTACATTGGTGTAGCCGACAAGTGCTACTCGTGTGAGTTTGCCCCGGTTTTTGCGTTGGACTGATTTCTGGCGGTCGATATCTTTGAGCTCGGCTTTGAGGCGGGATATTTTGTCGAGGATTATACGGCGGTCGGTTTCTATTTGTGTTTCACCGGGGCCACGCATACCGATGCCGCCTCGCTGGCGTTCGAGGTGAGTCCATAGTCGGGTGAGTCGGGGAAGGAGGTATTGGTATTGGGCGAGTTCAACTTGTGTTTTGGCATTGGCTGTCTGGGCTCTTCGGGCGAAGATGTCGAGGATGAGGCTTGTGCGGTCGAGGATTTTGATTTTTAGTTCGCGCTCGATGTTGGCTACTTGTTTGGATGATAGGTCATCATCGAAGATGGCCATGCCTATGTCGTTGGTTTCGACGAATTGACGTATTTCTTCGAGTTTGCCTTTTCCTACGTAGGTGCGTGTGTCGGGTGAGTTAAGTCGTTGGAGGAACCGATGGACTGTAACTGCTCCGGCTGTGTCGGCGAGGAATTGAAGTTCATCGAGGTATTCGATGGTTTTGGCTTCTGTCTGTTGGGGTGTGATTATGGCTACGAGTATTGCGCGCTCGGAGGTTTCTTTGTCGATGACGAGGTCTTTCATTTTGACGTAGGGGGGATTTGGTTTAGTGGTTGTCGGGAGAGGGGAATATGCGATGTGTTGAACTGGCTATGGCTATGAAGTTGCCGGCCGTGATGAGGAGCATTATGACTGTTCCGGCTATGATTGATGTCAATGGAGAGGTGGGGGTGAGTCCTATGGCGGAGAGGGGAGTTTGCCATAGTGTGGCTGCAATGAGTGTGGCTGTGATGGCGAGCAGTAGTATGGTGGTGTTGAGGAGGGTGATCAGGCGATAGTAAGGTGAGGCGACTTGGCGCGGAGTGTAACCGAGGAGCATCAGTCGATGGAGTGTGGTGCGGTTTTTTTGGATTAGCAGATGGATGCTTAGGAGTAGTATCAGGAATGCGAGCAGGCTTATGATGGCTCCGATGGCTATTACTGTTGCTGTGAGTGTGGTGAGGAAGAATGATGCACGTGAGTTGTCTATTTTGTCGCCTGCTGCCTGGTAGTTGTGTTCACGAAGGTATGTGGCAATGGCCGGGTCGCCGGGGGTGTTTGTCTCGATGATAAGTCTTGAGGGTGAGTGTGGTTCGGTGTCGGCAAAGTGGTCGTTGGCCCAGTCCATGAACTGAGAGGGGACGGCTATGGTGTTGATGCGTGAGGAGAATCCTGCTATGCGTGCGGGAAACCATTGCTGATGACCTGCACCGCTGATGGATATTCGCAGGGGTATCATTGAAATCATTGATTCGCTGATTTGTGGCATACCACGGGATGCGGCGAATCCGAAGTTGTAGAGTGTGAGGTAGTCGCGCGATATGATGATTGGTATTTGTGCGTTGGGGTCGTCGGGGTCAAATTGCCATCCGGGTGGTGTGACGTCGAAAAATTCTTCGGGAATGGATTCGAAGAACAGGTATGTGGATATGCTGCGTCCCCCGAGGTCGATGGCTGCGGCTACTTGATATTCTGCGGATGTGAATGCTCCTATCTGGCGTACCCACGGTTGGATTTGAAGCTGATTGATTTCCTCGGTGGTGAATTGGGTGGGGTCATCTGCTGAAAATAGGTTGCCGGTGAGGGGTATTTGCTTGGATATTATAAGATAATCGCGGGAGATGAGTGTATCGTGGCTGTCGGGGGAGATGAGTGTATGGATATCGGTGTAGAGGTGTATGGCTGTCATGACTATGGTGAGTCCGAGCAGATTGGCTATGGCGTAACCGATGAGTTGGGCGGCGCTGGTGTTTTTGCGAAGGAGTTGACGGAGCAGGGAGGTTTTCATAGGTGCAGTGTGTGGACAAAGGGCAGGTTTATATGATTGCCTACGGAGGTGGCTATGACAGTGGCTCCGAGTGATTTTGCTTCGCGTGCTATGATTGAGGCTACGAGATTATTGTTGTGGGGGTCAAGATGCGATACGGGTTCATCGAGGATAAGGAAGTCGAAGGGCTGACATAGGGCACGGACTATGGCTACGCGCTGTTGCTGACCTACGGATAGGAAGCGGGCTTGCTGGCGGAGTTTTGGTTCGAGATCAAGTTCTTGCAGTGTCTGATAAATCCATTGGGTGGATTTATGGCGGGTTAGGCGGTTTTTGATTTCGATGTTTTCGATAACGGTCAGCTCTGGGAAAAGCTGCATTTCCTGGGGGAGGAATGCCAGAGCATGACTGCGAAGCTGACACCAACGGGCTATGGAGAATGTACGGGTGTCGGTTCCGTCGAATTCAATTGTGCCTGAGTAGTCACCACGGAGGCCGTAGATAAAGCTGCAAAGGGAGGATTTGCCTGTGCCTGAATCGGCTTGAATGAGGTAGAATGAATCACGTGTGAATGCGATGTCACGCAGCCAGATTTGTGATTGGATTATGACCGGATCGGCTTCCATGCCTTGAAAGACCAATGGCAATGTGTGGCTGATTTTTATTTCAGAAATCATTCGGAGAGGGAGAGTTCTTCGATATCGATGGTTTGAGGCTGAGGTAGTTGTGTCGCTGTGGTGTCATCAGGTTGAGCTGCAGCGTCGTCGCTTAAAATTCCCGAGGTTGCGATGATGTCGTATATGGAGGCCATGAATGAGCCTGCATAGTTAGTTACATGGAGTGTGCAATCGAGCGAGTTTTCGCGAAGGGCTATGTTGAGTTCGTAGCCCATGGAGAGTGATGGTACTGAGCATAGTTGTCCGAAGTTGGGACATCGCAGTGTCATACCTAAGTATTGGTCGGAGAAGTCGTAGGTGAAGTGGTGGGGTAGCTCTGCGACGGGCCGGTTGCTGATATTTAGTATGTCATCGTTGAGCGATATCTCTAAAATTGTGTCACGGTATGGTACGGTGAAATGTGTCGGACTGGACCCCGGGGCGAGCATCTGCATGTCGGAGAGAAGGGAAAAGGCTTGGGAGAGAAGTGATCTGGTTTCTGATTCTTTGATTTCTGCCGAAAGGAGGAACCCCCAGTTTTCTATTTGGTTCGGGTTGAGGTTATCGTATGGCGGTGTGATGCTACAGGCTATGGTGCCGTCGATGGTATCTATGATTTGCGATATGATGGATATTTGCTCTATGGGAGTGCCGGATAGCATTAGCCAGGGGGTGAGTGGGGAGAGATTGAAGGATTTGTCGATGCTTAGTGCGGTTACAGCTACGGCATTTGTGGGAATATATTTCTCAAAGTCGGTGGAGATATGGGATAGATAGCCATTGTTGTGCATGGATAGTTCTTTGCCATTGGTATCATAGGCATGAAATTGGGCGTTGATGGCTTTATCCTTGAAATTGACTGTTGCTACTAAGTTGATGTCGGGAATGCCTGGTATAAAGTTTGTTATTTTGGAGTTGACAAGAGCGTTGATGTCATTGTCGGCCGTAAGCATGGTTCCAAACGGAGTGTCGATTATTGATTTTTGAGCTGCGCGTTGGAGGGCTTCGGCTAAACGTGTGGAGCGTGTTTTGCCGGAGAAAATCCAGCATTGGTTGTCACGGACTACTACTGAGCCATAAATATCGAATCCGTTACGTGATTCTTTTTCACGAAAGCCGATGAGCGGAGCGAGACTATCGGGATTGTCGAAAAGAAAGGTTATGATGTCGTTTGACGGGTCTTGGGGGAGTGTGAACACTATAATGCGATGGTTAACGATGTTAGAGTAAACCATCGATGCCGAATTTATAATGTCTTTGACATCAGGGAATGCTTGCCCTATCAGTGCGGGGAGTTGCGGGAAGGTATTTAGGAATTTGGGCAGACTGAGGGTGTCGCCATCGACTGAAAGACCGGCTTTTTTTGCTATTTCGCCAAGATTGACAGTAGAGACGGAAGATGCGTCGGCGGGTATGGTTCGCAACAATTTGTTGTCCTGAGATGAAGAGCAGGAGAAGAGAAGCGAAAGGAGAAAAAAAGAAGTTAAGATTCCAAAGAAGGAGAAATGTGACTTATATATTTTCATGGAGTTATTTCAGTTCAAGATCAAGATTAAATATTTCATGCCAGGGAAGTCCTTGGGTCATGAGCTGGGCCATGAATGGGTCGGGGTCAAATTCTTCAACATTGTGCACGCCGGGGTTGACCCATTTTCCGGTGAGAAACATCATGGCGCCAATCATAGCCGGTACGCCGGTAGTGTAGCTTACGGCTTGCATACCGGTTTCACGGAAGGCTTCTTCGTGAGAGCAGTTGTTGTAAATGTAGTATGTGAGTGGCTGTCCGTCTTTATCAAGACCTTCTATGCGACAGCCTATAGATGTTTCGCCGTGATAATTTTCGCCCAAATCCTGAGGATTAGGAAGGACGGCTTTTAGGAACTGGAGAGGAACTATTTTTACACCGTTGTAATCTACCTCGTCGATGCGGGCCATGCCAATGTTTTGAATCACACGCAGATGGGTGAGATATTCCTGCCCGAAAGTCATCCAGAAGCGGGCGCGTTTGATTGTGGGGTAGTTTTTGACAAGGCTTTCGAGCTCTTCGTGATAGAGTAGATAGCTTTCTCTGGGGCCTATGTTGGGATAAGTGAGTGGGCGGTGTATTTCAAGCGGACCGGTGGTAACCCATTCGCCGTTGAGATAATAGCGACCGTTTTGGGTGATTTCGCGGATATTGATTTCGGGATTGAAGTTGGTTGCAAAAGCTTTGCCATGGTCGCCGGCGTTGCAGTCGACTATGTCGAGATATTCCATGGCAGAGAAATGATGTTTGGCGGCATAGGCTGTGAAGATACCTGACACTCCTGGGTCGAATCCGCAGCCGAGAATGGCTGTAAGTCCAGCTTTTTCAAATTTCTCTTTGTAGGCCCACTGCCATGAATATTCAAAATGAGCTACATCTTTTGGTTCGTAATTGGCTGTATCGAGGTAGTTTACGCCACATTCGAGACACGCATCCATGATGGTGAGGTCCTGATAGGGAAGAGCGACATTAATGACTATATCGGGACGATGGCGATTGAAAAGCTCTACCAGCTGTGGTACGGAGTCGGCATCGACAGAATCGGTCACTATATTGGTGGCATTGATGCTGCGAGCTATGGCGTCGCATTTGCTTTTAGTGCGGGAAGCTAATACAATTTCGTTGAACACCTGAGGATTTTGAGCACATTTATGAGCTACTACCGTTCCAACGCCACCGGCGCCGATGATAAGGACTTTTGCCATTTTGAAATATGAGGTTAAAAATAAAAATAGTTTACTATAAATTTGAGACTGCTAAGATACATCAAATCGAGCCAATCTACAAGCAGATAGATTAAAATAGTGTGAACGAAGGGTGCCGAGCATATAAAAATCGCTATATTTGCATCAATAATCACTCAAACGCTCAAGCATAAGATGAAAAACTACAGGATAGCTGTTGCCGGCACCGGATATGTGGGATTGAGTATAGCGACACTGCTTTCGGAAGCCAATAGGGTCACGGCTGTAGATGTGATACCTGAGAAGGTGGATAAAATCAATCGTCGCCAATCGCCAATCCAAGATGAATGGATAGAGCGGTATTTTGCGGAAAAAGAACTGGATCTGACGGCTACTCTCGATGGTGCCGCCGCTTATGCCGATGCGGATTTTGTGGTAATAGCGGCTCCTACCAATTATGATTCGGTGAAGAATTATTTCGATACACGTCATGTGGAAGATGTGATAGATTTGGTGCTAAGTGTCAACGCCGATGCGGTGATAGTAATCAAATCGACCATACCGGTGGGCTATTGTCGAGGTTTGTATTTGAAATATGCACGGCGTGGAGTCAAGAAATTAAATCTGCTGTTTTTTCCTGAATTTTTGCGTGAGAGCCGTGCTCTTTATGATAATCTCTATCCGAGCCGTATCATAGCCGGTATCCCCCGCATAATGAATGTGCCGGAGTATGCGGCCGAAGATGAAGCTATAAGTAATCTTGTGGATATTGCATATCTTAATGATGCAGCTCATATTTTTGCCGGATTGCTGCAGCAGGGAGCTATTAAAGATGATGTCCCCGTCCTGTATATGGGTACAAAAGAAGCGGAGGCAGTGAAATTGTTTGCCAATACTTATTTGGCTCTGCGTGTGAGTTATTTTAATGAACTTGACACCTATGCCGAAGTAAAAGGTCTTGATTCGCAAGCTATCATAGAGGGAATTGGACTCGATCCGCGTATAGGTTTGCATTACAATAATCCTTCATTTGGCTATGGTGGCTATTGTTTGCCTAAAGATACCAAACAGTTGCTCGCCAACTATGCTGATGTGCCTGAAAACTTGATAGGTGCTATAGTGGAAAGTAATCGTACACGTAAGGATTTTATCGCGGATCAGGTGCTGAAAAAGGCCGGGTGGTATGATTATTCGACAAGTAATGATTATCGTGGTTCAGGTGAGCGAGAGTGTGTGATAGGAGTCTATCGGCTTACCATGAAATCTAATTCCGACAATTTTCGTCAGTCGTCGATCCAAGGCGTGATGAAGCGAATAAAAGCTAAGGGAGCTACCGTGATAATTTATGAACCTACGCTTGAATCCGGCACTACGTTTTTCGGTTCTCTTGTGGTCAATGATTTGGCAGAATTCAAACATCGGTCGCAAGCCATATTGGCCAATCGTTTTGATCCTGAGCTGGCCGATGTGAAGTCAAAGATTTATACCCGCGATCTTTTTTCGCGCGATTGATTCCATTGCGGACTGTGATGTTCGGAGCGTGTGAGTGGAGCTATGCCGTTGCCGAGCGAAGCAATATTGACGGTGTCGCGATTATTGGCATTGAGCTGATCTACCACTTTCATCAGACGTGAACAGCGGTCAAGTTTGTCGGCATCGGTAAATAGATTGCCTTGAAGTCCGTCGCGACTTTGTAAATGACTGATGGTGACACCGGCTTTTTTATAAGCATATCCCGATCTGAAAATTTCATCAAGACCATGTTGGGCGGCCGTGACTATATCCGGAGTATAATCTGTCGGTACCGACAGGTGCAATGTGGCTGTATTGGCATATTGAGGAGCATTGGTGTGAAAACGGTTGGTCCGCAGGTAGACGTTGATTTCGTTTGCCACCAGATTACGGCTACGCATTTTGCGGCATACATCGGTGCAAAATGCCGTGATTGCTTGTCGCAGTTCATCTATTGACATAATGTCCCGGGCAAAAGAGCGTGAGCAACTGATGGTCTGCCGTTCAGGCGGAGTTTCCTCTCGTATAACCGAAGCAATACCATGGAGTTCACGCCATGTACGAATTCCTGCTATATTAATAAGCCTGGATACTTCAGTCTCAGAAAGAGAAAAAAAATGCCACGCCGTGGTGATGCCGTATTCGCGTAAGCGACGTGACAGCCGCCGTCCTATACCCCACACATCTTCTATCGGAGTGAGATGTAACGCCTTGTCGCGTTTTTCTTCAGAATCGATGACACAAACACCATGGTATCCGGGATATTTTTTGGCAAAATGAGCAGCAAGTTTGGCAAGCGTTTTAGTGGGAGCTATCCCAAGCGATACCGGCACGCCGGTACGAAGCATTACTTCTTCAACCACATAAGAGCCATATTCGCGCGGGTCACCTAACTTAGATTCTACAGGGATAAACGCTTCATCGATGGAATAGACTTCCATTGCATTTCCTGCTAGATGATGGAGTACGTTCATTACCTTAGATGAAATCTGTGCATAATATCGATGATCTCCCGACAGAGTCTCTATGCCGTAGCGTTCACAGAGATGACGGATGCGAAACAGCGGTTCTCCGCGTTTGATGCCCAGAGCTTTAGCTTCGTTGGAAAGAGCTACTGCGCAGCCATCGTTGTTGCTGAGCACAATCACCGGACGTCCTATGAGGGAAGGGCGGCGGACGCGTTCACACGATACAAAGAAATTATTGCAGTCGATTAAACCAATCATAATCCAAAAATAGCAAACAACATGAGCAATCTCACCTCCCCAAAATGTTAAAAAATACAACCGGTGGAATTAGTATTATATAATAGGTGCTTTGCATTGGATTGCGGTCGGTATGCCTAACTCTATTTTGGGTCCACGGTAGTCGATGGAAAAACCATAGGCGGAGGATTCTACAAGGTAAATGTCGTTTTTGACGCCTAAGTTGACTAAAGATTGGGCGAAGTCATGAGAAGAGAGCCGGTGTCGGCTTATGATGACATCAATATGACCGTCGAGTTCGGCAAGAACTTTGCGTAACGAACGACTTTTGGGCTTATTTCCCACAATTTGGTTAGCTACAACCAGGGGATATTGACGAAAGAAATATCCGTCGGGTTCAAGGGCTTGTTCCAGAAATGGTGTGGAGTCAGCAACTTCCACAGTGATGTTTCCCCCGATAATGGTACAGAATCCTGATCTGGCTTGTCCAATATAGTCACTTTTCATGATACTGCAAAGTTACAATATTTTAGGTGAAAACAAGGGGTTGAAATCAGTTACTGTATGAATTGTCTTTGTTGTTGTTTGAAATAGTTCTTTTATATGTAGAATTAGTCACAGATGTGTATTAAAAAATGTAAAAAAGGCATTGGGGAGGGTCGGCCGATTTGTATAATTGCATACCGCGGGCTATCTTTGCATAGCCTAAGAGTAATTGTATGGTATGACAAGTGAATTTGTAGTACGCTCTTGGGATAAATAAGAAGAAATTGTTTTATAGATAATTGTGTATTTGAAGCTTAAGGGGTGTCGTGAGATTCCCCTTTTGTTGTAAAATGCGATTTGTTTATTTTGAAATATAGATATGTAAGAGCGAATCCGGGTGACTCGCTCTGTTTAGATTTAGATATATGGTGAGGTGGGTTATTCGGAGAGTTGCAGGCCGGATTTGGTGGGGGTGATGGTGTAGGTAGTACCTGCGGTGGTGGGGAATGAGAGTTCGGCACCATCGTAGTAGATATGACACGGGAGACCGGCTGTGGAGGTGATGGTTGCTTTGTCGAGGCTGTGGTTTTTGTAGTAAATATCGACTTCAAATCCGCCCCGTGCTTTTAATCCGGTGATGTGTCCGTCGGTCCAAGCTGACGGCAAGGCGGGGAGAAGGTGTAATATCCCGTTGTGACTTTGCAGGAAGAGTTCGCCTACGCCTGCTGTGCCACCGAAGTTGCCGTCAATTTGAAAAGGTGGGTGGAGATCCCAGAGATTATCGGCCGTACCGTTTTTGAGGAGGTTGCGATAAAGTGTATATGCGTGGTCACCGTCGAGCAGGCGTGCCCAGTGGTTGAGTTTCCACCCCATAGACCATCCGGTGGCTGCGTCACCTCGCTGACGAAGAGTCTCTTTGCAGGCATCTACAAGTGCAGTGTCGCGTAGCGCGTTGATGGAAGACCCCGGGTGTAGGCCGAAGAGGTGGTTGGTATGGCGATGATTGTCGTTGTATATGTCGATATCTTCATACCATTCTTGTAGTTGTCCGTAACGTCCTATTTTATAAGGTGCCATATTGTCGAGTTTTTCTTGCCATTCGGCTACAGATTCAGCATCGATATTAAGGAGTGTGGCTGCTTTTATTGCTTCATCAAGGACTTCGCGTGTTACGGCATTGGCATAAGTGGCACCAATATCGCAAGAGCCGTGTTCGGGAGAGTAGGAGGGGGCAGAGGTGTATGTGCCGTTATATTTATAAAGGAGGTCGCTGACAAAGTCGGCGCTTGCTTTGATAATCGGATAGCCAATCTCGCGTAGCCAGTCGATGTCGCGGGTGTAGTCGAAATATTCCCATATCTGTGTTGTGAGCCATGGACCTGCTGTAGGGTTGTAGTTCCATGACATTTCTTGTGGTTCGAGTGGGGCGGTGAATCCGAAGATGTTGGTTGATACTTCCGCTGTCCAGCCACGGGCGCCATAGTAAGCCTGAGCGGTTTTTTCGCCCGGTTTGACCAGTCCGCGCACATAGTCCACAAATGGTGTAAAGCATTCGATTAGGTTGGTTGATGCTGCGGGCCAGTAGTTCATCTGCAGGTTGATGTTGTTGTGGTAGTCTACGCGCCATGGGCCGTCAGTGTTGTTGTGCCATAATCCTTGTAGATTGGCAGGCATTGTGCCGGGCCGTGAGCTGCTGATTAGTAGATAGCGTCCGAAGTCGAAATATAGTTCTTCAAGCAGTGGGTCGCCACCGTCATTGGCTCTGTAGCGTGCCAGTCTGGCCGGAGTGGGAATGTTGTCACGGGTGGCATTGGAGTTGATGGAAATGTTGACGCGATCGAAAAGAGTTTTATAATCATCGAGGTGACGTGAATATAGTTTGTCATAACTCAAGGTAGATGCACGCTCTATATTGGCGTTGACATTAGCTACGGGGTCAGTGCCGACAAAAGCATATGGATCGGTCATGTCCGGGTCGAAGTTCATGATGTAATCAGTGTCACCTGATAGAATGAACTCTACATTTTTAGAGCCGTCAACGGTGATTGTGCCTTCTTTGGCATCAGTGATTACTGGTGTGCCGTCGGTAGCGCGTGCTAATACCCGCAGTGCCCATTTCATGTTATTGCCTTCGAGATGACCGCTATAGAGCAAGCCGTCGGAGGTGGGGGTGATGGAGTCGATGATTTGAGGACAGTTGAGACTGAAAGTAAGATTTTGCGGTTTTTTGTCGGATCTGAACTGCCAGACCATCACACTGTCGGGGTAAGAGCAAAAATATCTTCGTTGGTATTTTGATCCGTCGGCATTGAATTCTACTACAACGAGTGAATTTTTGACGTCGAGCAAACGTTTATAGTCTGAGACGGAGTCTTCATCGATACCGGTATCTACATAGGCTTCGCCCATGACGGTGAAGGTGCCGAACCGATTGCGGTCGTAAGGTATGGTGCCATTGTAATTGGTTTTTACCAGGGCATCGGCTTCAGCATTTTTACCTTCTTCAAGCAGACGGCGGATAGTGGCAAGTGTGGTGGAGTCGACCTGCTTGTTCATAGTCCAATATTCTTCAGCTCCGGTAGCCGGACCGCCTTTCCAGAGAGTTTTTTCGTTGAGGACCACTCTTTCGCGGTTTATCGAGCCAAGTACGGAGCCGCCAAATGATCCGTTGCCGATGGGTAATGATTTGGTTTCCCACGTGGTGTCGGGGTTGACAATAGTTGCGCTGAAGTCGTTTATGTTCCAGGCATCAGCACCGACAGTGGAAGAGGTGGGTGAGTCAAACCATATTACTCTGCCATCGGTAGGATAAGGCGTGATGGAAGAAGAGTTGCACGATGCTGCGACGGAAAGAGCGGCAAACGCTAAAATTATGGGATATTTCATCAGTCAGTGACGGTTGATTGGTGATTAATTGCACAAATATACATATTTAGAGTTTACTTTATGTATCTTTGTGGCGAAATTTCATTCAATCAGTTTAATTTATGGAAGATTTTCATCAGATGTTGCTCAAAAGGCACAGTATTCGTAAATATACCGATCAATCGATTGATACTGATTATGTACGCTTGATAATAGAGGCTGCATTGCTTGCTCCGTCATCGAAAAGTTCCCGTCCCTGGCAGTTTGTGGCGGTTGATGATAGAGTTATGCTTGACCGTATGGCTGAATGTAAACAAGTGGGGGCAATACCGTTGAAAAACGCACCGCTTGCCATTGTGGTGTGTGCTGACTCGTCGTTGTCGGATGTCTGGGTTGAAGATGCATCTGTGGCAGCTTCATATATGCAGCTCCAGGCTGAGGCATTAGGTTTGGGTAGCTGTTGGGTACAGGTGCGTGGCCGTTATGGAGCTGACGGTCTTCCGGCGGAAGAATTCTTACAAGAGTTGTTGGGTATCCCTGAGACCATAAATGTGCTATGTGTGGTTACCTTCGGTCATAAAAATGAGGAGCGTCGACCTGTCGATCCTGAAAAATTGTTGTGGGAAAAAGTACATGTGGGCCGATGGAATCCGATGAACGAATAAATGTGGTGATAATCGGGTCAGGCAATGTAGCTTCGGCTTTGGCTCCAGCTCTTGACCGATTGGACGATGTGGTGGTGACGGCAGTGTGCAGCCCAACGGTTGGGAATGCTCAAGCTCTTGCTTCCAAGCTACAATCAGCTAAGGTGATGACAGATGTCAGAGAGGTTCCGGTTGATGCTGATTTGTATCTTATTTCTGTGAAAGACAATGCGGTTGCTGAGGTGGCGACAAAACTTCACGGACTGAATCATTTGGCAGTTGTAGCTCATACTTCAGGTAGTGTGGACGCTGATGTGCTTGCTGCGGCAACGGCTGATTATGGTGTGTTTTATCCGTTGCAGACATTTTCGAAAGATGTGGCTGTGGATATATCGCAGGTGCCGATGTTTATAGAAGGAGCAACTGACCGAGGGCGTAAATTACTGATTGATTTAGCTCGAAAAATTTCAAATAGAGTTTATGAAGCAGATTCCGCATTGCGCTCAAAGATGCATACAGCGGCAGTTTTTGCCTGTAATTTTGTGAATCATCTCTGGGCTGTTGCAGATGATATACTGCATCGCGAAGCTAATCTTGATATCTCGGTGCTCCAGCCACTTATAACGGAAACTATGCGTAAGGCTCAACTTAAATCTCCTGCAGAGGTACAGACCGGACCTGCTGTGAGAGGAGATGAATTGGTTATGCTTAAGCATCTGCAGATGCTTACTGTCGATGAAGCTGAATTATATAAACATTTGTCGCAACACATTATAGATTATTATAAGGAGAAATGAGCGCGATTGATTACGACTTGACAAAAATAAAGGGAGTGGTGATGGACGTGGACGGAGTGTTGTCTCCATCGACTATTCCTACTTCTCCGGCGGGAGAACCGTTGCGTATGGTCAATATTAAAGATGGTTATGCCATACAGTTGGCCGTAAAATATGGGTTGAAAATAGCCATTATAACCGGAGCCGTAAGCGAAGGTGTGAATGTGCGCTATCGCTCGCTCGGAGTAACCGATGTGTATATGGGGGCTGGAAAAAAGATGGATATATTACCGCGTTGGTTGGAGCAAAATAATTTGAAAGCTGATGAAGTAGCTTATATAGGTGATGATATACCAGATTATGAGGCTATGTGTCATGTGGGTCTGAGTGTAGCTCCGGCTGATGCCTGTGCTGATATACGTCAGATAGCCCGTTACATATCGCCGGTGCAGGGTGGTTATGGAGTTGCGCGTGATGTGTTGGAGCAAGTGCTTCGTGCTCAAGGATATTGGCTTAAAAATGAAAAAGCATTCGGGTGGTGATGACGGAATCAGAACAGATGTTGCAACTAAGTGGCTATAAAATTGTGCTTGCTTCAGCTTCGCCCAGACGCAAGCAGCTCCTTGCTATGCTCGGATTGCCTTTTACGGTGCGCCGAATGGAAGGTGTTGATGAAAGTTATCCTGAAGATTTGGTTGCAGAAGAGGTAGCGGAATACATAGCCGGAAAAAAATGTCAGGAAGGGCGGAGAACCATGCGTCCAGGGGAGTTGCTGATATGTGCCGATACTGTGGTGATTGTCGATGGACGGATTTTGGGAAAGCCTCACTCATCAGAGGAAGCCCGGCAGATGCTGAGGTCTCTGTCCGGACGCACGCATAAGGTTATCACAGGAGTGGCTGTTACAGATGGTGAAAAGATGCGTAGCGAATCTGTGGAAACAATGGTGAATTTTGCCCCGTTGGCTCAATGGCAGATAGATTACTATGTTGATACGTATAATCCGCTGGATAAGGCAGGTGCCTATGGTATTCAGGAATGGATTGGAGCAGTAGGTGTGAGAGGAATAGAAGGGAGTTTTTATAATGTGATGGGGCTTCCCGTACATCGATTATATCAGATTTTGGTTAATTGGTCGACAGACAGCAACAGCGCGGATTGACGCATCGATTCCGGCAGGCGGCGATATACTTCAAGAGCGGCCACGCCCATGGTGCGACGTAGATTGACTTCGATACAAGGAGCGATGGCCGGAGTGCCTTTGTCTGATAAATACGTGAGCATATCCACGCCAAGCCAACCATTGTAATATGGAGTAATCACCCGGTCAAGAGCTTCCTTTATCATTAATATGGTATCATTTAGGTCTATGCCGATTATTTTTTGCATTTCAGTTTGTGCCATGACCAGATTCCCCTGATAGCGACTTTTGCTATCGGTGGTGAATATAGAGAGTCCTTCAAATATTGTTTCACCATCGCTACAGCGAAAAAGTGTTGCAAAATCCTGAATTTTATTGTATCGAGGTTCGATGAGCATACTGCCATGTCTACGGACAATACCGCTTAAATATACGGAGAGAGTGTCGCGAGGTACATCTTCGGAATAGATTATCCCGCGGCTGCTACTTGACCATGGCAATTTTATCACGGCATTACCATGTCGGTCAATAACATCAAAAGCTTCTTCCATGCTGAAGGCTTCGACAGGTACCAGTGGCAGTGGTGTGTTGATATGGCGGTGAATGGCTATGGTTGTACGCCTATGTGATAATTCGCGTAATCGCTCCAGGGTGGCTTTGTCGGGAAGCATAGCCGGGCTTACACCATAATTAAGTAATTGATGATGTGTGTAGCTGCTCCACCCCCAGCAATCGGGCTCATAGGCATCATAATCAGTTTTTTCTATATGTGTGATGGGGGTTCCTTTTAATCCGTATTTTTGGCGTAGTGTGTTGACCTTATCATCATTTGAGCCGGTGTCATCAACTAAAATCAAATCACCCTCTTCAGCCCACCACATTGGCAGCAATGCACCGGCTCGCCGTAGAGATGCTGCTGCGGCACGGGGAGTATAGTATGGCGAATTTGCTGCCAAAGCAAGGTCATTTTCCGGATTAAAGAGATGAATTTTATTCATTTTGTGTATTTTTGCAGCGCAAAGATATGGATATTTTGCTAAAACAATATTATCCGAATAAATGCGTTTATTGATTATGAAACGATTAAGCGGACTAATACTACTTTTTTCGATGCTGCTCTTGATGGCGGTTTCGGTTGTAGCTCAGCCAAATAGTAAATTGGCTAATAAGCCGTATGCTGATTTACGCAAGTGGCATTTAGGATTTTCTGTAGGTGTGCAGACGCTTGATTTCAGTTTCACCCATAATGGCTATATCACGGAAGATGGTAAAAGCTGGTTTATGGAGCAGCCGTCGTTTTCACCCGGTTTTAATGTCACCGGTCTTGTAGATTTGCGTCTGAGCAAATATTTTAATTTGCGTTGTTCCCCCGGTATGTATTTTGGTAGCCGTGATGTGAAATTTATTGATGTAAATTCCGGTCAGGTGGAATCGCAAAATGTCAAATCCACTTATGTGGTGTTGCCGATTGATCTTAAGTTTTCGGCTCAGCGTTACCGTAATTGTCGTCCGTATCTCGTGGGTGGTGTGATGCCTGCATTCGATGTTGCTAAAAAACGTAGTGACTTTTTGATGCTCAAAGGTTTTGATATGTTTTTGACAATTGGGTTCGGTTGCGATTTCTATCTGCCGTTTTTTAAGCTCAATCCGGAGATTAAATTCTGCTTTGGATTGGTTGATGTGCTCAAGCATGATCGTCCAGACCTTGCTGATGATCCTATTCGCTTGGATGTCAATCGTTCAGTGAGCAAAGCTACTTCACAAATGTTTGTACTTTCATTCTATTTTGAATAATATGAAGCAAATGCATCGCTATATCTTCCATGCTATAATTGTAGTCGTGCTTATGCTTATGTCTGCCAACTCGGCCAATGCTCAGAGCGATGCGCAGTTGACGCAATATTTCGAGGTGCCTTCTTACTATAATCCTGCAGGTATAGGCTTGACCGATTCGATATGTATCCGTCTCGGTTCGCGTCTGCAATGGGTGGGAATAGATCGCGCTCCGCGCACGTTTCTTGGCACTGTCAATATGCCGTTTAAGTTTCTTAACAAGCGATTTGCAGTTGGGTTGATGGCTCAGCAGGAGACAGCCGGCCTATTCAGTAACTTGTCAATAGAGGCACAGCTCGGTTATAAAATAAAATTGTGGAAAGGAGAGCTGACGGCTGCGGTACAGGTAGGATTGGTCAATGAAGTGTTTCGTGGCAGCGATGTATATATACCTGATGATGACGACTATCATGACAGCTCGGACAACGCTATCCCCTCCACCGATCTTTCCGGTAATGCTATAGATATAGGTGTAGGTGTGTGGTACGATCATCCTCTTTTTTGGGCTGGAGTGTCGTGTACGCATATTACTGAACCTACCATTACTTTCTCTGATGAGAATCACACATCAGCGGGTGGGTCGGCCTCTGGTTCTACTTCGGCTGAAGGGGGAGAAACTGCAAAGGAATATGAATTCGGATTGTCGCGCGTGCTCTATTTTATGGCGGGTAGCAATATTCCGATAAAAAATACGTTATTTGAAGTGATGCCATCACTTTTTGTGAAGACTGATTTCTCTGCTTTTCGCGGTGAGGTAACTGCCCGCATGAGGTGGAAGAAATTTATCACATTCGGAGTAGGCTATCGTTACGATGACTCAGTAATAGCCATGTTGGGTGCGGAATTCAAAGGTTTTTATGTGGGTTATAGTTTCGATTATCCTACCTCGGCCATATCAAAGGCTTCGCATGGCAGTCATGAAATAATGTTAGGCTATAGCTTAAAACTTAATTTATCAGGAAAGAATAACAATAAACACAAGAGTATCCGCATAATGTAATATGAAAAAATCTTCATTTTATCTCCTTTTTTCTTTCACGGCATTGCTGACACTTGCAGCCTGCGCTTCCGGAGGCCGAAATAGCGGTGCCGGAGGAGAAGTTACAGGTATCAGTGCTATGTCATGGGCCGAACCTACACCCTATGGTATGGTGCTGGTGAGTCGTGGTTCAATGAAGGAGGGCCCGGCTGCCACTGACAGTGCATGGAATTTACGTCCTGATTCTCGCGGAGTGTCGGTTGACGCATTTTGGATGGACGAGACAGAAGTGACCAATTCTAAATATAAGCAATTCGTGTTTTGGGTGCGCGACTCTATTATCCGCGAACGACTTGCCGACCCTTCATATGGAGGTAACGAGGAGTTTAAGATAGAAGAGGATCGTGAGGGTAATCCGATCACTCCGCGTCTTAACTGGAATAAGCCTATACCATGGCGTAATCCAAGTGAAGACGAAGCCCGTGCCATAGAAAGTGTGTATCGTATCAATCCTATTTCCGGAGTTAAGGAACTCGACCCTGAGCAGCTTAACTATCGTTATGAAATTTATAATCATACGGAGGCTGCTAAACGCAAAAATCGTCTTAATCCGGCTCGGCGTGAATATAATACAGACAAACCTGTGCCTACTGAAGTGCCGATTATCTCAAAAGATACAGCATATATTGATGATAACGGTGAAATCATACGCGAAACCGTGACGCGTGGTCTAACCGGCGATTATGATTTTGTAAATACTTATATTGTCAATGTTTATCCTGACACCACCGCATGGGTAAATGATTTTGAAAATGCCTACAATGAGCCCTATGTACGTATGTATTTCTCACATGGTGGCTATAATGATTATCCCGTGGTGGGTGTAAGCTGGGAACAAGCTAATGCCTTTGCTAATTGGCGTACAGATTATTTGCGTCGTTCGCTCGGACGTGAAGGTGTATATGTGGAGCCTTATCGTTTGCCCACTGAAGCTGAATGGGAATTTGCAGCCCGAGCCGGTGTAAATGAAAATAAATATCCCTGGGAAGGCGATCTTCCGATGACTGAAGAAAAAGGTTGTTTCTATGCCAACTTCAAGCCGCAGGAGGGTAATTATGTGCAGGACGGGCATTTGATTACAGCGCGTGTTGGTACATATTCGCCCAATGATTTCGGCCTTTACGATATGGCCGGTAATGTCAGCGAATGGACTTCTACGGCATTTACCGAAAGCGTCAGCAAACTCACATCGGATCTTAATCCCGAGTACCGTTATGATGCGGCCAAGGAAGACCCGTATAAACTCAAACGCAAGATTGTTCGTGGCGGTTCTTGGAAAGACGTGGCACACAATATCCGTTCAGATATACGTATGTGGGAATATCAGAATGAGCAGCGCTCATATATCGGTTTCCGCTGCGTACGTTCTCAGATAGGTTTTGCTCGTGGCAACAAATTGAAAAAATAAATTTATAATACACATCACTTTTCCAATCTTACCTTGTACACTAACCGATAAAAATTACACACATGGGAAATTTCAAGCAATTTAAGCATAAAATCGAGCTTTTCATCTCCGGTGAAAATGGTCAGCGCTTTTTCAATTTTGCTTATAGTATAGGTGCTGCTATCGTTATCTGGGGTGCCTTGTTTAAGATTCTCCACCTTCCCGGCGGTAACACACTGCTTTCAATTGGTATGGGTACTGAGGTGTTGATGTTTATCCTCACGGCTTTTGACCGTCCTCCGCGTGATTACAAGTGGGAGGATGTATTTCCTGCATTGTCGGCTGAGAAAAAGACGGGAGCCGGTGAAAATGGTGAAATGGTGTCAGGAATTGTGTCAGGTCAGCCTGTTCAGCAAGGTGGAGTGGTGGTCGTTGGCGGAAACGGTGTGTCCGGAACCGGTACCGTCGTATCCGGTGGAACTGTTGGCGGTGGAGGCGTGATTTCATCGGTTCACGCACCGGAGGCTATTGAGACACCTGAGGATTTACAGCACTCACTTATGTCGTTTGCCGAGCAGATGGCCCAACTGAAGGAGACCACCGAGCAACTCAACGAAGTGGGACGTGTGCTTCTTGAAAGCTATAGGACCATTACTGATAATTCGGATAATATTACTTCTAATTCACAAGGCTATGTCCGTCAGATGGAGGCTTTGAATCACAATATTTCGGGGCTTAATACTATTTATGAGATTCAGCTCAAAAGTGTATCGTCACAGCTCGACTCTATCGACCGTGTCAACCGTGGTATTCGTGATATTTCGGATATGTATGAGACCACAGCCCGTCAAAGCCGTCGCTTTTGTGAGGAGAGTGAGCAGATGACTCGTCATATGCAGCAGCTTAACACTATATATGCTAATATGCTTCAGGCTATGACGCTGGGTATGCCGATACCTAATCCGGCGGTCAATGCAGTTTCATCTGCATCAAATTCGGCATCAAGTCAAAGCTGATATGGCTATTGAGTATTACACTTAATTTTATAATCACTTTCTAAGTTATCATACATGGGTCAATCCAACACACGAATGACGCCGCGTCAGAAGATGATAAATCTGATGTATATCGTGCTTACTGCCATGCTCGCACTTAATGTGTCGAGCGATGTGCTTAACGGATTCACACAGGTACAAGAAGGTTTGTCTCGTACAAACAAGACGGTGTCGCTGCGAAATGATGCAATTTATTCAGAACTTGAATCCCTCGCAATACAAAATCCGGAGAAGGCTTCCGTATGGCTCGACAAGGCTTCGGAAGTGCGTCATGAGACAGCTAAAATATTTAATCTTATCGATTCCCTCAAGACAGCTATTGTGATTTCGGCCGACGGGTCGGATGGTACGATAGAAAACCTTCAGAATCGCGATGATTTGGAGACGGCATCTGTAATAATGCTTAATCCTATGACTCGAAATGGCGAGCGTCTTCGCGTGAATGTGGACCTTTACCGCGAGTATATCAAAGATATTGTGCTTGATTCGATAAAGACCGAGTCAATTCATGCTTCGCTATCCACAAAACCATCGCGTCGGGATGGCGGTGGTATGTCGTGGGAAGAGGAGAAGTTCGATAATCAGCCTGTGGTGGCTGCCATCACGCTGCTTACCAAACTCCAAAATGACATACGTTATGCCGAAGGCGAAGCCCTGGCTACATTGCTTAGTCAGGTTGATGCCAATGATGTGCGTGTCAATGACCTTAATGCGTTTGTGATACCTCGTAGTCGTCTGGTGATGCGTGGTGCTGATTACACTGCAGATATAGTTCTTGCCGCGGTCGATACTACAGCACGGCCGATGGTGTATGTCAATGGTGCGAATGTGCCTGATGGACAATATCGTACTCTTACTTCGCGCTCCGGTTCGTTTGATTATTCAGGCTATATAGAGTTGCCTCACGGCGATGGCACGGTGACCCGTCACCCGTTTGAATCTTCCTACACGGTAATTGACCCCACAGCCACAGTGTCGGCTACGATGATGAACGTGCTTTATGCCGGTATTGCCAACCCGATCAGTATCTCTGTGCCCGGTGTTCCTCCGGCCAGTGTATCTGCCACAATGACTAATGGTACATTAACTCGTAATGGCGATGAATGGGTGGCTCGTCCAAATTCAATCGGTTCTGATGCTGTGGTCACGGTTACCGCTAATATAGATGGTAAATCGCAGACGGTAAATACATCAAAGTTTCGTGTGCGCAAATTGCCTGATCCGGTAGCTTTTATATCTTATACAGGAGCTAACGGCCTTCCTGAGCGTTACAAAGGTGGTCGTCCATTGTCGAAAGCTACTTTGATGGGTGCTACCGGTCTGTCGGCCGCTATCGATGACGATGCTCTTAACATCGATTTTACTGTGCTTGATTTTGAAACCGTTATGTTTGACTCTATGGGAAATGCGATGCCTGACAAGAGCGAAGGCGCAAACTTCTCGCAGCGTCAGAAGGATAGATTCCGTACTCTTTCACGTGGCAAACGATTCTATATATCTCGTATCAGAGCCAAAGGCCCCGATGGAGTAGAGCGCACACTCAGCCCTGTAGAAGTTATAGTCAACTAATCAGTATATAATTTTAAGTATATTATACATCAGCCAATTAAATAAAGCGATGAAAAAAATATTTCGGTACATACTCCCTGTTATAATTTTGTCAACAGTGACACTCGATGTCGTTGCTCAGGAATCGAGCAGTTCGGCTGTGATGCGTCGCGCTGACCGTAATCGTCGTAACGACCAGCAGTCGTCGCAGGTCACTACGCGTATGCAAAACCGTATGCAGCAGACACCTCCGTCTGATGCCGACCTTTCGTGGATGAGAGTGATTTATCGTTCGCTTGATTTGACTAAGGATAAGAATGCGCCGCTTTATTTTCCTGAAATGCCGGAGGAGGGTTCAGAAAGTTTGTTCCGCCTGATTATGCGGCTTATTACCAATGATCAGCTCACGGCTTACGAATATCTCGACGGTCGCGAAGTATTCACTGACCAGTATAAAATCAATGTTCCTCAGATGCTTGACCGCTTCCATATCTATGCGCAGCCGGCCAAGGGGCATTCGGAGAAGCATCCTAAATACGATATTGAACCATCGGATTTACCTGCCAATGAAGTTCTTTCATATTTTATCGTGGAGCGTTGGGAGTTTGATAATCGTACAAACCGTATGCGTACCCGGGTAGAAGCTATTTGTCCGGTGCTTCATCGCAGCGATGATTATGGAATGGAAGCTATGAAATATCCTATGTTTTGGGTTAAATATGATGACATCCGTCCGTTCCTTTCTACTCAGAATATTTTCGTGAGCGACGACAATAATCTGCCCTCATGCACTTATGATGATTATTTCCAGCTCGGTTTGTATGACGGCGAAATCTATAAGACACGCAATCTGCGCAATAAATCTATGGCTCAACTTTATCCCGAACCAGAAGCGATGAAGCGAGCCCAGGATAGTATTCAACATTCGCTTGACACGTTTGAAGAAAAATTGTGGGTACCGTCACCTGAAGAACTTGAGAAACGCAAAGCTGCCGCTGAAAGTGTGGCTGAGTCTAAGGGTGAGGATACGGAAGCGGTGACTTCAGAGTCGGCAGATAACTCTACTGACAAGTCGGAACGTAAGGTGACCAGCAAGCGTGGTTCCAAGAAGGAAAAATCTGAAAAGAAGACGAAACAGCCTAAAGTGAAGAAGGCTAAAACGCCTAAGACCAATTCAGCGCCGTCGCGCAGTGTACGCAACCGCCGTCGTTAATGTCAGGCTGTTGGGTAGCCGAATTTTTCTGAGAGTAAAATCTCAAACTATTTATGGTGGTTTATTGTTATTAAACCATGAACCGCCACGATATAGACATAAGGCTGATTACTTTGCGTGAACTTTCGCCCCTATGTAATATTCATCATTGGGAGATGATGCGTTACAGTGGTGCTCCCGTGGAAGTAAATCTCACTACTTCATTCAAGAAAATTGATAATGCTAATATAGTTGTGCTTCGACTGGGGGTGAATTATACCACTATGCGTGCGCAGATTATACGCAAGCTTTTTGATTATGTGATTGAAGCTGAGTTTGAAATAGTGGAGCAGGACAATGATACATCTTTTAGCGACGGTGACGTGGTGGTGCCGACTGATTTATTGGCTTTGATGTTGAGTATAGGTATCGGCGGGATGCGCGGTATGATAGCCTTGCGCACACAGAATACTTTTTTGCATCACTATCCGCTTCCTGTCTACAATATTGATACTCTTATCGAAAATATCATTCTTGCAGGTAAGGACGTTACGGCTACAGCTGCTTTTGCTTGATTTTATTAATCAGCAGATGTGTGAACTCATAGTTTTTAAGACCCCATCTGGGTGCTTCGAGCAGATTGTCGGGTGACTGCGATACAAATCGGTCTATCGTTATATCTTTACGGAGACGCAGTGTTATTTCAGCACATAGATTGATATAGTCATCGAGTTGCCAGGTGATAATGTCTTCGGCTCCCGATATGTATTCCTGATAAAGTCGGGTGCCCTTGATTATTTGCATCTGGTGGCATTTAATCATATTGACCGGCAGATTGTTGACGGCATCTATAGTGGCAAGCATCTGACTTTTGTTTTCGCCAGGTAAGCCCATGATGAGATGTAGCCCTATTGGGAGTCCGGTAGTGGCGGTACGCATTACGGCATCGACTGTATCAGCCCATGTATGGCAACGGTTGATACGTCGCAGGGTAGCGTCATGTGAGGATTCGGCACCATATTCTACCATCACGAAATGTTCGTGACTTAGTGTTTGAAGGTGGTCGAGTAAAGTTTGCGGCATGCAGTCCGGGCGAGTGCCTATCACTATACCTTTCACTCCTGGTGATTGCAGCGCTTCGGCATACATTTCTTTGAGTTGCGTGATGTCACCGTTGGTGGAGGTATAGGATTGGAAATATACCAGATAGCTCATGTCGGGATACTTACGGGCAAAGAAGCGGCGACCATCTGATATTTGCTCGGTAATCGATTTATTACCCAAAGTGTAAGCCGGACTGAAACTGTTGTTATTGCAGTAGATGCACCCCCCCGTGCCTTTTGTGCCGTCGCGGTTAGGACAAATGAAACCGGCATTAACAGTGATTTTCTGTACTTTTCCGGGTAGATATCGGCTGATAAATCCGGCAAATCCGTTAAGTCTGTGGCTGATATCCTCCATGACAGAATCAGAATCTTGAAGTGCGATTCAGAAGCAGATAGTCGAGTATGACCATTGAAGCCATTGCTTCAACCACCGGCACGGCACGTGGTACTACACAAGCATCATGGCGTCCGCGTGCTTTTATTGAGGTGTTTTCAGCTTTGTCATTTACGGTATCGAGTTCTTGCATTAGAGTGGCAACCGGTTTGAATCCTACGCGCATATATATCTCTTCTCCATTAGTGATACCGCCCTGAATGCCTCCTGAATGATTGGAAGTGAAAGATATGTTTCCGTCTATACTGCGCATACAATCTATCATTTCGCTTCCCCGATGACGGCAGCCTTCACGTCCCATGCCGTATTCAAATGATTTTGCGGCATTTATGCTCATCATGGCTGCTGCCAGGGCAGCTTGAAGTTTACCGAATACCGGTTCTCCCAACCCTTTGGGGCAACCGCTTATCACGCAAGTGACTTCACCGCCAACGGTATCGCCCATGTTCTTGACTTCATTAATGGCTTTTTCCATGAGGGCTGATGTTGCGGAATCTGGACATCTCACCATACTTTGCTCGGCTTGTTGCGAGTTATAATGGTTGTAATCCTCAGGTACATCGATATTGCCAATCGATGATGTATAGGCCCATACGTTGATACCTTGAGCTTGAAGTATTTGTTTAGCTAACGCACCTGCTGCCATTCTCACGGCTGTCTCCCTTGCGGAAGCTCTTCCTCCTCCGCGATAGTCACGGATACCATATTTGGCATCATAGGTGAAATCGGCGTGCGAAGGACGATAGTTGTGGCGCATTTCTTCGTAATCAGAGCTATGATGATCAGAGTTTTTGATGATAAATCCGATAGGTGTCCCCGTAGTGACACCGTCGTAGACTCCTGAAAGAATCTCTACCATGTCATTTTCTTGGCGCGGAGTGGTAATGTTGGATTGACCGGGACGGCGTCGCGACATTTCGTGTTGCAATGCGTCCATGTCGATAGTGAAGCCGGCAGGTACACCATCGATAATTCCCCCTATAGCCGGGCCGTGTGATTCACCAAATGAAGTCAGTCTGTATATATTTCCGAAACTATTCATAGTTAAATGTTGTCATTGGTTAGGTCCGTTACGGTGCAACCGGTATAGTTTATCAAATCTACCGGATTAATGGCAATCTGCAGACCTCGTTGGCCGGCACTGATAAAAATCTCATCAAATTCCGAAGCACTCTGGTGAAGAAATACCCTATAGGGCTTTTTCATGCCTATTGGAGAGCAACCCCCTCGGATATATCCCGTGACTGTGAGTAGATTTTTCATTGGTATCATTTCGGCTTTTTTCGTTCCCTTGGCTCTGGCTGCTTTTTTTAAGTCTACTTCCATGTTACCGGGTATCACGCATACAAAATACTCTTTGTCGGCTCCCTGAAGAACCAGGGACTTAAACACTTGGCGGATATCTTCGCCGAGTTCCTCCGCCACATGGTCAGCGGCAAGATTAGATTCATCGACCTTGTATGGTATCAGCCGGTAGTTTATTCCCGCCCGGTCAAGTAACCTTGCCGCATTAGTCTTTGTCACTCCATTGGCCATCTTCGATATATGATTCATCATTGTTATCCAATAGCTACAAAGATACACAAATTATTCGGGATTTTTTGCTTAAATTTGCGGTAGTAATCATATTAAGAATTAGAAGTTATGAATATAGCTATAGTAGGTGCCAGCGGCGCTGTTGGACAGGAGTTTCTCCGTGTGCTCGAAGAACAGAAATTCCCGATTTCCTCACTTACTCTTTTTGGTTCGCAGCGTAGTGCCGGACGTAAATATAATTTTTGCGGTAAGGATTACGAAGTGCAATTACTTCGTCATGGTGATGATTTCAAAGGCATGGATTTTGTGTTTACTTCAGCCGGGGCGTCTGTGTCGAAGGAATATGCCGGGGATATAACTCGATTTGGCGCAATAATGATTGATAATTCAAGTGCTTTCCGCATGAAGCCGGATGTGCCGTTGGTGGTGCCTGAGGTCAATGGTGAAGATGCTTTCAATGCTCCGCGCGGTATAATAGCCAATCCTAATTGCACAACTATCCAGATGGTTGTCGCTCTTAAGCCGATTCATGATCTTTCACCCATAACACGTGTTCATGTCGCTACATATCAGGCTGCAAGCGGAGCCGGAGCGGCAGCAATGGACGAACTTGTGGCGCAGTATGAAGCGTTGAGTAACCGCGAACCTGTTAAAGTGGAAAAATTCGCTTATCAGCTTGCTTATAACGTGATTCCACATATCGATGTGTTCACGGACAATGATTATACCAAGGAGGAAATGAAGATGTTCAACGAGACGCGCAAAATCATGCATGCGCCGGAGTTAAACGTGAGTGCTACTTGTGTGCGAGTGCCGGTGATGCGTGCCCATAGTGAAGCTGTGTGGGTCTCTACCGAGCAACCGCTTTCAATCGATGCGGTTCGTGAAGCCTTTTCCAAAGCCCAGGGTCTGGTTGTATTAGATTCTCCGTCAGAAAAAAAATATCCCATGCCACTTTATGCCGCCGGTAATGACCCCGTATTTGTAGGTCGTCTGCGTAAGGATCTTTGCGACCCTTGTGGTCTCACGTTCTGGGTGGTAGGCGATCAGATCAAAAAAGGAGCGGCGCTTAATGCCGTTCAGATTGCGCAATATATGCTTGCTCATAAGAAATAATAACTTTATTGTAGATTAGATATAGATTAGTGCTGAGAGCATTTGCCATACCTCATTACGCACCTATGGTCACATCGCCGGTGTCCATATTCCTGATTGTGTGTCTTCTTATTCTGCTTGTTCCTATTATGCTCAGGCGGCTGAGGGTACCTCAGGTCATCGGTCTGGTGATAGCGGGTGTGGTTGTAGGCCCTTACGGATTTAACATTCTGGCCCGCGATATGAGTTTTGAGGTGTTCGGACAAGTCGGACTGTTATATCTTATGTTTCTTGCCGGGGTGGAGATTGATATGTACCACCTCAAGAAAAATCTTAGGGCAGGTGCCTTATTCGGAGCATATACATTCTTTATTCCTCTGGTTATCGGAGCAGTGGTCGGATATGTTTGCCTCGGTCTTACGGTAGCGGCTTCATTGTTAATGGCATCGATGTTTGCCGCCCACACGTTGCTTGCATATCCTATTGTGTCGCGCTTCGGGCTTAATCGCAATAAAGCGGTAGTCATTGCTATCGCAGGCACTATTTTTACGGTTATTGGCTCTCTGCTTGTGCTTGCTTCTACAGTCGATACTGTGCGTAATGGCGAATTTGAGATTGCTTCCGTAGCCATGCTGCTGTTTCGGTTGGTATTGTTCTGCGTTATAACCATCTATTTATATCCGCGGATTACGCGATGGTTTTTCAAACATTATTCCGATGGTATAAGTCAGTTTGTCTACATCATGGTTATGGTGTTTCTGGCTGCTGCATCAGCTTCGGCTATCGGGCTTGAAGGTGTGTTCGGTACATTCTTTGCCGGACTTGTACTTAATAGATTTGTGCCGGCCCGGTCGGCTCTTATGTCGCGAATAGTATTTGTAGGCAATGCCCTATTTATACCGTACTTTCTGATAGGAGTAGGTATGCTGATAAATATTAGAGTACTCTATAGCGGTTGGGACACCTTATATGTGGCTGCGGTGATGTGTACTGCGGCTATGGTTTCAAAATGGCTTGCGGCTTATGCTGCGCAGCGTACATTTTCTCTTACTTCACCGCAACGTTCCATAATTTATCAGTTGTCAAATGCCCATACGGCGGTGGCTCTTGCTGTGGTAATGATTGGTTTTGACATGAGGATATTTGACGAATCGATTCTCAACGGTACCATATTGATGATACTTGTCACATGTACTGTTTCCTCTATCGGCACGGCTCGTGCCGCAGGCCGATTGAAAGTGTCCACTATGCTTTCGGAAGAAAAAGTGGCTTCCGGCATGCCTGTGCGCAAGGGAGCCAATGTGCTTATTCCGGTGGTCAATCCTATTACGGCAACCGAGCTGGTGAGTCTTGCAATAATGTTATATTCGGGAGAGTCGCGCCGGGCTAAATTTTATGCCATGCATGTGCGCAATGACAATTCTCCGTCTTCGCGTGCTGTAGGTAAAAATTCGCTTGATATGGCGGAGCAAGTAGCGTCGGCGGTTGATATCCCCATCGAATCAATTGAGCGATATGACCTCAATTTTGTCACCGGAGTACTGAATACTATAGAAGAACGTGATATAAGCGAGGTGGTGATAGGTCTGCATCGCCGGAGTACCGTAATCGATTCTTTCCTTGGTGATAAGATACAGCAGTTGCTTAAGGCCACTCATCGTATGGTGTTGATATCGCGGTGTTTTATTCCTGTCAATACCATGCGTCGAATAGTGGTTGCTGTGCCTGATAAGGCTCAGTATGAATCCGGATTTTCGCGTTGGGTGGAAGTGCTCGGTAATCTGGCTCGTCAGCTGGGGTGCCGTATAATCTTTTGTTGTACGGAAACTACACGTGTGGCAATCGGTAGCGTGTTTCGGTCATTGCGTATAAGTGCCCGTGTCGAATACCGTCTTATGGAGGAATGGGACGATTTTGTGTTGCTTGCCAATAAGATTGTGGACGATGACCTATTTGTGGTCGTGACAGCCCGACGTACTTCCGTATCTTTTAATTCCGGAATGGATACAATTCCGGAATTTCTTCGCCGGTACTTTGCTGAAAATAATTTGATGATAGTATATCCCGAGCAGTTTGGCGATGATGACGCTCTTCCTGTAGTCGACGAGATGCTGTCGTCAGATGTGGTTTCATCACCTTCACCGCTGTGGGTGAAATTGCGTAATTATTCCAAGGCTCTCATCAGTGTGAAGAGGCGTCTGCGTCGTAAGCGTAAAAATAAGATTGAACTTTGATATTTATGCCATGAAACATCTGATTCTTTTTCTATCCGGTGTATTTGCTACGATATTTTGTGTTCATGCAGAATCCGATGTGTCACAGGCTTATCAGTCAAGCCGGCCACCCGAATCTGAGCGCTTGTTTCATTCTGATGCCGTAGAGCGTACAATTAGTCAGGTCAAAGTCTTGTTGACTGATCCAAAGCTGGCATGGATGTTTGAAAACTGTTTTCCCAATACCATTGATACAACCGTGCATTTTCGTATTGATGATGAAGGCAAACCTGATACTTTCGTTTATACAGGTGATATCCATGCCATGTGGCTACGTGATTCCGGTGCTCAGGTTTGGCCTTATGTAGCTTTTGCTAATGAAGATCCCGCACTGAAGTCTATGCTTGAAGGAGTCATACGCCGGCAGTTGAACAGTATCATACTTGACCCGTATGCCAATGCTTTTAACTATGGCCCTACAGGAGGAGAATGGCAGACCGATATAACAGATATGATACCAGAGGTGCACGAGCGCAAATGGGAGATTGATTCGCTTTGTTATCCTTTGCGTTTGGCCTATGAATATTGGAAAGTGACCGGTGATACTTCCATATTTGATGAAACATGGGTGCTTGCGGTGCAGAAGATTCTTGACACATTTACCGAACAGCAGCGTTATGAAGGTACAGGTAGTTATCGGTTCTTGCGTGACACGCAGCGTGCATTTGACACTCTCAGCAATAATGGATTCGGGGCACCGGTAAAACCATGTGGCTTGATAGCATCATCATTCCGGCCATCTGACGATGCTACCACATTGCAATTTCTTATACCGTCCAATTTCTTTGCTGTTTCAGTGCTTAAGAAGGCGGCAGAGATATTGGAACAGGTCAATGGTCACGGGCAGATGGCAGCTCGGTGTCGCGAGCTTGCCGGGGAAGTGGAGAATGCCTTGAAAGAAAATGCTGTATATGATCACCCGCATTTCGGCAAGATTTATGCATATGAAGTAGATGGCTTTGGCAATCATCTTCTTATGGACGATGCTAATGCTCCGAGTCTTTTATCATTGCCTTATCTGACAGATATGGACGTTAGTGACCCGGTTTATCAGAACACTCGCCGTTTTGTATGGAGCGAATATAATCCCTATTTCTTCAGCGGAAAGAGTGGGGAGGGGATTGGTGGACCACATGTGGGGTATGATATGATCTGGCCTATGAGTATTATGATGAAAGCTTTTACATCAACCGATGATGCCGAGGTCGCCCAATGTATCGCGATGCTGCTCGATACAGATGCCGGGACTGGGTTCATACACGAATCGTTTCATAAAGATGATGCCACAAATTTTACCCGTCCATGGTTTGCCTGGCAGAACACACTCTTTGGAGAACTCATACTCCGTCTGATTTCTCAGGGCAAGATTTCGCAGCTTAACTCTATCCGTGCGTCAGCTCTGCGGTGATAGCTTTTAACTTATCGCTGCATTGTAACCTAATCAGCGAAGAGATTCGGTAAGAGTATGAATTTCGGTGAATATGCGGCGGTCTATGTCGGTCAGAGTCACATTACGCCGGGCCATTACACGTTCGGCTATCTTAAAGAATTTATCAAGACTTACGTCAGTTAGGCCGGCGGCCGAACCTTCGCTGAACGAAGCTACGAAATTGCGCACGAATCCTGTGCCATGGATATTTACTCCTACACCTATCACTGTGGCGGTATTAAACATAGTGTTGATGCCGGCTTTGGAGTGGTCACCGGCTATAAGTCCGCAAAATTGCAATCCTGTGCGGGCAAAGCGACCGCTTTCATAGTCCCATAGTTTGATTTCGGTATAGTCGTTTTTTAGATTGGAAGCTACACAACCGGCACCTAAGTTACACCATGACCCTATCACTGCATTGCCTAAAAAGCCATCGTGGGCTTTGTTGCTATATGGGTGCATGACAACATTGTTGAGTTCACCGCCCACTTTGCAATGTGCGCCGATGGTAGTGGCTCCATATATTTTAGTTCCCATATTGACTGTCGAATGGTCAAGTAGGGCGATTGGTCCGCGCAGACAGCTTCCTTCCATAACTTCTGCCCCGGAGGCTATGTATATAGGCCCGTGGGTGGTGTTCAGGTAGGTGCCTTCAACTATTGCATCCGGGGCTATGTAGATATCGTCGGGATTACCAATCACGCAGCAGGTGGGGCTTACGGATTTACGGTCTGTGGTGGTTATTAGCTTAAGGTCCGACCGGATTTCGGCATCGTTAAATTCAAAGAGATGGTAAGTCCGGGTTATCATCACAGGTATATCGGAGCAGGGAATAGCTGAGGCGCTTGCCTGAGATTCCACATTTCCGCGCCATGCTATAACTGTGCCGTCGCCGGCTACAAGTTTTTCTCCGGGATTAAGACTTTCGATATCTTTACATAGTTTGGGTGATGGGATAATATGGGCCGAGATAAATAGATTGTCATCAATAAATCGGGGCGGAAATTTTTCTGCAAGATAATCCGCCGTCAGATAAGAATAGGTCCCAGGCAGTAATTTTTCCCATTTTTGGCGTAAAGTGAGAATCCCACACAGCAGGTCGGCTATCGGTCGGGTGAAAGTGAGTGGAAGCAAGTGCACCCTCACTTTTGGATTATCATAGAGTAAAATGTTTCGCATGATTGATTCTTTTTTGCAAAAATAGTAACTTTGTGTCGAAAAACAGAGTAAAAGATGAAATTTACGCCTCTACCCATTTCCGGTTTGTGGCTTATAGAGCCTCAGCGTTACGGCGATAGCCGTGGATACTTCAGCGAGACATATTCGCGCGGTGAGTTTGAAGCTCACATCGGCAAGGTGGATTTCGTGCAGGATAATGAGTCGATGTCGACTCGCGGAGTGTTGCGCGGGTTGCATCTTCAGCGTGGCGCCGATGCTCAGGCTAAATTGGTGAGAGTGTCATTGGGTGAAGTGCTGGATGTGGCTGTGGATTTAAGAGCCGGCTCGCCTACTTATGGCCGTCATATATCCGTGATGCTTTCTCACGAGAAGGGAAATCAATTGTTTATTCCGCGTGGCTTTGCTCATGGTTTTGTGGTGCTTTCATCACAGGCTTGTTTTCAATATAAGGTGGATAATTTTTATGCTCCGCAGTCAGAAGTTTCCGTACGTTTTGATGACCCTGATCTGACAATCGACTGGGTGTTGTCGCCCGATGAGTTTATTCTTTCACCTAAGGATCTTGCAGGAATAAAATTTGCGGATTTTGCACCGTGGAAGCCATAAATCAATAGAAAATATCATTTTGATATCATTTATTTGGTAAAATTTGTTAAAAACGAATTAATATGTTGTAATTAGATAAAAAGTTTATATAATTTTGTGTGTGTTTTTCATAGTATTAGATTAAGATAAAGGTTTAAAGGGAAAGAGATGTTGTGAAACATCTCTTTTT
>CAZZFD010000019.1:0-29218 GCA_964653375.1 uncultured Bacteroides sp.
CTGTTCCGCATCGCAAACTTATATGCATTTCCCCACTGATTTTCTACTGACCCAATATTTGCCGTATCTTTACGCTAATATGATAAACTAATGAATCAACTATGAGCGAAGTAGAACTTATCTTATCGAATGAAGGGAATCAATGCACCTTATATTCCATTCATTTACATCGGAGGATAATTCAGAGTATGAACGTTTCTATAAAAAATTTATAGAAGATGCCAAGCTTAACCGTGACCTATTACGCATAGTTCAGATAGTTGATAAAATAGCTGAAGGAGGTGCTCATTTGAAGAGCTGCTAAATGAAGGTAAACGTGATGGGACAGTTATGATAACAGAAAGGATAATAGACACAGACAAAAAGTTTGAATTATGAAAGATGCCAAGAAAGCATATCGAAATATGGTTGCTTCAGTTCCGGCGGAGATAAAGGCCGAGATTGATCTTTCATTTGCCATATCCGGTCGCATAGATACCCTGATATCGGAGCGTGGACTATCGAAGAAACAGTTTGCCGAGGCCCTTGGTCGGCGTCCGAGTGAAATAACCAAATGGTTAAGCGGAGAGCATAATTTCACCATAGCTACCATAGCTACGCTTTCATCGTTTTTCGATAAACCAATCATCACAGTAAATTATTAGCTGTTATCGCAGCACAAGAATCCATGCGCTGCCAAGTTGCCACCCTCCACGTTCTCCGGCCACTCTACCCCACCACCGATATTTTGACAGTAAAACTCTTAATCTAAACTTCCAATTCTGAAGAATTAGGATGCGAACAAATATTTGTAGATTAAAAAAATATGATTAAATTTGCACCAACTGAAAAAGTTCAGTGTTGCAACATTGATAATTAGAGGCGTTATGCCCATCATCTTGTAGAAGAGAAGCGTCGGAAACTTACTCACGTATGCAAGAGTTGGCTTAGCGGTCTCCACGTCATCAAGCGTGGAGCTGTTTATTCCACATCTGCATACAAAGGTAATCCGACCACCTTCTTCTTAAGGCGTGGCATAGCAGCCCACGCCTCTTTTATTTATGTAACCGGTCGATGGGCTGTGAGACCAACAAAATGTAAAGCATATGAAAAAAGTATTTTTAATTCTCACTTGTTTCATCCTTACAACTACTGCTATTTATGCAGAGGATCCCGAAATGAAAAGACAATATGAGATAGAACAGGAAAAATGTCAAAAGTATGGAGGTGGCAAAAATGCTGTGTATAAAGGAACAACTTATGGCAATTCTTCTACCACGGAAAATAAAGGTGCAACATATAACACTGGAGGTAATGCAGGTGGTAAGACATCTGTAGGCACATCTACAAAAGCAGAAGGTTCCTTGGGTTTAAACATTTCACGTACAAGTACACAAAAGAATCAATCAAACCAACAAAATACAAATAATCGATGGGAATGTGAGTGAAAACTAAAATTTCCCCAAAAAGAAGTTAGTATTTTGTAAAAGTATTTCCAACAAATTAACCAAGACTATTCCTATTCATTTCTTACTTAAAAAAGAAATGTATCACTACTCTCTCATCTTTTTAACGGCTCCTCATCGGGAGCCGTTTTGCTATCTTTTACCATATCTGCTGTATATACTGCATTGTTAAACACAAAACGTATACCATAGTCCTCAGTAAAATTTCTAATACCACAAGGCTGGTACGAATTTGACGACAAACTACCCCATTACATTTATCAGCGTCTCGCTTCCGACAATTCTATATAAAAACAACAATTATAACTTTTTGTTTAATTCACTGAGACATACACCGATACTTCCAAATAAAAACGCATCTTTGCAGCAGAAAATTTATCAAATATTCTGAGAATCTAACCTATTTATTGATATGAAAAAGATATTGTTGCTCATAATAGTGGGTGTGCTGGTGGCTACGGCCGTGACCAACCCGTCGGAAGAAAAGGCCAAGGAGTTAATAACAAACGAGATGTCGGACCGCCTCAAGCAGTCGGTGAGCGGATATGTGGACAGCAACGAGGAATCGGACGGTTGGGGGCAGATAGCTTCGGCTCTCACCAATATTTTAGCTCCGTCGATAGTGGACCTCGGCACCAACATAAAAGTCCACAACTATATCTTCTTCACCACCTACGAAGTAAGCTACGTGATCGAGCGCGAGCAAGCCGACGAAGAGGGCTACATACTCTTCGGCTCGCTCCACCGCCACTAATCACAAATACAGCCGCACCACTGCGCGGCTGTAATGACCACCGGACTGCACATTCAAACACTTATTTCCAACAGCCGGAGTCAATCGATTACCGCACTGACTATACCATCTTTGTATATCACCACAAAATTATTGGAGTACATCCATTTGGTCTTTCCGCTTGTTTCCCTTATGGTGACCGGAGCTCCCACAGCCAGCTTCACCTCGGTAGGATTCATGCCCTTCACCACTTCCTGATTTTTGATTTCATTCCAATGCGTCACTTTGAGCGCAGGGTGAGCTTTGATAAACTCCACCATATTCGCTATATAGCGTGAATTGACATACGAAAAATCCTCGAAAAGCTCCTTGTGGCGTTCATTTTTCATAGGATTGAGGCTTTCGATAGCCCGGGTACGGTTGATGAGTATCTCGCGATAGGTAACCTCTATATCATATGTGGAAAACGAGAGCATATCATCAGCACACTGAAATGCATTAATGGCCTTGAAGGCACACACCTGCTTCGTGCCTTCGCGAAACACCTCCTTGCGGCTGACAACAAAACGCTTTGACTCGTAATCGACAGCCGAAATTTCATCAACGGACTTCTCACTGCGGTCAAGACAATCCACAGCATAGACCAACGCGGCTATGAATATCTGATTTTTATCGACACCCGGTATATCCACAATCTCCGACACCGTTGCCTTCTCATCTTCTATGATGGGACGCATCATCTTCACTCCGTCGACTACTTCAGGCAACAGTCGCGCCTGCTCTTCAGCCCATTCCCTCAATTGCTGCCCGGAAATCTCCTTGTCGGCGCGCAAGGCGGGAGCACCGGCAAATATCATTACAACTAACGACAGGACAATATATTTCTTCATCATTAATGGATAAAAACACCCGGGGAGACGCTATGATACCACACCTTTCGGATATCGGCACCCTCCCCGGGATATGTAATTGTTATTGCACTAAACCACCGCAGATCAGAAGCCGTAGCCTATACGAATCATAAAGATGCTTGAATAAGCATTGTATTCACCGTAACGATCAGTATACTTTAACGTAGGTACAAAACCACGCTGGTAAGCCAAATCGAAGTTAAAAGATTTGTACCAGTAACCCAATCCTACACGCAGACCGGCATCAGCCTCATTATAAAACTCCTGACCGCCAAAATCGTAGCTTAAAATCATTCCGGCGTGGAGGTCGAGTTTCATATTGTCGTTCAACGCAAATTTATAACCAAAGGTTACAGGTGACCACAAGATATTGTAGGAGAGGAAACTTTCACCCTCTACGCTCACACCGCGGGTGCCAAGGTCAAGATCCATTCCCCAATAAACAGGTGATGAGGCTATGGGTTTGTTAAAACCGAAGCTGAAATCATAGCCGATAGCTGATGAAGTACCTTCGAAATCACCTGCCATATTATTGATAGACATACCGGCACGTACAAACCATGTGGAATTTCTTTCTTTTTTAGCGCTGGTGAATGTGCGTGAAGTAACGAGCTGTGCGCTGGCAGCTGAAGCAACGAGAGCTGCAACTAAAACAATTAAAAACTTTTTCATTTTGCGAAAATTTTAAGGATTAATATTGGAATTATTAAAGTGATATTTAGCACTGTAGAGATATACCCCGGGGCAAAAACGGCTTATTTGGATTTGGTTTCACCCACCGTAAATTCTTCACGGGCCTTCTGTCCTTCCTGCCAGTAAGAACGGGTATATACTTTCTCTATCACATCCACTTCCTCAGGCTTGATAGTGTGGAAGTTAGTGTATTTGACAGGATAACCGGATATTTCCACATACAGAATCTTGTCATTGTCGGCATTGACGTAGGTGTGCACGATAGCTTCCATAAGTGCGTCGGCATCGGCTTCTTTAGCAGCCATATACTTGGCGCGGTTCTTATAGTTTTCATACTCCATTTCGGTAATCTGCCCAATGGAGCGGGTAAGTTCATAAGGATAGGGACCAAAAGATTCGCGCTCGGTGGTCAGCAACTGGAGGTCACACACAAGCGGACGGATAAACACCTTGACTTCCGGTGGCAAAAGGCGGGTCGTAGCCTCTTCAAATGCTTTCTGCTCACCCTTTTTCTGTGCCGACAAGCCCATACAGCCCAATGCCAGCACCGCGATGAGTAACAATGATAAGCGTTTCATTACTTCTTTTCCCTGAATACGTGTCGGGCGCAACGATGAATATCATCTGCCGATCCCGGGCAAGACGTAAAAAAAACAATTGGTTTACTACTGTAAGAAAAACAGTTTCCGACAGACACATAAAAAAGCGTGGGATCTGCTTATGCCGCTTATCCCATCCTTAAGGCTTCTCGCATTGCCATCGACAGAGGATAAGCAACGCCGTCAGCCCACGCTTGGATATGATTTGACTACCGGACATATTACCGGCATCATCCATATCAAGCGTCAACGTCGTCGTTGCTCCGATCTTCACTGTCTGTTAAATTTTGCGAGAATCTAAAGGATAGAAGACAGGCGCTAAGTACGCGTCTTTATGTATTTTATTACCCGACCCGTCCCGCTGGACTGACCGGCACTGCAAAATTAATCATTTTTTAGTATTTATCAAATTTTTCTCTCCGCCCCACCTTCAAACAATCAAAACTTCAGGCCTCTGCCGCACCAAGCAACTGTCAAATCAGGGCTAACAGGCTCAGGAATCCAATTGCAAAACATCACTAAACCACTAAACGTATTATCCAAAATGATTAAACGCGAGGGTAACCGCCAAGCGTGTCAAGTGCTTCATCGGGCGAAGGATCATCATAAATAATTAGATAAAATTGCTGTCCGCTTCAAAACAATGACTTGGGCTGCAACCTCCCGTTACAATCACAAATGAGGAGTTAGGAATACACTATGGCCGGCATGGTACGGCGCGAATGAATCCAAATATAAGGAGAATGATTAGCCGCTTCTAATGATTATAACCGACTGAAGCAGACAGCAATTTTTAAGGAGATCTGTGGTAAAAAATTTGCCCTGCCTCACCGGCAGGGCAAACCACTTTAGACGGAACTATCTATTTGATTAGTACTACATTACAAATCATACATTTAGAAAATCAGTTCTGAGCCTTAGGAGGATCGATTCTTACAGAAACTGTAGCCTCAAGCACACCCCATTGATGTTGAACTGTAACAGGAATATTCAGATATACTGAGTGACGAAGGACTGCAGTACCTCCGGTGAAGGTAAGGTTGCTACCGTCAGGAGTCATAGTAGCGCTCATGTTCAACTGGTCAAGAGTTCTCTTAGTCCCGGTACCTTCTGCATCATCAGTAATGAACAGCTTAGCGGGATCGCTCTCAAATACAGGATCCTGAACATTGTAATATTTCCAGAGCAGATCTTCACTGTTGAATACAGTATGGAATGCGTCCAAGATAGTCAATCCTTCAGCAAGATTGCGAGTCTGAGCAGTAGTAGTCTGATAGAACGGTTCAACCTGTGCAAGGATAACTTTCTGCAACGGTGACATAATCTGAAGAGCAGTATTGTTGAGAGTTACGAAGTTTTCATTCTCAATACCATTGAGAGCTACATACCATGTGAGATTAACAACAGCAGTGTTGGATTCAACCAAAGCGATACCGGCGTCATTATGATTGATGATGAAAGGCAGAGCTTTCACTGTAGTACCTTCCTGAGCATCAGCAGCTGTGAATGCAAACGGTTCGAAGTCGGCAACCTCAGTGTGGTCAATATAAGCGGCTGCGTCAGCTGCGTCGACAGCACCGGCTTCACCTTGTACAATCTGATAACCGCCTTCGCCTGTCATAGCGGGCATATCCTCGGTATTTACTGCAAATCCGCTGAGATTAACACCTGAGAACTGGAGATCCCAGTTAGCGCAATCCATAAGATTTGTCAGGTAAGGAGCGATACGGCCTTGGAGAATAGGAGTATTGTAAGCTACTACATCATCACCTTCAGCCCAACCGTCAGGCATAGCAATAGGACGAACAATCATCACGCCACCTTCCCACAACGCAGAGTCTGTCTTGCCGATAGCGGGGAGAGTAGTAGGCCAAGTGATAGTGCCTTTGAGTATGATAGTAATATCGGGGAAGAGCTGAGCAGGATTTTCAAATACTATAGTGATAGTCTTTTCAACATCCTTGCCACCCATGTTCTTGTACTGGTCGAGGTCGAGAGTCCAGACGATAGGATCGTTTTCACTATCAGTGAGGTCAACAGCTACAGTACCATCACCTTCGGCAGGTAACTTAGCGGTGAAGTTAGCGGCAAATTCTTCCTGGTTCATATCAAAGCCAACTTCAGCGATAACCTCATTGATTATCTCTTTCCAAGTCAGAGTCCAAACGATAGGATCGCAGCTGAGAGCCTTGGTGTAATCATCAAATGTAAATTTAGTAGCTTCGGCATTGATTACATATTCAACCTTGAAGAAGCGCTGGTCAACGACATCGTTGCCATGCTTGAGGACAACGCTTACGATAGGAGTTTTGCCTACACGGCTGAAACCTGTCTGACCTTCGGGCATCACGGGAGTGAGAGTGCCGTCGGCAGATACCTGAGCATAAAGCTGCTGGTCGATACCGTTTACTTCATAGGCCTTAGAGGGAACGCTGTATTCTACAGTGAAACCATAGTTGGCGAGCTGAACGGCATCCATAAGCATATCGATGTCCTTGCCGTTGTAAGAATATTCCATGCAACCGGTGGCTACGCCGCTAAGGTCAAATGATTCGGTGTTGTAAGGAACTTGCACGGTGGGGATAGCTTCAGTGGAAGTGAAGATATCGGAACTCCACATGTGGAATACAGATGTTTCCTTAAATACCTCGGCATATTCATCGGTAGCAGCTACTTTGGGAGTAAACTCAGTGTCGGCAAGACGAGAATATTCAGAGTAAACAACAGCGTCGGCTGCATCTTCAGTCACAGTATTGCCTTCAGCATCGGTCCAGGTGAAGAAGTTCTTCTCTGCAATAGGCACACGAAGAGCCACGGTGTAGATACGGCCGTTGCCTGCGCTTTCCACAGATACGTCCTGAGTCTTGACAGCATATACTGTGAGGATACCATTTTCTATAGAAGGCTGAGCTGATTCAGTGTTAGCGATAGCCACAACATTGTCGGCAGCAGCACGGGAGGTAGCCACTTGCTGAACGAAAGTAAGATTAGCAGCGTCGATATCAGCGAGAGTAACGCCGGTGGGGTTCAGGCGATAGCAAACTTTGGTCATATCGCTGTTGATAGAAGTGGCGGTAGTAGCGGCAGCTCCGTAGATACCATCGGTGGGGGCGGCAAGGGCGTGATAGATAGCAGTATAGAATTCGATAGAAGGTATACCGCCCACATAAGCCTCGGGAATGAGAGTTACCGAAGTCAGACGTTTAGCATTCTTAGAGTTAAGGGTGCTGAGGTCGCCATTGATTTTAATGATATCGGCTTGCAGGCCTGAGATAGCTGATTCGGCAGCTTGCAGACGGGTGTCAATAGCGTTAAGGTCGGTCTGAAGGTTTTCGCATTTAGCATCTACGGCAGCGAGTTCGGCCTTAGAAGCGCATTCAGCCAAAGAAGCCTGAATGTCGGCGATAGTAGCCTGCATACCTGAGATAGTGCTGTTGACAGTAGCAAGGTCGCTCTGAAGAGCAGTTATGTCACCTTCAACTTTTTCAAATTTTTCACCGGTAGCTTCTTCAAATTTCTGCAATGCAGCAATCTGAGTATCCACAGAAGTCTTATACTCATTGTAATCGGCAACGTGCTGGTTGTATTGAGAGAGAAGATTCTGATAATCCTGTACGTGAGCGGCAAAATCTGTTTCAATGGTAGCGATGCGGCCTTCGAGAGCAGGAATGGTCACGTTGAGAAGATTAGCGATATCCTTGATGTTTTGAGACATTTGACCTTCGAGAGTGTTAACCCGGCTGTCGATACCTGCCACCTGACCTTCAAGAGCAGCTATTTTAGTCTGATTTTCCTGGATATAACCAAGGTATTCAGCTAAAGCATCCTGAATGGATTCGATATCAGCTTTGTGGTCGGCAACAATTTTATCAATCTGAGCCTGGAGCTGGCTTACAGCAGCGGTCAAATTATTATCAGCTTTAGCAGCGGCATCGTTAACAGCCTGCATGAGAGCATCGTAATTGCTCTGCAATTTTGATTCCAGGCCACTGATCTGCTGTTGGATTTGAATTTTAGCAGTCTTAAGTTCGTCGATAGTAGATTCAATCTGGTCGAGACGAGCTTCGGCAGCAGCTACTTGAGCCAGGAATTTTTCGCGGTCCTCGGCAGCAGCATTCTGGAGAGCTTCCTTAGCAGCCTGAATCTGAGCCTTGAGGTCTGATTCCAACTGCTGCAAAGCAGCTTCCTGAGCATTCAGGGCAGCCATCTGCTGAGCGAGTTTTTCTTCAAACTCTTTCTTGTTCGAATCATTTTGCTGGCCGAGAAGCTGGATATCGTCGTCGTAGTCTTTACAGCCCACGAACACGCCCGGCATAGCCAAGAGCATCACAGAAAGAGTCATCACTTTAAAAAGAATTTTCTTCATAATTGATTTTTTTAAATGGATAACTAATTGTTTTTATTAAATTGTTTTTCTTTGATTTACGATGAAATTAGAAAAATTAACCGGTTTATTAGTAAGTACTTAAGCGACACAAGCTATCGCAAGCGACCGCAATTCAAATAGATGTTTTTTCTTGTTTTTTATTCCGATGTTTTAGAGTATAAGAGATTAGATATGATACATGGCAATAAACCGCCACCATATAGCGAGTCCATTGGTGCTGCGAATTTCGGTAGAAAATCGTGAACAAAAAAAAAAAAACGTTAATAAATGTTATTAACATTTTGAAAAACATCTTAAATCTATGCATCAACGCCGTCACGGCGCTGATGTAATGATACAGAGATAGCAGCCAAAAAGTTAAAACAAAGTGGCTTAAAGGGATATATCAGCTATGGGAGAATCAGAGGATATGGAAGGTGACGGTGGCAGAGGAGCATAAAGACTCCATAAAATCAGACTAATATCTGCGACACGTGATAGTGATTCCGGCCGGATATTCGCAGTCGGCGTCGGTGATGCGGTCGAGTGTCATGACAAGGGCATCGCCGTCGAGATGCACAATAGTATAGTAAGCGTGAACGGGAACCTTGTAAACTACACCCTCAGGTCTGTGAGGAAATCCCCACGGCTCAAAGTCCCACGACGGCTCAAAACGTGGAAATTCGAGAATAAAAGATGTCTCGTTGAAGACCAGATTGCCGGTCTTTTCAGCGTAATAACCCATGTCGGGTTCCGTAAGATTGTGGCCACCAAGCAGATTGACCACCGTGCGGTAAAAGCCGTAAAAATGATTGCGGTCAACAGGAAAGTCTGTGCCATCGGCATCGCGTATAGCCGTAATCTGCCAGAAGCCTGAAAAATCACCATTTTGGGGCAAATCACGACATGAATCCAACGAAACCGTCAGAGCCATAATTATAATGATGAAGTACAACTTTTTCATAGCCAGCCTTTTTTAGATATGGTAACCATCACTCCTACACTTTTGCCGAGCAATCTCCCTCCATCAGCTCCGAAACTCACCCTGCCGCTCCAGCCCGGAAGCTGATGAGGCGCGTAGGTGAGCTCCACCAAAGCATTGAAATTATGCACGATATCAGGCGTGGGAAAGAAGTATGAACCCCATGAACGAGTGTAGGACATAAGCACCCGGTAGTGAAGGTCGGGGTGAGGGTCGCCCTCCCAACCCCAGTGATGGCCTTTGATTCGGTTGTGACGGAAGAAAAGCGAGCCGTCGGCATTATATATAGGAGATATTACCAGCGGATTGCCGAGACCCATGCCCCAGTGCTGCCAGTTGCCGTAAAAAATATGATTGTAATAATCATCGGCACCGCTGACCTGTTCGGGAATCTTGTCGGTGGCGTCCCAATAGACGGGGCCACTCTGGTCTTTGGTGATAAGATACTCATAGACAAACGTTGAGACAAACCTATTGTCGGGAAACTTCAGTTCCAGGCCAAGAAGCATATCGCGCCAGGCATGGTCGAAAAATAGCATCGAATGGTCATCGAAAAAATGCTGATAGTAAAGGCGCGCACCCCACTGACGGTCGCGGCTGCGCCAACCTACGGCTGCCGACCACTGCCCCACGTGGTTGCCCAGAGCATTGGTCAGTTCGCCACTCTGCACCGGGTCGTTGGTGTCACCGCCTCCGAGCGGAATCACCACCTTAATCAAATCCTTAAGCCCGGTATGGAACTTTGTCTTGACCACCTTATTTCCGTGTTCATCAGTGGCATAAAGAGTTCCGCCGAACTGACATCCCATCTCCAGTCCTCCCTCGAAGGAGAATTGATGGCGGTCGGGGTCGCCCAAGCGCAGAAAGAGCCCTTTGGTATGCTGCCAGCGCCCCACATTATAAAGATGGTTCGGACCTATGATACGCTCCGACCAATCGCCGTCGGTGTAACGGCCGAAGGAGAAATATCCACGGGCTGCAAGCCAACGTTTTGTTCCCGGAATAAACTGATATTCAGGCACAGAAAGATAAATTTGCGGAATAGGACGGGAATTTTCGGAGAAGAGCATATCGCCCGAACCGAGCGAATGATTTATCAATCCCTCCTGACGCTCCTTGCTGCCGATGGTGAGGTCAAGACAGCGGTAACGCACTCCGGCATACAACTGCTGCACTATAAAGGAAGATGAATAGTTCCATGCCGCTGCCAGATCTACGCCGAAATCCCATGAAAAACGGCGGTCATATTTCATCTCCTTAAATAATCCGGCACGCACATAACCACTGTTTTTCTCAAGCGAAGAGAGACCAAACCGATTGTTTACCAACCAAAAAGGTGTGTGGCTGCCTGAAGAAAACGATGCTGTAACCTCTGCCGAATATCGATAAGTGCTGTCAGGCAGCCAGTCGGCCGCATGAAGCGATGTGGCTGCAAACAAGCCATAGACAAAACTTAATATCTTTACGGATAAGCGCATAAACCAACCTATATGAACAGTTACTTCAATGACATGGACGCGCACCGCATCCCGCGCAGAAACTCGGGAGTGTCCATGCGGCGCTTGCCCTGTAGCTGCACGCTGAGCACCTGCAAAGCCACGTCGGCACAGTCGACATACATAGCTTCCCCCTCGATGACAACCCGCCCCGGGAGTGCTGCCGCGCGCGAAGTGGGCAGAGTGGTAAAAATCTTAATCGAGCCGGCTTCCTCACCGTCGGTGACAAGCTCGGACCACGCCGCAGGATAAGGCGACAGTCCGCGCACAAAATTGTGAACATCACGGGCCGGACGCTCCCAGTCGATACGACAGGTATCCTTGAATATCTTTGGTGCCGGCGAAGGCTCCACCCCTCCGGGCAGACAATCCTGAGGAGTGGCTTGAAGATTTCCGGCTTCGATGCGGCGGAGAGTATCGAGAGTGAGCTGTGCGCCCAGCTGCATCAGGCGGTCGTGGACGGAGCCGACATTCTCATTCTCACCTATAGTGATAGAGCGTGAATCAATCACATCGCCCGTATCCATCTGCTCCTGAAGGAAAAATGTGGTGACACCGGTGACAGAATCACCGTTGATGACAGCCCAGTTGATAGGCGCGGCACCGCGATATCGCGGCAACAGCGAGGCATGGAGATTGAAAGTGCCGAACTGCGGCATATCCCACACCGCACGCGGCAGCATCCGGAATGCTATGACCACAAACAGATTGGCGTCTGTGTCACGTAGGGCCTGAAGAAACTGTTCATCTTTAAGGTTTTCGGGCTGAAGCACAGGCAATCCTACGCTCAAAGCATATTCCTTGACAGCACTCTGCCGGAGATGCTTGCCACGCCCGGCGGGCTTGTCGACACCGGTAACCACCGCAGCTACATCAAAGCCCCCTTCGACTATGGCGCGAAGGCTCTCGACTGCAAATTCGGGAGTGCCGAAAAACACTATTTTGAGATTATTCCGAGACATTATTTTAGATAATAATTGGTGTATGGTGCAAATTTAGCTGTTTTTTTCTGATTTTAGCGATTTTACTGTTTTAGCAATCGTTAAAGTTGCGTATCTTTGTGTTACTATAACCGTAATTCAAATTCATGAAAAAGATATTCTCAATGCTATTATTAGGCGCGTCGGCAATAGGAATGTCGGCCGCCGAGCCGGTAGACTATGTCAGCACCCTTGTAGGCTCACAATCAAAACACTCGCTTTCGACAGGCAACACCTATCCTGCCATAGCCTCGCCATGGGGCATGAACTTCTGGACGCCTCAGACCGGGAAAATGGGCGACGGGTGGGCCTATACTTACGATGCCGAACGTATACGCGGCTTCAAGCAGACTCACCAGCCAAGCCCATGGATAAACGATTTCGGCCAGTTTGCCATCATGCCCGTGACCGGCACACCGCGGTGGGGAGAAGATGAACGCGCAAGCTGGTTTTCACACAAAGCCGAGACCGCCACTCCATATTATTACAAAGTGTATCTGGCCGACCACGACGTAGTGGCCGAACTTGCACCTACGAGCCGTGCGGCCGCATTCCGCCTGACATTTCCTGCGGCTGAGTTTTCAGGCGTAGTGATAGATGCTTTCGACAACGGGTCGTCAGTGAGCATCGATGCCTCGGGTCGCCGTATCACAGGATATTCCACAAAAAATTCGGGTGGTGTACCCGAAGGGTTCAAAAACTATTTTGTGGTGGAATTTGACACTCCCTTTACCTACACAGCTACTGTGGCCGACAGCGTGATGTCCACTTCGGCTACCTCGGCCACAGCCGGACACGCTGTGGCATTAGTCGGGTTTCCCACAGTCAAGGGTCAGGTAGTGAACGTGAAAGTTGCCTCCTCGTTTATCAGCCCGGAGCAGGCGCTGCTGAACCTGCGCGAGCTTGGCGACGGCGATTTTGAGCGTGTGAAAGAAGAAGGCCGCAATCAGTGGAACAGTTACCTGAGCCGTATAGAAGTGGAACGCGACGGCAGTGATTTCGAGCTTGACCGCCTGCGCACGTTCTACTCCAATCTTTATCGCTGCCTTCTCTTCCCCCACGCTTTCTATGAAATTGATGCCCAGGGACAACCGATACACTACTCACCCTACAACGGCCAAGTGCTCCCGGGCTATATGTTTACCGGCACAGGTTTTTGGGATACCTTCCGCGCCCTCTTCCCGCTGCTCAACCTTGTCTATCCCGATCAAAACCAAAAGATACAGGCCGGCCTGGTCAATGCCTTTGAGGAGAGCGGATTTCTGCCCGAATGGGCCAGTCCCGGACATCGCGGCTGCATGGTGGGCAACAACAGCGCCTCGGTGGTGGCCGATGCCTATCTCACCGGCGGACTGCGCGGCTACGACATAGAGAAGCTCTGGGAAGCGGTGACCAAGGGAGCGCACAGCGTTCACCCCGAAATCAGCTCTACCGGACGGTTAGGACATGAGTATTACGACACCATAGGCTATGTGCCCTACGACAAAGGCATCAACGAAAGTGCCGCACGCACTCTCGAATATGCCTACGACGACTGGTGCATCTATCAGTTGGGCAAGGCATTGGGTAAATCACAGAAAGAGATTGCCCCTTATGCCAAGGCAGCCATGAACTATCGCAACCTCTTCGATAAAGAAACCTCGCTGATGCGTGGCAAGAATGCCGACGGCAGCTTCCAGTCGCCTTTCAATCCGCTGAAATGGGGCGACGCATTCACCGAGGGTAATTCGTGGCACTACACCTGGTCGGTATTTCATGACCCTCAAGGCCTTATAGACCTGATGGGCGGCGACGAAAAATTCAATGCCATGATGGACTCGGTGTTTGTAGTCCCGCCGGTATTTGACGACAGCTATTACGGGTTCGTGATCCACGAAATACGCGAAATGCAGATTATGAACATGGGCAACTATGCTCACGGCAACCAGCCGGTGCAACACATGATTTATCTCTATGACTACTCCGGCGAACCATGGAAAGCACAATACTGGGTGCGCGAAGTGATGAACCGTATGTATAGCGCCGCCCCCGACGGCTATTGCGGTGACGAGGACAACGGACAGACCTCGGCATGGTATGTGTTCTCGGCCTTGGGATTCTATCCTGTGGCACCCGGCACGGGAGAATATGCACTCGGCGCCCCGCTCTTCCGTAAAGTCAAGATACATCTGACCAACGGCAAGACGGTGACCATCAATGCTCCCGACAACAGCGACACCAACCGCTATGTGGAAACTATGAGCATCGACGGAACTCCTTACAGCAAGACATTTATCACCAAACGGATACTCGACAGCGGTGCCGTGATAGACTTCACCATGGGTGACACACCCAACACCACCCGCGGTGTAGCCGCCGCTGACCGCCCCTACTCATTCTCCCTAACGACCGATGCCCCTAAACTCTCCAAAAAGAAGAAATAACGACAGTGCGACGGAGCTGACCGACGCCCTGAACCGGCGCATATTAGTGCTCGACGGGGCCATGGGCACAATGATTCAGGCCCGGCATCTCAGCGAAGCCGACTATCATCTGCATGACTTTACACCCGACGACCGACAGCTCGCCGGGTGTAACGATTTACTCTCCGTCACCGCGCCCGACATAATCGAGGATATTCACCGGCAGTACATCGAGGCGGGAGCCGATATCATTGAGGCCAACACCTTCAGCAGCAACCATATTTCTCTCGCCGAATATCATCTGGGCCACCACGCCGAAGCGATATGCCGGGCCGGAGTGAAAGTTGCCCGCCGTGCAGCCGACAAAGCCGGCCGCAAAGTGTGGGTGGCCGGAAGTGTGGGCCCCACCAATAAATCACTGTCGCTCGGAGGAAACTATGATGAACTGCAGGCGGCTTACTGCGACCAGATATATCAGCTGATAGACGAGGGCGTGGACCTGCTGCTGTTTGAAACCATATTTGATTCACTCAATGCAAAATGCGCCATAGAAGCGATGCAGGCGGCCGAGTCCCGAGCCGGACGCCGGGTGCCCTGCATCTTCTCGGCCACACTCACCGAAACGGGGCGCACCTTGTCGGGACAATCGCTTGAGGCATTCATGGTCACGATAGCTCACGCCGGGCCTGTAGCCGTGGGTCTTAACTGCGGGTTCGGTGTGGAGCAGCTATCCGCTTCGGTGGAAATACTGAACAAATCGCCCTATTACACAATATTTTACCCCAACGCCGGACTGCCTGACATCGACGGCAACTACGATATGGACGCTACCACGATGGGGCGCGAGATGGGCCGGCTGATGGCGCAAGGCTACATCAATATAGCCGGAGGGTGCTGCGGTACTACTCCGCAGCATATAGCAGCCATAGCGGCAGAAGCGCGCAAATATGCACCGCGCCGATTGCCGGACAATCGCGATACCCGGCTGCAAGTGGCCGGACTTGATCTGTTTTCCGCCACGGAGGGCAAGCTGATACGTGTGGGCGAACGATGCAATGTGGCCGGCAGCCGAAAATTCCTCAACCTCATCAATGCAGGCAATTACGAAGGAGCCATGCAGATAGCGCGACAACAGACCGCCATGGGAGTCGACATAATAGATGTCAATACCGATGACCCTATGATAGACAGCACGGAGAGTATGCTTAAGTTTCTTTCGGCCATGGCTTCCGATGCCGAAGTTGCCCGCAAGCCCGTGATGATAGACTCCTCGGAATGGCACGTGGTAGAGGCCGCTCTGACAGCCATTCAGGGTAAACCGATAGTCAACTCCATCAGTCTCAAAGAGGGAGAAGAGGAATTTCTGCGCAAAGCCGGATATATCCACCGCCACGGCGCGGCAATGGTGGTGATGGCCTTTGACGAGCAGGGACAGGCCGACACCGTGGAGCGGCGCATCGACATCTGCTCGCGCGCTTACACCTTGCTTACCCGACGACTCGGCATACCGCCGCAAGATATCATTTTCGACCCCAACATACTCACCATAGCCACCGGCATAGCCGGCCACGACCGCTACGGTATGGACTTCATAGAAGCTACACGATGGATTAAGAAGCATCTTGCCGGAGCTAAAGTGTCGGGCGGAGTGAGCAATCTATCGTTTGCCTTCCGTGGCAATAATCGTGTACGCGAAGCTATCCACACCGTATTCTTACACCACGCCTTAGCCGCCGGGCTGGATATGGCCATCGTCAATCCGGCAACATCGCTCGACCCCTCTACCCTTGAGCCTCAGCTACTTGAAGCGGTGGAAGATTTGATATTCTGCCGCCGGTCCGACGCCCAGGAGCGACTGATAGCCATAGCGCAGGAACAAATGCCCGAACAAGCAATTGTTTCCTCAGAGAAAAAGGCACTCAGCATCGACGAGCGCATAATCAATGCCGTACGCACCGGACAGACAGCTAATATTGAGCTTCTCATTAACGAGGCCAAGCAGCACTTCGGCTCGGCGATAAAAGTGATAGACGGGCCGTTGATGAAAGGCATGGACGAGGTGGGGCGCCTGTTTGGCGAAGGGAAGTTGTTTTTACCTCAGGTGGTGCGCAGCGCCTCAGTCATGAAAACGGCCGTCAACATACTGACCCCCGACATAGAGCGCGAACGCGCCAACAGCCACACTTATGCCGATAGAAAAAAAATGATACTCGCCACCGTCAAAGGCGATGTGCACGATATCGGTAAAAATATAGTGGGGATAATCATGAAGTGCAACGGCTACGACGTGACAGACCTCGGTGTGATGGTGGCTCCCGAAACGATAGTGCAGCGCGCCATCGATGAAAATGCCTCACTGATAGGCATCAGCGGACTGATAACGCCCTCGCTCCGAGAGATGTGCCATGTGGCTGAAGAGATGGAACGCCGCCGGCTGAACATACCACTTGCCGTGGGAGGAGCAGCCACTTCCGAGCGTCACACAGCCGAGAAAATAGCCACGCTCTACAGCGGCCGCGTGATACACACCCGCAACGCCGCATCCCTTCCGGGAGCTTTGGCCGACACTACCGCTACATCAAGCCCCATTATCCCAACCGCTCCGGGAAAAGTCCGGCTCAGCGTGGCCGAAAGCCGCCTGCTCGCCACCCCGCCACCTGAAAAAAGCTCACCGAAACCCCAACGCCCCGGATTACAAGATATAAACATAGAAATAGCTCAGGCAAGAAATCTGATAAACCGGCGTCAATTTTTTCATACATGGGGACTCGATGCCTCCCTCGCGTCGATAACCGATGTGAGAGGTTGTGACCACTTCCGTGCCCAATGGCTCGCCTCCGTCCCTGAGCAGCAAAGACTTAAAGCGGCAGAAGCTATGCAGCTATGGAAAGAAGCCGTCAGGGTGCTCGACAACTGGAGCAAACCGGGAGCGCTCAGTATCCACGCCCGTGTGGCCCTGCTTGCAGCCGGTTCAAGCCCCGATGATGTAATCCATATCAATTTCGACGGCAAGGATATAGCTATAGCCACCCTGCGCACCCCGCACCCCGACAAACATGGCTTCACTACCGCGCTATCGGATTATCTCATGCGCGGTGACACAGGGAATCCCTATCCCGACACCGTAGGCGCATTTGCCGTAAGCATCGACCGAAAAGCAGAGGATAAAGCCGCGGAGCTGCAAGGTCTTGGCGATGAATATACAGCCCATCTCTATCGCACACTGGCTCATGCGCTTGCCGAAGCAGCTACGGAACTATTGCATTATCAGGTGAGGACACAGCTTTGGGGGTATGCTCCCTATGAAGAATTTGCACCACTATGCGACCACTTCGATGACTACCAAGGGATACGCCCGGCCATAGGCTATCCGTCGCTCCCCGACCAGTCGCAGATTTTCAACCTCGATAAAATCCTGAATTACCATACTCTCGGCATCACCCTCACCGAGCATGGCGCCATGTGGCCCACCGCCTCGACCACCGGACTGATGTTTGCCGACCCGCGCGCCCGCTACTTCGCCGTGGGCTCCGTAAACGACGAGCAACTTGGCGAATATGCCCTGCGATGTGGCAAAAAAGTCGAATCACTGCGTCCATTTTTGCAGTGAAAACAGCGAAAATATGGTCAATTAAGCAAGTTTTATTATTTTTGTGATGCAAAATTGGCATGAATGCGATATACAACATAGCGATAAGCGGTGCTTCCGCCCTACTGAACCTCTATGGCCGATGCACCCGCAAAACCTCACGAAGCAAGCTGGCTCGCTTCACGAGGGGCAGGCGCAACATCATCAAGCATATCACCGAAGAAATGTCCACGCTTGAGCGCAAAGGACTTACCATCTGGTTTCATGCGGCGTCGATGGGCGAATATGCCGTGGCACGTCCACTTATCGACGAACTTCACCGCTGCTGCGAATGCACCATAGTGATGACCTTCTTCTCACCGTCGGGCTATGAAGCCCTGCGCGACCGTCACCCCGGCATAGACCGTGTGTTTTATCTGCCGGCCGACACCCGTCGCAATGCCAACGCGTTTTTAGATATCGTCGCCCCCGACCGCGCGGTCTTCATCATATCGGAAATATGGCCCAACTATCTGCAGCAACTGAAGTTCCGTGGCATTCCCTCCTATCTGATTTCAGCCATCATACGCGATGACTCACCCTATTTCCGCTGGTATGGCAAGACTTTCCGCAAAGCCTTGTCGGCGTTCAACAAAGTATTCGTGCTCAACACCAAATCGATAATTAACCTCAAGTCGCTCGGCAGCAACCGTGGGGAACTTAGCGGCGACCCTCTTTTTGACAACGCAGCACTGGTAGCGTCCACCCGGTGGAATGATCCGATAATCGACCGCTTCTGCGATTCGCGACAGGTGTTTATAGCCGGAAGTGTCAACGATGCCAACGATATAGCCCTCGTGGCGGAAACGGCCAATAACACAGCCAGGGAGGCCGCCACCATAATCGTACCCCACGACATAACGACTGACGGCATCGATAAAATCAGCAAAAGCCTTACGGGAAAAGCGGTGCGCTATTCGCAATGCAATGCCGACACCACATTCAATCCCGGAGATGTGCTGATAGTGGACACCATGGGACAACTGGCCTACATTTACCGGAAAGCTACCGTGGCTTATGTGGGCGGAGGATTCACCCCTCTGCTTCACAGTGTGATAGAACCGACGGTCTACGGTGTGCCGGTGATATTCGGCCCTAATATCAAACGCAAAGTCACTCCCCGCGAGATGATGGACGCCGGGATAGGCTTTATGGTCACCAATCCGGCCGAACTGCTTGACAAAATCACCGAGCTGCTTGACGATCCGGGACAACTGGCCGAGATCAAACGGACAGCGACCGAATATGTAGAAAGAAACATAGGCAGCCGCGCACGCCTGGCGCAGGCAATAATCAACGCTGAAAATTAACCACTCCGCAAAAGATGAAACCCACAACGAAATACCGACTCTATATGGCTCTTTTCAAGCCCATCTCGTGGCTGCCGCTGTGGGTACTCTACGGTATCAGCGACGTATTCCGGCTGCTGGCTCAGTATGGAATCAAATACCGGAAAAAAGTGGTGCGCGAAAACCTGAGCAAATCTTTTCCCGACATGACGGAAAAAGAGTTGCGCCGGACAGAGAGCGATTTCTACCGACAATTTGCCGACAACTTCGTGGAAACCATCAAGTTGCTGCACATCAGCGACCGCACCATCAACAAGCGTGTGAAGGTAATCAACGCAGAATTAGTGGAAGAGATAGCACGCACCGGACGGCCGATACTGCTCTATCTGGGACATTACGGCAACTGGGAGTGGGTTCCGGCCATCACGCTGCACTTCAATGAACCGGAGATTACGGCACAGATATACAAAGCTGTTCATGACGAGGCATTTAACCGCGTAATGCTGAAAGTGCGCAGCCGCTTCCGGCCTATAGATATCGAGCAGCTCAGCGCCATGCGCACCCTGCTGCGCTTTCGACGAGACTACGGCACCTTCATAGTGGGTATACTCGATGACCATAGCCCCAACCACAACCGCTCGGCACACTATATGGAGTGGCTCAACCACCCCTATACCATCTATAACGTAGGCGCCGAAGAGATAGGCAAGCATCTTGACGCCGAATATGTGTATCTTGACGTGGAAAAGCCACGACGCGGACACTATCAGCTCACATTCAAGCGTATAATACCCACAGAAACGGACACGGATTATCCCTATACCCGCGAGTATATGCGCATGCTTGAGGCCACCATACGCCGTGCACCGGGCTACTGGCTCTGGAGCCACAAACGCTGGCGCTACCAACCTACCGAACAAACCAAAACCGAATAATAAAACTCATTTCAACTATATGAAAACCATCTGTGTAATACCGGCTCGCGCCGAATCGACCCGATTTTTTGAAAAACCGTTAGCACTGATATGCGGTAAACCCATGATATGGTGGGTATGGCATCACTGTATGGAAGTGCCTGAATTTGACAGCGTATATATAGCCACCGACTCCGAAAAGATAAAAGCCGCGGCAGAAGGTTTCGGCGCACAAGTGTTAATGACGCGCTCTGACCATGACACCGCCACCGAACGCCTCTATGAGGTATCGACCCGCATCGAAGCCGACCTTTATGTGATGGTCAACGGCGACGAACCGCTGCTCACACGCGAATCGATTATCCAGTGTATTCCGGCCAATCTCGAGCCCGACAGCTTCTATGTGTCGAATCTGATGACCGACTTCACCAATCCGGTGGAGGTGGTCGACGCCACCAATCTCAAGATTGTGACCGCGCAGGACGACCGCTGTCTGTTCATATCCCGTAGCCCGATACCTTACCCCAAAGGGTCGATGGACTATGTGTTTCACAAATTTGTGGGTGTAGGTGCATTCACACGCAAAGCTCTGGATTTCTATCACAACACCCCGCGTGGCCCGATAGAAAAAATCGAGGAAAACGATTCGTTCCGTTTCCTGGAAAATCATCAGCCAATCTACTACTACAACTGCCACTGCAAATCGCTGTCGGTCGATAACCGCAAGGATATAGCCGGAGTGGAAGCATATCTAAAAGCCGGCAAATGAAACTCGACCCTAAATCATTAATCAAAGGGTGGCGTAAAATATCTTTTTACGTCAGGAATTTCACATACTACTATCTTCCGTCATCATGGTGGCGTCATCTCTACAACCATGATATCAAGCATCTTACAGAAAGTGAAAAAGATTACGCCCAAAAACGGACAGAATATTATCTGAACCTGCCTGAAAATGCCAAATTGGACACAGAAACATCGGTGGAAGTAGGGTCATTCAAATATCCGTTCGGCCAAAAGAAAAAGTTTTCGGGATATTTCTTTGATCTGTTCAGTAAAATCAGATGCGGAAAGAGCTCCGACCGATTTAATTACTTATTTGGAGATATTGTAGATGAGACACCTTCGGCCTGCTTCGTGAAATCGCGCCCTATCACCGGAGGGAAAACACGGTCTGTGTTAATGCAGCTCGACAGTACACGACATTTTTTCTTTGTAAAAGACAAGCTGAATTTCCGCGACAAGAAAAATATGCTGGTGTTCCGCAACCTGGTTTATGGACAACAGTGGCGTATAGACTTCTTGAAGCTATATCACAATCACCCGATGGTGGACGCCGGGCAGACCAACACCGACAATGTGACCGACCCCCGGTTTATAAAACCCTTCATGACAATAGACAAGCAATTGGAATACAAATTTATCAGTTGCATAGAAGGTCACGACGTAGCCACCAACCTCAAGTGGGTGATGAGCTCCAATTCGGTAGCCGTAATGCCCCGGCCTAAAATCGAATCATGGTTTATGGAAGGCACTCTTATAGGCGATTATCACTACATAGAGGTGAAGCCTGACTACTCCGACGTGATTGAAAAAATCCAATATTACATCGGTCACCCCGATGAGGCGGAAGCTATAATCAGGCATGCGCATGAATATGTGGCACAGTTCCGCAACAAAAAACGGGAAACACTTATAGGCCGGATGGTGGCCATGCGCTATTTCGAACTCACCAACAACAAGCCTGAATGAGAGCTAACCGCGCCACCCGCCCCGCACATCTGCTTGTGCTAAGGCTTTCGGCCTTAGGCGATGTGGCTATGACCATACCTATAGTATATTCGGTGGCGCGAAGTTATCCGGATTGTAAAATCACTATGGTCACCCGGCCGTTTTTCGCCAACCTCTTCATCAACGCACCCGAAAATATGGAAGTGCTGCCTATAGACACCAAGATATATAAAGGGGCGAAAGGTATGCACAGGCTGATGCGGCTGCTTGCCGCGATGCGTCCTACAGCCATAGCCGACCTGCACAATGTGTCGCGCACATGGCTTGTAGATTCTTATTTCCGACTGCGCGGAATCCGTGTGGCTATGGTAGACAAAATGCGCTCCAACCGACGCGACCTCATTAAGCACGGCACACAGCAACCATCATTTTTCACTCGCTACTGCCGTGTGTTTGAGCGACTCGGCTATCCCGTAAAGCCTGACTTCACATCGATATTCGGCACTACTGTGCCACAAGCGCCTATAGAAATACACCGCCCGGCCGTGGGTATAGCTCCATATGCCCGCTACGCCAACAAGACTTATCCTCCGGAGATGATGCACGAAGTGGTGCAACTACTGGTCAAATCGGGTGTTACACCATATCTATTCGGAGCTCCGGGTAAAGAAGCGGACACTCTGCGGCGATGGACCGATGAAATTCCAGGGGCCGTGTGCGTGGCCGGACGGCTGAAACTCAGCGAAGAACTCGCCCAGATAGCCAATCTGAATCTGATGGTGAGTATGGATTCGGCCAATCAGCATCTTGCCGCCCTCACCGGCATACCGGTAGTGACACTATGGGGAAGCACCACTCCGGCTTGTGGCTTCAAGGCTTATAATCAGAGTGATGACAGCCAGATAACAGCCTCACTGGAATGTCAGCCATGCACCGTGGCCGGCTCCGAAAGTTGCAAACTCGGCACTATGGCCTGCCTGCGTCAGTTGCCACCCGACCTCGTAACCCGCAAAATATTGAACCTCCTCAACGCCAATGAATAAAATACTTCGACAAATAATCAACAAACTTGACGAAGAAGTCGACTATCTGTTTTTCAGGCGTTTTGTCAGCTGGCGAGAAGTAAAACGCCATCAGAGCAAACGCTACACGCCACATGGCCCCCGCTCCATATCAGACAAAAAGACAGTGGTATATATGTCGGACGGATTCCGACGTATAGGCGGACTTGCCGACCGCTTGCGCGGCATTGTGGCGCTATACAGCTACTGCCGGGACCACAATCTTGAATTCCGTATCAACTTTACCGATCCGTTTCCTCGTGAAAAATACATGGTGCCAAACACTTATGATTGGCGATTGAAGGCAGGTGAATTATCGTGGAACAGCCGTGAAGTACGCCCGGTGCATCTACTCACCGTATGCCAGCATAATCCACGCCGAGAAGAACGCTACCAATTGCGCACATTGCACAGAAATCTTCGCCGCCGTTACCTGCAAGCCCATGTCAATACGGCATTCTATGCTGTAACTTACCCGTTTGATAAACTTTTCAAAGAACTGTTCCAACCCTCTGAACAGGTACGGCAACGATTGAACACTCTCCGCCCGCAGCTTGGCGACAGCTATATTTCAGTATCCACACGATTCCTTGAGTTACTGGGTGACTTCACCGAACCGCGTCAAGTAAGGCAACCGCTTCCGGAAAATGAGCGTAAAGCACTGATGGACAAATGCATCAAAGCAATAGAAACAATACACCGGCAGCATCCTGCCAGCCAAATATTTCTCACGTCCGACTCCGTAAGTTTCATAAAATACGCTTGCGATAAACTCGATTATTGTCACAGTGTAAACGGCCCCGTGGCACATATTGATGTTGCAAACGGTCATAGCGATGAGGCTGATATGAAAACATTTATCGACTTCTTTACCATAAGTGACGCCAACTATTCCTATCTACTTAAAAGCCGGGCGATGTACAACAGTAATTTCTCACGGCGTGCGGCTCAGGCAGGAGGACACCCATTTCAAGTGATAGAAGTATAAGCCGAATATCAAGATGAAAGACAAGACGATAGCATTTGATGCCAAGAGGGCGCTGCTCAACTTCACCGGGCTGGGCAACTACAGCCGCTATGCCATAGAAGCGATGGCCACCGTCTATCCCGACAACCGCTATCTGCTTGTAAGCCACAAAATTCGCCCCGACGAACGACTGAAATCCCTGCTCGCGCTGCCTAACGTGGAAGTGGTGACTCCCGACACCGCGCTTGGCCGTGCCATGCCGGGACTATGGCGACTTCGCGGTGGCATCACCGGCCGGCTGCGCCGCGAAGGGGTGGATCTGTATCACGGACTGAGCAACGAGCTGCCTTTTGATATAGCTTCGAGCGGAATACCCTCGGTGGTGACCATTCACGACCTGATATTTCACACATTTCCCGACAATTACGCCGCCATAGACCGCAAGCTGTATGACTTCAAATTTCGCTCGGCGGCGCGTGCGGCTACCCGCATAATAGCCATAAGCCAATGTACACAACGCGACATCGAGCGATTCTATCATATCCCGGCGGAGAAAATCGATGTGGTGTACCAGGGTTGCAACCCGCTGTTTTCCGCAGTAGTGAATGATGACGATGTGACTGCCGTCAGGGAGCGTTACAGCCTGCCGGAACAATATATAATATGTGTGGGCACTATCGAACAACGAAAAAATCAGGAACTGATAATCAAATCACTGCCGCTGCTACCCGAGGGGATAACGCCGGTGATAGTGGGGCGCGGCCGTAACGGCTACGACGCCTATCTGCACCAGCTGTGTGAGCGTATGGGAGTCAGTGACCGGGTGATATTTCTCTCGGGAGTGCCTACCGAACATCTGCCTGCGCTATATCATGGAGCAATGGTGGCGGCATATACGTCGCGTTACGAGGGTTTCGGACTACCTGTGATAGAAGCCCTGAGCGCAGGCACTCCGGTAATAGCCGCCCGAGGCTCGTCGCTGGAAGAAGCCGGGGGCGATGCAGCATTATATGTCGACCCGATGAGCGCTGAAGATTTTGCCGCACAAGTTCGTGCGATTATCTCCGACTACAACTTACGCAGCCGTCTGGCCCGCAATGCCGAGAAACATTTATCACATTTTACCAAGGAAATTTTTGCCCGCCGGGTGGTAGCGAGCTATCAGCGGGCCATGGATTCATCATCAGGCTTGATGCCGAGCATATCGAGATAGTAATCGATATATGCATCGACACATACGTCCCAATTATAGCGTAGAGCGTTTCTGCGGATTTTTTCGGGCAACGCGAGGTTAATGGTATATTCAGCAATGGCATCGCGTACATCTTCGGCCATGGACTTAGGGTCGAAACTGCGGAAATACCATGCGGCATCAGCTCCCACCTCAGGCAGTGAGGTCAGGTCAGACATGATTACCGGCTTGCCCAAGGTCATGGCCTCGAGCGGGGGTAACCCGAATCCTTCGCATAACGATGGAAAGATAAAAGCTGCACAATGGGCGTATAGCCACGCTTTTTCCTGCTCGCTGACGGTGCCTAAGAGCTTGACATTTTTCACTTCGGCGGCATACTGCACCAGATGAGGGGCATTGGCGAGATTTCCGGCTATCACGAGCTTCCGGTCGGGCATATAGCGCATCATATCCACCATGAGCTGCGGCTGCTTGTTGGAAAGGAGATTCGACACATGGAGAATATAGCCCGGCTCGATGCCTTCCACAGGCACCTGAGTTTCAAGCGTCATATCGGTCACTCCGTTGGGAATCACTCGGAAAGGCTTGTCATTGGGAATGCACCCGTTAGTATCCTCAGCGGCAAACTCGGTGATGTAAACCAGACGGTCGGCCTTGTCGATGCGCCGGGCAATCTTACGGCGATGGAGCAATCGGGACAAGCCTTTTTTATTATAAAGGAAATTGACATCATGGACTGTGAGCAACCGCTGAGATGCACGGCGCATGGAGCGGAATTTGCAATACTGGGTGGGAAGATGGTAGATATCGCTCACCCAATCAGGACGTTTCTCAATGGAGTGCCGGTCATGCAACCGGCATTCAAGGTAATCCACATCAGGACCGAAACAGCCTTTACAACCCATAGGCACCACGAAGCGGAAACGCACCCCGTAGCGCTCGGCCAGCTCCTTGGCACGGCGTCCGATGCCGTGGCCAAAGCGTGTAACATACTCCTTAAACCCACATGGGGGCAAGTCGAGCGAAAAGCCCTCGATAGTAATCAGATAGTCCTTACTTGCCATAATGGCGCAAAATTAAGCAAAAAAAGGCAATAATCAAGCATAACCGCCCAACTTTCAGCCTCAACAGTACCCTACAAGCAGCAATATGAATCTTCGCACCCATATAAAACGCGCTCTCAAGAAGCCCGGAGTGCTCTATGAAATAAAATATTTCTTATTTAAGTTTATATCTTGCTTACCATCAGGCTATCCTATACAGCCACAAGTTGCAAATACTTGAGAAAAATCGAGTTTTTCTATTATAAGAAATATAAGAAATTCATCGTATAAGGCAATATAAATGCCGTCTTATCATAGTTTGGAATCATATTCCGCCGAACCGGTATATGGCGTTAAGCGATTTATCGTTTCCTCAAATAGTTTGTCGGAGCCGAAATATACTCTTGCGAAATAAGGAGTGCCATCGTCCATAATTCCGGTTTCATACATATAATGTTCATAGAATTTTACCGGTCGAGAATTTCCGAAAACTCTGTCCATGAATTTCTTTTCTGTAGAATCATTGTAGGGATATTCAAAATATATCATATACAGACACGAAATAACATTTGCTTGTATCACATTGTCGTCTGTAAAGAATTTATATTCAGAATGAAGACCAAGTGTGTCAAAAGGTTTATTAAATGCCTCGCAATGCTTCGACCAGTTATCGATTACCTCTCTTACAGTGCCGTCATTATTGAGAAGGTATATAGTCTTATCATTATGGAATACGACCCGGTTTTCAGGTTATCGATAATCTGCTGAGTGGTGTACTGCTCTTCATCAAAAAGATGCGGCATACCATCGGCATCAATGGAGGCTACTATATCCTTTTTTTCCGGCTCTTCATTATTGCAACTGCTGAATACAGTACATAAAGCCACTGCTATAAGTAAAATTATCTTCTTCATGGTTTGTCTTTTTAATTAGTTAGCTAATGTATATCTAATATTACGTATGAATTTAATGTTTTTATTATACAATATATTTTCAAATAAAAAATATCCGTTATTTTTTCCATTTACTTCACCCCATTTGCAATGGAAGTAAGTCAGAGTTTCATGCGTATCATGACAAAATTGATTGTTGTCCTGACGGTAAAAATATTCATCAATTTTATATTTATTAACGCCATCAATAACCCATGCATGACCATATTCATTTAAGTCCGCAAAACCAGAAATAAGAATTGGCAAGCCTGATTTTAAATCTTTTATTATAATATCTTCATCATAATGATCAACTAAAGCAATAATTAGCTATAACAGTAAGACCTTTTTGTTCATAATAATAAAATTATGAATAGTTATTGTTTGCAAAAATAACTATTAAAAAGGATTTGCAAACAATTTCGGGGAAAAACCACATGAAAAATATCGGATCAGCGGCGTATTAATGCTGAATGCTGAATGCAGGATTGATTTTGTGGGGTGGTCGTTTCGAGAAACGACCGTACATTTGCAAAAATATCTGAGGATCAAGAGGTAATAATAAAGGCTGCGCAATGCGCAGCCTTTATATCATACGATTATGCAGATTTAGGATTCTTTCTTGACTTCTTTGGCGAGGAGGTCGCGAATCTCGGTCAGGAGCAGCTCTTCCTTGGAAGGTTCGGGAGGTGTGGCTGCAGCCACGGCTTCGGCCTCTTTCTCTTTACGCTTGAACTTCATAATCACGCGCAGAGCCACAAAAATACTCAGGGCTATGATGAGGAAATCGACGATGTTCTGGATAAACATACCATAGTTGACGGCCACTTCTTCGACAGCAGCCTGACCCTCGGCCACGGCTTCCTTGCCCTGGACGATTACATACTTCATGTTTTTGAAACCATCTTCACTGCCTGTGAGCACAGTGACGCAAGGCATGATGATATCGTTGACCAACGAGCTGACAATTTTGCCGAACGCACCGCCGATGATTACACCGACTGCCATGTCGATGATGTTGCCCTTCATGGCAAACTCCTTGAAATCTTTGATAAATGACATAGGAAATAAACAGTTGAATTAGAATTATAAAATAAGGAAAGTAATAGTCACTGAAACAAAAACAATCGAAACCGCCCGATTGATTAGGCAAATCTAAAAAAAAATACGCAATTAATCAAAAACATATCCAAAGTAGGAAAAATAGCGAAGAAAGGGTGAAAGTTTTGAGCAATTTTTTATAAAAAATAAAAATATAATTACTATTTTTGTGACACAGAAAACTGTGTAGGGCTAAAACGAGCTTTACTACTGAAAACAAGACACTTATAACCCCAATTTTATTTTATAGAATTATGACAAAAATAGGTATTAATGGTTTCGGTCGCATCGGACGCTTCGTATTCCGTGCTTCGACCAAACGCGATGACATCGAAGTTGTAGCAATCAACGACCTTCTTCCGGTTGATTACATGGCTTACATGCTTAAGTATGACACAATGCACGGTCGCTTCGACGGCACTGTAGACTTCGACATGGACAAGAGCCTCCTTATCGTAAACGGCAAAGAGATTCGCGTTACCGCATGCAAAAACCCCGCAGAAATCGGCTGGGGCGCAGTAGGTGCTGAATATGTAGTAGAATCTACCGGTCTGTTCCTGACCAAAGAAAAAGCACAGGCTCACATCGAAGCAGGCGCAAAATATGTGGTAATGTCAGCTCCTTCAAAGGACGACACCCCCATGTTTGTATGCGGTGTAAACCAGGACAAATATGTGAAAGGCACTCAGTTTGTGAGCAACGCATCTTGCACCACCAACTGCTTGGCTCCTATCACTAAGGTGCTCAACGACA
>CAZZFD010000020.1:0-28429 GCA_964653375.1 uncultured Bacteroides sp.
TCGCGAACAGGAAAAACATTACTATGATAGGTAATGTGTAGTTCGGTTTTTGATTTGTAGTCATTGAATAAAAGGATTTATTTGGTTATAGTTTTTTCATGGAGAAGTGACCGATGCTTACGGTCATGCGCAAAGTTACGTCACTTTTTTGAAAATATGGTAATTTTCAGCGTTTTTTTAGTAGTTGCGTGAGCCGAAAATGTCGGTGCCTACTCTTACGAGGGTGGCTCCGCACTCTATGGCTATGGGATAATCGCCGCTCATGCCCATCGAGAGGGTGTGGAATCCGCGCAGGTCGGGGGCGCATTCCATGATGTCGCGCCTGAGGTTGGCTATGGTGGAGAAGTCGCTGCGTATGCGCTCGGTGTCGTCGGTGTTGGTGGCCATGCCCATGAGTCCGCACAGGTGTGTGGCCCGGAGCGATTGATATCCTCGGGCGCTGAAGTAGGCGAGGAGTTCATCGGGGGTGAAGCCGAATTTGGTCTCTTCTTCGGCTACATGTACCTGCAGGAGTACCCGGGTGACCACTCCGGCGCGCTGACTCTCGCTGTCAATCAGTTGGAGCAGCCGCAGCGAGTCCACGCTTTCAATCATGGCGGTGCGTCCGATTATGGAGCGCACTTTGTTGGTCTGAAGGTGTCCGATGAAGTGCCAGCGAATGTCGTCGGGCAGCGCCGGTTGCTTGGCAAGCAGTTCCTGTACACGGCTCTCACCGAAGAGCCGCTGTCCGGCTGCGTAGGCTTGGGCCACGGCTTCGGCAGGGTGAAATTTCGATACTGCCACCAATTCTACGCCTGTGGGAAGTGTGGCGGTGATGCGGGCTATGTTTTCGGCAATTGAGGCCATTATTCTGCGGGCTGTTCGGCCGGGCGGCGTGTGGGTGTGGCGAGTTTTGCAGCGTAGACGTCCATCAGGGGAGTTTCCGAGAGTGACACCAGCTCATAGTCGGCCAATGTTGATTTCATGCCTTGGAGGAAGTTTTCGTAAGCGCCTTTGAAGTCGGAGCCGGCCACGAGGATTTGCGATACCGTGCGTTTCTCTACGGCTGTCTTTTCATCGATGGTGATGAAGGCTACTTTGGCCAGATACCAGCGGTCGGCGGAGTCATCGCGAAATATTTCGGATATTTTGGAGCGTTTTACGGCGCTGACTGAAAATTCACCCGATATGAAGGGTGTCTGTTCTTCTATGATACGTGCTTCGGCTTCGGTAAACGAAAGGGCATCGACCAGGTATGGTTCATTGACTTTTTTAGGCACGCCGTTTTCCATCAATTTGTCGTAGCGTACCTTGCATTCAAACCAGTTTGACATTGCAGTTTCTTATATTTTTATGAATAATATTTTTCTATTGCAAAATTAGCATAGATTCGGCATTATTTACACTGAAAAGTTCGATTTTGTGTGATTTTTGACACAAAACCGAACTTTCTTATGTAAATACGGGGGAGGAGGTCGGTCAGCGGACTACGATTTTGGCGGTGTGGGTGGAGCCGGCGCTGGAGGCACGGAGCAGGTACACACCAGGTGTGAGTCCGGAGGTGGAGATGCTCATCTGACAGCCTTGATTTTTGTCGGTCATCACGCATCGGCCCTGCATATCGTAGAGTGCGGCTTCGATGGCTTCGGCTCCCGGAGCTATTAGGTCGTATCCGGCAGCGGAGGGAAGCAGATTCCAGCTCAAATCGTCGGAGCGGACCGAGCCGATGGCCGATGATTGGGCGAGGACTTTTTTCACTGCGGCCAGAGCGTCGAGCTTGCCGGCACCCCATTGTATTTGGTTTGTGGCCGAGGTGACATCTTCATCGCGAATGGCGGTGGAGGTGAGTATGTCGTGTACCTTGTCGTAGGTCAGTGTGGGGTCGGCCTGAAGCATGAGCGCACATACACCGGCGGCAAAAGGCGAAGCCATGGAGGTACCCATCATGCCGTCCCAATAGTTCTGGCGTGTGGTTTCCGTATTGGCTATGGTGGATTCGGCTGTACCTACCACCGAGGCATTGACCAATCCGGCTTTATTGAAATAAGGTGTGGATATGCTTGACACCAGATAGCAGCCGGGGGCGCAGATTGTGGGAATATTCTTGCCGTTGATTTCCTGACCGTAGGAGGTGAAGGGGCTGATTTTACCCACAGGATAATATTTCTCGGCATAAGCCTGGTTTGATGCGAGCCAGAGCAGGGCGCCGCCGTAGTTGGGCCATGAGTTGCGCGAGGTGTAGCTGCCGATTGCCAGCACATTGTCGCCGCAGGCAAGGTTGTTGGCCGAGTTGTCGGGTGTACCTGCTGTCCAGCCGGCGATATTGCGCGATGTAAAGCCTGTGCCTGAGTAGAATTCTACTATGGAGCCCGGAGTGCCTGTGCAGATGAGCCCCGGCACATAGCGTGAGTCCTTGGGAGAGCATGACAGGGATATGGCCACGTTGTAGCGATTGTTGGTTGTGCCGATGTTGGACCATAGTTTTACGTAGCCCGACATAGCTGCGTCAAAGGCAGCGGGAGTCTCGTCGATGTCGCTGTAGTTGGAGTAGGCGCTGCTGCCTATACCGTAGGAGCCGCCTGCGAGGTTGCGGTTGAGATTATAGCTGTAGACAATGGTGTTGTCGGTAGTGTCGTAGATTACAAACTGCAGCGGAAATACCGTGGCGTTGCGGCCATACACTTCATAGCGGCCTGAGTAAGAGCCGTTGACCTGAGGCAGGAAGGTTTTGACTTCTGTTGAACCTGCGGTAAACTGCTTGAAGATGTAGACGGGTTCATCGCCTTCATTGCCTGAGGATACGCATATGATGCCACGTTTGCCCAAAGCAGCCAGTGCGGTGTTGAACGAAGAAGTGCCGTCGTGGGGGCCGACGTTGCTGCCCAGTGATAGATTGACCACGGCAGGTTTGTTGTTCTGCTCGGCGTAGTCCATCACTAATTCTGTGGCGCGGAGTATGCAGGCATCGTAGAGCGAACCGCAGCATACCACTATATCGGATCCTGTGGCCACACCGTAGTAAGGTACGTTTTTCTTGCCTTGCATGGGGTTGCCTGATGTGGAGAGTGTGCCGTATACACCGGCCCCCTTGTAGGCTCCCGACATGATGCCGAGCACGTGAGTACCGTGGGTTTCATCGGAGTTTTCGGTGGTGAACTGAGCTATTCGTGCCGGTGTAGTGTAGGAGGTCACAGCGGCGGTAGTGCTTGTGGATGCATTGATAACGTAAACGGCTTTCACACGTGTATCGCCTGTGCCGTCGGCGTCGCGAAAGTTGACATGATTCGGGTCAAGGCCTGTATCCATGAGTCCGCACACCACACCTGAGCCATCAAATGCCTTGGGAAGGTCTGTTCCGGCGAGCACGGGGGTGACTTGAGATGCAGGACGAGCTTTCGACAGCATGGGGCGGTTTTCCTCGCCCACGGATATCTCAACCACTTGCGGCAACCGAGCCATCTGCTCAAGGTCGGCTATCGGTGAATTGACCAAGGCTACGGTACCGTAGACTGATACAACATCAAATGCGGCAGCCGAGAGTGCTTCGGCATCATCTTCCGAGCGGAGCGCTACCATCACGGTAACTTCTTCGGCACCGGTATCGAGCGGGCGAATCTCTTTGGCAACGCTTTTCATTACGGCACGTGAGCCTGCTGATGCCTGCCAGCTTTCGAGGAGCTGACGTGTGGTCGTTGAAAATTTGCTTTGAGCCGAGGCTCCTGCAGCCAGAGCGGCGGTAAGTGTTAGCAGTATTACTTTTTTCATAACTATTAGCGTAAAGCTGGTTTTTGACAATCAACGGATATCGTACCCGTTTTGGTACGATACCCGTCAATTGATATTGAATCTTATGGATTTAGTTTACTCTTGTTTAGAGAGTAACGCGATCCTCGGTGTTTTTATTGCCTTTGTAGTTGAACCAAGTCTTGTTGTCAATGGTCATACTATGGAATTTACGAGTAACCTTGACAGCTTCCATGCTGCTGTTGACAGAAGCCTTGATCTTGGAGGTGAATGTTTTGGGTGAGTAAGCTGCAGGTTCTTCCTCTTCTTCTTCAGGAGCGAAGTTCACCTGGAATCCACCGTTGGAGTTGCCATAGTAACCCTGTGAGCCGAGCCACCAGATAAGTGAACGTGTAGGCATTGTGAACTTGTTGTTTTCGAATTTACCCATGAGTCCGGCTGCAATCTGCTGCTGCAGTGTCTGGCCACCGGCATAGTTATTGAATGCAATTGAGCTCATGAATATTTCTTCACCATCAAGAGTAAAGGTCATTTCGCTGCCCCATACCATGTATACATTGGGAGGAAGCATGCAGAACTGGAGATAGTTGTGCTTGGCCGTGTATTCCATGCCACTTATGGCATTATAATAGGGCCATGCCTGACCGTAGGGGTCAACAAGACGATATATGTAATCATTTTCATCGTTCTGCTGGCATTCAACCATGTAGTTTGTAACCGGCATGTTTGTAAAGATGGTAGCGAAATAGTCTTCGCCGTAGAGTACTTCACCCATTGAGGTCCAGCCTTCGTTGGGGTCTTCCTCGGTCACTGTGAAGCTGAAGGTGAGGTAATTCCAAGCCTTGAGTTCGCCCGATGCGTCCACACCGGCTACTACTATGGTGAAATCACCGTTTTCGAGAGTTACAGCCACGTTGCCTGATTCTTTAACCGAAGAGGCTTCTTCGTCAGCGGCGAGTTCTTCAGCTTTTGCCAGAGCATCGGCTTCCTTCAACTTACCGGTGTAAACCTGATATTTGGTAGTGGTGACAGTCTCGCTCATGGTGATGTTGAACACCTGCATGGTTTCACCTGCCTGTGAGGTGTATTTACCGTTGAGTGTCACGCCTACGCTGTACTGGGTGAAGCCCGGGAGCTGGAGATACTCGTACTTGTTGCCTGAGTTGTAGGTAAGACCTGCATTCCAGTAAACCATGTTCATTGCTATCACACCGGTTTCATCGTCGTAGCTGCCGGCCATTTTCTTCACTTTTTCAGGGTCGATGCCTTCGATGAACGAGGGTTTGATCTGAGTACCGAAAGTGTAGACGTCGCCGCAGTTGATGGCTGAGCCACCGTAGGTGGTCACGCAGTCGGTAACGGGAACGGTGATGTAGCCGGTGCCTTTGTTGTATTCGATAATCTGGTTGTAGGGCATATAACCGAGAAGGGTGAGAGCGGTCTGCTCATCTTCGGGAACGCCTTCCACTTTATAGTCGCCTACGCGATATTGCACCATGTCAGAATCGTCGAGAGAAGTACGCATGTACACGGCAGCTTCTTCATCGCCGCCTACAAATGGGTTGTCGTAAGTGTATACACCAAATTCATCGGGGCCGCCAAGACGCTTCCAATCGGTCCAGGGAGCGTAAATTACCTGAATGAGAAGATCGGTTACACCGTAGGTCGATGCATACTGGGGAGCTATCTGGAGTTGGAATGCGTAGGTTTCGTTGGCCTGGATAGCATCGAAGTCCACGCCGATAGTCATTTCGGCAGCGTCCTGACCGGCAGCGAAAGCTACGGTGGAGGGCACGGTGAATTCAGAAGAAGCATTGTTGCCCACGGGTACTACCGCAGCTGCGTCGACATTGGAGCGGTACAGCTTAACTGTAATCTCTCTCTGACCGTTGGTCAAAGAGAAATTTGTTTTTTCCGAGGTGGGGAAGTACACACCTTGAGTCTGGTCGGGAGCGGTGGGAGTGTAGTTGACGGATTCGGTACAACCGACCATCACTGCAGTCACCGCGCAAAGACCTGATATGATTAATGATTTGATTTTCATCTTTTTTGAGAATTATTTATTAAATATTTCTATCAATGTGTGCAACGTGCTTATTTCACGGGAGTGAAAAGACCGCCTACGTCGGGATTGTTCCAGCCGTAGCAAGCTTTGTTCAACTCTCCTTCGTACTCGCACATCACGAAGTTGTACCAAGCGGGACGGCCTTCGGTGTTGAAGCGGGCTGTTTCGGGCCAGTTAGTGCCTTCGTAAGCGCGGGTCACACTCTTGTTGAGACGCTTGAAGTCGAAGCAGATGATACCTTCGCCCCAAAGCTCGATACGTTTCTGCAGGAAGATTTCGTCGATGATATCTTCAGCATCGGTAGCCTTGCAGGTGTACTGCGGGAAGCGGTAGGTCTGCATGAATGTTTCGAGGAGCTGTTTGCCCTGAGCGGGGTTGGTCTGAGCCACAGCTTCAGCTTCGATAAGATACATTTCCTCAACACGCATCAAAGGTATGCCTACAGCCCATGTTACATCAGGATTATTCGTGACACCACTTCCGGGACGGAATTTCAGAGATGCGAAGTCTAAGAGTCTATCTGAATTGGCAGGATCTGTAAATACTTCTTTACCGGCAAGTGGGGTTCCGGCAGGAGCTTTCCATGAGAGTTTGCGGAAGTCGCGGTCGTCAATCTGCTGATATAGCGAGAAGTCGCAAATCATGGGGTTGTTGTATTTACCGGCATAACCTACGAATGTCTCGCTTGACATGAAAGAAGCCCAGTTGCCTGAATTTACAAGAGCGTCATCTTCTTTGGTCATATTGATGGCGAACATCCAGGAGTTCTGTGAAGTCATGTTGTTGAAACCGTTGACGGGGTCGTTCCACTGCTCGTTGGTGAGGGGAGTGTAGCCTGCCTGAGCGAGTTTGGCGAACTCGGCTGCCTTGGGATAGTTTTCGTCCCACATGTAGAGACGTGCTTTCAGACCGTAAACCACCGAGAGGTTGGGGCGGGTGAGGTCTTCACGTGAGTTGTTTTCTTCAAAGTAGCTCTGAGCTTCATCGAGGTCAGCGAGAATGAAGTCAAACATCTGCTGGTGAGTGGCGCGGGGATTGTTGTCCGGATCCACCGGGTTACGGGGGTCAGTGATGGGCACAGTGAGACCGGATACATCGTTGCCTTTGTCGGTTATCGGAGAGGAAACGGTGTTGGGGAGGAACTCATACAGACGGGCCATATCCAGGTAGATGAAGGCACGATATGTGAGAGCCTGGCCGAGGATCTTGCGCATTTCGCTGGAAGCATTGTCGGGGTCAACGGCTTCAATTATTGCATTGGCAGCTTTTACCTGCAGATTGTAGTAATACCATTCAATCTGATTTAGCAGGTAGCCTTGGTTGATAGCTACGGAAATCTGTTGGTATGAGTAGAAGTGCTGATAGTTGTTGTAAACCTGAATCATATCTTGGCCCATAACGTCGCGGATAATCATCTGGGCGGGATAGGCGAAGTCAGTCCATTGGTCGCTACGCCATACGCCACGGGTTTTCATGTATGCAGGTACACCACCCATAGCTGAGTTAAGAGCAGCCGAGGTCTGTGAGAGCTGTTCAGCTGTAGCACCATTGGTGGGGAATGTCTCTTCAAGACAGCTTGAGAGAGTCAGGACGCCACCTGCGCATATTGCGATTAATAATTTATTTATAGCTTTCATTTTTCAGTTATTATTAAATATTCTGCACGGAGGTTTATCAGAATGTCACAGTCAGACCGGCTGATACGGTGCGAATGGGTGAATAATAAGAGTTAGATGTAGAACCGGTGACGGTCTGACGGGGATCAAGACCCTGACGGGCTGACCACAACCAGAGGTTTTCAGCTGCTACATATACACGCAGTTTCTGAATCTGGATTTTGCGCAGAAGAGCTGCGGGCAGAGAGTAACCGAGGTTAACGTTCTGAAGCGAGAGATAAGAAGCGCTTGTGAGGAAGCGGTTGCTTGTCTGATTGTCTTCATCGCCGAAGCACCAGCGGGGAATGTCGCTGTTGGGGTTTTCGGGCGACCAGGAGTTGAGTACGTCGGCGTGCACTGCATTACCGATAGAGCTGGCATTGGGCGACGACATGAGGGCCTTATAGTTGGAGTCCATAACCTGACCACCGATCTGATAAGCGAAGTGAACAGAGAGGTCGAAGCCTTTGAGACGGAAGCTGGTGCCGAAACCGCCATAAACGGGGGCAAGAGATGTACCGTTGAGATACTGGTCGGGACTTCCTGTCAGAAGCACTTTGTCGCGGTGGTCAACCACAGCTTCGCCGTTGGCATCGTAGATAATCTTATTGTTTTCGTCGCGAGCATATACATTCTTGTAGTAGAGGGCTTTACCGGTTTCGGGATCTACACCTGCGTAGTCGAGGCAGTAGAATGTGTACATGGGGAGGCCTTCGCCATAGTAGTAACCACCTGAGGCATAACCTTCATGACCTTCTTTTACGGCATTCTTGCTTTCGGGAGCGAGACGAGAGATCTTATTCTTGACGTAAGTGAGGTTGAGGTTCATATCCCAAGTGAAGTCACGGGTCTGAACGAGTGTGCCCTGGAAGTCGGCTTCGAGACCGGCATTGACCATGTCGCCGAGGTTCATCCACTTGTTGGTGTAACCTTGGGTTACGGGGAGAGCTTTCTGATAGAGCATGTCGGTGGTCTTGCGCCAGAAACCTTCGAGGTTGGCTGACAAGCGGCCGTTGAACATCTCGAATTCTACACCGGCGTTGAAGCTGCCGAGTTTTTCCCAAGTGATTTCGGGGTTACCTTGCAGTGAAGAGGGTACTACAGCGGGTACACCATTGTCGTTTACGATGCTGTAGGTGTTGGTGTAGGAGTAAGCTGAGATGTTGTCGTTACCGAGTTCACCATAAGATGCTTTGATCTTTAAGAAGTTGAAGAGGTTGGTGTTGAACCAGTCTTCTTTAGAGATAACCCAAGCGCCTGAAGCAGCCCAGAAGTTACCCCAGCGGTGGTCGGGGTGGAAGCGAGAGCTACCGTCGCGACGATAGTAACCGTCGAGGAAGTATTTTTCATCGTAGTTGTACATGGCGCGAACGATCCAGCCTTCGTTGTTGTACTCGGAGGTGTAAGAATCCATAGTACCTGTTACAACGGCACCTGCGAGTTCTTTATTGTCGGGCGAGAACATCTGGGTCTTGTCGGCAGAGAGGTAGTAAGATTTCTGCCAGTTGCTTTCGTGACCGGCCATGATGTTTACATCGTGTTTGCCGAAGAGGTGGTTCCATTCGAGAATCTGCTGGTAGCTCCATTCCATGTAGCGACGGTGAGATTTAGTAACCGAACCGCCGGTGGCAGCAGAACCGCCGAAGTAGGGGTTGCCTACAGATGTACCGCGGTATTCCTGCAGATAAACTGAGTTTTTGGTAGTGAACTTGAAGTCTTTGAGGAAGCGAACTTCAGCATATCCCATACCGCGCACGGTGTTGCCTTCGGAGTTGGAGGTATTGTAAGAGGCAGCGGAAAGACCGTTGGCTCCGGGGAATGCAGGACGGGAGAGACCGGCGTTGTCGCCATCACCAAAGTCATACATGGTAAGACCGTCGGCATTTTTCATGATGTTGCCATTGCCGTCGCGGAGATACATCGGGTAGATGGGAGCGATAGAGGTGGCAAACGCGAGGGGGTTGACAGTAGAAGTAGAGCTACCGTCGCCCGACATAGAGTTGCTGTCGAAGTGAGTGTAGTTGACGTCAGCACCGACTTTCAACCAGGATTTAACCTGAGTATCGGCAGCCAAACGGCCGGAGAAACGTTCGAATGAAGAGTTGACGATGATACCTTCGTTTTTCAACCAGCCTGCAGAAGCGTAGAATGTGGTACGTTCGTTCTGGTTGCTTACGCTCACGTTGTATTCCTGACGGAGAGAAGATTTGTATGTTTCGTCAAGCCAGTTGTCGGGACGGATATAGTAGTCCTGACCTCTGTAGTTGATGACGTTGCCATAAGTAGCGTTGGGGTTCATCTTACCGTTCATACCGATGAGCAGTTCGCCCTGGGGATAGTTGAAGATAGGATAACCGAGACCGAATGTGCCGTTAACGAGGTTGTTGTTGGCCCAGATATTAGCAGCTACGGGCGACATTGTGCCGTCGTAGGTCTGATAGTTGTACAAGCTCTTATAGTAAGTCTCGTAGTACATACGGGGGTCGTCGATGGTGTTGTAGTCCTGAGTGGCGCGTGTGTTCCAGCCCCATTTGGCATCGAGAGTAACGACACCACCTGAAGCCTGACCTTTCTTGGTGGTCACGAGGATGACACCGTTGGCACCGCGGGCACCGTAAAGAGCGGTAGCGGCAGCGTCCTTGAGGACAGTCATCGAAGATATATCGTTGGGGTTGATCTGGTTCATGTCGCCTGCGAAGGGAGCGCCGTCAACTACGTAAAGAGGGTCTTTACCTGCGGTGATAGAAGAGATACCACGGATGCGGATAGTAGAGGGACCGCTGCCGGGCTGGCCGGACTGAGTGGAAATCTGAACACCGGGGACGTTACCTGTAAGAGCAGAAAGCGCATTGCTCACGGTAGCGTTTTCGATAGTTGAAGCGTCGACTACCGATGCAGAACCGGTGAAGGCGCTTTTTTTCACGGCACCGTAGGCAACAACCATAACCTCGTCGAGGCTCTTGTCGGAGTTTTCGAGGACGATGGAAAGGTTTGTTCCGGCGGGAACTTCCTTAGTGGCCATGCCCACGTACGATACACGAATCTTTTTTACACTTGCGGGAACGGTGATGGAGAACTTACCGTCGATGTCAGTCGAAACGCCCTGACCTCCACCTATCGGCATAACAGTAGCGCCCAAGAGGGGCTCGCCGTCGCCTGAATAGGTTACCGTACCGCTAATGGTGCGTGTCTGCGCCATAGCAACGCTCACGGTAGCCACCATTAAAAGTAATAGAAACAGCTTTTTCATACTAAATAAAAATTAGACATATAATAATTGGAAAATCACTAAAATCGTATGTTGATTGGTCAATTTACACAAATCTTTTATCGTACATTCGTCTTTAGACAAGAGGAGATATAGCGCACAAAGTTAATAAATAATAATCTAACCGCAACATATTAAAGTAATTATTTTCAGCTTTTAACATTTCGGGGTGCTTCCGAAAGCGGATTTTTATGATGATAAATTCGTGATTATCAGACAATTGTCTGGGCAAAACCTGGAAATTAATATTTTATGTAAAAATATTAAAAAGTTGCATTTTAATATGGGAAAGGCATCAAAACTGACAATTTGCCATGATATTTCGGGCTATGATGTGCTTTTGAAAGCAGTGTGGCGTATATATAATTAGGTGTGTGGGGAGAACCGGAGATGGATGGTAGGGCGGAAGATACCTAAAAGAAATTTTTTTGTGAAATTTTCGGGAGTAAAAATATAATGGTTATTTTTGCGTTGATAAAGATACATCATCGTAACAATGGATTGTTAATCGCAAAGGTGAGTTGTTTAGTTTGATAATCAGAAGTTTAATATTGTTAATAATACTTGCGGCGGGTTGTCGGTCTGCCGTAGGACAGAGCAAAATCGACCTTGCAGCCTACAGGCTTATCAATGAATATAATAAGGCTAAGGCAGGTGAGGGCGATGATGTTACGGCGAGTGTGCCTGGCGTAAGGCAGGCGCAGTGTGCTCCGAAGGTGAGTGTGATAGTGACGCTCAACGCGGGGTATGGTGCAGAAGATCTGATGGTGGAGCCGGGGATAGAGTGTTCGACTGTGCTGGAGGATATGGTGATAGTGTCGCTGCCTGTGGACCGGATAGAGCTTGTGGCCGAGAATGAGGCTGTGAAGAGTCTGTCGGTGGGACGAAAGCATAATTACACCATGGCTTTTGCACGGCCTACGGCTAACGTCAATCAGGTGCAAACGGGCACCGGTCTTCCACGTTCATATACGGGCAAAGGTGTGGTGTTCGGGTTGTATGACGGTGGCCTGGATCCGAATCATGTGAATTTTGCCAAGACGGGAAAGGTAGGGACATCGAGGGTGAAGGCTGTGTATGTGTTCGGAAACTCGAATAATGCCGATCTGACGGCTTCGGCCGAGTCGCGCGATGACATAAAGAAGTTTACCACGGATAATGTGGTGGAGACTCATGGCACGCATGTGGCGGGAGTGGCTACGGGGAGTTATCGGGCTGCGAGTGATTTCGGTATGAACGGACTGGCGTATAAGAGTACGGATATGCCATATTATGGTATTGCCACGGACGCCGATATAGTGATGAGTGCGGGCCAGCTTACGGAAGCAAACATATTGGCTGGTCTGACCAAGTGTGTGGAGTATGCCGAGTCAGTGGATAAGCCGGCGGTAATCAATCTGTCGCTGGGTTCGCTGCTGGGGCCGCATGACGGGAGCAACGCTCTGTGTCAAGGTATGGCAAAGCTCGGGCGCCGGGCGATAATATGCGTGGCTTCGGGCAATGACGCTCAGTATAACAAGGCTATGACCCTGGATGGGGGCAGCGATGAGAGCAGTCTGGTGAACAGTGCGGTGGGGCTTACTTACAGTACCGGTGTGGTGACATCACCCTACAATATGACGTTCTGGAGCGGAGACAATACGGTGTTCGGAATGGAGTTTGTGATTTACGATACGTCGAAGAAAGAGGTGGTTTATGCGCTAAATGTCCCCAATACCAGAGGGCGGGGCCTGGCGGTGGGTGGAGAGAGTATGGGCAGCGCATATCAGAAAGATGCGTTTTTTTCACAGGCATTTAGTGCAACATCGTACATAGAGTTTTATTCGAGTGTGGAATCGAATCACCGTTATTGTGTGGAGTCGTCGTTCATACTCAATGTCAAGTCGGGTAATACGACACTCAAGCCCGGATTTCGATTTACGCGTACACAGGGACAGACTATCTACGGACTGATAGATACGCCTTCGGGTCAGACAACAGGTCAGTTTAGCGTGGAGTCGGGGACCGGGTGGAACGGTCTGCAATGGGACGCGGCTAAAGTGGGTAATAATGGCACTATCAATGATTTGGCTACGGGAGAGAATGTGCTTGTGGTCGGTGCTTATACTTCGGCAACTAATTTTACGGTGACGGGCGGTACGACTTATTCTTATCGCGGGGCTACGGCCGTGAACGATATATGTCCGTTTTCATCATATGGCCGTAATGTGGTCACAGGCGAATCGTTGCCTCACGTGACAGCTCCGGGCAGCGCAATAGTGTCGTCGTTGAGCGAGTATAAGACAAGTTATTCGTCGAATGCGGTGTCGGGAGAAGTACGAGTGAATGACCGCAATAACCGGTGGGGGGGAATGCAGGGTACTTCGATGTCGGCTCCGTTTGTGGCAGGTGTGACGGGGTTGTGGCTCGAGGCGGATCCGACGCTGAACATAGATGATGTGAAAGATATAGTGAAAAAGACCTCTGTGCCATACACTGGGAGTGACACTGACAAGGCTATGCAGTGGGGAGCGGGGCGCATAGATGCGCTTGCGGGAATCAAGGAGGTGCTTGCACGTAAGGCAGCGGCCATAGGAGGAGTGGCGGCAGATGATGACCGTCAATGGGTGCTTTCGGCGTCGGCCGGCGGCTATGATTTGTATCTGGCGGGAGCGGGCGAGATAGAGGCTGAGATGTATGATATGCAGGGGCGGTGTGTAAGCAGGGTAAGGGAGGATTCAGATGAGGTGAGCATCAGCACTGATGGTGTGATGCCGGGTGTCTATCTGCTTAAAGCGTCGTCATCGGGGCTGATTTATACAGCTAAAGTGACGGTACGTTAATTTTCAGGAAGATATAAGAGTGTGCAGGCAGCTTCGCGACGGAAGATGTCGGTGGCAACGCGTCGGAGCTGTTGTGTGGTCAGCCGGTGATAGTCGGAGGAAACGGTGTTTATGTCCCGGCCATAGAGTGTGGTAGTGGCGAGTTCGCGTGCTTTGGCGGCAAAACTCAGGTGAGCGAATGTGCGGTTGCTGTCGAACCGCACAAGTGCGCGTTGAAGTTCGGCATCGGAGACGGTTATAATGAAGTCGTCGAGTTGTTGCCACAAGATTTTTTCCGCGAGGTCGACCGCCTCGGGTGATGCGTCGGTGATATGGGCGCTGATGAGCATGAAGCCGCCGTGATGTGAGCCGGAGATACTGGCGTCGGCATATGTGAAAAGGGGAGAGTCCATGACCAGCCGGCGGATAAAGCGAGATGAGCGACCTGAGGCGAGAATGTCAGTGATTATGTCGGAGGCGGCATAATCGGGGTGGTTCAGTGCGGGAGAGTGGAAGGCAATGTAGATGCGGGCTTGAGGCACGCGACGGCGGACGGTAAGACGGCGCGGTGCGGTGACGGGTGGTTCATTGTCGGCAGGATGAGGCGCCGGAGTACGCGGGGGAATGTCGTTGAAATATCGGAAGACCAAGTCTTTAACGGTATCGAGAGGGGCAGACCCGCTTATGGCGAGTACGGCTCGCCGGGGGGAGTAGTATGATTCGAAAAAGTGTCGTATGAGTTCGGGTGTGGCATCGGCTATATGTTCGGGCGCGAGACCGATTGTGGGCCAGCGGTAGGGGTGAGAGGAGTAAAGGAGCGAGCGCATCAGGTGTGAGACATCGCCATAAGGGCGATTAAGACAGGTTTCCTTAAATTCCTCGATGACCACGCGGCGCTGGATTTCGAGCGACGCTTCGAGGCGTGGAGCCAGCATACGGTCGCTTTCGACCCACAGAGCCGTGGCGAGGTTTTGTGAAGGCAGGATATCGTAGAAACAAGTGTGGTCGGGGGTGGTGAAAGCGTTGTTGACCCCTGATGCCATCTCGAGTGCGTATTCAAAGTCGGGTACATTTTCGGAGCCGCCGAACATCAGGTGCTCAAACAGGTGGGCAATGCCGGTGTGTGCGGGCTGCTCATCGCGCGAGCCGACGTCGTAGATGATGTTGACGGCACACTGCAGTGTTGAGCCGTCGAAATTGTGGACTACGCGGAGTCCGTTGGGCAAGGTGAACGATGAGTATTCAATCATCGGGCAATCACACCACTTTCATGCTGATAACGCGCACATCTTCTTTGGGACGGTCGGCGGGGTCTGTCTCTACTTTCTGTATTTTGTCAACTACGTCCATGCCTGACAGGACTTCACCGAATACGGTGTAAGCGCCATCGAGATGCGGTGTGCCGCCTACTGTGGTATATGCTTCGATCTGCTCCGGGGTGAAGCCTAAGGGCATGGATTCGGCTTTGCGCTCGGTCTGTTCGGTCAATCGCTCCTGAAGGGCCTGAAGCCCTGCCTGGTCGCGGTTGCGACGCATGGTGATGATGGTGTCGCGGTGTTCTTTAGCCAGGGTGTTGAAGATTTCCTGTTTGCGCGCCATGATCATCTGTTTTTCGAATTGCTGCAGCTGCTCGCGGGTGTAAGTGCGTCCGGTGACGATGTAGAATTGCGAGCCACTCGATTGGCGATTGGGGTTTACGGCGTCGGCCTGACGGGCGGCCGCTAAGGCGCCACGTTTGTGAAAGTGCTTTGGATACAGGATTTCGGCATCAATTTTATAGTCGGGACCACCGGATCCGAGTTGTTGGCCGGGCCGGGCATTGCGTGAATCGGGGTCGCCGGTCTGAATCATGAAGTCGTTAATGACTCGATGGAAAAGCACGCCATCGTAATATCCTTCGTTGACAAGTTTTACGAAATTTTTGAGATGGGCGGGAGTGTCGCCGTACAGGAGCAGTCGAATCTGTCCGAGTGATGTGTTGACGTCGACGATAACGTCGGAGGAATTATTGTTCATATTTGAAGATGCGTTTTGAGCTGAAGCTGATAGGAGCGTCGGCAAGATAATGGATAGAGTGAGGAAATAGCGGAAGATGTTCATGATTTTAGATACCTGTGGGGTGAAGACGTTTATAGATGCGTCGGAAATTGGAGTCGGCCGCGCATAGTTCGTTGACGCGGGTGGCATAATCGGTTCCCCAGAGGTCGGGGAGAAGGTAGCCTATGTAAGAGCGTTCCCGGTCTTTATCTATGGCTGCGGCAACGAGTGTGCGGATAGCTTCGGCGTGGGTGACGGGGTCGATGGCATTGAGAAACCGAGCAGCACTGACACAAAACTGGCCGTTGGAATCGCAGAGGGTCATATGGGCTATCAATTCGGGCATCTCATCGGTGATGCGGTTGATATTGTTGGCGATATACTCGTATGTGAGCAGACCATCGGAGTCGGAAGCAAGATGTTTTTTTACAGCTGAATCCATAATAGGGAGTAGGGGAGAGGAAAAATGGTGAGAGAATATATGGAGTTATTGAGGAGAAGTGATGGAGGTGCCTGAGAGACCGGCTATGGCTGCCGACAGACGCGGGGCTGCATCGGCTTCGGTGAGCAGGGTCATGGCGCACGAATTGTCAAATTGCTGGTCAAGTATTTCAGCACCTGAATCTTTGACTATGCGCATTACGTCGTTCATAGCCAAATAGGGGAAAGTGAACGATACTTGCGCCATTTCGCTACGGGTGACCACTTTGCCTGCTTCGATGGCTTGGCGCGCAGCTTCGCGATAGGCTGAGATGAGGCCGGATGTGCCGAGTTTGATGCCACCGAAGTAGCGTACTACGGCGATGGCGAGGTAGGTGAGGCCTGCGGAGCGAATCTGACCGAGGATAGGACGTCCGGCAGTGCCGGAGGGCTCACCATTGTCATTTGACTGAAATTCAGTTCCGTCTGCTCCGAGTAAATAAGCCCAGCATACGTGGCGTGCGTCGTGGTAGCGGCGTGCGATATCGGCAATGAGGCTGCGCGCTTCATCGGCAGTGCGTACGGGAAAAGCGAAGGCAATGAATTTGCTCATTTTTTCGCGCACTACAGCTTCAGAGGGAGCTTCGAGAGTGAGATAGCGGCAGCTCATAAGGGAGTCGGATCAGATGATAAGCATGGCGTCGCCGTAGGCACCGAAGCGATATTTTTCTTTTACTGCCTGACGATAGGCGTCCATAATCAGGTCGTAACCACCGAAGGCAGTGACCATCATGAGCATGGTGGAGTACGGCAGGTGGAAATTGGAGAGCAATGCATCGGTGACAGTGAATTCGTAGGGAGGAAAGATGAATTTGTTGGTCCAGCCGGTATAGGTCTTCATATGTCCACCCATGCTTACGGCGCTGGCAATGCCACGGAGCACCGAGGTGCCGATGGCGCATACACGATGGTGGTCGTCTTTGGTGGCATTGACGTTATCGACCAATTCTTGTGAAATTTCAATCTGCTCGGAGTCCATACGGTGTTTTGTGAGATCTTCGACATCGATTTCGCGGAAGTTTCCAAGACCACTGTGAACGGTCATGAAATCTTGTTTAACTCCTTTGATTTCGAGGCGTTTCAGCAGCTCGCGGCTAAAGTGAAGACCGGCGGCCGGCGCAACTACGGCACCTTCGTTTCTGGCGAATATGGTCTGGTAGCGTTCGATATCGAGTTCTTCAGGTTCGCGGATGATATATTGAGGGAGTGGTGGTTGTCCGAGAGCGAATAGGTCGCGTTTGAATTCGTCGTGCGGGCCGTCGTAGAGGAAACGCAGGGTGCGTCCGCGGGATGTGGTGTTGTCGATAACTTCGGCTACCATTGATTCGCCTTCTCCGAAATAAAGTTTATTACCGATGCGGATTTTGCGTGCGGGCTCAACGAGGACGTCCCAGAGCTTGTTTTCGGCATTGAGTTCCCGCAGAAGGAATACCTCGATTTTGGCGCAAGTCTTTTCTTTGAAGCCGAAGAGCCGGGCCGGGAACACGCGTGTGTCGTTGAACACCATGAGGTCGCCCTCATCGAAATATTCTATGATGTTTTTGAAAATGCGATGCTGGATTTCGCCGGTAGCCCTGTTGACTACCATGAGTCGGGATTCATCGCGCTGCGGCACGGGGAATTGGGCTATAAGTTCATCGGGAAGGTTGAACTTGAATTGCGATAATTTCATAATCAGTGTTATACTTGAAAGATAAGTTGATGGATATTCGTATTTATTTGGAGTAGTTGTGTTCGGCAGTTAAGTATTCGGGATATTCGACAGGGCTTTCGGCGATGAGTCGTAATGCGGAGTCGATGTCGAGACACCGAGAGATGTCGATATTGCCTACGCGCGTGCGACGGAGTGCCGTGAGATGACCTCCCGAGTTTAGGGCTTGCCCGATATCGCGTGCCAATGCTCTGATGTATGTGCCTTTGCTACAGACTATTTTGAGTGTAATAGCTGTGGGGGCATAATCAAGAAGATTGATTGAATCGATGACCAATGTTTTTGGCTTTAGGTCTACTTCCTGTCCTTTGCGAGCTATTTTATAGGCACGGCGTCCATCGATTTTGCAGGCTGAAAAGGCCGGCGGTGTCTGTTTGATGGTTCCTGTGAATTTGGGGAGAACGGATTCGACGAGTTGGCGGGTGATATGAGTTGTGGGGTATGTGGCGTCAATCTCCGTCTCAAGGTCGAAACTGGGAGTGGTGGCACCTAAGGCTATGGTGGCGATGTATTCCTTGATGCCGGCTTGCAGCGATTCGATTTGCTTGGTGGCCCGGCCGGTGGTGACTATCATCACGCCTGTGGCAAGGGGGTCGAGAGTGCCGGCATGGCCTACTTTCATTTTGCGCAGTTGCATACGTCGGAGCATAGCGCCTCGCAGACGTTTCACTACGTCGAATGATGACCAGTGAAGTGGTTTGTCAATATAGAATATTTCGCCTTCGAGATAATTCATATTACCAGATTAAACAGATAATGCCGACAGCGGCGCAATAGATTGCAAACCAAACGAGTTTGCCACGTTTGACCAAATTAATCATCCATTTGCATGCTATGCAACCAACTACGAAAGCGGCCAGGAAACCTACTATCAAAGGTAATACACCGATAGTCGATGAGCCGACGTCATGGCCGGTAATCATATCTTTAAGTCCAAGCAGCGATTCGCCCAAGATGGGGATGATAACCATGAAAAAGGAGAATTGGGCTATCTTGTCGCGTTTATCGCCAAGCATCAAGCCGGTAGCAATGGTGGTGCCGGAGCGACTCAATCCGGGAAGAACGGCAACAGCCTGTGCGCAACCGATTATGAATGCGTCAAGCCATGTGATATCGTGACCTTTTGTAGCATTACCGGGCACGGCAGAGTATTCGTGGCGACGGAAGTAGTAGGCAAATGTGAGAAGTAAGGCTGTTATGAGCAAGCATATACCCACAATGATGAGACTGCCGTTGAAATATTGTTCGACTGTGTCTTTGAAGAGGAATCCGACAATGGCTATCGGTATGCAGGAGAGTAGGATTTTAAGTACGTAGGTGGTGTTGGCGTCACGCCGGAGTGTGAAGAATGATGTACATAGGGGTACAAATTCGCGCCACAATACTACGATGGTACTCAATACGGTGGCAAGATGTAGAGTGATATCGAAATCAAGTGCTTCCGCACCGGCCAATGGTACATTAAGTATCTGGCGGAAAATTTCGAGATGTCCGCTGGAGCTGATGGGCAGATATTCGGCAAGACCTTGTACTATGCCGAGAATCAGAGCGTCAAGCCATTCCATGGTTTAATCTTTTTTTGATTTACGCCACATAATACCCACTCCCATGGCAACAAATCCTAAAAAGGCGATGGTGGGTCCCACGACAATGCGCGTGGTGGAGAATACTTCGGGATTGAATGTGTCGTCGGAGGTGGAACCGCCCGCTATAAGGATAAATCCGAGTATGATGAGCAGTGCCGCACACCCCATGAGGATAAAATTGATTTTAACGAGTGGAAATTGAGTGTATTTTTCCTTTTCGATAATGTTGTTTTCGGTTTTTTGCGGGTTGTTCTGTATCTGTTTAGCCATAGTGGTTAGTTGAAAATGTCTTCGTTGGTTTTATGCAAGTATTTATTAGTAGCGATATATGCGAAAATTACGCAGAGGAGAGCTCCTGCCAGGGTCATGACAAGATAGACAATCACTTGCCATTGCCAGCATAGAGCTGTTGTGACGGATTCATGTAAAGTGCGTGCGTACAGGGTAATCAGAAAGAGTATAACTGACGCTACCAGTCCGGCAACTGTGCCACCCAAGAGTGCATGAATCAAATAAGGCCGGCGTATAAAAGCATCTGTGGCACCGACGAATTTCATAGTGTGGATAATTTGCCGGCGTGCGAAAATCTCCAGGCGAATCATGTTGTTGATAAGTACAAGTGCAATGACGGTGAGCACTATGGCCATGAGCAGGAGAATTAAGATGATGGTGTTGATGGTGTGGTTGACACTACCGACAATTTCGGTGTGGGCTTTAATTTCCGTCACGCAGTCGAAGCTGCTAATGCGGTTCATAATTAACGACATACTGTCGGTCGATGCCCATTCGGGTTGTATCTTTACCTCATATTCAGGGAGAAAAGGATTGATGTCAAGTACGGCAGTGCAGTCATCGCCCATCATCGATTGCCAATGCTCGAGTACTGTGGACGCATCTCTATATTTAGCCGAAGCTACCCATGGGAGGGTGTCGAGGTCGGAATGCAGCTGTCCGGCGCTTTCGGGATAGGTTGTTTCATCAATCATTATGACGAAACCAACTCCGGATCGTAGCTCGTTTGTGACGTTGCGGGCGGTGATGCCTGTAAAAGCCACTATGCCAAGTATGAGCAGCAGCAGCGACACACTGATGTAGGCTGTAATCTGCGAGCCGCGGACTAATACTCGGCGTTTGGTTTTAGTTTTCATGCTTCTACCCGAAATTTCGTGCAAATTTAGCAAATATTTAAGGCTATGTCAATACCCGGCTTGTGAAAATGAGTGAAATATAAAAAAGTGGTCAGCTTGGGTCGATGCAAAAATCTATTTTACGATACTTTTTTCTTTGCAAAAGTAAATCTTAACTTTGTCTGCCGGATGTCCGTTGCTGTTTTTGAGCGTGCCAAAAGCGAGTTATTATTGACTCATAAGGAAGTAATATTTCAATGATTGAAAAATTTTGGCAGCGGCGGGTTTAGTAAACGGGAAATTGTGTGTCTTACTAATGTATGACGAACAAAATTGATATAGAAAAGCTTTTCAAAGCACATTATCAGCAGATGTACCGATTGGCAAAAGTGCTTCTGCATGATGATGATTCGGCGCGCGATATCGTCCATGATGTGTTTGAGTCGCTTCTCTATTCAAAAAACATCACAGCTACATCTGCGGCATACTTGCTCTCTGCCGTTCGCAATCGTGCGCTGAATATGATAAGGGATAAGGGCGTTCACGACCGAATTGTCAATTTATATTTCAGCGACACAGATGAATACGACGCTGAGGATTGGCCCGATGATGAAACCGTAGGCAGAATTTATCGGGTCATAAAGGAGGAGCTGACTCCCCGGTGCCGACGCGTTATGGAGCTGCGGTTTGTAGAGGGGCTGGCATTCTCAAAGGTTGCCGGGATATTAGGAGTGAGTGAAAATGCTGTTTATAAACAAGTTCGTCAGGCATTAGTATTAATCCGTAAAAATCTCAATCAGTATGGATAAGTATGACATTGTGCTTGATCTTATCGAGCATCCCGCTAAATTTACTTCGGAAAAGATTGAAGAAATACTCTCTGACCCTGAAACAAGAGAGATTTACAATCTGCTCTGTAAGACAGATTCCACATTTGCGTCACCCGATGCTAATGTTGACGTTGATGCCGAATGGAAGAAATTTTCCCGGAGACACCGGAACACGAAGTGGCGTTTCCTGTTGAGTGGCAGCCGTGCAGCCTCTATCGCAGTTATTGCATTTACTTCGCTCACAGCGGTAGCTATCGGGATAACTGTAGTCGTTAAGTCGTTGGAGCAAAAACCGCAAGTTGATGAAGTCGATGCTTCGGCGGAGGTGATAAAGGTAGTTTCGACTTCGGAATCTATAAGCGAGGATTCAACAGACGCTTTAGATGAAACAGTCGTTACAGATGCACCGATTATTTTTGAGGATGCTTCGCTTGAGAAAATATTAAGCAGTGTAGCTGATGTTCATGGTGCAATAGTGGAATATACTAAACCTGAAACGGCTCAACTGCATCTTTATTATAAATTTGACCCGGCAATCACTTTGCAGGAAACGGTGGAGCAGTTAAACTCATTCGAGCAGATAAATATTAGATTCGATGGCAAAAAAATTATAGTTGACTGAATATGAAACGCATCATCATAATCATAATGGCGATGGTCATATCCGGTTATGCCAACGCCAAACAGTACACGTATTCTTTTAACGATACTCCAATATCTCAGGCTCTTGTAGCATTGTGTCAAGATCATCCGGATATCAACGTGTCTTTTATTTACAAGGAGCTTGACAACTATAAAACTTCCTCAAAAATCGACACCGATGATATATGTAGCGCACTGCGTCAGATTATCGGAATGCACCCTATAGCTTTATCAGAGAAAAAGGGACATTATTATATAGAAGCGCTCCAGCATGGCAAATACATATACACTGGTCGGGTAGTAGGTGCTGACCAGGAGCCGGTAGAAGCAGCGACCGTCATGCTGCTTGCTTCAAAAGACTCCACCGTGATAACATACGGAATCAGTGATGTCAATGGCGGTTTTTCTATCCCATGTGACCGGCAAGGTGTTATAGCCAAACTGACGTGTGTGGGATACAATACTGTTTATAAGAAACTTAATTCGTTTAATGTCGGCACAATTCTTATGACTGAACTACCTATTCAGTTAAAGTTGGTCACTGTTGAGGGGGATAATGCTTCGTTGCAGTCCGATAGGAGCATCTTTCATCCTACGCAACGCCAGAAAGCGGCGGCGCAAAATGCCGTGGACCTTTTGCGCCAGATGGCTATCCCTCAAATCAGGATAAACCCGATTGATGAGAGCGTTACCGATAATGTAGGCGGCAGCGTAGCTATTTACATAAATTTTCTTGAAGCATCCAAAGAGGAAATGGAAGGACTGCGAACAGCCGATGTAAGGCGTGTGGAATACCTTGAGTTTCCTACTGACCCTCGTTTCCGTGGAGCAGAGAGAGTGATAAACATTATCGTGCAGGAATACGAGTACGGCGGTTATACAAAGGTGACGGCTAATGAGAATTTCCTTGTAGGCTTGTCGAGCCGTGTAAATATCTTCTCAAAGTTCACTTACAAGAAGATGACCTATGACCTGTATGCCGGTGCCAACAACCGGAACAGTCACCATATAGGCAACACCACAGAGGGAGTTTACCGTCTGACCGGAGATGACGGTGAGGAGTATTCCTTAACACGTAAGGAAACTCTTGAATCATCGCATTATAAACAAAATCAATTTCCCGTCACTTTCCGTGCCACATATAACAGCGACAAAATCCAAATACGCAATCTGCTTGCCTTTACCTACTTAGGTATACCCACAAATGAATATTCCGGCAAATTGGAGTATTCGCCCAATTTAGCAGAAGGGTATTTATTTGAGAAAAAGAATCCTAACCGATCTAATTCTGTTGCTTACTCGGGAACCTATTTCTTTGCTCTTCCAAAGGGCATTTCGATTGACTTCTCTCCATCGTTCAACTATACTCACGGCAATGATTTTACTTATTATGCTGCCACAGACCAACCAACAATTCACCGCCATGCGAAAGAGAACGCATATTTTTACCGCATGAATCTGTATATACGTAAAAACTTTGGCCAGAAACATTCTGTAATGTTAGGTGGCAACTATGGCGACAACATCAACCGTTTGGAATACACGGGCGATAACGGATATAGAGATAAGTTTCATAATGCTTTTTGCGCAGGAATGGTCGGCTATAATTTCCAGACACAGAAAATATCAGTTAACCTCGATGCCGGTTTTGCTTGGGAAAACAGCGATATAAACGGAAAGACAAATAGTGACACCTATCCGTTCACTCATATAAATGTGCGCTATGTCCTGAATCAGAAAAACAGTTTCTCCGCTTATTTTCAGTATGCTACAAGCTCTCCCGGCATCTCCGGAAAGTCATCTGATTTGCTTCGTGAGAATGAACTGATGTTTATTACAGGAAATCCATTATTGGAAAATTGCCGACACACAACCTGGGACCTCGCATATACATGGATGCCGTCAAATACTTTCGGTATGAGTGTCTATGGTAGCTATTTCGGCTTGTATGACCGTCAGTTGATTGTCTATACACCCTACGAGGCCGGAAAAGCCTTGTTGCGGTCATATATCAACGACGGCAATTATATCAACGGCGAAATCGGATTGGCTGCCAACTGGAAACTACTCAACGGAAAACTTCAACTATACGTCAATACCGGCCAGTCATTTTATAAATCAACCGGCATTTTTAATGAGAGCTGTAACTCGTTTCGAATCGCAGCTCAGGCCAGCTATTATCTCGACAACTTCTATTTCCAAGCCTATTACGAAAGCCCACAGAAAAGTATGTTTTCATCTTCACCCCAAATAAACAAAGGTCGGAATTTTCACAGTCTGACCGTAGGGTGGGCCAACGCTAATTGGAATCTGCGAGTTATGGCTGCCAATGTCTTCAATAAGGGATGGGACGGTGCGACAAACATCACAGTCTCACCATATTATAACGAGCGACAGACACTCATTGGCACATCATCGCATCCTCGCATAAACTTCACGGCTACTTATAACTTTGGTTACGGCAAGAAAGTGCAGCGTGGTAACGAAGTGGGCGAGCAATCGGGCGCGGCTTCCGCAATCTTGAAATAACAGCTAATCACAGGAGATATATTATCTTCAGCGAGACGGTGTGTCATAATGGGCAATCCCATATGTCCGGCATAATCACCAATCAACAAGTGCGCGTGATATTCCGGTGGAATTTCGGCACCGGTTCTCAAATAATTATTTACGAACCCAGTTCATGCGGGTTTGCAACCCGCACGTTGCTGTATCGTGTGTTAGACATGTTAATTCACCACAGTGTAGGTTGTAAGTTGTGGGTTGCAAACCCACAACAACTCTAAATGATTTCTATTTTGGGGTTAATTGACAGTAGTGCCGAGATAAATTCATCTTGGTTTTTGGGAGATATGTAAACCCAATTAGTCTTACCATACTTTAATCCTATTCGCTTTGTCGATAGGGCCGGGGATGACAGAATAGTTGATTTATGTGTTATCTCGCTGATTTTGGAAATGGGCAAATTCATACGGTAAAGGAAACCACATCGAATGTGTAATCGCTTTCCGTTGATTGTATAATCTGTATGAAAAAGCATATCAAACATCATAATCAATCCGGTTCCCATTAAACCGATGTCAATTAACAGAATCCAAGTTGATTGATAACACAAGTAAATTGAGCCTGCTAATGCTATGGTCATACCTATGCAAAACCATAAATACCATTTAGCTACTTTTGATTTATATACTATATCTTTCACGCCAACAGTGAGTTTTATTTCAGGAGTTTGCGTTCGTTGTCGCCCAATCCATGTCTTTGTAGATAGAACGAAATTATTACTCTCTGCCGCATTTTTAATTGTACCGATTCGGTACAATTAAATTCGGATTATAGAGTATTTCCCATTCTCTGAGATATTAAATAGTCCCTTTGAGACTAAGCCAACGGAAAATTATATGTTCTTGAAGTTGGCTTTTAGTCATATCAGTAAGAGAAATGTAGTCTTCTCCGTTAATGCCAAGAACGGTTATGTTGGTGTTTTGTACAATGATTTTAGCTATCAATTTTGAACTCTTTGATTTACAGCCGTAAAGATACGACAAATAATTGGGAATTTTATTTTATGCCGGCAAGAAGATATAGAGGGGCTGCCTAAACTTGTTAGGCAGCCCCTCTATGCAATGATAGTTATTTGACTTTGGATTATTCGGTCTCGGCGTTTTCGGTGACGATGGTGACTTCTTCAGGGGTAGTCTCGGAGATAATCTCAGCGTCTTCATGTTCGTTAAAGATGCCTTCGATGTCGTCTTTGGAGCCTACGACGAGGCGGTCATATTCGCGTTGACCGGTACCGGCGGGAATCAGGTGTCCGCAAATCACATTTTCTTTCATGCCTTCGAGCGGGTCGGTCTTGCCGTTGATAGCAGCTTCGTTGAGGACTTTTGTAGTTTCCTGGAATGAAGCGGCTGACATGAATGAACTTGTCTGCAGTGCAGCGCGTGTGATACCTTGAAGTATCTGTTCTGATGTAGCGGGAAGGGCATCGCGGACTTGGATAAGACGGAGGTCACGGCGCTTGAGGGCAGAGTTTTCATCGCGCAGACGGCGAGCAGTGATAATCTGACCGGCTTTGACATTTTCGCTGTCGCCCGGATCAGTAACCACTTTTTTACCCCAGATACGGTCGTTTTCGTCCATGAAAGCGCGTTTATCGACAATCTGCTGTTCGAGGAAGCAGGTGTCTCCCGGGTCAAGAATGTTGACTTTACGCATCATCTGTCGAACGATTACTTCAAAGTGTTTGTCGTTGATTTTTACACCTTGCATACGGTATACGTCCTGTACTTCGTTGACGATGTATTCCTGTACGGCAGTCGGACCCATGATATTGAGGATGTCGGCGGGAGTGATAGCTCCGTCGGATAGGGGAGTGCCGGCACGTACATAGTCGTTTTCCTGTACGAGAATCTGTTTTGACAGTGGTACGAGGTATTTCTTGACTTCACCGATACGTGATGTGACGGTGATTTCACGGTTGCCTCTTTTGACTTTTCCGAAGTTGACTTCACCGTCGATTTCAGCCACGATGGCGGGGTTGGACGGGTTACGGGCTTCGAAGAGTTCGGTGACGCGGGGCAGACCACCGGTGATGTCGCCTGCCGAACCTGAAGCGCGCGGGATTTTCACGAAGATTTCGCCGGCTTTGACTTCGGCTCCTTCTTCGAGCATCAGGTGTGCGCCTACAGGGAGAGCGTAGGTCTTGATAATCTGACCGTTTTCATCAACGATGTTGGCTTCAGGAACTTTACCACGGTCTTTTGACTCGATGATAATCTTTTCGCGCAGACCGGTCTGTTCATCGGCATCAACACGATATGTGATGTTTTCGATGAGGTTGACGTATTGAACTTTACCGCGAACTTCTGATACGATGACTGCGTTGAAGGGGTCCCATTCGCAGATAACGTCACCTTTGTGTACAGAGGCACCATTATCGAAGTAAAGTTTTGAGCCGTAGGGGATGTTGGCATTGGTGAGCATCATCTTGGTGTTGGGGTCGATGATACGCATTTCGGCTAAACGACCGATTACCACTTGTACGGGACGACCATTGGCGTCGACTTCATCAGTGGTGACGGTACGGAGCTCGTCGATTTCGAGTGTGCCGTCGTAACGAGATGTTACTGAAGATACGGCTGCGATGTTAGATGCGACACCACCGACGTGGAATGTACGGAGGGTAAGCTGAGTACCGGGTTCACCGATAGACTGCGCTGCGATAACACCTACAGCTTCACCTTTCTGTACCAGGCGGTTGTTGGCGAGGTTGCGGCCATAGCATTTGGCGCATACTCCACGTTTGCTTTCGCAAGTGAGCACCGAGCGTATTTCAACAGATTCGATGGGCGATGCATTGATGCGGTCGGCGGCTTCATCGTTGATTTCTTCGCCGGCGGCTACAATGAGTTCGCCACTGATGGGGTCAATTATGTCGTGTACTGAAACGCGGCCGAGGATACGTTCACCAAGTGAAGCAACAACTTCGTCGTTGTTCTTGATTTCGGTGCATACGAGTCCGCGGAGTGTGCCGCAGTCTTCTTCATGAATAATCACGTCGTGAGCCACATCGACCAGACGGCGGGTAAGATAACCTGCGTCGGCGGTCTTCAGCGCGGTGTCGGCCAGACCTTTACGTGCACCGTGAGTGGATATGAAGTATTCGAGCACTGACAAGCCTTCCTTGAAGTTGGCCAAAATCGGGTTTTCAATAATCTGACCACCTTCGGCACCGCTTTTTTGCGGTTTGGCCATAAGACCACGCATACCTGAGAGCTGACGAATCTGGTCCTTAGAACCACGGGCACCGGAGTCAAGCATCATGTAGACAGGGTTGAAGCCTTGCTGGTCGGCTGAAATCTGTTTCATGAGCGTATCGGCCAGACGGGCGTTGACGTGTGTCCAGATATCGATAATCTGATTATAACGTTCGTTGTTGGTGATGAAGCCCATAGCATAGTTGTTCATCACTTCCTGTACCTGTTCGTAACCTTCGCGTACATATTCTTCTTTTTCGGCGGGAATGATAACGTCGCCGAGGTTGAAGCTCAGACCACCCTTGAATGCCATGCGGTAGCCAAGGTTTTTGATGTCATCGAGGAATTGAGCTGAACGCGGAATACCGCATTTTTTGATTACTTTGGAGATGATGGTACGGAGAGATTTCTTTGATAGAATCTCGTTGACGTAGCCAATCTCTTTAGGTACATATTGATTGACAAGCACGCGACCAACGGAAGTGTTTTCCACCAGGTGAGTTATGGGGTTACCGTTGGCGTCGATGTCGTCGACCATAATCGATACGGGGGCGTGAAGAGTGACACGGCCTTCATTGTAGGCTATTTCGGCTTCTTCAGGGCCGTAGAATTTCAATCCTTCGCCTTTGTCACCTTTACGGAGCTTGGTGATGTAGTACAGACCGAGCACCATGTCCTGAGAGGGGACGGTGATAGGCGCACCGTTGGCGGGGTTGAGAATGTTGTGGGCACCGAGCATCAGCAT
>CAZZFD010000021.1:0-26802 GCA_964653375.1 uncultured Bacteroides sp.
TCGCGGCCCTGAAGCCAAAAGCCGTCTACGCAATCACTTTCCCACAGGCGCGGAGCCGGCTCCATCACAGCAAGCGCACATTTCCATTCTTTCATCTCCCCCCGGTCAGTCTTCTGCATTACGTATGGCTTGGCATAAAAAATTAAGAGTCAATTCCGCAGGGGGAATCGACTCTTCAATAGCTCGTCGGATTAAATCCGGAAACTTGCTTTTTGCTTTTAATTATTCAGCAACGGGAGCAGCTTCAGTAGCTTCAGCAGCAACTGAATCAACAGGAGCTTCTACTGAATCAGCAACAACAGCTACTTCTTCTACAGCTACTTCTTCTACTGCGGGAACTTCTTCAGTCTGAGCAGCTTCATTGTTACCACCGCAAGATACGAGAGATACGCTGAAAGCAACAGCAAGCATTAAAACTAACTTTTTCATTTTCTTTGTAAAATTAAGTGTAATAAATAAAACTATCTTTTAGTTTCAAAAACGCTACAAAGGTAGTGCCTTTTTTTTATATATCAAAAAAAATCTTTATAATTTGTAATAAAAACGAATCGATTTATTGATTTTTGTGGTATATACCACGGTTTTTAGCGGCTATATTGTTTGTCCTCAGCTATTTTGTTAGCTATTTGTACGGCTTTACTGATATGTGAGCAGATATTTTCGTGTCCTATCATCTCTACTACCTTGGAGTTGATGAGCACTTTATGTACTGATTCTCTTACACCTGACAGTACTATGGCTATGCCTGCAGTGCGTGATGATTCTATAAGTGTCTCCAGGTTGTGGAGTCCGGTAGCGTCGATAAATGGTACTTTTCGCATACGGATTATGCGCACTATCGGTTTGCGTTTCATCGATGTTCGCATCAGTTCATCGAATTTTGTGGCTATTCCGAAGAAGAACGGACCGTCAATTTCATATACTTCCACACCGTTCGACACATCAAGTACTTCATGTTTGGCAATGTCAGTACCTTCTGCTATATCAAGCTGCTCGCTGTATACTTTTATTTGGGTATTTTCCATTACACGGCGTAGGAATAAGATTATAGCCAATAGTAGTCCTATCTCAATCGCTATAGTTAAATCGAATATTACTGTCAGAAGGAATGTCACGCCTAATACCGTGATATCACTTTTGGGGCTATGGAAAATCGACCGGATAGTTCGCCACCCGCTCATATTGTAGCTGACCACAAGCAGAACGGCTGCCAGACAAGTCATCGGTACAAGATTAATCAGAGGCATAAGGAAGAGGAATATCAACAGCAGTACCACTGCATGAATGATACCGGCCACAGGTGTACGCCCTCCATTGGTGATGTTGGTCATAGTTCGGGCTATAGCTCCCGTGACCGGAATGCCACCGAAGAAAGGTACTATTATATTTGCTGCTCCTTGTCCGATAAGTTCTGTATTGCTGTTGGTACGCGACCCTGTGATACCGTCGGCCACAGTAGCTGATAGCAGCGATTCGATGGCGCCGAGTACAGCTATCGTGAATGCCGATGGCAGAAGTTCGTTGATTGTGTCCATATTCAGAGCGAACCCATGTGGCTGCGGTATATCTGTAGGCATTGAACCGAAGCGGTCACCTATAGTTGTTACATGAAATTCAGGATAAAACTTATGCAGCAGATAAACACCCGCAGTCACGATGATTATGGATAGCAGGCTGCCCGGAAGTCGTTTCGATACTTTAGGAGCTCCTATTATAATAAGGAGTGATACTGCACCTACAGCCGTGGTTACCCAGTCAATTGACTTGAGATTTGAAAAGTAGACACTCCATTTCGGAATAAAAGAGGCAGGAACATCGGTAAGTCCGAGTCCAAGGAAATCGTTTATCTGGGTTGAAAAAATTGTAAGTGCTATACCGGCGGTAAATCCTACCACGATAGGATAAGGTATAAACTTGATTACCGTACCTAATCTGAAAAGACCGAGTATTACTAATATTATTCCTGCCATCATCGTGGCTATAGCAAGTCCTTGTAATCCGTAATTGGCTATTATACCGTAGACTATGATGATGAATGCACCTGTGGGACCACCTATCTGTACTGAGCACCCGCCTAAAGCTGATACTAAAAAACCACCTATGATGGCTGTTGTTAGACCTACCGTGGGACTAACCCCGCTGGCAATGGCAAATGCAATGGCAAGAGGTAATGCGACAATGCCTACAACAATACCCGCTGTGAGATCTGAGCGAAATTTAGCAGCTGAATAGTTTTTTAATGCGGATATTAATTTGGGCTTGAAATCAATGGAACTTGAAAAATCCATACCTTTAATTTGAAAACTGTAATATATTGAAAACTAACATTATCCAACTGTCATGTGATACAAATCACTTACATCTGGATTCAGGGTGCAAAAGTAGTGAAAAAATGTGAAAAGATTAATATCCCTTTCGATATTTTTTGTGGTCGATATCTTCAAGTATGCTCAGATAAGAGTTATAGCGCGATTGGGCTATAAGATTATCCTCAAGTGCTTCTATCACAGCACAGCCCGGCTCATGGGTATGAGTGCAGTCACTGAATCGGCAATTTTTTGATATGCGGAATATTTCCGGGAAATAGTGCGACACATCATGAATATCGTAATCTATGGTACCAAACCCTTTTACGCCCGGAGTATCGATTATGTAACCTCCACCCGGGAGTTGAAACATTTCTGAAAAGGTGGTGGTGTGCATACCGGTAAGATGTGTGGTTGAAATCTCAGCCGTGCGTAGCTGTAGACCGGGAATCAATCTGTTGATAATAGATGTCTTTCCCACTCCCGAGTTGCCCGACAGAAGTGTAGTTTTCCCTTTAAGTGATTCGCGCAGAGTATCTATGCCTATATTTTCGGTGACAGAAGTTTCGATTACTTTATAACCTATTGAACTGTACAGATACTCTATCCCTTCTAAATATTCGCGGCTGTCATCATCAGTGAGCAGGTCAACCTTATTTATTACTATAGTTGCAGGGATTGAATATGCTTCGGCGGTAGATAAAAAACGGTCAATAAATGTAGTAGAAGTTACCGGGTGAAATAGAGTGACAATAAGAAGCACCTGATCCACGTTTGCTGCTATGATATGTGCCTCTTTCGATAGATTGCTTGCCCGGCGGATAATATAGTTGCGGCGAGGAGATATGTCAGTGATGTAAGCTGTATCATTCTCCGGGTTGGCGATGGTGACATGGTCGCCTACAGCAACGGGATTAGTGGTACGAATCCCTTTAAGCCGAAATTTGCCTTTGATTTTACATGCGATTTCTTCACCGCTGTCAGTGACAACGATATATTCGCTTCCGGTATTCCGTATGACTGTTCCTTGCATCACTATTCCTCTTAATTATAAGGTCGGACACATATCTGAGCCCGACCCATATAAATAATGATAAGATTTCAGGTAAAAAAGATTATTTTACTAATGCAATAAGCAATTCCTTGCCGTCACCGCTTTCTTCAAATGTAATTTTGTTTTCGCGTGCAAGCCAGCCAAGAGCTGCATAAAGTTCTTTGTCTTTTAATTTGGTGATTTTTTTAATTTGTTTTGTATCAAGGATATCGGCTTCGTTAAGTGCTATCCAAACTGATCCGGCCCAAGTACCAATAGTGTCTGTATTCATGTCTTAATAATTAATTAATAAATAGTTTTAATACATATATAAATGTATTTACACCGCAAAGTTACAAATAATTATGTAATTGATATATAGTTACAGTCGCAATAATGTCAAAAAGTTGGTGTTTTTTTTACAATTTTCATCATTTTATACTAATTTTGAGACAAAACTGCCTGTCGGGGTCAGTTAATTAGCGTATTTACTCTCTGGGCATCGGCTCCAAGTTCGATGGCCCGTTTGGCATCGGCTTTTGCATCATCGGGACGGAAACGAAATTTGTTGAGTAATGCTCGATAAAGATAGAGTTCTGCGTATGCAGGGTCGAGCTGAAGACCATTGGCGATATCGTCCGAAGCGTCCTGCAACTGTGAAAGCAGCAAGCGGCATAATCCGCGTTTAGCATAATATTCAGCCGTAGGTTCAACTTCTATCAGACGCGATAGTGGAGATACGGCATTAGAATAGCGGGCAGTGTGCAGTGCTAAATTTGCATCGGCTATATAAGTCAGTCTATTATGAGAGTCAATGGATTTCAGGCGGGCTACATCTTTTGTAGCTTCTGCCACATCCCCCGTTGAAAGAGATAGAATCGCATGATAAAACGATGGCTCTATCAATGTGGAATCAAGAGCTATGATTAACGAGTAATCTTCGAGTGCCTGGTTGTTATTGCCGATTTCGGTGTAGATATGAGCACGATTCTGGAGTATTGTGACTGACGCCGGCGCTATGTTGTGCGCATCGTTTAGCGTATTGATGGCTTCTTCGGTTTTTCCGGCATAGAAACGAATCATACCTAAGTTTGACATCAGGAGGATATTGGTAGGATTGTCGGGAATTAAACGCATGGCATCAAGAAGACGCTGTTCGGCAGTTGTCCATTCTGATTTGGCTATAGCTTTATCAGCTTCGCCTATAAAGTTGAAATATTGGATAGAATCAGCCGGTGTTTGAGCCCTGACAATTATTATTGTGATAATGGTTATAAATAGGCAGAAAAGACGTTTCATAAATAAATGGATTAGCGGGTGTCGAGTAATCGGCAATATCTCACTGATGAATCTAATAACGGGAATGCAAACGTCAATATTGCATTTTCCATACGTGCATGAGTCTCTTTATCGTAGCGGTTGAGCATCGAATCATACCAAATTAAATCATAATGATTCTCGAATATTGTGGGGTGAAGATGTCCTTTGATCATTCCCGGTTGCCACCCGTCGGAGTTGGTTTTCGCGCCACCGATATATACTATATCATACTGATTGGTATGGTCATTAAAAACTATCGCCAATATGTAGTTGCCTCCCTGACGGCAATAGCGGGTGTCGATGTCGCGGTCGAGATATTTCCAGAATCCTTCGATGGAATTATTGGCTGAAGCGGTGAATCGCTGTTTAAGAGCAGCAACGTCGTAGAGTGTTTGCTGTAAGAGATTATTCTCAGTGGTGTCGTGTTCGGCTACGAGGAAATCCACGTCAATTTTCCCGATTGTAAAGAGGTTAATCGTTGTGGAAGCATCTATCTTTACTGATTGGATTGTGATCTGGTTCAGGTAAGCATTACCGATATAAACGGAAGCGGTGTGGTCGACATAATTCAATTCAACCGCCAAAGAATTCGGGGCATTACCTAATCCTACTTTATCGAATATATCTGATTCATATAAAGTTGTTGAGCCCCCGGCGGAATGTAATTCAAATTTGACTTGAAGATATCGTCTGTCAAATAAATCATTCCCATTTTTATTCCCAGGTCTTACAGAAATCAGGTAATAATTGTCATCGGCACCAAATGTTATTCCGTAGTACGAAGGACTCAGTAACTGTGTGTCGTCATAGCCCGGGACTGAAGCACGAAATTCAACAGCTTTGAATGTAGATTGCCCTGCCGGTGAGAGACAAACGATGGTATCGGATAGAGTGACCGGTACCTGAAAGTAGTCACGAACGGTATCGGCTTTAGTAAAAAAGCAAATAATGGAAAAGAGTATGACGATAAGAGATTGTTTCATTGCCGTGAGCAGGAAAGGAGATTAATAGCCTGTTCGATAAATTCATTTTGTGGCATATCCCACGGCAACCAATTGATATGATGACCGCGGCGCTCCATGCCCCTAAACCAAGTCATCTGTCGTTTGGCAAACTGATGAATGGCTATTTCAAGTTGCGAAACCATATCGGCATAACTTAATTGATTTGTAAGATAAAGTGTAAGAAATTTATATTCCAGCCCGTAATAAATTAAATCTTCAGGCTTTATGCCACTGTCAAGCAGGGAGCGTACCTCGTCAATCATACCTTCATCAAGACGTGACGCCAATCGTTTGGAAATGCGACTGCGTCGGGAATCGCGGTCAATACTCACTCCGATTATGACAGTGTCTTTGATAGGGTGAGGAGTAGCATCTTTGGCAGCATCAGGGTGAAGTCGGTAATAATCTGCTATTTCTATTGCTCTTATGGCTCTTTGACGCGAGTCAACATCGGTGACGTTGTGAAGCGTCTTCATAGATGAAAGCATTGCCGTCAATTCTTCGAGGGTATAATTAGCTAAGGCGTTCCTTAGGTCTTTATTTTCCGGCACTTCCGGGAGAACAAGACCGTTGATTACTGATTCAACATATAATCCGGTGCCTCCGCAAAGCAGTGGTTGAGCGCCGCGAGTGATAATATCATGGCGTGCAATAGCTTCATCGCGCAGATATTCATATAGATTATACTTGTAGCCGGCAGGACAGATATCTATAAGGTGGTAGGGAACCTCACCATATTCATTGAGGTCTTTGCCTGAACCTATGTTCATGCCGCGATAGATCTGGCGTGAGTCGGCACTGATTATTTCGCCTCCTATAGCGCGGGCAATATCAACAGCGCGGCGTGTCTTGCCGCTTGCGGTAGGTCCTGTGATAACGAGATAACTCATGAGATGAAGTGTCAGGCCTGTCCTACGCCATTGATATGTTTACGCCAGAATTTTCGCAACGAATAAAAGGGGACGTCCTGATTATTATTGGCTATATATATCCACAGCTTATCGTTGAAATCGAGTTTAAGATTTTTGAGGTCTCTAAACTGAAATGCGGGACGGTATTTTTTGATTTTATAGCGTCGTTTACCTTCGGCCGTGTATGTCTTCCATGCCAGAGCCATGGTGTGCATACGTGTGATTTCCGCGCTTAGCAGCGGATTGAGTTCATGACGGTTGAGCAAAGTTACCACTTCATGGAAATCGAGCCATACGGATTGCGGATTTTTATCATCATACTCTGCTTTTTGTTCATCATTAATAAAACACAGATAATGGAAAATATTGCAGTCGGCATTTCCGACATCAGAGATATACATTAATCGTACATCTGAATCTTTTATTCCTGAAAATGATGTGAACATACGGGTGGCATCCGATAATTTAAGGTCATTTCTGTAACTGAGATAATGAGAGTCCGGTATGTCAAATTTCAGCATAGTGTTGACCATCGTGTCGGGATTTAAGTCCGGTAGCCGCAGGCAAATCTGATTGTCGTGAACCATTATATATCGCAGAAGTGTGGATATGGAAAGTCGTTTATTAGCGATATTCTGGTTCTGACAGTAGTAGCTCCAGATACCGAGATAACGCATGGCGAGATAAAATGATGATAAGAACCAGAGCATTACCGGAATACCGAAGAACACAAATTTATCTGGTGAATTTAGATTAATATTTATATAAAGCATACCGTAGTATGTCCAGCTCAGTCCGGCACAACCTGCACTCATAAACAGCAATAATTTTAGCTGATATTGGCCTTCTTGAGTGAAAATCTGACCAAGGAAACCTCGCTCTGCTGTGGTGCCGAACTGCATGGTGCAGTCTTTACAAAAGTTGAGATTGCGTTTTTTGATTTTACCCCACAGGCTTATCAGTGTAGCTATAGGTGTAATAATGAGGGTTGCAATAAATGGAATACTTGGATTGACTTCTTCGGTAGTGAACAGGCGACCAATGATATCAAATCTATAAAGCATATTGATAGTGAGCGTGACGATTCCGGTCCAAAACAGAATTCTGGTAATAATAAACGGCAGCAGGTAGCACACAGGGTGACGTGCCCGTCGGTTTCTTTTGATTAAAAAGAAAAATAAGAATTGTAAACCGAAAGCTATAAAAGGTATCAGTCGCGGTGATACCCACAGCGATATAACTATCAAAAAAGTCAAAGCTCCATAACCTCCGAGCCAGTTGACCCACAGATGTATTAAGCCTTTTCCTGTACTTACTTTTGGAATCATATTCTGATCAGGTGTTTAACGCATATTGTTATCAAGATAGTCAAGCAGCCGGGCAAATACTACAGCGCGAGCATTACAGCCGTTGATGGAATGATTCATATTTGGAAATACCAGAAAGTCGCACCATCGATTTTGTGATTCGGCTTGCGCGATATATTGGATGCTGTTTGACATATGTACATTATCATCAGCTGTGCCGCTCATAATAAGAAGAGGACATTTGCGTGAATGCAGATATGTGAATGTAGAGGATTTCTTATAACCGGTATCATTAGCCTGAGGAGTGAGCATATAACGCTCGGCATAAACTGTATCGTAATATCTCCAATCTGTGACCGGAGCTACAGCTACAGCTGCTGCATAGGGCGCATCGGGTTGCGAGGCTGCCATTATAGCTTCATATCCTCCGTAACTCCAGCCGTAGATTGCTATACGATTGGCGTCAACATAGGGTAGAGTCTTGGCGAAGTTGGCGGCGGCAATCTGGTCAATTGATTCGTAGTAGCCTAAGCGTCGGTAAACAATATCGGAGAATGCACGACCGCGCCCGCCGGTACCGCGTCCGTCTACGCATATAACAACATAACCGGCTTTTGCAAAATATTTTTCGGCTCCCATAGTCCAGCGGTCAAGTACTTCCTGAGACCCGGGACCACTATATTGATACATGATTACCGGATATTTTTTGCCATTATTGAAATCAGAGGGTCGAATAATGTAACCATTAAGCTGATTGCCTTCTGATTCCATGGTGAAAAACTCCGGTTTAGGAGCATTGGCGTATCGTTCAGTGTATGCTTTGTTGTCTTCTAATGTGCGAATAGATTTAGCGGATTCAGCTGAAACTAAGTCATATTTTGGTGGGGTGGTGGAATTGTTATAGTTAAGGATAAAGTATTTTAATGACGGAGAGAAAGAAGCAGAAGATGTACCTTTTTCAGGAGAAAGATTTGATATTTTTCCTTTTGCGTCCACTTTACATACGGTACGATTTATAGGACCGGAAGCGAGTGAGCGATAGTAGTGTGTGGCTTGTTTTTTATTGTAGCCGTAATATGCGTCTACATCATATTCACCTGATGTGATAGCTTTAATCAGTACTCCTGTGTATGAGTACTGATATAAATGGGTATAGCCTGTGCGCGAAGAGAATATAACGAAAGAATCATCGAGTAACGTGATATCTTCGTATGTCGACGGGTTAAGCCATGCTGTCCATTGTTCGCTAAGCAAGGATTTCACGGAGGTGGACCTGGGATTGACATCATAAAGTTCCATTCGGGTTTGTTCACGGTTTAACGCTACCACGATGAGTTTGTCGGATATCGGTGAAAATGCAATGCGCGGAATATATTCAATAGATTTGTCAGGTAATACGATATTTTTGGTTTTTCGAGTTTCGATATCGTAGGAATGAATTGATACTTTAGAATTATTTTGTCCGGCAACGGGATATTTGTATGTAAAGCGTCCCGGATAAAGGGTATATTGTGTCATTGGTTTACAGGCACCCTCGTATAATTCAAATCCGTAGAGAGGAACATCTGTTTCGTTGTATTTAAGATAGCAGAGGGTGAGATTATCAGGCGCCCATGTCATTGAGCAAGTGGTTGTAAATTCTTCTTCATATGTCCAATCAGGAATACCATTGATAATCTGGCCAAAAGAGCCATCGGTTGTTACCGCGACTTCGGTATTATAATCAAGTTTTTTGAGGAAGATATTATTGTCGGCCACAAATGCGATCATGCGCCCGTCGGGGGAAAATACAGGCGATTGGGTAGATGAATGATTATCGGAGAGCTTGCGTAAAATGCGACTGCGTATTTCATAGACATAGTAAGATGCTTTGAATGAGCGTCGATATATGCTTTCCGGATTTGTGTAAAGTAAAATTTTTGTTTCGTCAGGACTCAATTTATAGCCTGCAAAACCGGGTAATGTGATTTCGCGCGTGTGATTGATGTCAAATATGGTTTCAATCTCTTTACCGGATTTGATGTCATATTTATTTATTTTCAATCCGTCGGCGGAGGTAGCGTAATAAGATTCACCATCGGCAGCAAATGTCCATGCTTCAGGTGATTTAGGGCGGTTTGAGGCGCCTACATAATCTTCGATTTGCGGATATTTGTTAACAGATTGTGCCGGTATTTGAGCGGAAATGTTGGTCGATACGGCCAATGCTAAAATTGATATTATTCCAAGATTGAAACGTTTCATTATATTTTAGAGATTGTGATTCTATGGTTTATTTATTAGTCCCAAAGGGAGAGTTGATTATCATTTTCACGAGTGGGTTTCCTTACCGGTTCCTTATAACCGAATGAGTCGTCCGCTTCGGTTTTTTTGACCGGATTCGGGGTAATAGTAGGAGCTACAAACCAATCTGTGCTTTGCATCAGTTCATCAATTACTGAGATTTTGACATTTTGTTTTGGTTGAGTTTTTTCTGCCGGTTCTTCGGTTGGTATCTCAGTGTTTTTTACAGGCGTCGGTTCTCCTTCCGGTTTATTTGCAGAGTTATCGGATTGGTTTTTAATTTTTTGTTTCAGTTCGTTTTCCGCAATGGCATGGCTACGTAGGTTTGCTTCTATTGTATTGCGTAATGATTTGATTTCTTCCTGTAATTTCTTAGTGGTCTGTTGATGCTCATTAATTATTGATTTCATTTGAGCAATGTCCTGTTCTTTTTGCCTAACAGATTTACTAAGAGCAGAAATTTTGGCATCTTTCTTTTCTTTAATTAGTTCAAATTGCTTGATTTGCTCTTCAATTTCTTTCAAATCTTCGATATTGTCTTCATCGTGGGACGATGATTGTAATTCTTTGATTTGGGTATCTGCAGCGGTTAATTTATCGCGTAGTAGATTGATGTTGTCCTGTAATTTGACATTTTCAGTAGCGAGACGTATTAGTTCTGCTTCATCACTTGTATTGCCACTGCTGTTGCGTACATTAGCTACACGCAGTTTGTTGACCATACTGCGGTTTTCAAGTTGAAACTGTTCTTTTTCTGCTTCGAGAGTTGCAATTTTTGTTTCCAAATCGTGAATCCGGTCTTTCAAGGCGCGTTTCTGGCGGGTTTCGCTTAGTTGGGCGGTGCGAAATTCATCACGCTGACTTTTGAGTGTTTTCATGTCGGCTTTGACTGAAATTAAATCATCGGCCATTTTTTTGCGTTCTGCCTGCCATTGCCGTTCGCCTTTTGCACGAGCAATCGCTATCTGTTTGTCAAGTAGATGCTTTGTTTCTTGATTGATGTGCGAAAGAATATACATACGCTGAGATTCTATCGACAGGCATTCTTTAACAAAGTCAGGTTGTGAGGTATTGAATAGTTCAATTACAGCATCAAAAATTTTTCCAGACATATCTTCTATGTCAACTTCATGTTCCACAGGTGGTTCAGTAGTTGGAGCAGCGTAGGAATGTTCAGTATCCGAATCTGATGAGGTAACGGAGGTAGAATCAGATTCGGTATATTCCGTATCGTCGTATTCTTCGGGAAATCCGAAGGCTTTTTTTATCGATTTGATTATTGACATAGAGAGTTATCGATGGAATTAGTTGTTGAGTTTTGTGACGTATGCAATGGTTTGGCTACCACGCCAATACCTTTTTTACCATTAATACCGATAGAAAGATTACCATCAAAAGTGACAATTCTGATAAATTCCGAATCAAATTCAGCCGGTACGGTGTTGAGATACTCTTCATCGAAATATCCGCTGTGTGCGCCGGGGTCGATGGTGAAGTATCCGACTCCGAACGATGTGAGATTCTGGAAAAAGTGTGTACCTTGACTTGGCTCTATACGATAGTTGCTAAGTGATGTTTCTACAATAAGACGAGCTCCGGCTATTTGCGGCCATTTAATGGGAATACCCAGGAACGGGTCGCTTGAACCCCAACGTCCCGGACCAATAAGTATATAGTTGATGCCTCGCGCTAAGAAATTTTTGTTGATTTTTTCAATTTCGCGTGCAATCATCGGATTATTTGCCGAATTAAATTTGTCGGATTTAACGTATACTATGGTCTTGATGTTATCTATCAGCCCATGTCCAATTGCTTTTTCTGACCTAAGAATCAAATCTTTATCCGGGAGGGAAAGCAAGTGTTCATCAACAGTGTCTTTTCTGTCAACAATAGGACGAATTTGCAACCAATAGATTGTGCCTTTTGATTCACCGGTATGATTAATCATACCGGCAAACTCTATTTCTACAGGCCGGTTCATCTCACGCTGGCCTGTAGAAAGCATGAAATCTATGGCAGAGGCCAAGGGAAAAACGTCATGCTTAAGGATATTATTGAATGTAACCACTCTACGACCTTCACCGAAATCGTTGTCACGGAGTACGTTGTCGCGATAATCGTATGTCGATACCATGTATCTTAACCTACCGGAAGGCGCAATGTCTTGTATGGAGCGTTTGGCAATATTGAATCCGTCGTTGACTTGAAAATGTTCTGCATTGCTCATATCGAGGGCATACATACGTGTCTGTGTATCGCGTAATGCCAACGATAATTCCGATGTCTGTAAAGCGCAGTCGGGGTGCCGCGGAGAAAATCTTAGAGCAAGTCCGCCATCTACAATATATTTACCCAATCCTACCGCAACTTCAGCTACACCATCTTCCGAGGTTTCTCTGCCTATAGGATAATAGTTTAGAGATTTACCAACTCCTGAAAATGATGGGTAATAGTAGTTACCATCTTCTTTACCAACAACCTCCTGAAGTATTACCGCCATTTTCTCTTGGTCAATCAAATTGCTTGTGGCAGTCATATAGGCTTTACTGTCAGCATAAAAGACTGATGCATAGACACCTTTTATGGCATCACCGAGCATCCGGAGCATTTTATCCTTGTCGGGACAATGCGGAATCATATATGTAGAGTAAATGCCGGCAAACGGCTGATAATGAGAATCTTCTAAGAGGCTTGAGCTGCGAATGGCCAGAGGCTTGTCAATTACTTCAAACAGAGCGTAGCAGTCATCAATAAGACTTTGAGGGAGCTTGGCTTCAAGGAAATGCTTCAGGATAGTGGCATCATCGGCATCGCTTAGAGCTAAGGGATACAGATTATTTGTTGACATAAATTCATCGAAAATATCCGTACAGATGACAACTGTACGCGGTATGCAGATAGTTATGCCATTGAAATTATCGCAGATGGGATTTCGCTTGATTATCTGGTCAATGAATGCCAATCCACGACCTTTTCCACCCAGAGAGCCTTGCCCGATACGGGCGAAATTAGAATAATGGTCGAAACGGTCTTTACGGAATACTGCCACAACTCCTCTGTTTTTCATTTTACGATATTTGACGATAAGGTCAAAAAACAGTTTTCGTACGGCAGGCACTTCATCTAAAGAATAAAATCTGTGCTCTTTGATTACTTCGGCAATGGGGAATAATGCGCGGGAATAGAGCCATCGGGATATGTCGTTAGATGATGCGTGGTGTAAAAGAGCCGATGGTGGAATATCGTAGATATGATATTGAAGATCTTTGAGTGATTTGAGGCGAATTTCCTGCCCGGTATCCGGGTCTGTCATAACAAAATCGCCGAAACTGAATTGCTGCGCAATGGCAGAGCTCAGGTCCACTGGTAATTTCTTGGAATTTTTATCAAGGAATACACAGCCTAATCCCTCGGCTTTCGCTTTATTGTCATACTCCGATGATTCGATAATGATGGGCAGGTAGGGATTGTCTTTTCGTAAAAATTTTGCAAATTCCAGTCCGGCGGCAGAATCTTTTTTGCCGTTACGCTTAAATGATACGTCACTTATGACTCCTAAAAGATTATTGCCGTAACGTTCATAAATCTCCATAGCTTCTTCATAGTCGCGGGCGAGCATTACTTTGGGTCGGCCTCGCATACGAAGCATCTGTTCATGTTCGTTGAGTGCTTCTGTGGAGGATTCAAACGATTGCTTAAGGAGATTTTTATATACGTGGGGTAAAACAGATGAATAGAAACGCACGGAATCTTCTACAACGAGAATCATCTGTACACCTACTTCGTTGATATCTTTATCGGCATTCAGGCGATCTTCGAGCAGTTTGATTATGGCAAGCAGCAAATCGACATTGCCTAACCAGCTGAATACATAGTCAATTTTTGATAAGTCCTCATTGATTAATCGTTGGGACACTTCTTTGGAAAAAGGCGTGAGAACTACTATGGGTAGAGTAGGACGCAGCTCTTTGATTTTACCGGCACCTTCAAAAGTTTCGCTGATGTCCATACCGGGCATCATGATAACCAATCCGAAATGCTTTTCTTTAATTATGTCTAATGCTTGTTCAACGGTGTAAACTTGAGTGACACGCGGAGGTGAGCTAAGATTCAGTGCTACGTATTCGAAATACAACTGTTCTTCGATACGGCCATCTTCTTCCATCATGAATGCATCGTATGGCGATGCTACAAGGAGCACATTGAATATGCGCTTTTGCATCAGATTCTGAAATGCGGTATCTTTAAGATACAGTTGACTTAGTGCGTCTTCGTTCATGCTTCTGAACTTTGGGAATGCAATTGATTTTCAGTGAAATGTTTCGCTAAAAAAATTATAATTGTTCTGCTAAATAACGTTCAACATCGAGAGCTGCTTTGCAACCGCTTCCAGCAGCCGTAATAGCTTGACGATAGATAGGGTCGGCAACATCACCGGCAGCGAAAACTCCCGGGATATTGGTTGCAGTAGTAGGTATCTGAGTCTTGATGTATCCATTTTCATCAAGGTCAATTATGCCATTGAATATTTCAGTGTTGGGTTTATGGCCTATGGCAAGGAAGAAGCCGTCGAGAGCGAGGTCGAAATGCTGCTCATTTTCTGTACCGAGGTTTTCTACAAGATGTGCTCCTTCGAGAAATTCTTCGCCATAAAGTCCTACGGTATTGGTGTTGAAAAGAACTGTAATGTTTGGTTTGTCAAGGACTCGTTTTTGCATCACTTTCGAGGCACGCAGATAATCTTTACGTACAATCAGAAATACCGATGCGGCGAGATTACTCAGATAGAGGGCTTCTTCGCAAGCGGTGTCACCGCCGCCAACCACAGCAACACGTTTCCCACGATAGAAAAAACCGTCGCAAGTGGCGCATGCGGATACTCCCATACCCATATATTTCTGTTCATCGGGCAGCCCAAGGAATTTAGCAGTAGCACCGGTGGAGATGATTATGGTGTCGGCAGAAATGGTTGTGCCATCGCTGCAGAAGGCTTCAAATGGTCGCTTTGAGAAATCTATGCCGGTGATTAATCCCTGGCGCACCGATGCTCCGAATTTGATGGCTTGAGCGCGGATATCTTCCATAAGTTGCGGTCCAGTCGTGCCATCGGGATATCCGGGGAAATTTTCAACTTCAGTAGTAATAGTCAATTGTCCGCCCGGTTGATGTCCTTCATAAAGTACAGGATTTAGATTTGCGCGGGAAGTATAAAGTGCGGCTGTGTAACCTGCGGGGCCGGAGCCGATGATCAAGCATTTTGTTGATGTAGTATTCATAATGGTAATATATTATCGTAAATCTATGATTTCAGCTTTGGGAAACTGTGTTTTATCGAATTGGAAGTATTTGACAGGTAATTTTTTGCCTATATTCACATTAGTAAGTAATATGGAGATATGGCGACGGTCGCTCATAGTCAACTCGATGTTTTGCGGTAGGGAAGTAGCATCGGAAATGATTATCGATGCAGATTGTATCGGAGATGTCTTATCTTTAGCGGTAAAGATAAGACGTATAGTCCCGTTTACTTTTTCAGATTTTACAGCGTAGTTTTTCTTAAAACTTTTAATGATGATAAATGGATTGACCATTGCGAGCTCATCGGGCGACGGGGTGAGCACATTTACTTCGTTGTCAGCTTTGATGTATGTCCATTGGGTAGTACCGTCGTACCAGGACATTATACCCGGAGAGGCCATAGTGAACTTATCGCCTGCAATAATCAGACTGCCTGATACAGAGCCATCTGTAATGGAAGAAAGTGTGTAATCAGCTTGAATCGACGGTGCGGAACTGATTTTTTCCGCAATCTTATCAAGAGTTTTTGAGGCACTTTCAGCAGAAACTGTAAGGGGTGCAAGTATGGTTAAAAATATGATGATTATAAAAAACTTTCGCGTCATAATATATATACAACAATAATTTGTGAGCAGCGGTTCTTATTGGTTGAGATATAGCTCAAAAGAATATAAATCCATGAGGATAGCACGTGGTTTCATGCCGGATGGCGGTCCAATGACACCTGCGGCTTCAAGTTGGTCCATAATTTTTCCGGCACGCGGATATCCGATATTGAATTTTCTTTGCAAAAATGATGTGGAAGCAGTCTGAGATTCGATTATCGCGCGTCCGGCTTCATTAAACAAAGCATCACGGTCACCGGAAGCCAATGCATTGCCGGAGACAGTTTCGGCCGGGGCTACATCGGGAAGTTCATAGGGGGTGGGGTAACCCATCTGGTCGGCTATGGCATGAGTCATGCGCTCTACTTCATCGGTGTCAATAAACGCACATTGCACACGGTCAATTACACCATCGCGTGAAATTAGCATATCACCTTTGCCAATAAGCTGTTCGGCTCCGGGTCGGTCTAAGATGGTACGGGAGTCGTTCATCTGAGTTACACGGAAAGCCATTCGTCCCGGGAAATTCGCTTTTATTACGCCGGTAATAACATTGACACTCGGACGTTGAGTAGCCAAAATCATGTGAATACCTACTGCACGAGCTTTAGCGGCAATACGGGCGATAGGTGTTTCTACCTCTTTTCCAGCGGTAATAATCAGGTCGGCGAACTCATCGATGATTACTACTATGTATGGCAGGTACCGATGTCCTTTGAGCGGGTTAAGCCTACGGGATATGAATTTCTGATTATATTCTTTAATGTTGCGAAGTTCGGCATCGGAGAGTAATGCATATCGGTTGTCCATCTCGAGACACAGCGAATTAAGAGTAGCCACAACTTTATTAGGATCTGTGATAATGGCATTCTCTTCTTCGGGAAGTTTGGCAAGAAAATGCTTTTCGAGACATTTGTACAAGCTGAATTCTACCATTTTGGGATCGATGAGCACCATTTTCAGTTCTGCAGGGTGCTTTTTGTAGAGCAGTGAGGCTATAATGGTGTTAAGGCCAACGGATTTACCCATACCGGTAGCACCTGCCACAAGCAGGTGCGGCATTTTGGCGAGGTCGGTAATGAAAACCTCATTGGAGATTGTAGTGCCGAGAGCCATGGGGAGTTCATAATTACTGTCCTGATATGCTTTGGACGAGAGTATGTCACGGATACTTACAATCTGTTTTTTCTTGTTCGGTACTTCCATGCCGATAGTTCCTTTCCCTGGAATGGGAGCAATAATGCGTATACCTATGGCTGAAAGACTTAAGGTCATGTCATCGCCAAGACGTTTTATTGTGGCGATGCGTACTCCTTCGGCGGGGATAATTTCATAGAGGGTGATAGTTGGTCCGACTGTAGCTTTGATGCTTGCAATTTCCACACCGTATGTGCGAAGGGTATTGATGATGGTCTGTTTGTTTTCTTCCTGTTCAGCCTCATCAATTATTGCGCCTTTGTCGGGATATTCGCGCAGTAAAGAGATGGACGGCAGGTGATAGCGGCTTAAGTCAGCCGTAGGGTCATAAACATTTACGTCAATGGTATCCGCTTGTTCGATTTCGGGTGTGTCTATGACTAATTCTTCTTTTGGCGAAGATGTAGCCTGTGTTTCATTTTGTATTATCGTAGGGGTATCAGTCGGTTCAAAATCGTTTGATGTGGTGGATACAGAAGATACAGTTGATTGATTGCTGTAATCATCAGCTTTGTTGGTGTAGGGAGTGATATCGAAATTGAGGGCATCGGGGGATTCAATATTGTTTTCTTCGGTAGATGTCAGTGCTTCGATGTCAGTAAGCTCCAGGTTGATTTCAGCGGGTGTATCCTCAGGATTTTCTATATTTATTTCTTGTGAAGGAAGTGAGATTTGGTCTTGTGCAGCAGCAACATCAGTGTGGGCCGGTGGTGTGGTCTCTTCGTGGGATATAGTGGCTTTGCCGGCTTCCATAGAGGCTTTGTAACGAGAGCGTACCTTGTTGCGTATTTTAGTTGATAGCGCTGATATGGTTCGGCAAATTTTAGCGATAGGAGATATGAAAATCAGTATTAAAGCCGATGCCATAATGATGCAAACACCTATACAACCCCATATTCCGGTGTAGGTGTAGAGGAATTGAATTACCAGATGGCCATGCAATCCACCCCAAAAAATAGGAGACGGTGATGTGTAAGTGAGTCCGCCTAATAAGATGGAAAGGGCTATGACAGAGACAAACGTTTTGAAAGTAAATTTCCAGAATTTCACTTTCACATGGGTTATTCTGATTAGGGAGAGTCCTATTACGCCTAAGTATAAAATCAAGATAAAAGCTGATAGGCCAATCCATTTCGATATGACAAAATTGCTGAAGTAAGCGCCGAATTTTCCGGCTGTGTTGGATATTTGGTTAGTATTTTGTGCTATTTCAGTAAAACTTTTGTTTTCTACGATGCTTTGGTCGGCAGCTCCTGATGAGATAAAACCGATAGCGGCAACAAAGAAATATGCAGCTAAGATGAAAATTACAATACCTAAAAAGGTGGCGATTCTTTCACTTGTGGATTCAGCCGGATTTTTTCGGGGGGGATTGTTTTTTTTAACTTCCGGCTGCTTATTGGACGCAGTTTTGGCCTTCGGCTTTATGTCGACAGTTTGTTGTGGAGAAATTTGAGGTTCGGACGGCTGATGAGGTCGTTCAGGCGTCGGGGTTGGTGTGGAGTTTATATTGTAGCCGGTGTCGGGCATTTCAAATGATTCCATTGTGTGAATGTCGGTAGGAATATTAACAGTTGATTAGAGAGCGGCAAGACGGGATATGGTGGCTTTTGGGTCAGGTGCGGTGAAGATGTAGTTTCCGGCAACAAGTACATCAGCCCCGGCATTGACTACTTCGGCTCCGGTCTTGTCGTTGATGCCACCGTCTATCTCGATAAGAGCATTTGACCCTGATGCAGAAATCAATTCACGCAGCCGGCGTGTTTTTTCTACAGTGTTACGGATAAAAGATTGACCGCCAAACCCGGGATTCACCGACATTAGGAGTACCATATCGATATCACAAATAATATCTTGGAGCATACTTACCGGAGTGGCGGGATTGAGAGTCACGGCGGCCTTCATTCCGGCTTGTTTAATCTGCTGAATAACTCTGTGCAGATGTGTACAGGCCTCGAAATGCACATTCATGATTTCGGCGCCACAATCACGTACCTGACTGATGTATCGGCCGGGATCAACAATCATCAAATGTACATCAAGCGGTTTCCTGGCAGCTTTTTGGATAAACTTGATTACCGGAAATCCGAAAGAGATGTTCGGCACGAATACACCGTCCATAACATCGATATGAAGATATGTCGCATCAGATTCGTTGAGCATGGCGATGTCGCTGTTCAGTTGTCCGAAATCAGCCGAAAGGAGTGATGGCGATACTAATGTCATTGTAGAAATATATGAAGAGTTGATGATTTAATTTGATTGAGTAGATTGAGCTTTTTTAGGCTTGAAAAATTGCCAAATGAGATAAACCACGATTATCGCTCCAAGACAGATTCCAGCCCAAGAAAAGTAGGAGTTGTATCTATCGATAGTTTCATGGAGGATATTCAATGGCACTATATGACCTAACCAATAGCCTAAAGCCGCAAGAATGGAATTCCACAGTCCGGCTCCGAGAGCAGTGAAGATGATGAAAGTGCCAAGGTTCATTCGGGAAAGACCGGCAGGAATTGAAATCAGTTGGCGCACAGCCGGTATCAGTCGGCCTACGAAAGTAGATATTGCGCCATGCTTATCGAAATAGTTTTCAGCTTTATTGACTTTTTCACGGTTGAGCAGACACGCATGACCAAATCTTGAATCGGCAAAACGGTATACGATAGGACGCCCGATCCAAAGAGCAAGATAATAATTAATCAGCGCACCGACAATAGCACCGGCAGTGGCTACAAGTACAATGATGAAAACATTCAAATCATTGTTGGTGTAAGCAAGATAGGCTACCGGGGGAATGACTACTTCAGAAGGGAAGGGGATAAAAGAACTTTCAATAATCATAAGAACAAATACAAGCAAATAGCTCGCATTGTCTATAACCCATTGAAATATATAGTTGGCATCGAACCAATTGGAAATATCTAAAAGAATGAAATCAGCAAGCATGAACCACTATTTATAATCAAGTGTCAAATTTAGTGATTATTTTTTACACTTCATCTATAGATAGCTTAATATTCACAGCATTGTGATGATGATTTTTATTTGTTTCTTTTTATAAAAGACCTGTGGCTTGAAACATTTTTCTATAGTATTCAGCTTTCTTTTCGAGAGCTAAAGGATATGCGCGGCTTGTGGACGGCATTCGCCATATAGCCAGTCCGTTATCAGATACTACACATTCTCCCATTTTAGGAATGGGAGTCATGGTCTGTGCAGCCGCTATTCCGGCTGCTTTTTCTCCGGTTGTGGCAATGGTTTTGCAGCCGGGCATCTGAAGCAGCAACGTGTGCAGATTTGTAGGTCGGACTATTTCAAGATATTTGTCGGAGGCATTGTCCTTAAGTCGACGTACTTCCTGTCCGGTATCGCTCATGGCGATTCCCTTGTCGTTGAGTAACCGCTTGATATCTTCGAGGTTGAAACTGCCGTCAGGATTCAGTAAGTGTGACTTATCATTGAAGAATATCAATCCCATTATTCGCCAAAAATCATTGATTTTGTTAGGGTAATAGAAGTTCATGCTCCATCGTGTCGGTTTTGGGGGAAATGTGCCCATGATTAAAATGCGTGGTTCGCGTGGAATAAATGGAGCCCAGGGATGTGTCTCGATAATGATGTTGGTATCCATATAGATAGATAAAATATGACGGCGTATCGTTTCGGTTTTATTCTTATATACTATAAAGGCTGTATCAAAATCAAATTTTTGACACAGCCTTCAGTTATTTTAATCTTAAAGTTATATCATGCTTTAACGCGGCTGATATAAGAACCGTCGCGAGTGTCAACTTCGATGAAGTCGCCTTCGTTGACAAACAATGGAACACGAATTTCAGCACCTGTCTCCACGGTGGCTGGCTTCAAGGTGTTGGTAGCAGTGTCGCCTTTTATACCGGGTTCGGTATAAGTGATTTTGAGCACGGTTTTAACGGGCATTTCTGCGTAGAGCACAGTGTCGGTAGAGGCGTCACTGACAACTTCCACAGTGTCACCTTCTTTCATAAATGCGCTGCCTGTAACGAGCTCTTTATTAATGGGAATTTGTTCATAAGTTTCATTGTTCATGAAAATATCGTCGCCACCGTCGGCATAAAGATATTGGTAGGGACGACGTTCGACACGTACATCTTCGAGTTTTTCACCGATGTTGAAGCGACGTTCGAGAACACGGCCGTCGACTACATCTTTGAGTTTAGTACGCATGAAAGTATTACCTTTGCCAGGTTTTACATGAAGGAATTCAACACAGAAATAAAGGCGACCGTCCATGCGGATACAGGTGCCGTTTTTGATGTCTTGAGCGTTAATCATAAAAATATGTTGTAGAGATTTTTTGCAAAGTTACAAAACTTCCCGATTATGACAAAATCTTATTTTGTCAGTAAGGATAGATGGCGTATTCCTGTTGACCTTTAAGTAATCTGAACGCATTTTGAGCCAAGGATTCCAATTCATCTTCTCCAGCGCGTATGATAACCGGAGCAATGAATTTGACGCGTTGGCTTATGCTTTCCACACAGTATTGACTGTGAGCGATACCTCCGGTAAGTATAATTGCATCGACGTTGCCTGAGAGAGAGGCGGCTCTTGCTCCGATTTCGCAAGAAATGTGATAGAGCATTGAGTCAAGTACAAGTTGATGTTTTTTTTCGCCTCGGAGTGCTTTTTGTTCAATTTCGTTGACGTTAGATGTGCCGAAATGTGCCACAAGACCACCTTCACCGTTGAGCATTTTCATTATTTCAGATTTAGTATATTTACCGCTGAAACAAAGGTCAACGAGCTGAGCTGTAGGTAATGAACCGGCTCGCTGGGGTGAAAACGGACCGTCGCCGTTAAGGGCGTTATTGACATCAATCACTTTTCCGTGCAGATGGGCACCCACAGATATGCCACCACCCAGATGTGCTACTATGAGATTCATATCTTCGTAGCGGCGACCAATCGATTCAGCATATTTTCGTGCTACAGCTTTGGTGTTTAATGCATGAAATATGGAGATGCGGTTAATCTGAGGCAGACCAGTGGTGCGTGCTTCCGGTGAGAGTTCGTCCACGACTTCGGGATCGGCAATAAGAGCTTCGCAATCAAAGTCTTTAGCCAAGACTTCTGCTATCAGTCCGCCAAGGTTACAAGCGTGTGAGAAAGGAGAATTGTATAAATCCTCGCGAAGAGTTCCTTCCACTTTATAAATACCGCCGGGTGTGGGTCGGCATAGACCACCGCGAGCTATCACAGCATCAATATGGTCAGGCATGATATGCTGAGACAGTTCGCGATGTATACTGTTCAGCCTCATGGGTAATTCGTCATTGATGTGTGTGAAAGAGGAGATGTCCTGGGCAGAATGTCGGATAGTGTGGTTCCAAACGTCTTTGCCATCAGTAAAAAGCGCTATTTTAGTAGAAGTGGAGCCGGGATTGATAACAAGTACATTGAGAGTTGTTGACATTGCTGACATCGTTTAGAGCTTATTTTTATATACTTGAGCAGAATAGCATGCTAAGACAAGACTATGATATTTTGATGTTGCAGAGTCCGCTCGTGATGGAAGCACAATAGGGGCTTCAGCACCGGTAATAATGCCGGCCATGGTGCTATGAGAGAAACAGGAGATTGTTTTGTAAAATGTATTGGCTGCTTCAAGATCCGGGAAGATTAAAATATTGGCATATCCTGCAACATCATTGACAATACCTTTAATTGTGGCGCTTTCGATATCGACCGCTGTCTTTACGTCCATAGGACCGGCAATTTTTACATTACCAAACAGGCCTGAATTGCATTTTGCAATGATTTGACTGTAAGTTGTGGTGATTGGAAATTTAGGGTTGATTTTTTCCGTGAAATGTATTAGCGCCACTTTGGGGGTGGTAATACCGAGTGCATTGGCAAGTTTTACATCATATTGAATCATAGCTTCAATCTGATTCTGATCGGGATAGGGAATTACTGTGGCATCAGAAAACATCAGCAATTTGTCGTAGCCCGGAATTTCCGCTACAGTGACGTGTGACATTATGGTCTCAGGTGGTAATAATCCAACTTCTTTATTTAACACTGAATGCATGAGTACATCGGTGTTGATAATGCCTTTCATCAGCACTTCGGCAGAGCCGTTTTTTACCAGCTGTACTGCTTTATCGGCACACGATTTTGTGTCGTTGCATTCGATTAATTTTACACGAGAGCCATAGGTGTTGACCCAAGATGAGTATTTGGGTAAATTTTCGGCTGTATCGGTTATAAGAAAGTCGGCGAGATTTTCTTTAAGGCATCTGCTGACCACATATTGCGATGCTTCATCGGAAGGGCATACTATGGCTACGATACTGCGGTGGGAGTGTTTGGAAAAAGATGAGATAAGATCATCAAATTTATGTAATGGTGTCATGATTTAAGGTTTTTTGCAAAAGTAAAACAATAATGGCTTTTGTCAAACAGCTAATAAAACTTAGCATGGCGATTTATTGTTAATAAATCAAAAGCCGTTTTACTTCGGGGATTAAATAGAGGATATAATGCATAAAATTTTAATGAAAATACCGAATAAGGCATTGATGCCGCTTTTGGCCGGAGTGGTGGGAGTGCTTACGGGAGCACTTGCTCATTTACTGAAAATAATGATAAAATGGGTATCAGATCTGATGACTTCGGGATTGAATATGGAAGGAGACAATCCGGTATTAATAGTATTGCCTGTAGCAGGGTTGATTCTTACGATTTTAATATGCAGATATCTGTTTCATGATAATTTGGCTCACGGGGTGCATCAATTGGTCGGCCGGTTGAAGTCGGGACAGCTTTTTTATACTCCGGCAAGGATAATTTCACCCTTGGTAGCGAGTTCGATTACTTTGGGCATGGGCGGCAGTGCAGGAGCCGAGGGGCCTATTGTTAGTTCAGGGTCTGCGCTCGGAAGTAATGTGGCGCGATATATGGGGTTTAATCGGCAGCATATGATGCTTTTGATTGGCTGTGGCGCCGGAGCCGGTATTGCCGGCATCTTTACATCGCCGCTCGGTGGAGCGTTTTTCACACTTGAAGTGCTGAGATTGCCATTGACTGCCATAAGCGTTTTGCCTATATTCATAGCTTCTATTTCGGCCGGGTTGATTGCTTTTGCGCTGCATGGTTTTCAGTCCAATACGTTGATGACTCATTTTCTGACGTTTGATGTCAATTATTTATGGGTAGCGGTGATAGTGGGTGTGGTATGTGGATTTTATTCATTATACTATAGTTATATTATGCAATTAATAGGTCGCCTGCTGTCAGCGATAAAATGTCGGTGGTGCGTTCCTGTTATAGCCGGCTTGGGAATCGGTGTGTCATTGTTTTGCTTTCCGGCGCTTTATGGTGAAGGATATGGTGTGCTGACCAAAGCCCTTAACGGTGATTTCGGAGCTGTGGTGCAGGGAGGCGTGATGGAAGGAGGTCATCTGACAGCAGGTTATTTGTTGATTGCCTGTGTGGGGATAGTGTTATTGAAATGTTTCGTAACATCGGCCACAAACAATGGTGGCGGAGTCAGTGGTGAATATGCACCGACTTTATTTGCCGGTTGTTTCGTGGGACTGGCTTTGGCGCAATGTATGACGTTGTGGATTGGTATAGATATTCCGTATTATATCTTTATTCTCCTTGCCATGTCGGCATCAATGGCCGGTATTATCAAGGCTCCGCTTATGGCGATGGTAATAGTGAGTGAGATGACGGTCAGCTACGCAATCTTTTTACCCATCTGCATAGCTTCGATGCTATCATATCTCATTGTAGTCTCGTTTAATAAGCGTTCAGTGCATAAATCAGAAAATTGAAGGTTATCAGATAGCTATTGAAAATGTAGGAATAAACCTAAAGCATTTTTTACAAACAAGGCCGCAAAATGGTGCGTATTACCATTTGCGGCCATTGATTCGTAGGAATGAAAGTGTTTTTTAGAACCGGTATATCAATGAAATGTTCAAACCGAGATTTGACAATTTGGATTTTGTAAGATAATCGGTAAGCGATTTTATTTGCTGGCCGTTGGCAACTTTATATGTTATCGGAGCATTGGCTTCATTGAATAAATCTATTTTAGTGAAACCTGATTTATATAAATCCGAGAAACCGATATTATATCTGATGCCGAGATCAATTGCTATATGATGCGATACTCTAAACTCTGCACCAATTCCGGTCAACAATCCAATGTTGATGCTGTTGGTATTAGCTTCGGTTACCATTGTCGATGAATATTCCGCCGGACCGAAGTCGTTGAGATAGCTTGCGTTGACAAATTTCAGATCATCATATTTCTGATACACACCGTAGCTGTTGCCTGACCCTGATGTGTCACAAATTTTTGATGATAAATTGAATCCGAAGGCAAGGCCCAAGTCGGCATGGAACTTCAGCCAATTATTGCAACGATAGCCGTAACTGAGGTAAACCGGTATTTCCAATCGGCCTAATTGTGATTTCAGCCGAAGGCTTGATACTTCGTAGCAGCGTGTGTATCTGTCACCGTCCATATCAGCGTCGGCACCGGCAGCGTAATAATAGTTGAGAGCGGATAATCCCAATTCTACGGAAGTGGTGTTATAGCTCACTCCCAGATTGAGTTCAAAGCTATGGTTTTGTTTCTGCCAGAAAGTCCAGCCGAAATCCACTCCGTAACTGTTTGATGACGATGATTTGTCAATATCTGTCATCGAGCTGCTCATGTCTACGGCATTGCCCAAGCCAATATTGGCATGAGCTTTAAGTGCGAATTTATCATTATCGGCGCAATAGGCACAGGTTGTGTAACCGGCTACTACAGTAGCGGTCAATAACATTATGGTTTTGAGATTTTTCATTGTATATTAGCGAATTATTATTTTCTTTGCTTGTTTTATATTTCCGGATTCAACTACCACTACATATTTGTCAGCGACGAGGTTGTCGGATGTTATTTCCTCTGAAATCATGTTTTGGCCTACATAGACTCTATTGAATACTATTTGTCCGTTTAGATTGAAAACAGTGATATTAACATTTTCTATAGCAGTTACGTTGATTATGGCACCACGGGAGGTCGGTTTGATCCAGTTGGAAGGAGATGTGTTAGACCACAGTCCTTTTAAGTAGGTATTAAGCAGAGTCATATTCACATTGTCATCGGTTGTTCCATCAAGATGCCTGCGTTGGCTGGTAATGATTGAGCCATCATTACCAACCCAATAAGCGTAAACCCAGAAATCGTTGTTGCGATTATTGTAAATTTCAGGAGTCGTGTGGCAATATCGTAATGTAGTGGTAGCAATTATGTGGTCATTACCCTGGAAATCTGTGTATCCGTAAATGAAATTATATTTCAGCTCTGTCAGTTGTGAATCTGTAATTCCCATCATGGTTATAAACGTGCAAGAGGTGCCATTCCCTTTTCTAACAAGTTGTTTAGGTGTAGCAGGACGTTGACCTACGATGACCTTACAGGTCGCGGATACGTTGCCGCAGGTGGCAGTTATATTCGCTACACCTACGGCAATCGCAGTCACGGTACCGT
>CAZZFD010000022.1:0-26330 GCA_964653375.1 uncultured Bacteroides sp.
CCCCCTCTACGAAAGCCGATGAGCCACCGCTCACCGGCTTTCACTTTTTTCACCCTCTCCCCTGCCGAAATGTTTTAACTCTCCATGAGTTCTGCCGGCTGTAATACAAATTCGTTGTATTCTGTTAAGAGTATTTGAATATGAGAGGGTTATGCTATTAACAAGAATTAACGGTAGGGGGTAAATATTGTAAAACTAATAAGTATTTTTGTAATTGCTATCGTAATGAGTTAGATAGCAAGTATATTAATATCATTAAGAAACAATAATTTAATATCATGAAAAAAATCAAGGCGTTGTTGCCGGCACTCGTTGTCAGTGCTGTGATGTTCTCTGTTGTTGCGGAGGAACTTGCCATCGTGCCGCAGACTTTTGACTATCCCGACAATGAGCCGGCTCCGTGTCACCCGCTGCCAACCGAGCGCCAGATTCTCTGGCAGGAATGTGAGTTTTATGCATTTTTCCATTATGGAATGAATACGTATACCGATAAGGAATGGGGTTTCGGTAACGAGAGTAACAATCTGTTTGCGCCTACAGCCGCTCCCAATCCCCGTCAGTGGCTTGAAGCATGTAAAGCTGCGGGTATGACAGGGGGTATTGCGGTGGTTAAGCATCACGATGGTTTCTGTCTGTGGCCAACCGCTACTACTGACCATCGTTGCACTAATAGTTCGAATACTTATGCACAGCAGACCAATATACCTCGTGATTTTGCTGCCGCAGCCCGTGATTTGGGTATGAAATATGGTTTCTATATTTCACCGTGGGACCGTAACAGCTCATATTATGGTACAGATAAATATGTGACTGATGTGTTCATGAAGCAGTGTGATGAATTGGCTCAGTATGGTTCTGACCAGTTTGAAATGTGGTTTGACGGAGCAAATGGCGGTGATGGCTATTATGGCGGTGCCAATACTACCCGTAGCGTTGATGCTCAGACATATTATGATATACCTAATCTCCGTGACTATATTCACAAGATAGCTCCCAACTGCGTAATGTGGGGTGTAGGTGAGGAAGCACGCTGGATTGGTAACGAGTCAGGTTATGCCGGTGAAACAAACTGGTGTATGATGGACCGCGGCGCTTCATCAGAGATAGCTAACCGAAATTCAGGTCAGGAGCATGGCTGGGTGTGGTTGCCCGGTGAGAGCGATGCTAAAGCTACTACTGCAGGCTGGTTTTGGCACAGCAATCAGTCAGACCTATCCGCCGAGCGTCTTTTCCAGATGTATCTGGAGACTGTAGGTCGCAATTCCAATCTTATCCTCAACATTCCTCCTGACAAGTCAGGTTCTCTACCTGCAAGTAGTGTCAACACACTCAAGAGCCTCGGTGATTTGCTGAAAAACCGTCTCGGAACTGATCTTGCACTCAATGCATCGGTAACAGTGAGCGAAGCTCGTACAAATGGTGCTAACCGCACTTATGATGCCGCCAATATGATTGATGGCGACAAGGATACTTATTGGGCTCCTAATGACGGCACAACTTCTGCTACAATCACTCTGTCTTGGCCCGAAGAGCAGACTTTGCATTATGTGTCTCTTATGGAGTACATCACCAAAGGTCAGCGTGTAAAGGGATTCAAGATTGAGACAAGTAATGATGGAAGTAACTGGACAGTAAAGGGTGGTTCGATAGCACAGACCACCATAGGCTACAAACGTATAATTCCTCTTAATGGCTCTACTTCTACAAGTTATGATTCCGGTGTTCGTGCAAAATACGTGCGTATTACTATAGAAGACAGTCGTGCATGCCCGCTTCTTCACACAGTATCGGTTTATTAATCAGTAAATTTTGATGATGATGAAAACATTTACGAAATATCTCGGTCTGTGTGGCATGACAATGCTTTCTGCAGCGTTGCAGGCTCAGACCATCACTTTTGAAACTAAGGATTATAAGACACTCGGTGTGTATGATACTTGGGAACAGTCACCATTTCGCACCGGAGCACTCGAAGGTAATGTAGCTGTGGTTTACAATCATCTGGCCGATGGCTCGACTAATCCTTCTGAGAAGATTCTTGGTGTCCAGCGTTCACGTCTGGGTTCAAACACATTCGGTGTGCGTATTGACCTTAATGAAACGTTTGAGCTTACCCAGCAGGTGAAATATTGCCATGTGATGATACATAAACCTACCGATGGTAGAGTGATGCTTATCGGTCTTGGTAAACGGGCTAATCGTCCCGAACAGTCCAATGATGTGGAACAGTTCTGGGCTTATCCGGTCAATGATGTAAAAGTCGGCGAATGGTTTGATGCCGTATTTCCAATCAAAGGCAACGGCGGTATAGATATCTATTCACTTGTGCTGGTACCTGACTGTGAGGCTCCGCATACATTGTCGACTGACTTCATCGCGTATATCGATGATATTGTTATCAATGACTCTCTGTCACCCCGTTTCGGCTTGGGAGATTATCCTGTGAACTTCTCGCCGTCATCAGGTTGGGGTCGTGATGACCGTAAGATTACCGCTCTTAATTTTAATGGTGGTGCTGATGGGAATCAGGTTATAAATATTACTGATGCGGAACGCAAAGGTTACATGGAGTTGTTCGATACTCCATTCAAGGCAAAAGCCGGCAACACAATTACTCCGGTATTCGGTTACGAAGGTTCTTGGGTACACGGTTATGTATATCTGGACAAAGACCGTGACGGTCAGTTCAGCTATGGGGTGAATGCATCTGATATTCTTGATACCACAACAGATTTGGTGTCATATTCTTATTACCGTTCATCAGAGTCGGGCAACGGAAAGAATTCAGCCGGTTCAAGCATATCCAATGCTAATGTACTTGATACTCCTGCATTCACGATTCCGTCAAATTTACAGCCGGGTATTTACCGTATGCGTTACAAAATAGACTGGAACTGTATTGATGCCGGTGGTAATATAGCCGCAGGTAACAATATTCTTGAAAACGGTGGCGGCTGCTTCGATGTACTGCTCAATATACACGAAGACCAGGTAAGCGTTACTCAGGACAACCGTAACGGAGAAGTGCTTATAGCGTCTACCGGATTGACCATCAATGGTGACCGCGTGCCATTCGGTCAGGATTTGAAGATACGTATGAATCCTTCCAATGGATTTGAATACAGTGGGATACGTGTACGTCACGGTTATAACCTCACCGGTGACTCAATCGTAAAAAGCAATCCTCAGTATCGCGACATATATTACTCTTCTGATTTGTTTGGTGCTGATGACACATTCACAATTCCGGGTTCGGTAATTGACGGTGAAGTGCTCATTGAAGGTCTCTTCGTAGAGCAGGGTTCTGTAAAACGCACCCCTGTTACTTACAATGTAGTGCTCGATGGTGTGATTGTAGCTACCAATACCTATAATGTAACTCCCGGAAGTAATTATCCGGCATTTAACATCGATACAGAAGCCTCTGAAGAATATTATTCACTCTCATCAGTGCCTGAAGGTAAAGTAGGAGAAGAGGAGGAAGTAATAGTATTGACTCTTACTCAGAATCTGCCCTTCGAGACTTGCACTGAAATTGATGAAGATACTCCTTGGTATACTCTCTCGCTCACTGATGACAGGCATCCATTGCGTCACAATTCAGCACAATCTTACATAGATTTGTCATCCACATCAGTTCCTGCAGCTAATGATTATAGTGCACATTGGGCGTTTATGGGCAATGTGATAGAAGGTTTCAAAATCGTTAACCGTGCCGCCGGAGAAGGTTATGTGCTATCATCGTCCACAGCCGTAACCTCAACTAATGACGGTAGTGTATACCCGGTAATGACATCAGAACCTGTTCCGGAAGTCAATAATCTTTATTGGATGCCTACCAAGAGCGCTCATATCAATGGCGGATTCTTCCTTCACCAGCTCGGCAAAACATCAAACCGTATGAATAAACGCGACGGACGTCTGGCTTATTGGGTAGGTGGCGCCGATGCCGGTTCAACATTCACCGTGAGCGCACTTGATGATGTGTTGCCTGCTATAGATTACTGTACCCCCGCTCCTGTATCGGGTCGTTCTGTAAGTGGTGCCATAACCAACCGTACCGACCGTTATTTGTCCAATATTGTGATAAGCGACGGAACATCATCATTAACCATCGAAGGAGGAGGCACCAATAGCGGCCGTCAGGTGTATGTGGATCGTACCGCATCAGTATTCTCTACCGAACCCGGTAAAGAAGTGACGATAACAACTACCGGTACCGGTTTCTGGGTTAATACGTTTCTTTATGTTGACTTTGATCTTGATGGATTTACGGTAAGTGACTGTCTGTTCAATAATTTTGAAGCCGGTGTATGTAACCTTCCCGGAGAACTTACCATTACCTTTAATGTTCCTGAAGGAACACCTTCAGGTTACTACCGTGCGCGTTTCATTCACGATTGGGAAAATACAGACCCTTGTTATTATGGACAGAGTGGCAGTGATAATGGTGAGCTTGCCATGGACTTTTATATCAAGGTTACAGCTTACGGAGAATACACCACCATAGTATCCGGCAACGGTCATGTAGAAGCCTGGTCGAAGATTGATGCTGCTACGGGTATGCCTAAAACCGGTGCTGTACAGTATGCTCATGGCGACAAGGTTGCCCTCTCAGACAATTCTCAGCTTGGTGTAATCATCGTTCCTGATGTTGACGCTGCAACAGGCGCTTCTTATGCAGTGACAGCTGTTGTAATTGAGAATGGCGATGAGGAATTATCGTATGATAGTGACACAGAAAGTTTCATAGTACTTAATACTGATGATCCTTCACAGCCTTATTATAATGCTTTGGCTATCCGTCTGAAACCGGTAGTCGGCAATGTCAATGTGTCGGCAATATTTGCCACCGAGCTTTCATCAATCACTGACTTGCTGATGAATTCGGGCGAGCCTGTGACTATCTATACGCTCCAGGGTGTGGAGGTAAGCAGCGAAAATGTAACTCCGGGCTTCTATATCCTTCGTCAAGGCGGTAATACATATAAGGCTTATATATCCAAGTAATTTATGTTATAAACATATATTTTTAGGTGAATTTCGGGGCTGTGTCATTAAGGACATAGCCCTATTTTTTTGATATTATTTTTGTGTTGCTGAAAATCGTTTGTGATAATCAGTATGAAAACTCCACTTTGTATCTTAATAGTGGTGATATAAGTGAGGGTGTTTTTGGGGAGTTTATGAGATTTATGTATATCTTTGCGTGAGATGCTTTGATTATCGGTGTTATGAATATTTTTAGAAGATATGTTTGTGTTATGGCAGCTATTTCGCTGTCTGTTACGGGGGTAAGGGCTCAGCTATTGCAAAAGGCCGAGGAGTTTATTCAATCGGCTTTTAACGGGGTGGCTGATTCTATAGTCTCCTCGCAGCCGGATAGTTTGTCGTTGGAGCAACGACTTGAGGCTGAAAATGCTCGTGTGCAGGAACTTGCAATGCAGATTCAGGAGATGAAGCTGACGGAAATAATGCTTCGGTCGGAGCTTGATAAAGCTACGAACGGTGTGCGCCATAGTGATTCGATAAAGATGGAGAATCAACGCAGAAGTATTGACTCATTGAGGAGTATGACTCCGGGAGTGGCGGTTATAGTGGATAGTGATACATTGTTTTTACTTTATGCATCACGAGGGGGGTATTCGGCATTGAATAGAGCTGAAATGACAAGGGGTAATATTCTCAAGGCGGGAGAAAGTGTGCAGCTGAGTCGAGATTCGGTATATGCTTTTGAGAATGATGGATATACGGATATAATGTATGGCAATAATGTGTTGGTGAGCGTTACGGATAAAGATGCAATGTGGCAAGGTGTGTCACGTCAGGAGTTGGTCAAACGATATATCCCTATACTTTCGGATAAAGTCAATGATCTGCGTAATCGCCATAGTATTTGGCAGATAACTAAGCGTGTGGCTCTGTTTGTATTGGTGATAGTATTTCAGTATTTTCTTATCCGATTGACAAATTATCTGTTTCGTAAGTTGCGCAGGCGGCTCATACGTTTTAAGCAAAACAGGCTGAAACCGATAATAGTACGCGATTATGAATTGCTTGACACTCATCGGCTTGGCAGGATAATAATATTTTTGAGCAATGTGGTGCGCTGGATAGTTTTGCTGATTCAGTTGACTTTCACCGTACCGTTGTTGTTTGTTATATTCCCTCAGACTGAGGCTTTGGCATTGAAGATATTCGGATATATTGTAAGTCCGATAAAGATGGTTCTTGGTGGAGTGATAGATTATGTTCCCAATCTGTTTATCATAGTAGTGATATGGTTATGCATAAAGTATATAATCAAGGGCTTGCGCTATATTTCGAATGAGATAGAGAGTGAGAAACTGAAGATTAACGGTTTTTATCCTGATTGGTCACGGCCCACGTTCAATATAATTCGGTTTTTATTGTATGCGTTTATGATAGCGATGATATATCCTTATCTGCCGGGGGCAAATTCTGGAGTGTTTCAGGGAATATCGGTATTTGTCGGCCTGATTATTTCGCTGGGGTCCAGTACGGTAATAGGAAATGTGATAGCGGGATTGGTTATTACTTACATGAGGCCGTATAAGATAGGTGACCGTATAAAGTTGAATGACACCACGGGCAATGTGGTGGAGAAAACGCCATTTGTGACGCGTTTACGTACGCCTAAAAACGAAGTGGTGACGATACCAAATTCGTTTATAATGTCATCACATACGGTGAATTACAGTGCATCGGCTCGTCAGTATGGTTTAATTATTCATACTACGGTGACTATAGGTTATGACGTACCATGGCGTCAGGTACATCAGTTGCTTATCAATGCGGCCAGAATTACACCGGGAGTTCTCGAAAGGCCGAAACCTTTTGTCCTTGAAACGGGATTAAGTGACTATTATCCCTGTTATCAGATAAATGCATATATAAAGGATGCTGATGACATGGGGTTGATATTGTCGAATTTGCATCAGAATATACAAGATATTTTTAATGAGGCCGGTATAGAAATTATGTCGCCTCACTATTATGCGGGTCGAGATGGAAACGTTTCGACTATCCCCGAGGAATATCGGGGGGCAGAAACTGAGTCGAAAGAATAGAGGTATGTGTTACTCTTTGTCAGCGTCGGTCTTGCGCCAACCGCGTCGAGGGCGCATCAAAGGACCTTCCTGTGGTGGAAGAGAAGGCATTTTCCCCTGAAGCATTTTCAGGGCATTGACTGACCTTCGTGCGGCGAGTGGATTCTCGCTGTCGGAGTGTGATTCTTCTCTGTGGAATTCAGGTTTCGGTTTATTCCTATTGTCAGTGAAGCGACGGCGGTTGCTTTGATATTTCGATTCGAGTTTGTTGGCCGGCCGGCGAACAGGCTTTTTATCATCGCGATGAATAGATTTGATGGAGCCGCCTTCGCGACGGAATGCGCGATATTCGCCTTCAAAGATGATATATTCGCGTAGTTCGCATTCCAAAGCACCATTGAATATGGGTTCGCGCAGAGAAGGAGCCAAGCCGATTTTACGGAAATATTCTTCGCGGTATCCGATAATCCAGGCATGGTAGCCTTGGAATACGTGTTTTAATTTAGTACCTATCATAGCGTAAAGACCGTCCATATCTTCGGCGGAGATACGTTCGCCATAGGGTGGGTTTGTGACCATGACGCCATTAAGGGGAGCTTCACTCCACTTCGACAGAGGTTTAATTTCCAAAGAAATATATTTACTCAAACCGGCGTTTTTAATATTCTCGGTGGCGATAGCAATCGCTTTAGGTGAAATGTCGGCACCGAGAATGGGTTGATTTACAGGGCGCTCGGCTGAGTCATCGTTGTAAATGGTGTCGAAGAGATCTTCATCGAAATCTGGCCAAGATTCAAAGGCGAAATGGCGGCGGTATACACCGGGATTTATGCCGGCTGCAATCATGGCCGCCTCAATCAGGAATGTGCCGCTACCACACATGGGGTCGACAAACGGAGCGTCACCACGCCAACCTGATTTCAGGATAATACCGGCTGCAAGAACTTCGTTGATAGGAGCCTCGGTCTGTGCCACGCGATATCCGCGTTTATGGAGTGATTCACCGGAGGAGTCAAGTGAAATGGTGATACGTTCGCCTGCGATATGGACATTAAGCATGATATCGGCATTCTGTACCCTTACTTTTGGACGGGCATCGGGACCAAGCCGGTCGCGGAAGAAGTCGACAATGGCGTCTTTCACGCGGTAGGTCACATAGCGTGAGTGAGTAAACTCATCGGAGTTGGAGACAGTGTCGATGCAGAAGGTCTTGTCGAGTGAAAGTATTTTGGTCCAGTCAAATTCTTTGGCTTTCTCATAAAGTTCGTCGGGGTCTTTTGCTACGAATCTATATATAGGCTTGAGAATACGCAGAGCTGAACGGCAACACATATTGGCTTTGTAGAGCAATGCGAGGTCGCCCTCGAATGATACCATGCGACGACCGGGTTCGACATTCAGCGCTCCTAAGGCGCGGAGTTCTTCGGCAAGAACTTCTTCCAATCCCTGGAATGTCTTAGCCACCATTTCAAACTGATGAGTCATATCTTTATGAAAAAGTAAATATTTCGATGAACTACTCTGCAAAAGTAGTTTATTCGCATCAATTATGAAAATAAGTTGTTACCTTTACGTGTTAATTTATTTTGATAGGAGCGATATTACATAAAATTCCCCGATTTGAGTCGTGGTTATGGGCCATGACATTGGTTTTTGCGTGCTGCTCGTGTGGGGTTGACCATGATGTGAGGCTGCTTGCAGTGTCTGAAGAATCGGCAGAGTGGGATAATCCGCTTGCCGAGATGCCTGAACCGACAATAGCCTTGCGCAACTGTTGGCGCGGTGACACATACGGACGTATGTTTAATGACAGCAATTATTTGCATTGGGCTGAAGCTGAAAAAATCGGGATACGGCCTATAGCTTCGACGAGAGATTGCTGGCAGCCCGGCCGCCGGCTTGTAAAGCTCGTGTCATGTGCCGATTATTATGTGGAGCCTATGCGCTATTCCGAGCCTTTTATGGTTCCCGAGGGTGAGGCTATGGTAAGAGAGATCGGTCGCCGCTTTCATGATACTTTGCAAAGTCGCGGAGGAGGCGCCTACAGTATAAAAGTGACGAGTGTGCTGCGTACGCCTCAGTCTGTCAAGAAACTGCGACGTGTCAATCGGAATTCCATAGATTCATCAGTGCATCAGCTCGGTACTACGGTTGACATAAGCTATGCTCGTTTTGCCGCTTATAATGATACGATGCCTCGTTCGGTCATAGACCTTAAGGCTATATTAGCCGAAGTTTTGGCGGCAATGCGCAGCGAAGGGAAGTGTCTGGTGAAGCATGAGCGTCATCAACCATGTTTTCATATCACGGTTTGTGCCGACTACGAAAATAAATAATTAAAGCCAAAAGGTTAAAAATGGAAGAAAGCGAATCAACAGCAGTTAAACATAGAAAGCCGTTATGGCGCAGAGTATTGAAATGGATAGGAATAACTGCGTTGTCGATACTGGGATTGCTCTTGGTGGTTCTGACTGTGGCATTGTGGTATCTCACGCCTGAACGGCTGACTCCGCTGGTCAATCGTATAGCTTCGCAAGAGTTAATGGCTGAGGTGAGGGCCTCGCGTGTGGAGCTGACTTTCTGGTCAACTTTTCCCCGGCTTGAAGTGCGTGTGGATACGCTTAGCATAGTGAGCAGACGTTTTGCCGATGCCGATGCCGAAATTAAAGCCAAACTTCCGGCGGGAGCTGATTCGCTGCTCATTCTTGAACGGCTCAACGGGGGTATTAATCCGCTCAAACTTATTGGAGGAGAGGTGTGTCTGCATGATGTGAAGCTCACGCGACCTAAGATTAATCTCGTGGTGGCCGGTGATATGGCTAATTTTGAGATTGTGCCTCAGAGCGATAATGATAAAGAGGATACCGCGTTACCGCAGATTACCATCGACCGTTTTGTGATAGAGGGAGATATGCCTGTGCGGTATCGTTCGCTCAACGATAGTATAGATGCCACTCTTACCATAGCATCGACTTCGCTAAAAGGTGTTGATGCTCCGGAATATACTTTGAGCCTGGCGGGAAATGTGCAAGGAGGATTGCTTGCAGCGATGCTTGACAGACAGACTATACGGCTCAACGGTAAAGTACAATGGAATCAGCAGCGTGCTTCACGTGTGTGTATAGAAGATCTGAATATAGTGGCCGGAGCCGTAGATTTGCATCTTTCTACAGCTGTGGATTTTGCTGAAAATCTTTTGGTGGAGTATCTTGATGCGCATTTGCGGAATCTGGACGTACAGTTGTTTGTCAATATGGTGGCTCCATATCTTGATGGTGCGTTGAGTGATTTGAGGACTGACCTTTCGGTCAATATCGGTGTCACGACTCAACAATCATTTATGCCGTTGAATGGAGTGTTGCCTGAATTTGAAGTAGCTGTAGATGCCCATAGTACTCATTTTTCACTCGATAAGATTAAGTTGCCTAAAATGTGGCTTGATGTAGTGGCTAAAATAAACGGAGCTAATCTTGACCGTTCGGTGATAGAGTTGAAAAAATTGGCTATGCAAGGTCCGGCTATCGATTTTATGATTAACGGGAAAGTGTATAGGCCTATCAGTAATCCTCAGATAATAGGTGAGTTTCATGGCGATTTGGCCATGCAGCGTTTGCCACGTAATTTGCTTGATAGACTGCCGTTAACAATAGAAGGAATCGTCAAAGGCGATGTGGGAATGAATTTCCGGTTGTCGGATATGAATCGTACTCGCTTTCATAAAGTGAAGATTGATGGAAATCTTAATCTTGACGGGTTCAGTATGTCGATGCGCGATAGCAGTATGGTAGCTTATGTCAATAATGCAGCTCTGCATCTGGGGACCTCATCAAGTTTTAAGATTAAAGAATATGATGTGGACTCGCTGTTGACTATGTCGTTAAATGTAGATACCGTGTCGTTTTATGGCGATGGCATACGTCTGGAGGGAAAGAGTCTTAAGGCCGGATTGGGAACAAAGAATATATCGACGTCTTCCGATACATCTATAATCAATCCCATAGGAGGAAAGATATCGGCGGAGCGTGTGCGCTTTTTCTCAGAGGTTGATTCGGTGAAACTAAATTTCAGAGAGACAGAAATTAAAGGTAATGTGCTTAGATATAAGGGCGATAACAGGGCACCGCAGGTGAATTTGAATATAGAGGCCCGTCGTATAGGATTTGCCGATGGTGTCAATCGCGCTTCGTTAAGCGGCGGTCACGTCGATTTGACTTTTTATCCGCGTTCGCGGGAACACTCCTCAGCCCGATTGCAGGCCATAACTGATTCAATAGCTTTGGTTTATCCCGAGCTGGATGCTGATTCGTTGAAGACAATGGCCCGTGCAGAGCTTCGTCGCAACCGCAGAAATATAAATGACGGGCGGGAGAAGATTTCGTATGTGGAGAGCCAGACGGTAAAAGCCATGTTACGTCGTTGGCAGGCATCGGGCGATGTGAAGGCGCGCAGGGTGCGTCTGTTGTCGCCATATTTTCCCGTGCGCAATACAATCAGTGGCCTTGATTTGGATTTCTCTACAGATAGTGTTATAATCCGTGATACCAAGATTCGCACGGGCAATACAGACTTTACTGTCAATGGAGCTGTACGCAACATATATCGGGCTTTGACTTCTCGCAGAGGTACGCCACTTGAAGTAGACATCAATATATTGTCGGATACGATAGATCTTAATGATATAGCCGCGGCAGCCATGCGCGGTATGGTGTATAAGTCGCCGGGTAGAAATGATGATGATTTTTCGGCGCTTGATATAGAAGCTGAAGATCAGTTTATGGCGGATTTAGATGTGGCGAAAAACGATACGGCACAGATACCACCGCTCTTGGTTCCTACCAATCTGAATGCGAATCTGCAGATACAGGGCAAGAATGTTCATTACAATGATTTGTGGCTCAGGGATTTTCGCGGCACGGTGTCGGTCTACGACGGTGCAGTCAATATGCGGGAATTTCGTGCGAGCAATGGCGAGGGTTCGTTTGGGGTAACAGCCCTGTATACGGCTCCTACTCGTCAGGATATAAGTTTTGCCACGGGATTGACTATAAAGAGATTTAATCTCAAAGAAGTGAAGCATATAGTTCCGTCGGTCGATTCTGTGCTTCCGATGCTTAACTATATGGAAGGTATAGTCGATGTCAATGGTGCGCTTACAGCAAGGATTGATTCGATGATGAATCTTGATCTGACCTCCACCAATATGGTGTTGAAGTTTTCGGGCGACAGTCTCGTGTTGCTTGATAACGATACGTTCAAGAAATTGTCGAAATGGTTGTTGTTCAAGAATAAGAAACGCAATATGGTGGACCGTATGGATGTGGAGCTTGCTGTTCATGACGGAGTAGTAGATGTGTATCCGTTTGTTTTCGATATAGACCGATATAAACTCGGTGTGATGGGCAGTAATGATGCGGCATTTAATCTGGATTATCATGTATCGGTGCTAAAATCACCTATTCCGTTTAAGTTTGGTATAAATATCAAGGGAACACCGGAAAAGATGAAAATTCGTCTGGGTGGAGCAAAAGTGAATGAAAAATCGGTGGTTCAGTCGCGCCATATTGCCGATACGGTGAGGGTGAATCTGATAAATGAGATACGGACGGCATTCCGCAAAGGGTTCAGGTCGGCCGGCACCAAAGGCCTCAAACTCCAGCGAATAGACCGAAAGAGAGATTCGGTGGACGAAACGGTGGTGGATACATTTACTCATCAGGATTCTTTGGTGCTGATAGAGCGCGGATTAATAGAGTTGCCACAGCCGGACAGTACTGTAGTGGCGGGGCCTAATGATAAAAAATCGAAAAAGAAGAAATCGTGAAAGAAGAAATAGAAAACAGACGGCTGATTGATGCAGTAAAGCGATATAAGTCGGAGCGGACTCGAGATAAGTTGAATCTGCGTGCCGCTTTGATAGATATGGACGGCACACTTTATGATTCGATGCCATATCATGCTGCTGCATGGCGTCGGATGACGGCCGAACTCGGTATAGATCTTCCTATGGAAGAATTTTTCAGATATGAAGGGCGCACCGGAGCATCGACCATTAATCTGATTTTTCGTAAAGCTAAAGGACGTGATGCTACAGAAGCTGAGCAGCATGATTTGTATGAACGCAAAAAAGAGTTGTTCAGCGCTATGGCTCCGGTGGCGGTAATGCCCGGTGCGCAGCAGATGATTCGTGTCTTTGAGCAGTCGGGGGTGACACGTGTATTGGTCACCGGTTCGGGTCAAAGTTCTTTGCTTGACCGTCTGGATACAGATTTTCCCGGAGGATTTATAGAAAAGTTACGTGTGACATCACGTGATGTAAAAGTAGGAAAACCCTCAGCCGAGCCGTATCTGAAAGCGTTGGTTATGGTTGGTGCGGAGGCGTGTCAAGCCATGGTGGTGGAGAATGCACCACTTGGAGTGGAGTCGGGTCATTCAGCCGGTATTTTTACGGTAGGAGTGACTACCGGGCCATTGAAGGCAGAAGAATTGCTTGCGTCAGGAGCGGATATAACGTTTGATTCGATGCCGGAATTTGCCGATAAATTGCCTCAATTGATAAGGATATTCAACAGTATAGATACTCTCTGAACCGATGGCACAACAAGTGATTTTTACCGATAATCCTGCTCAGGCTCTTGATAGGCTTGTGGAGGAGTTTAGCCCTAAAGGGATATGTATGGTGACAGACAGCAATACGGCTGATTGTGTGGTGAACCGGTTACGCAATGAGTCGAAATTGATGGCAGAGGTACCTGTGATAGAGATTGCGGCAGGCGATGAAAACAAGAATCTCGCTACACTGACATCGGTATGGGAGGCGATGGAGCAGAATGCTTTGACCCGGCTCAGTCTTGTGGTGAATGTGGGAGGAGGGGTAGTGACGGATTTAGGTGGATTTGCTGCTGCGACTTTTAAGCGTGGAGTTCGATTTATAAATATGCCTACCACTCTTCTGGGTGCGGTAGATGCTGCAGTGGGCGGAAAGACCGGTATTAATTTCCGAGGATTGAAAAATGAGTTAGGTGTATTCCGTGAGGCTGATGCGGTGGTTATTTCCACTCATTATTTTTCCACTCTGCCACAATCGGAGCTGCTTTCGGGATATGGTGAAGTGATAAAACACGGTTTGATATCCTCATCGGAAGTTTTGCGGCAAGTGCTTGATTATGATATAAGCAGTGGAGATATGAAGTGGCTGCAAGCCATACTTTCCGATAGTGTGGAGGTCAAACGCAAGGTGGTCAGCCAGGACCCTTATGAAGCCGGTTTGCGCAAGGCTCTAAATCTGGGACATACGGTGGCTCATGCCGTAGAGTCGTGGGCTATGCATGAAGGTAAGGAGGTGCCGCCTCACGGTGTGGCCGTGGCGTGGGGTTTGGTAGTGGATATGGTTCTGTCCCATATTCGTCTGGGACTTGAAACGAAGTGGCTTAATCGAGTATCATGTTATGTCAGGGAGTATTTCCCGGCTCCGAAATTCAGCTGTGGTGACTACCCGGTATTAATAGAATTGATGCGCCATGATAAGAAAAATACAGATGCCCGGAATATAAATTTTACGCTGCTTAAGGCTCCTGGAGAGGTGGAGCTTGATAATGTAGTCGCGCCCGATGAGATATGTGCGGCTTTAGACATAGCACGTGATTTGCTCGGAGTGTGAAAAAGCAGTAATTTTGTAAAAAATCAGAAACAACATTAATAACTCAAAATAATCATACAGCGATGAATCTATTACTGATTGGCTCGGGAGGTCGCGAGTCGGCATTAGCTTGGAAAATGCGCCAAAGCGCGCTTGTGGACAAACTTTATATAGCTCCGGGTAATGGCGGCACCCATAGTTATGGCGAGAATGTGGCTATGGCTCCGACAGATTTTCAGGCTATCGAAGAGTTTGTCAAAAGTAATGATGTCAGTATGATAGTTGTAGGCAACGAGGACCCGCTCGTGGCCGGAATCTATGATTATTTCCAGCAGCGGATGCCGCAGCTATTGGTTGTAGGACCGTCGAAATCGGGTGCGCGTCTTGAGGGAAGTAAAGATTTTGCGAAGATGTTCATGAAGCGTCATAATATTCCTACTGCACGTTATCAGAGCTTTACGGCAGATACCGTGGATGAGGGTTGTGAATTCCTTGCTACTCTCACCCCTCCTTACGTATTGAAGGCCGATGGTCTCGCAGCAGGGAAAGGAGTGTTGATAATCAATGATTTGGCGGAAGCTCAACAATCATTGCGCGAGATGTTGGGCGGAATGTTCGGCAAGTCGTCGGCAACGGTGGTGATAGAAGAGTTTCTTTCGGGTATCGAATGCTCGGTATTCGTGCTGACAGATGGTAACGGTGGTTACCGTGTATTGCCTGTGGCAAAAGATTATAAGCGTATCGGAGAAGGGGATACGGGTCTGAATACCGGAGGAATGGGAGCTGTCAGCCCTGTGGTGTTTGCCGACAAGGAGTTTATGGAAAAGGTGCGTACACGCATCATTGAGCCTACAATCAATGGATTGAAAGCTGAAGGAATAGTGTATCGCGGGTTCATATTCCTGGGCTTAATCAACGTGGGAGGGGAGCCGATGGTGATCGAATACAATGTGCGTATGGGTGACCCGGAGACCGAGGCTGTGATGCTGCGTATTGATAGTGATCTCGTGGCGCTTATGCGGACCGCTGCGGAGGGAAACTTGGGCGATATGGAGCTTAAGGAGAATCCTGATGCTGCTGTGACCGTGATGATGGTCAGCGGCGGTTATCCGGAGACTTATGCCAAAGGTAAGGTAATCAGCGGACTTGACAGTGTGACAGACAGCGTGGTGTTTCATGCCGGAACTAAACTTATGGAAGATGGTACGCTGGTGACATCGGGAGGCCGAGTCCTTACGGCAAGTTCGCTTGGCGGCAGTGTGGCCGAAGCGTTAGCTAAAAGTTATGCCACGCTTGCAAAAATCAGTTTTGAAGGTGCTTATTCGCGCAAAGATATCGGAGCAGATTTGCTGAAACTTGAGCGGAATAAATAATAATCGGCACGCCACAGAATGAGGGCATACGAACATAAAATCACCCGGTCGCTTCAGAGCCGTGCCATTACCGGTATGGCTGTGGTGATTGCGTTTGTAGCAGCCGTCTACGCAATGTGGCTTTCGCCGTCGGTGGGGGAGCCTGTATTGGCACAGGGAATATTTGATTCGCTTGTGTGGTTGCCGATTGCCGATTTTCGATTGCAAGTGACAGTTAATGCGTTGCTGCTGGCAATTGGCGTGACGGCTATGGTGCTGATAAATAAGGATTTTATTATAATACATTCGCCGTCGGTGCTTTTTGCGGCGATATTTGTGCTTGCCACGGCGGCAACGGAGGTGAGTCTGTATTATACAATGGAGGCATTGACACTGTGTCTGACAATATTGGCTGTGGTGACCATGATGTATGCTTCTTACCAGACTCCTCGCAATACGCGCACCATTTATACAGCCTTTTTGCTCCTCGGATTGGGCGCTGTATGGCAATGGTCGTTTTCTCTTTATATCCCGTTTTTACTGGTGGTATGCGTGCAGATGAGATGTATGACCGGCAGAGCTTTACTTGCAGCGCTGATGGGTATGGTCACAGCGCCCTGGATAATGTGGGGCTTTTCTATAGTGTCGTTTCCCGACTTTTCATGGCCGCAGTTGGATAGTGTGTTTGAACTGCTCGATGATGTAAATTCGCTTTCGGAGTATCAGGTGTCGGCGGCTACTACCTTGACTATCTTTGTGACTTTTATCGCTATGGTAATCAATATGATACGCATTTATGGCTCAAACGCCAAGACACGCGCATTCAATGGGGTGCTGGCATTGCTTACTATTGCTACAGTCTTGGGTGTGGTGCTTGATTTCGGCCATGTGGAGGTATATACGGTGCTTCTAAATTGCTTCTGTGGCATACAGGTGGGATTATATTTTCATCTGTTTGCGGAGCGGCGTGCATATATAGGGGTGATATTGTTGGTTTTGGCATATGTAGGATTATATATCTGGCGCTTATGGAACCTGTTGTAATTATCGAAAAAAATATTCCGTTCGCAAAGGGATTGCTTGAGGCGTATGCGCGGGTGCGTTATCTTGCACCGGAAGAGATAGATGAATCGGCAATGGCTGATGCAGATGCGTTGATTACGCGTACGCGTACACGGTGTGACAGGGGGTTGCTCGAAGGGTCACGTTGCAAGATTATTGCTTCGGCCACCATCGGGCTTGACCATGTAGATACAGTCTATTGCCGACAGGCCGGAATAAAGGTAACGAATGCACCGGGGTGTAATGCACCGGCTGTAGCGCAATATGTGCTTGCATCGATAATTGCTGCCAAGGGGGCGGATTTGTCGGGCATCACGTTAGGCGTGGTGGGAGTGGGTCATGTGGGTAGTATCGTAGCGGACTGGGCCCGACAGTTGGGTATGAAAGTGCTTTGCTGTGATCCTCCTCGGGCAAGAAATGAGGGAGATGGAGGCTTTGTGGCTCTTGACGATATAGCGGCACAAGCTGATGTGATAACGTTCCATGTGCCTTATACACGCAGTGGTGCGGACGCAACACATTATTTGTGCGGAAGTGATTTTTTATCGAAGTTGCAATGCAGGCCAATAATTATAAATTCGGCCCGCGGGGCAGTGACGGATACGAAGGCTTTGCTTGATGCTTATAGACGTGATGCGGTAAGTGGTATGATAATCGATTGTTGGGAAAATGAGCCGAATATCGATTATGAACTGCTGGATAATGCTTTTGTGGCCACTCCGCATATAGCGGGTTATTCGCGGGAAGGGAAAATCAGGGCTACTGCTATGGCCGTCAAGCAAGTATGTGATTTCTTCGGTTGGCCCGAACCTGTTATGCCGGAGAAGGTAGCTCCAGGAGCTGCCGATAAGGTGACGGTGGAAAGTATAGCTTCATCGTATGATCCGCTGAAAGATACGGAGGCATTGCGTGCTGCGCCTCAGGATTTTGAGCGTCAGCGCAACGGCTATATTCTACGTCATGAAGTGGTGTGATGTTTATTATACCCGGTTTTGAATCAGGACGGCTGCTTGTGCGGCAATTCCTTCGCTACGGCCTGTGAATCCAAGATGTTCGGTGGTGGTGGCTTTGACGGATACGCAATCGATGTCGATGCAGAGGTCGGCTGCCATATTTAGACGCATTTGCGGGATATGGGGCGCAAGTTTAGGCTGCTGGGCTATGATAGTGATATCTATATTGTTAATTGTATAGTCATTGGCTGAAAGCAGCTGCACCACGTGGCGCAAGAGTCTACGGGAGTCGATGCCTTTATATTGTGGATCAGTGTCGGGGAAGTGATGGCCAATATCGCCTAATGCTGCGGCACCGAGGAGTGCATCGCAAAGAGCATGGATAGCTACGTCGGCGTCGCTGTGGCCGGCCAGTCCGAGTGAATGCGGTATATTGACACCGCAGAGCCAAAGCCGACGGTCGGGGGCAAAAGCGTGGACGTCGAAACCGGTGCCGATACGTATCATGATAAGTGTGTTTTAGCGACGGCCAAAGAGTTCGCGGATGCCGTCCATGTCAAATGTGAGGGTAAATCGAAGTGTCTGGTCGAGCGGCGAGGTCTGCGCAGTGGCGAGCATATAGGCGGCATCAAGGCGCAGGACGTTGAGGGCGAAGCCGGCTCCTACGCTGAAATACTGGCGGTTACCTTTCAACTCGTTTTCGTAGAAATAACCGGCACGGAGAAAGAATTGCTGATTGTAGTTATATTCGGCACCGAATGACCACATGATTTCGCGAAGTTCTTCCTTGAACCCGCCGGGGGCATCGGAGAATGATTTGAAGATGCCTGAAATCGAAGATGTATTTTCCCAATCTTCAAGGGCCTGATCAAATTCTTTCTGCTGCTGAAGGTTTTCGGGAGTGTTGGCGGGAGCCGTGATATAGTCTTTTTCGCGTGGGCGGGCCGGCACAAGCATCTTGCTCATTTCGAGCGATAGAGCTAGATTGTGATAGTCGGCGAGGGGGAACATGAACATACCGCCCAGACGTAGCGTGGTGGGGAGGAATGCGGGGTCTTCACCGTTATTATATGAGATTTTACTACCTATGTTGGAAAGATTCCAGCCTAAGGAGAACTGGCATTCGTTGCGGCCTATCATCGGGTAGGTGGTATAATATCCTGATATATCGGCTGAAAAAGCGGAAGCTCCGGTGGTCTCGCCTGATGATTCGTAGCTTGAGAAGCCGAGGTCAGAGTATATATAGCGGAAAACAACGCCCATAGAGAATTTTTCCGATAGTTTACGCGAATATCCTATGTCAAACGACATTTCATAGGGGTTAAGTGTCTGAGCTGCTTGTGAACTGCCGGGGTATTGGGTGGTCACTTCACCGAGCGAGAAATAGCGCAGGGAGGCGGACAGGGCCTGATTGTCGTTGCGCCCTATTTTCCAATATCCGGAAAGGTCGGCAAGAAAAATGTCGTTGACCAATTTACGCAACCAAGGTGTGTAGTTGAGGGCAACGGCTCCTTGTGAATAAGCAAAGGCATATTTCGAAGGATTCCAATATTGAGAGTTGGCATCAGGATCGGTGGCTGCACCCTGGTCGCCGAGTGATGCTCCTCGCGCATCAGGGGCGATGTTGAGAGAGTTGACACCCGTCTGCAGCGGGTTAAAGTCATCGTTTTTTTCATCAGCGAAGACCTGTGATGAGATGCCGACAGTTATCGCTACAGTTAATATTGCCTTGATTAGGTGGTTCATGTGTGTGAGAAGATAAGGTAAAAAAGCCATACGGCTGTATATATAACTAAAAAAATTACATATTATTGCCGTATGGCTGTAAATTCCTTGATTACTTTACTTCCCAGGTGTCACCGGCGAGAATCATTTCGCGCAGCGAACTGAAGCCTTTGGCTGATTGTACGTCGTGAATCTGACGATGTACGTCATCATTATATGTGATGGCGTCGACATCACGAATCACACCGAGAGCCAGTGGCAGTTCGTTGCCGTCCATCATGGCCAGTTGCTGGTGGAGGAAGTTGGAGGGGGTATGTGCATCGTGGACAAGGACGTCATCGATGGTATACCCGTCTTGGTCAAGCGTGACCGCCTTTACGAGGAAGCCGTCGCGCACCAGGCCACGGTTCATATCTTTACCGAATAGCATTTTTTCGCCGTGGCGTAGATGGATAGTGCGGTCGGCGCGATATTCGCGGTCGGTGATGCGTGAGTGGATTCCATTGTTGAATATCACGCAGTTTTGCAGGATTTCAACCACTGAGGTGCCGTGGTGTTGAGCGGCAGCAGTCATTACTTCCTGTGATATCTGTAACTCTACGTCGATGGTGCGGGCAAAGAAGTTGCCACGGGCGCCAAATACCAGTTCGGCAGGAATGAAGGGGTCTTCAGTGGTGCCGTAAGGTGAGGATTTGGATACGAATCCGCGCTCGGAGGTGGGAGAGTACTGGCCTTTTGTCAGACCGTAGATTTTATTATTGAACAGGAGAATGTTGATGTCGATATTGCGGCGCACGGCATGAATGAAATGGTTGCCGCCGATGGCGAGCCCGTCGCCGTCGCCAGAAACTTGCCATACCGACATTTCAGGATTGGCAACTTTGAACCCTGTGGCTATGGCAGCTGCGCGGCCGTGAATGGTGTGGAAGCCGTAGGTGTTCATGTAGTAAGGCAGACGTGATGAGCAACCGATGCCGGAAATAACGGCGGTGCGGTGAGGTGGTATGCCTAACTGAGCCATGGCTTTGTGGAGCGAATTGAGTATGGCATGGTCACCGCAGCCGGGACACCAGCGCACGGGCTGGTCACTTTTGAAATCGGCAGGTGTATATGAAGTGGAGTCCATTAGTGTGAGTCTATGATTTGGTTAACGGCATTGACAACTTCTTCAACCAAGAAAGGCTGTCCTTGAATCTTGTTGATGCGACTGATTTTTGCATCGGGGTAGCGGCTCTGGAGATAGTCGGCAAACATACCGGTGTTGAGCTCGGCAACGATGATGCGTTTGTATCGCGAGAGGACTTCACCGGTGTTGGCGGGAAGCGGGTTGATATAGCGGAACTGGGTGAAGGCTATTTTTCGGCCTTGAGCGCAAAGTTCAGCCGCGGCAGTGCGCAGATGTCCGTAAGTGCCGCCCCAGCCACAGAGAAGTATCTCGGCATCGTCGTCGCCAATGACTTCAAGCCGGGGAATGTCGAAGGCTATGCGCGCTATCTTTTCGCGACGGGTCTGTACCATTTTTTCATGGTTGACAGGGTCAGTGGATATGGCTCCGGTGGCGAAGTCTTTTTCCAGACCACCCAGACGGTGCTGTGTGCCTTCGGTTCCGGGTATTGCCCAATAGCGGGCGAGATTGTCGCGCCGGTCATAGGGTCGCCATGAGCGTTCGGCTATCTTGTCGGCAGGGACGTATGGAGTCTTTATTTCGGGGTATTCATCTGCGTCAGGTATACGCCAGGCGCTTGAGCCATTGCCGATAAACGCATCGGTGAGAAGAATCACCGGTGTCATATGTTCGATGGCTATGCGTGAGGCTTCAAACGCCATTGTAAAGCAATCGGTTGGCGATGTCGGGGCCACTACCGCTACAGGAGATTCACCGTTGCGTCCGTAGAGGGCTTGCATCAGGTCGGTTTGTTCGGTCTTGGTGGGCAGGCCTGTTGAGGGACCGCCACGCTGAACATCGATGACTACCAACGGCAGTTCGGCAATCACGGCCAGACCGATGCCTTCGCTTTTAAGAGCCAGACCCGGACCGGAAGTGGAAGTGACGGCAAGATGACCGGCATAGGAAGCGCCGATTGCAGAGCATACTCCGGCTATTTCATCTTCCATCTGTAGCGCTTTTACTCCCAGATCTTTGCGTTTGGCAAGCTCATGCAGAATGTCGGTGGCAGGTGTTATCGGGTAACTGCCTAAGAACAGGGGGCGCCCGCTTTTTTCCGAGGCCATGATCAGGCCCCATGCTGTGGCTGTGTTGCCGTTGATGTCGGTGTAGATGCCCGGGCAAGCCTGGTGCGATTCTATGCGGTATGTAGATACCGATGCGTGTATGTTGTGGCCATAGTTGTAGCCGGCTTCAAATACTTTTTTGTTGGCTTCACCTACAGCCGGTTTCTTGGCAAATTTCTTGGCAATGAAACGTTCCACATTTTCTACAGGTCTGTCGAAGAGCCAGCAGATAAGGCCGAGCGCAAAGAAGTTGCGGCATTTCACTATGCTTTTGTTGTCAAGGCCCGAATCGGCAAGCGCCGCTTTTGTGAGAGAGGTGACGGGCACTTCAAGCACTTGAGCCGTGATGCCTAATTCAGCAATGGCATCATCGGTGGTGAACAGGGCTTTTTTGAGGTCAGTATCTTTGAATGAATCGATGTCTACGATTATGATGCCGCCACGTTTGAGATGTTTGTAATTTTGTTTCAAGGCAGCGGGGTTCATAGCTACGAGTACATCGCATTTGTCACCCGGTGTGTGGACGTCAGTGCCTACACTTACCTGAAAACCTGATACTCCGCCTAATGAACCTTGCGGGGCACGGATTTCGGCGGGGTAGTCGGGGAATGTGGAAACTTCACAGCCCATGCCTGCCGATACGTTGGTGAAGATATTGCCCACAAGCTGCATTCCGTCGCCGGAGTCGCCTGTGAACCGCACCACTACTTTTTCGAGATTGATGACTTTTGTTTCGTCTAACATGATATGAGAGTGTATATTCTTGGCGATATTTTTACAAATAAACCTTATAATCCGAGGAGTGGCGTTAGCCTAAGAATTGTTTGACGCGGGAGAGAATATTTTGAGCGGTAAAGCCGAATTTTTCATCGAGCACTTTGTAGGGAGCTGATGCTCCGAAGCGGTCAAGACCGTAGATGGTGTGGACGGGTGACATTACGGAAGCCAAAGTGGAGGGAAGTCCGGCTGTGAGACCGAAAGATGGGAGCGACGACGGGATTACGCTTTCACGATATTCGCGGCTCTGGTCTTCAAACAATCCGAGAGAGGGTACTGACACTACGCGTGCCGGGATGCCTTCGGCTTGTAAAAGCACAGCGACCTGACAGAGCAACGATACTTCCGAGCCGTTGGCAATGAGTGTGATGCGTGCATCGGGCGCGTCCATCACCACATATCCGCCACGACGTGTGCCCTGGGCATCGGTGTAGCGTGACCCGGAAGTCGATGGCAGATCTATCACGTCCTGACGTGTGAAAATCAGTCCGGTAGGTGTATGGGTGTTTTCCATAGCCATTTCCCAGGCTATGGTGGCTTCGGCGCTGTCGGCCGGGCGGATAACGAGCATCGAGCGACGGCCCGACAAGTTGTGGAGTTGTTCCATCAATCGTATCTGGGCTTCTTGTTCTACCGGTTCATGGGTAGGTCCGTCTTCGCCTACGCGGAATGCATCGTGAGTCCACACATATTTCACGGGGAGTTCCATGAGGGCGGCCATGCGTATAGCCGGTTTCATATAGTCGCTGAACACGAAGAATGTGCCGCAGGCAGCAATCATGCCGCCGTGAAGAACAATGCCGTTGAGTATCGAGGCCATGGTCAGTTCGCTTACGCCGGCGTGCAGGAAAGCTCCGGAGAAGTCGCCGTGGGTGAGAGCATGGGTGTGGCGAAGGAAGGCGTCGGTTTTATCTGAATTGGCCAGGTCGGCACTTGACACAATCATGTTTTTTACTTTTTCGGAGAGTACGGCGAGTACATCGGCCGAGGCTGTGCGGGTGGCTACATTGGCTTTATGCACTATAGCTGAATAGTCGATGGCGGGTATGCGTCCGTCGATGAAGCTCTGCAGGGTGGCAGCGGCTTCAGGATTGGCTTCTGTCCAGGCTTTTTCGGCAGCATGGCGTTCGGCCACTATTTTGCGCAGGGCGGCGCGGCGTTCGGCATAAAGTTGCTCTACTTCCTGACGTATCACCCATGGATTTTCGGGGTCACCGCCGAGATTGCGTACGGTGGCCGGATAGTCGGCTCCGGATTTGCTCAATGGCTGACCGTGTGTGGAGCATTTGCCTTCAAAGTTTTCACCTGTGGCGGTGACTACGCCACGACCCATCACTGTGTTGCCTATGATGAGTGTGGGGCGTGAGGTTTCGGCTTGGGCTGTGGCGATGGCTTCAGCCATGGCCACGGGGTCGGTGCCGTCAACTTCAAGTACGTTCCAGTGCCATGCGCGATATTTGGCTGCATAGTCCTCGGTGTCCACGGCGTCGACGTCGGTGGAGAGCTGTACGCGGTTGCTGTCGTAGAACATGATGAGGTTGGACAGCCCCAGGAATCCGGCTATACGTCCGGCACCTTGTGAAATTTCTTCCTGAATGCCACCGTCGGAGATGAAGGCGTAGGTTTTGTGAGCCCAGGTTTCGCCGAAGCGGGCTGCAAAGAAGCGCTCGGCAATGGCTGCGCCTACAGCCATGGTGTGTCCTTGACCGAGTGGTCCGGAGGTGTTTTCCACTCCGCGTTGCGGGTCAAGCTCGGGGTGTCCGGGGGTGACGCTGCCCCACTGGCGGAATTGCTGCAGCTCATCGAGGGTGTAGTATCCGCAGAGGGCGAGCACGCTGTAGAGCATCGGCGACATATGTCCTGGGTCAAGGAAGAAACGGTCGCGGGCTATCCATGTAGGATTGTCGGGATCAGTGATGAGAAATTGCGAGTAAAGCACATTGATGAAATCGGCTCCACCCATTGCGCCACCGGGGTGACCGGATTTGGCTTTTTCTACCATTGAAGCGGCAAGCACTCTGATATTGTCGGCTGCCGAGTCCATAAGTTTTTTGTCCATGACTAAAGTTAGGTTGGTTATGTCGCCATTGTCGGCGTAAATCTTCTGCAAAAGTACTTAAAGGGGGGGAGTATTACAAAAGATAATGTAAAAAAAGATGCCGTGTAGTGATTTTTACACGGCATCTACATATTGATAGGGGTTAAAATCGGAGGATTAGTCTTCCATCACACCTTCTTTGATTTCTTTGGCGATGATTTCGGCCGAGGCATCGCGTTTGCTTACGCGGGAACCAATCAGAGCGTAGTAGAGCAGATAAGCTGTGGCGATGAAGAGCACCCAGTAGCTTGTGATGTAGTCGGACACGTCGGCTACGGCACCTTGGATAAGCGGGAGGATACCGCCGCCACATACCATTACCATGAAGAAGCCTGATGCCACGGCGGTGAATTTACCCAGACCTTCAACGGCGAGGTTGAAGATGCCGCCCCACATTACAGAGGTGCAGAGACCGCAGAGGATAAGCATGAAGATGTTGATGGGAGCGACTACATCGATGAAGGGCACTGTGATGGTGATTTCGGGGCTGAGGAAGATGGCTCCCAGAAGAAGTACGAGTGCTACCGACGATACGATCACGAGCATTGCTTTAGGTGAGAGTACATTGCCGAGGGCACCGCCTAACAGACGGCCGCAGAGCATCAGGAACCAGTAAGCACCTACGAGTGAACCGGCTATGGCTGTATTCATGCCCAGGTCGTTGGTCATATAGAGGTTGGCGATGCTGGGGATACCTACTTCGATACCTACATAGAGGAAGATGGCGATGACACCGCCTACATAGTGACGGAATTTGAATGCGCCTGCCAATGAGGGTTTTTTCTGCTGTTTGGGAGCTTTGGAGAGTTCTTCAAGGATAGGCTCGGGGAGTTTTGAGAGCATGAGTACCACGAAAGCCAAAGCGAAGATGCCCATAGCTACCCACAGAGCGGGACGGGCGCTCACCAGAGTCAGACCCTGGAGCGAACCACCCATAAGATAACCTACGAGCACGGGGCAGATAGTGGCGGCAAGAGAGTTGGTGGCACCACCGAATTGCAGCAGCTGGTTGCCTTTTTTGCCACCGCCACCGAGGGTGTTGAGCATAGGGTTAACAACGGTGTTGAGCATACACATCGAGAAGCCGGCAATGAAAGCACCGGTCAGATATACGCCGAAGATTAGGTCGTTGCCATCGAGTGTGCTCGAAAGGAACATGATGAGTACACCTACCAGACCTACCAATACGGCGGCGATGGCTGAGAATTTGTAGCCTTTTTTCTGGAGGATAATGCCTGCGGGAATGCCCATGAAGGCGTAAGCTATGAAGTTAGCGGCGTTGCCAAGCTGCGATTGCAATGCAGAGAGTCCGAGCTGCTCTTTGAGGATTACGCCAAACGGATTTTGGAATCCTGTCACGAAAGAAATCATCGCGAACAGGAAAAACATTACTATGATAGGTAATGTGTAGTTCGGTTTTTGATT
>CAZZFD010000023.1:0-24966 GCA_964653375.1 uncultured Bacteroides sp.
TTGGATTGGGATAAAATTTAACTCGGATATGCCTGACAATAAAATATTTGAACTTGTAAGGCAATCTTATGAACTTGTTAAATCCGAATAGAGTCAAGAAATTTCTGAATTGTATCATCAAAATACTGAAATACTGATAGGTGCTATAAAAGTTTTTTAAGATACCACATAAGTTAAGTCTGTCATGATATGATTTTAGAAAAAACCGGTAAATGCAGTGGTTATTTATTGAATTGTTGTTAGCGGAAATATCAGATATGTTTAACTTTTCCTTACCGGCATATTTTAGTCGGTACGTTCAGCATAATCTCGGTTTGAATCCTTCTGATTACCGTGAAAAATAGCTTGAGATATGGATATATGCATTGGCAGGCTGAACTGAACATTTGGCTCAGATTGATGTTTCTATAATAGAGTGTGAAAGATTTCTTTTTTGTATAAGTAGTTTTTCATATATGCACGTTATCATTTATGAAGGTGTAACATACCGCCTTTGTTAACTTCTGCAGCTCTTCAACATCGTTGGCAAAACCATAAATTTGTTTACAATATGTCACAATCAATTTTCAGAAGTGTTTTTTCAGTACTAACTATTATTTTAGGAACTATATTTATGAATGCACAGACATCATACATCTTTCTCGCACCAGGTGTTGAGGAAGTTGAGGCAACAGCAACAATTGATGCTCTCCGCAGAGCCAATATGCCGGTCACTGTGGTTGCGGTATCAGATAATCTCCAGGTCAAAGGTGCGACAGGGCAGACCCTTGTTGCCGATTCATTAATCTCAGAGGTCAATACCGAAGATGCCGACTGGCTGATTATTCCCGGTGGAGATCCCGGCGCACAAAATCTCTTTGCCAACAGCGAGGTGAAAAATAAAATTATGGCTCATTACAAGAAAAATGGACGCATAGCTTCAATTTGTGCAGGACCGGCAGTGGTGCTTGCCCCACTCGGTGTGCTCAAAGGGAAGAAAGCCACATGTTATCCGGGACTTGGAGAAGCCATCAATTCCAACGGTGGTGAGTATGTGAAAGATACCGTAGTGATGGAACAAAACCTTATCACCTCTGAAGGTCCCGGTACAACTTTACCCTTTGCAATAGCAATAATCCGTGCTACAAAAGGAGATGATGTAGCTCAATCGGTAGCTTCCGGTATGCTTGTAGATTAAATACTCATTTTACAATAAAATATCGTTCCCCGGAAAGTAACTGCTTCAGTATACTTTTCGGGGATTTTCAGTTCTTCTTAGCAGAGGTTGAGGATGCAGATTATGGAAATATCTGAAACTTATTGTATATCAGATGCCTCTATGTCATTCTGCTTGCTTAAAAAACGTGAAACTGAATATTATCAGCAATATGCCGGGAAGTACGTTAAGATAAGCAATACGATTCTGTTTACACGGTTTTTTTATTACTTCAGAGTTATACCGTTCTTTTTAAGTACTATATATGAGTCGCCTTTATTTGTGTTAAGTCGGGTAATAGAGTCGTTTATGCAGTCTATGGTATTAACCATGGGCAAAATATTTTTTAGCATATCTTCGATTTCCATATTATCACATGCCATCTCTGTTGAAAAAATATCAGATAAGCTGATTGAATCATTATACTGAGTGTATTGACCGCCCAGATGATTGCAGTTAGTCATTATCCCGAAAGTATTGTCTTTCTTGAAATCAATATAGGCTGTTAGTCCGGATTCAATTTCAGATGGACGCACATACGAAGAGTCGTTTTCTACTATATTTTCAATCAGCCATTGTCCTTGAATATCGGCAACGGAGGCATTCATATTCTCAGTATCATCGACTCCTGATTTATCGGTGTTGTTTTTAGAGCCTGTGCATGAGGTTACGGCCGCCAAGAAGCAAATAATAAGAAATTTCCACATAATCTATATCGTTTTGAATGTTCTTAAAAAATTGACCGGGATAAAAAAGTGGCGATGCGCCGTTGGGATTGGTGGGAACGGGAGGCGCATCGCCGGGGGGGAAGGGGAATGTACTCGAAGCGGGACTTGAACCCGCACAGCCGCTATGGCCAAAGGATTTTAAGTCCTTCGTGTCTACCATTCCACCATTCGAGCAACATGTCAATATAGTAGACTTTTGGGTTTATTGACGTCGCAAAGTTAATATTTTGTTTGATATTGTGCAAATGTGTGGCTTAGTTTTTGATTATGGCGTATGGAAACGAGCCTCCGATACTTACATTGTAACGCCGAAGTCCGTAATGTTTCGAGTGGGCTTCGCCCGACATTGGAGCACCTGCACCGTAAAGATTATATTTGCTGTGGCATTTAGGACAGATGCCCACTCCTGCTATGTCGGAGTCTGCGTCTGGGATTATGCGGATGGTGGGCTTGGCCTCTACAGGGCATGAAAGGTCATAAGCCAATGGTGTTCCCAGCGGGTCACAGACCAGAAGCACACCGCCATAGCCAGTCCGGTCAAGCCCCTTGTAGGGATATCCTGCGGGTACCCGCTCCGTATCAGTGAGTATAAATTCGCGATAGTCACCGGCACCGGTAACTCCGTACAGATTCCAATCGCCTATAGTGGTGAATGTTATGCTTACGGCAGCCGGTGGAATACGATCATCATCGATTGATTCACAACCGGACAACGAAACCATATACGCTGACATTACGCCCCAAAGGATGCGGTTTATTGATTTCATATTATTCTTTCGCAGAATTCAAGCAAAGAATGTGCCCATCGTTTCGCTGAATTTATCTGCTGCTTCCTGCAGTTTATTACCTATCAACGGGCGTAACATCAAGGGTACATCTACATTAAATTCGGTGCTTACTTCCGACTTATCTTCGCTTATGGTTTTGATATGGAAGTCAATACCGAAAGGTATTGGAGAATTTTGAGCTTCAAATTTTATTAAATTATTCGGTACGCGTTCTGTGACTTTCAGAGTCATCACGCCCACCGCAGGTGCTTCAAATGAGATTGTATCTGTGGTGAAATTCACATTCTGCAATTTCTCACGAGCTTCTGCCGGCAATTCTTTAATTCGCTCTTCAAGTACTGTCAGATCCGCAAATTTATCAAATAAGTCGGCAGCTGATCTATGTATCGTGGCCGGTTTACCGCTGTATTTCGACATAACTTATGCAGATTGAATTTACACGGAAGCTGTCCAGTTGGCCGGGTCGCGACGCCATTCGCGCAAAGTGTCGATGTCGGCATCAAGGATGTAATTTGATTCTAACGCGGCTTCAAGCATAGCATTGTAATTGGATAAAGCAACTACATCTACATTGCTGTCTTTGAAGCGTTTGATAGCTATTGGGAAATCATAAGTAAAGATAGCTGCCATACCGGCTACTTCACAACCGGCTCCTCTGATTGCTTCTACTGCTTTCAGTGAGCTTCCGCCGGTAGAAATCAAGTCTTCGATTACCACTACTTTTTGTCCCGGTTTCAGACTACCTTCAATGAGGTTTTCCAAACCATGATCCTTGGGTGTGGAACGTACATATACGTAGGGAAGTCCGAGAGTATCGGCTACAAGAGCGCCCATTGCTATTGCTCCTGTAGCAACACCTGCGATTGCATCGGGGGTGCCGAATTTTTCAAGTATGATACGACTCATCTCCACCTTGATGAAAGTGCGAATGTCGGGGTATGAAAGAGTCTTTCTATTGTCAGTGTAAATAGGTGAATTCCAGCCTGAAGCCCAAGTGAAAGGGTGATCGGGTTGGAGCTTTATGGCACTGATTCTCAAAAGCTTTTCAGCTAACAGACGGTCTAACTGTTTCATAAGATGGAAATTATGATATGGTACTTTGATTTTAAGTTACAAAGGTAATAATCCATCGCGACCTTACCAAATCTTTTTGTGAAAACTTGGTAAACTTACTGCATAATTTTTTCAAGAAAATTTTTCCGTTTTTTTATTAAAATCGTAAGTTTTACAATTAGCATGGTTTGACTTATTTCCTGGTGTTTACCCTATTGAGCGGTAATGTGGCAAGAGGCGCGGCCGGAAGATACAGTCGGATATTCAGGGTGCTGTTGAAACCATGTCACGGCGTAAGGTCATGTGGCGATAATTTTGTTACCGTCGGCTAAAATTTTTTCGGCGGCAAGTCTTACCAATTCGCCTGCTACACCTTGTCCTCTCAGTGAATTATCCACAAAAGTATGGTCTATTGTCGATAGGCCGTGTTTGGTCGGGAATGTCACTTCTGCCAATATTTTACCTGTAGGGTCAGATGCATAAATTCGGTTGGATTCGGTTATAAAATTCATAGAGGAGAGTTTTTAGATTGTATTATTCTTTTCTGTATAACGAATTATGATGTATGTTGGTTGCGTGTTTTATTCATGAGATAATGAATTTGGTTGATATTATATATCCGCATTCTTTTACGGTTAAGAACAATTTCTCTATGGGGAGCGTTTGAATGATAACTCACGTGTGTGAGTTGTGGTTTTTATTTTGGTCTTTTATTATCTCTAATTATGTTCTAATTTTTATTGTATGGATTGGTTAATTAATACTTTACGGGATAATCCGTCAATAGCGATATTTCTAACCATCGGCCTGGGCTTTTGGATTGGGAAGTTCAAGTATAAGACTTTTTCGCTCGGAACCGTGACTTCAGTGCTCTTGGTAGGTGTGTTGGTCGGTCAGCTTGATATTCCTATTCCCGGTCCGGTGAAGAGTGTATTTTTCCTTTTGTTTTTGTTTGCCATCGGGTTCAGTGTCGGACCGCAATTTTTCAGGTCGTTGCGCGGTTCAGGCATTAAAGAGGTGCTGTTTGCCTTAGTGGTGTGCGTATTAGTTCTGATAACGACTATCGTCGCAGCCAAACTTATGGGTTATAATCTTGGTGAAGCTGTAGGTATGTTTGCAGGGTCGGCAACAATATCCGCTGCCATTGGTGTTGGCACTGATACCATCTCATCGCTCGGGCTTGACCCCGAAAAAAGTAAAGCGATGATAAATATCATTCCCGTGGCCTACGCCGTGACATATATATTCGGTACCATAGGGTCGGCTTATCTGCTTTCAGCTGTCGGACCATGGATGTTGGGTGGATTGAAGAAAGTGCGTGAAGATACTGCGGCGCTCGAAGCCGAGATGAATCACAGTGCTCTTAACAGTGATCCCGCTTATATCGATGCTCTCCGTCCGGTAGCATTCCGTGCTTATAAAGTCACAGCTGATTTATTTGCCACCCCACAGAGTGTGGAGGCTATCGAACAGCATTTTAAGGATAAGGGTTATCGTATATTTGTGGAACGATTGAGAATCAACGGTAAACTGACTGACCCCACACCGCAGACTATGGTTGGGCAGGGCGATGAGATAGTGCTGTCAGGTCGGCGTGAATATATGATTAAAGATGAAAGCTGGATCGGGCCTGAAGTTAATGATGTGGAATTGCTTAGTTTTCCGGCCGAACAGTTGAGTATACTTATCAGTAAGAAAGGTGTCGCCGGGATGACAGTTGACCAGCTGCGTAGCCAGAAATATATGTACGGCATCACTATTAAGGAATTGAAGCGTGCCGATACCCCCATGCCTGTAATGGCGCAGACTGTACTTCAGGCCGGCGATACAATCACCATTATAGGTCTTGGCCAGGAGGTTAACGAGGCTGCCCCGAAACTTGGTTACGTAGATAGGCCTTCACAATCGTCCAATTTTGTACTTCTCGGTATTGGTCTTACCATTGGCTGTCTGATAGGCGCTATAGCCATCACCATCGGTGGGGTACCAGTGAGCCTGTCCACAAGCGGTGGAGCGCTTATCGCCGGTTTGGTATGTGGTTGGTTACGCGCTAAGCGACCATCTATAGGCAATATACCGTCGCAGTCAATATGGGTGCTTAATAATTTGGGACTTAATACTTTTATCGCCGTTATCGGTATTACTGCAGGCCCATCGTTTGTGTCAGGCATAGAGCAAGTAGGCTTCTCGATGTTCCTTGTCGGTATTGCGGTTACTACCATCCCGCTGCTCTTGGGTGTGTGGATCGGTGATAAGTTCTTCAAGTTCCGTCCGGCTATCAACCTCGGATGTTGCGCCGGAGCACGTACCACTACAGCAGCTCTCGGAGCAATCCAGGATTCATTAGGTTCGTCCGTGCCGGCTATGGGTTATACCATTACGTATGCCATAGGTAATACATTGCTTATTCTTTGGGGAGTAGTGATAGTGTTGGCTATGTAAAGAATTTTATATCAGTTTTTAATATATTAATTATACAATTATCATAAACAATCAGATTATGGATACAAATGCTAATCCTGACAATCGCGACTACGAACTTCGCTTGTCAAAAATGAGTCCTTTTGAAATTAAAAACGAACTTATAGCGCTTGCTGAAAAAGATGCGCAGCAAGGTACTGCTACTTTTCTCAATGCCGGCCGTGGTAATCCCAACTGGATATCCACTTATCCGCGCGAGGCCTTCTTCCTGTTGGGAGCATGGGCTATGGAGGAATGCCGTCTGACGGCTGATAATCCTGTAGGCATAGCCGGCACGCCTCGTTCCGAGGGTATCGCGCAGCGTTTCAAGGCATTTCTTCATAAACATAAAAATGACAATGGCGCCAAGCTCCTTGGTGACGCTTTTGATTATCTGGTGACACATCATGAGTTTGACCCCGATGCTTTGGCTTATGAATGGGCAGAAGCCGTTATAGGTGACCAATATCCTACTCCCGACAGAATCTTGAAATCAGTAGAAGCTACCGTGCGTGATTATCTGCGTCGAGAGATGGGCGGTGGCTCGAATAATGATGTTTACGATCTGTTTGCTACCGAAGGTGGCACGGCAGGTATGTGCTATGCGTTTGATTCCATTCAGGAAAACTATCTTATTAATAAAGGTGACAAGATTGCGCTGATGGTTCCGGCATTTACGCCTTACATAGAGATTCCTCAGCTTGACCGGTTCTCATTTGAAGTGGTTGAAATCAAGGCCGATAAAGTTCAGTTCGACGGTTATCATACCTGGCAATATCCTGCCAGCGAAATTGACAAGTTGCGTGACCCGTCCATAAAACTGCTCTGTATCATCAATCCGTCCAATCCACCTTCCTATACACTTGCTCCCGAAGTGCGCAATCAGCTCATAGATGTAGTGAAAAAGGATAATCCTAATCTGATGATAGTGACCGATGATGTATATGGCACATTCGTTAAAGATTTTCATTCGTTGATGTACGATTTGCCTTACAACACCATGTGTGTCTACTCATTCTCGAAGTATTTCGGTGCCACCGGTTGGCGTCTGGCCACTATAGCTATCAACCGCAAGAATGTGTTTGATGATCTTATTGCTGCTCTGCCGGCGGATAAGAAAGCTGATTTGAGCCGTCGTTATGGTTCGTTGTCGCTCAATCCTGAATCTATCCGCTTCATTGACCGCATGGTGGCTGATAGCCGTATGGTAGCACTCAATCACACTGCCGGACTTTCCACCCCACAGCAGATACAGATGCTTCTGTTTGCAGCATTCTGTAATCTTGACACCCGCAGAATCTATCAGTCTGTGATGATGAATCTGATTAAGGACCGTCTGGAGGCTTTGTGGCAGACTACAGGTTTTACTCTCCTGGTCGACCCTCTCCGGGCCGGATATTATTCAGAGATAGATATTATGGTTTGGGCAAAGAAGTTTTATGGCGATGATTTTGCCAAGTATTTAAGTGATAATTACGTACCGTTGGATTTCGTGATAAGGTTAGCCAAGAAGTCGGCTGTGGTTCTTCTTAATGGTGATGGCTTTGATGGTCCGGCATGGTCCGTGCGAGTGTCGCTTGCCAACCTCAATGAATCGGATTATCTTAAAATAGGTACCGCTATCCGCAATCTTCTTGAAGAGTATCATACCCGTTACGAAGCAGCTGCCGGTACAAAGAAATAAACAATTGCTTCTATAAAATCGTTAGGACGTCGCCCGCTGAAGGGTGGCGTCCTTATTTACGCCAAAAAGCGCGTGAGAAGAGTATCAGCACGGTGAAAAGCTCAAGACGGCCTACAAGCATCATGAAGGTAAGTACCCATTTGCCGGCAGCAGGTATAATGAAGATATCGCCGCCGTAACCCGTGATGTCGGTTGTGAATCCGGTGTTGCATACACATGAAAATGTAGTGAAAAGTGCATCGGCAACCGGTACATTCATGGCCGAAAGGATAATTGCACCGGCGATAATCACCATCATATATATGCAAAGGAAGGATAATACTTTGCTTACAGTGTAGTTGGGGACTACTGTTTCATTGATTCTGACTGTGGTGACAGCATTGGGACGTATGCATTTGTACAGCTCGTTGCGACAGCTTTTCATCAACACAATCATTCGGTCGAGTTTCGCGCCACCGCTTGTTGAGCCCGCGCAAGCTCCGGTAAACATCAGTAAGCACATCAGCGCTATCGGCAGCCCTCCCCAGTAACTCAGATAGTTGCTTACCAATCCGGTACTTGATATAGTGGAGATTACCTGGAAGAGAGGGGCAAGCGTCAGCGATTCCCACCCGTTGTATTGACCTTGTGCCAGTATGCTGATTACTATTACTATGTATACTATGAAAATGGTAGAGATATAGGTGCGGAACACCGAGTTATTCCATACCGCGCGAAGATGTCTGTGGGTAGCCTTATATATCAGGGCGAAATTGGCTCCGCCGAAAAACATAAATACCATAATAACCGAATTGACATATCCGGAATCCCAGGCCGCGATGTTGGAATTGCGGGTGGAAAACCCACCGGTGGAGATGGTGGAGAATGCATGGCATATACTGTCGTAAATCGACATCGGACCGAGCCAAAGCAGTCCTATAAGTATTCCTGTAAGGGTGAAATATATTCCCCACAGACTTTTGGCGGTCTGACTTACGCGCGGACGCAATCGTTCGTGGGTAATCCCGGTTACTTCGGCATTGAACATCTGCACACCACCCGAGTGGTTGAGCATTGGCAGGATAGCGAGTGTAAAGAGTATGATTCCCATACCGCCTATCCACTGCATCATGCAGCGCCAGAGGTTGAGCCCGTGGGTCAGATGCTCCACATCGGATATCACGGTGCAGCCAGTGGTGGTGAATCCCGACATGGATTCATAGAAAGCGTCGGTGATGCTCAGATGCAAATCGCTTATGATGAACGGCAGCATACCGAACAGAGAGAAAATCACCCACACAAGGGCCGTAAGCAGGAAGCCTTCACGGCGACCCATGTCGTTACGACCGGAACGTAATCCGAATGTGAGCGCGGCTCCGCATACGGCAGTAACAGCAGCACTAATGGCAAAAGCTCCGGTATCGTTATCGTTATAACATATTGATGCAGTCAATGGAAAAAGCATGAAGCAAGCCTCAATCATAAGAAGCCAGCCTATGACACGCATCACCATAGGGATATTTATGCGGATATCGATACGTTTCATAAACGATGCGTTTTATCTAAACAGACGTTCGATTTTATGTATTGAACCGGCAAGGCAGAACACCACCACAGCGTCTCCTTCACGAATTATCGTATCACCTTTGACAAGAATACCTTTGCCGTCACGGATAAGTCCGGCTATGGTCATATCGTGAGATAGATTCAGATCCTTGACCATGCCACGTGTCACTTTAGAGCCTTTTTTAGCTTCTATTTCTGCTACATCGGCATCGGCCAGAGCCATGAATTTAGAGGTCTCTGTGTCGGAGTCCAGAAGCATCTGGAAAATTTTACTTGACGCGAGCAGCTTTTTGTTTATAATCGTGCCTATGTTGAGAGTCTCGGCTTCCGCTATAAACTGGATATTTTCAACTTCGGCCACACTCTTGCTTACACCGAAATCTTTGGCGATAAGGCTGGTGAGTATATTTGATTCCGAACTGTCACTCAAGGCTATAAAGGCATCTGTTTCAGTGATGTTTTCTTCGAGTAACACATCTGTGTCGCGAGCATCTCCATGAATGATGTTGACATCCGGGCAGCGTTCGGCCAGGTATTCGCAGCGGTTGCGGTCAATATCGAGGATTGAAAATTTATATTTTGTACCGGCTAATGTGGTCAGGCGCACTGCGATACGGCTGCCTCCCATGATTAAAACCTTTTTAATCGGTTGTTCGGATTTGCCGCAGTCCTGACGCAGAGTGTCGATATGCTCTGCTGTGGTGGTGACATAGATAATGTCGTTGGGAAGAATATAGTCGTTGCCTCGCGGGATAATCGTTTCGTGATGACGTTTGATGGCAGAAATATGAAAGGCATGGCCGGTCATGAATATATCTTTGAGCTGCATACCTGCCAGACGTGAATTTTCACGCACTTTTACGCCAACTACAATCAGCTGTCCGTCGTGTAGTTCGAGCCAGTTGCGTGTCCACGAATGTTCGAGTGAATTCAATATCTCTTTGGCAGCAAGAAGTTCGGGATAAATCATGGAGTCAACACCCGATTTGATAAAAAAATCACGGTTTTCAGGGCGCATATATTCAAAGTTATCGATACGCGCCACGGTGCGTTTTGCCCCCAGACATTTAGCTATACTGCACGCTATCAGATTGGTATTTTCCTCCTGCATTACGGAGATAAACAGATCGCAGTGCGGTACTCCGGCATCTTTTTGGACGTTGAATGAAGTGGGAACACCGGTGATGGTGAGCAAATTGTATGATGAGTCGAGGGCTTCAAGTCGTGAATGAATCGGGTCGACTATCACTATATCGTGATTTTCTTTTGACAGAAGTTTTGCCAGATGTGTGCCTACTTCTCCTGCTCCGGCTATGATGATTCTCATTTCTCAGAAGATTTAGCGTTTAGGATTGTGCGCGCTATGGAGGTTGCGTCCATACCACACAGTTCACGAAGTTGGGCTACAGTTCCTTGAGGTATGAATTGATCAGGAATGCCTATACGATGCACCGGTACACTGTAGCCGTGGTCAGCAAGCCATTCGATTACAGCCGAACCTAATCCTCCTCTTATAGAAGCGTCTTCCACAGTGATTATAGGCGAACCTTTTACTGCGGCTTTTTTCAAAAGTTCTTCATCAATAGGCTTTAGGAATATCATATCGTAATGAGCGACATCAACACCTTGCTCTACTGCAATATTTACGGCCTTTGTTACCTCAGTGGCGATAGGACCGAGCGAAAGCACGGTCACATCAGAACCCTCACGCAGAATCTCTCCTTTACCAACCGTGAGTTCGAGCATCGAACTGTCGGCATCAGCCGAAATATCAGCGTTACCTCTGGGGTAGCGGATAGCCCAAGGTGATTTATGGGCAGGCAGTTGAGCCGTAAACATGAGGTTTTGCAGATAGCGTTCGTTGCGTGGCGATGCAATAGTGAATCCGGGGATTGAGCTAAGATAATTCAGGTCAAACACTCCATGATGCGTTGCACCGTCTTCCCCGACTAATCCGGCTCGGTCTATGCAGAAAACCACCGGGAGTGCCTGCAGTGCAATGTCGTGTATAAGGTGGTCGTAACCGCGTTGAAGAAACGATGAGTATATGGCTACAAAAGGACGTTTGCCATCTTTGGCAAGTCCGCCGGCGAAGGTCACGGCATGACCTTCCGAAATACCTACGTCAAATGTGCGGTCAGGAAAAACATCGGCCATCATATTGACAGATGTGCCTGAAGGCATAGCAGCGGTTATGGCCACGATATCGGGGTTGTCGGTAGCGAGTTTGATGAGTGTTTCACCGAATACCTCCTGATATTTTTTCGGTTTGCAGGCCATGGCATCGTTGATAATACGGCCGTTTTCAGGGTCAAATTTTCCGGGAGCATGCCAGATAGCCGGATCATCTTCGGCTGCTTTGAAGCCTTTGCCTTTGATAGTGCGAAGATGAAGTATACGGGGGCCGGTCATATCTTTTATCTCATTGAGAACACGGATAATCCGTGGCAGGTCATGACCGTCAAACGGTCCGAAATATCTGATATTGAGCCCCTCGAAAATATTTTGTTGCTTAGTGAAAAATGACTTGAGCGAATTGTTGAAGCGCAGTATGCGGTCTCGGCCCTTATCGGAAATCAGATGCAGTTTTCGTAGGAATCGAAATGCGCGATAGCGCATAGTGTTGTAGCTCTTCGACGTGGTGATGTGGGCCAGATATGAATTAAGAGACCCTACATTACGGTCAATCGACATATCATTGTCGTTTAGAATGATAAGTAGATTGTTTTTGGCATTTGATGCATTGTTTAGTCCTTCAAAAGCAAGCCCGCCACTTATAGAGGCATCGCCTATTACTGCTACTACATGACGTTCCGGGTCATCGTTGTTAAGCGAGGCAGCCACTGACATACCCAGTGCTGCGGATATGGAATTGGAAGCATGTCCGGCGCTGAAAGTATCATATTCGCTTTCGGCGGGAGTGGGAAAGCCGCTCAGCCCTCCGAATTTACGGTTGGAGTAAAACATCGGAGCGCGTCCGGTTAGTAATTTATGGCCGTAGGCCTGGTGACCGACATCCCACACGATACGATCATAGGGAGTGTTGAAAACATAGTGAAGAGCTACGGTCAGTTCCACAGCCCCCATACTCGATGCAAAATGTCCGGGATTTTTGCTGAGCGAATGAATCAGGAAATCTCTTATTTCACTGCATACGGCAGGGAGTTTTTCGGGCGACAACTTTCGCAGGTCGTCAGGTGAGTTGATGCCTGACAGCAACGGGTAGAGCTTCGGATCAAGCGGTTGCTCGGGATAAGAGTGGTTGATGTCAAGAGTGGCGCCCATTTATTTCTTTTTGAAATACTTTTTGTATAGAGGTACAAATATAATTATGCCTGAGGCTATTATACAGAATAGTTTCATGAATCCGAGTGCATCGCTCTTCAGCACCAGATAGCATAATACAAGCCATAGCACTACGATAAATCCGAATCTGATAATATTGCCTGTCTTCATGATTGATGCAAAATTACAAAAAAAATTGCTAAACCTGAAAAAACGATTGAATGAGACGTATAGCCATTATCATAGCTGTGTTTGTGGCTCGTTCAATCACTCGCTGCCTGTTGCCGGGGAAATGAAAAGTGCGTGTTAATATAGAAGATTTGCAGGCGGCTGATATGCACACGGTTCCTACCGGTTTTTCGGCAGATCCTCCCGATGGCCCTGCTATGCCGCTTGTAGCTATGGCTACATTGCAGTCAAGTACTCTTTGTGCTCCTTCCACCATCAAATCCACTACCGGCTCACTTACAGCTCCATAAGTGGAAATTGTGTCGGAGCTTACGCCGAGTACGTTGGTTTTCACCTCATTGCTATAAGCTACTATTGCACCTTTCATAGCTGCTGAACTACCCGGAATAAGAGTGAGCTGATGTGCTATATTGCCTCCTGTGCAACTTTCGGCACTGCCTATGGTGAGATGTCGTTCAAATAATGCATCAAGCAATATTTCCGCTAATTTTTTATCGCCGTCGTAGAGCAGTTTATCACCGCATAGGTCTTTTAATTGCTTGATGTGTCGAGATAATTGGGATTCAATCTTTGATTTGTCATTACCAATACCGTCGAGACGCAGACGGATATATCCCGGGCATGGCAGATATGCCAGATGAAAATTGCGGGGTAGGGCTGTTTCCCAATCGGCAAGATGTTCAGCCAAATCTGATTCAGTGATTCCCTCCACCATTATCGTGTGGTGACATACGATTGTGGAAGAATCGTATTTACGAAGCATAGCCGGAAAGACTTCAGTGGAAAACATTTCTTGTGTCTCAAACGGGACTCCCGGCATTGCCACAAGTGTGCGGTCAGATTCCGGCTGCTCAAACCACATTATAGGCGCAGTGCCCACTCGGTTCTGGATAATACGTGCTGATGACGGCACCATAGCTTGTGCTGCTGTGAGTCGGTTGAGCCTGAAGCCACGGCTCTTTGCTATATTTTTGATATTCTGTAGCACCTGAATATTTTCCACCATTTCGCCACCGAAATAATCGCATAGTACAGCTTTGGTTATATCATCTTTAGTCGGGCCTAATCCACCGGTAGTTAACACTATCTGTGAGGTTTGAAATGCACGGTTTATGGCACAGCGGATTGCTTCTGCTGAGTCTGAAACCGTCTGAATATCTGCTACATTCCACCCGTAGGGAGCGATATGGCGGGCTATATAGCCGCTGTTGGTATCGGTGACTTGTCCCAACAGAAGTTCATCGCCTATGATTATAATTGAAACTTTCATGAGGTCAAATCGTTACGCGGGCATACGGCACTTGGTCGTAGCTGCAGAAATCTTTGTCAAGATATTTGAAGTATCCGGCCATAGCCACCATTGCGGCATTATCTGTGGTAAAGCAGCGTTCGGGGATAAAGGCTTTGAGTCGATTGCGCCGGCAATATTCGGCTACGGCATTGCGTACACCGCTGTTGGCCGATACTCCTCCACCGATAGCTATGGTTTTTACTCCGGTCTGTTTTACGGCCTTGTCAAGTTTATCAAGCAATATATCTATAATGGTTTTCTGTAGCGAAGCGGCAAGGTCGTTGATATTTTTGCTTATAAAGTCAGGATCATCTTTGACTGCATCACGCAGTGTGTATAGAAAAGAAGTTTTCAACCCGGAGAAGCTGTAGTCGAGGCCGGGTATACGTGGTTTGGCAAATTTGAAGCGTGTGGCATCACCTTCGCCGGCCAGTCTGTCGATATGCGGTCCACCGGGATAGGGGAGTCCCATCACTTTAGCGCATTTGTCGAATGCTTCTCCGGCTGCATCATCTATCGTTGCTCCGAGAATCTCCATCTGGTCGTAATTGCGCACAAGAATCAGCTGGCTGTTGCCGCCGGAAATAAGAAGGGTTAAAAATGGATATTCAGGCACCACATCTTCGGGTGAGCGACGAATAAAGTGTGAAAGCACGTGTCCGTGGAGGTGATTGACATCGACTATGGGTATTCGCAAGCCGAGTGACATCCCTTTGGCAAAAGAGGTACCCACAAGCAGTGACCCCAGAAGACCCGGGCCACGGGTGAACGCTATTGCCGAGATATCTTTCGGGGTGAGACCTGCACGCTTGATTGCCGAGTCCACCACCGGCACGATATTTTGCTGATGAGCGCGTGAAGCAAGTTCCGGGACTACTCCCCCATACTCTTCATGGACACTTTGCGAAGCTATTACATTGCTCATAAGCAGTCCGTCAGTTACTATAGCTGCAGATGTATCGTCGCACGATGATTCGATTCCTAATATGGTAATGCTCATTATTTTGATTTTCTCTATATTTTTGACTGCAAAATTAATTATTAATACGCAAATTCTGTGTAAATTTGCACCCTGAAAAATCTACAATAGGTACAGGATATGCAAAATATCAGAAATATTGCCATTATAGCCCATGTGGATCATGGTAAAACCACACTTGTGGACAAGATGCTGATGGCCGGTAATCTTTTTCGTGATAATCAAGCCACTGGCGAACTGATTCTTGACAATAATGATTTGGAGCGTGAACGTGGCATTACCATTCTCTCAAAAAACGTATCAATCAACTATAAAGGGTATAAAATCAATATAATAGACACCCCCGGGCACGCCGATTTCGGTGGAGAGGTTGAGCGTGTGCTCAACATGGCCGACGGTTGTCTGCTTCTTGTCGACGCCTTTGAAGGGCCTATGCCTCAGACCCGCTTCGTGCTCCAGAAAGCCATAGAAATCGGGCTTAAGCCGGTAGTTGTAATCAACAAGGTTGACAAGCCCAACTGTAGGCCTGATGAAGTGCAGGAGATGGTATTTGATCTGATGTATAATCTTGATGCTTCGGAAGACCAGCTTGATTTCCCCACTGTCTACGGGTCGGCTAAACAAGGTTGGATGAGCACCGATTGGCGCAAGCCGGCTACAGACATTACTGCTGTGCTTGATACCATCATCGAAAATATTCCTGCACCTGTCACGCTCGAAGGACCTCTCCAGATGCTTATCACCTCGCTTGATTTTTCATCTTATGTAGGTCGTATCGCCGTAGGGCGTGTACATCGTGGTGTGATAAACGAAGGTCAGGATATCGCGTTGCTTAAAAAAGACGGCACGGTAGTGCGTCAGCGTGTCAAGGAACTTCATGTATTTGAAGGCATGGGCCGTAAGCGTGTGCAGTCGGTAAGCAGCGGTGATATATGTGCTCTTGTCGGTATTGCCGATTTTGAGATTGGCGACACTGTAGCTGATTTGGAGACTCCCGAAGCTCTTCCACGTATAGCCATTGACGAACCCACTATGTCGATGACCTTTACCATTAACGATAGTCCTTTCTTTGGTCGTGACGGTAAATATGTCACATCGCGCCATATTGGTGACCGTTTGACACGCGAACTTGACCGGAATCTTGCATTGCGTGTTGAGAAATCTCCCGAAGAGGATGTGTGGACAGTCTATGGTCGCGGAGTACTCCATCTGTCAGTACTTATCGAGACAATGCGTCGCGAGGGATACGAGCTGCAGGTTGGTCAGCCCCAGGTTATTATCCGTGAGATTGACGGAGTGAAATGTGAACCGGTTGAAGCCATGACCATCAATGTGCCCGAGGAATATGCGAGCAAGATGATAGATATGGTTACCCGTCGAAAAGGTGAATTGGTGTCGATGCAGACGCAGAATGACCGTATCCATATGGAGTTTGTGATTCCTTCGCGTGGTATCATCGGATTGCGCAACAATGTGCTCACCGCTTCGGCCGGAGAGGCTATCATGGCACACCGTTTCCTGGAATTTCAGCCATGGAAAGGCGATATCGAGCGTCGTGTCAATGGATCGCTCATCGCCATGGAAGCAGGTACAGCCTATGCGTATGCCATCGACAAACTGCAGGATCGTGGCAGATTTTTTATCTTTCCACAGGAAGAAGTCTATGCCGGTCAGGTGGTTGGTGAAAATGCCAAGGACAATGATATAGTAGTCAATGTTACCAAATCCAAGAAATTGACTAATATGCGAGCATCAGGCGCCGACGACAAGGCTCGTATCATTCCCCCTGTAGTGTTTAGCCTTGAGGAAGCCTTGGAGTATATCAAAGGTGATGAATATGTGGAGGTTACCCCGCATCATCTGCGACTGCGCAAGATTATCCTTGATGAAATCGAACGCAAGCGCGCCAACAAACAGTAATAGATTATGAAAAAGTATTGCGGAGATTATTGATTTTTATAATTCTTCCCAATATTTTTTCATAGAATTAAACCAAAGTTTCCGTTCTCCTATTTTATTGATTTCCGAATCATAAAATAGTGATATATTATTACATAGGGCAATCATCCATTGCTTTCTGTCTGTAGTAGGTGTGAATTTTAGGTTATTGGCATTGGCAATTTGAATTTGTCCCCAGCCAAGCGCTCCTAAAGTAAGACAGTCCCAATCAAATGACTCTATTCGTTTGAAAATACAGGATTCATATTGTATTTGGGTATTTTTAATAGTATATGAGACTAAAAGAATACAGAAATTATTTTTGGAATCATTCCTATAGAATGTTGCTAAACGTTTTACAGATATTAAGTTGGGCATATTGAATGCTGTTTCTATATTATGTGTTTTTACATCAACAGCATAATAATTGTTATTAGAATCCTTAAAGGCCATGTCTTCCATAGCTCTACGGCCAAATTCATCATTAACATTTATGCCATATTCTTTTAGTATCTTTGGGAGGCCTTTTTCAGCTAAGTATTCTTGAACCGCGTCACCAACGGCGCGAGGTGAATTAAGAGATAAATCACTTACAATATTTGTTGCATTAAGATTTAACTCTTGTAAGATAGTTTTTGAAATATTTTCTAAATCAAGTTGAAACATATATTTAATCGAAAAGAGAATCAGAACCTAAATGTGTAGTATTATTACTTGTGCGTTTTGTTATATTTTGTGAAGTATTTCTTTCCCAAAATACACCATCTGAATAACCTTGTATAGTAGAATCTTTTTCAGCATTTTTGAGCCGTTTGATTGCCCATCTGCAATATTCAGGATTTATTTCTATCCCTAAAAAATTTCGATTTAGTTTTTTTGCCACTACAGCGGTTGTTCCACTTCCTAAGAATGGATCAAATACTTTGTCTCCCGGATTTGAGGAAGCGAGAATAAGTTTTGCTATTAGTTTTTCCGGCTTTTGAGTGGGGTGGTCGGTATTCTCCGGCATTGACCAAAAAGGTACACTGATATCATCCCATAGATTTGATGGAAATGTTAATCGAAAGTTGCCTGTTTCAGTTTCTTCCCAATCTTTAGGTTTTCCGTCTGTTCGATATGGAGCTATTACTCTACGTTTGACTTTCACGGCATCTACGTTAAAGCAATAATCTTTGGGATTTTTTACAGCAAACCATATATCCTCCATTGAGTTTTTCCAATTTGCTTTTGCTCCCCGTCCTTTTTCACGTTGCCAGGTTATTCGGTTAAGAATGGTGAGACGTTTTTCTATAACTTGTTGCATCAAAGACGTACACTTCCAATCACCGCACATATATAATGTACCATTTGGGGTGAGCTTATTACATATTTTGTCAAACCAGCTCTCAAGGTAGGAGATATAATCTTTTGAAGACATTAATGAAAATTTATTACCACCGAAATCTTTGTCCAAATTATATGGAGGATCAAGAATTATAAGGTTAAAATATTCATTAGGAATATAATCCAAGCATTTTAATAAATCATCATTGATTACCATATTGTCATGGAAGTTGGATATCAAACCTGTATAATCTGATATAAGAGAATCAAGTGATAAAATTTCTGATGGAGAAATCGTTAATGTTCTATTTCTTCCAGCTCGAAGTCTTGGAATAGTACTCATATATTTTATAAAAATGGCTTGTCTAAATTGTAATACGGATATTTGACGTCCCAAAGGAAGAGGGCGTGAGCAGGCATGGACGTCCCGGCCGAACATCGGTTTTTATCAAGAATTATCTGTCGAAATGCTTCAATATCGGTTTTTCCTCGGCCTACATCTACTAATGTTCCCACAATTGCACGGACCATATTGCGCAGAAACCGGTCAGCGGTTATTTCAAAAAAGTGAGAGTGCGGGTCCCCGTTTTCCGATATCTGCCAGCAAGCCTTCGTTACATGGCAGATATTGGTTTTTGTGTCGGTGTGTAATTTGGCAAACGATGTGAAATCCTCTGTATTGAGCAGTATTTCAGCGGCCTCATTCATCTTTTCGAAGTCAAGCCGGTTGGTGTACAGCCATGTGTGGGGGTAATCAAACGGTGATTTGCGGTCAGTGATAAAATAGCGGTAGCTCCGCTCTGTGGCGTCGAAACGTGCATGGGCCGTGTCATCTACCTCAGTGATTGAATAAATGGCTATATCTTTACCTACCAATATATTGAGTGAACGGATAAGACTCTTTTTGTCAACTATCGGGAGGGTCGTATCGAAGTGAGCTACCATACGGCGCGCATTAACCCCCGTGTCTGTGCGTCCGGCGCCTACTATAGGCGTTGGCTGTTGCAGTATGGTTGTGAGGGCTTCTTCCACCGTCTGCTGCACGCTGACGGCATTAGGCTGTGATTGCCACCCGTGGTAGGGCCCACCGTTGTAGGCCATCAGCATAAAGTAGCGAGCCATAGCATAGTGTAGCTTAGATTAATCTTTTTCCAGATATGTATAGCCATACAGTCCCGACCGATAGTTGGATAAGAACTCTCGTCCTTCTTCAGGGGTGATATGGCCCGCTTTCATCGACGCCGTTACCCATGTCTCCACGTTGCGGACCAATCGTTTCGGATTGAACTGTACATAATCCAGTACTTCAGCCACAGTTTCACCGTCGATCACGCGGTCTATCTCGTAGCGGTCCTTGTACACTGAGATATGTACGGCATTAGTATCTCCGAACAGATTGTGCATATCGCCTAATATTTCCTGATAAGCTCCTACGAGAAACACTCCTAAGTAATATGGTTCTCCCTGCTTGATGGAATGTACAGGCAATGACGAAGATGTCCCGTGGTTGGTGATATAGTTCACGATTTTACCGTCCGAATCACAGGTAATATCCTGTATCGTACAATTCCGGTCGGGACGTTCATCAAGCCTGCTCAGAGGTATGATCGGAAACACCTGGTCGATAGCCCATGAGTCGGTTAGCGACTGGAAAAGAGAAAAATTGCAGAAATATTTGTCAGGAAGCATTTTAGCTATTTTACGCATCTCTTCCGGTGCATGTTTCATCGATGAGGCTATCTCGCCTACTTCGCGTGCTATTGACCAGAACAGTTTTTCAATCTGTGCGCGGGTGCGTAAATCCAACAATCCTAAGTTGAAAAGGTCAAGAGCCTCTTCGCGGATTTGCAATGCGTCATGCCAGCTTTCAAACAGACGTGGCTGGTTGAGCTTGTCCCATATATCATATAGCTCGCGTGCAAGCTCGTGGGCATCGGCAGGCAACTCTTCGTCATCTTTCCATATAGGAAGCTGGGTAGTCTCAAGCACCTCAAATACCAGCACCGAATGGTGTGCGGTAAGTGAACGGCCGCTTTCGGTGATGATATTCGGCTGTTTCACTCCATTTTTATTGCACGCTTCCACCAATGCTGATACCGAGTCGTTGGCATACTCCTGAATCGAGTAGTTCATCGAACTCTCTGATGAAGCGTTGCGGGTACCGTCATAGTCCACGCCCAGTCCGCCGCCTATATCCACAAAGTCGATGTCGAAGCCTGATTTCGACAATTGTACATAATATTGCACTGCTTCGCGAAGAGCGTTTTTGATCCGTCGTATTTTTGTCACTTGCGATCCTATATGGAAATGTATCAGCTTCAGGCACCCTGTCATCTTATGCTTTTCGAGCAAATCCATGGCTTTGAGCAGTTCGCTTGAATTAAGACCGAATTTTGACTGGTCTCCGCCGGATTCTTCCCATTTTCCTGAGCCTGTCGATGAAAGTTTGATACGGAAGCCGATGTTAGGATTTATCTTCAGTCGTTTTGCTACATTGGCTATTATAGTCAGTTCATTCGGCTTTTCCACCACCAGATAGATGCGCCGCCCCATCTTTTGGGCGAGCAATGCCAGTTCCACAAAGGCTTCATCTTTATAGCCGTTGCAGATTATAAGGGCATTGTCGGCGATATTGGTTGCCAACACCGCGTGTAGTTCCGGCTTTGAGCCTGCCTCCAGACCGATGTTGAATTTACGGCCGTGGCTCACAAGTTCTTCCACCACCGGACGCATTTGGTTCACCTTGATAGGATAGATTAAGAAACTCTGGCCAGTGTAGTTGTATTCTTTGGCTGCTTTATGAAAACAGTTGGATATTTTTTCGATGCGATTATCCAATATATCCGGAAACCGAAGTAGCAGAGGGGCTGTGACATCTCTCACCTGAAGCTCGTCCAGCAACTCCTTGAGATCCACGGGAGAGTAGTCTTCGCGTGGGGTCACTTGCACATGACCTTTATTGTTTATAGAGAAATATTTAAGTCCCCAGCCATTGATATTATACAGTTCTGCGCTGTCTTCAATACGCCATTTTCTCATTCTAAGCTATTTTTGAGGTATGAAAAACTAAATTAGCTACAAATGTATACAAAAATAATGAATAATTTGCCTACTTTTGTATTTATGGATAAAACGGATACTATAATATTGATTACCGAGGAGTTTCCATTAGGTGGAATTACCGAAAAATCGTTTGTTTTACCTGACGTCTTGACTCTTAGCGGCAGGGTAAAGCGCGTTATTATTGTTCCGCTTGTATCTTCCTGTGAGTCTGCTTCGTCTGCATCGCTCCCTGCCAATGTGGAAGTGTGTACCTTATGGAGCCGGAGCGTAACCGGGCGTTGCGGTTTACTGCGATGCATCAGAAATATGTTTTCACCGGTTGTTATAGGTGCCCTTCGTCAGCATCTGTCGCGTCGCGACTTCACTTATGCTGCGGCATCTGTAGCGTTCGCTCGATTTTTGCAGCGCTTTATCCGCCGGAGCGATATTGACCCGGCGCGACTGTTGGTCTATTCTTTTTGGTTTAATTTTGCAGCCTCAGGGGCTTATCTTGCATCATCTCGTTTAGGTTTCAGGTATATTGTCAGGGCGCATGGCTATGATTTCCGTCTGACTTGTGCCAAGGCTCTGCGGCGTAGTACTGTCTGCCATTCACAAGGTGTGTATGTATGCAGCAGCTATGGCGCTTCGGCACTTGCTCGCACGCTTGGCATCACATCATCTGAAATCATCGCATCTTATATGGGTGTATGTAAGTTGTTCCCTGAACTGCTTACACGCTTTCACACCGCTGCCGACCGTCAGATAACAGTGCTCTCGGTAGCACGCGTGATTCCGCTCAAAAGGGTGGAAATGAATCTGAAATTCATGAAGGCACTGGCCGTGGCGCGCCCTTCGACACACTTTAAGTGGATTCATGTAGGTGATGGTGATAATATGGCCGACTTAGCTAAAGAATCGGCTCAAAATTTACCGTCAAATCTTGAGGTGGACTTTCGCGGAGCGCTTGATAATAAAGCTGTGCACGAAATCTATCGCGACGAGGTTATCGATTGGATTATGCTCCTTAGCCGGCACGAAGCATTAGGCCTCGCGCTGGTTGAAGCTATGGCTTATGGCGTCCCTGCAATAGCCACTGCCGTTGAAGGTATTCCCGAGGTGGTGACTGACGATACCGGTTTGTTACTTGATGCCGACTCTCAGCCTGAAGAGTTTATCAGGGGAATAGTTCCTTATATTGATAGTGACTTTCGCATGGACCAACTTCGCCGGGCGTCTTACCGGCGCTGGCAGCAATTATTTGATGCAGAGCATTTGCGTGAGAAATTTGCCGATAAAATATTGAATCATGAAGCCTGAAGTATCCGTAATCCTGCTCTGTTACAATCAGCAAGCTACCATAGCTCGGGCCATTGATAGCATATTGGCTCAGAAAGTCACTTTTCTCTATGAGATTATTATCGGAGATGATGACTCGGTTGATGATACACGCTTGATTTGTCAGCATTATGCCGATTGCTATCCCCATATAATTCGCCTGATGCCACATGCGCCCAACAAAGGTCTTGTGCGTAATTATCAAGATGCTTTTTCTATGGCGCAGGGTAGGTTCATTGCCGACTGTTCCGGCGATGACTATTGGCTTGGTACTGATTCCTTGCAGCGTAAATATAGTCTGCTCACCGAAAATGACAATGTGGTTCTGGTTCACACCGATTGGTCGGAAAATCGGCCGGAATGTGTGGTCAAAGCAGCAGATATAGCTCAAGGGAAGCAGATGATGCACACTCTTTTATCGACTCGGGCGGCAATGCCGTTGCATCTGTCCACTGTGTTGTATCGCGCCGATATAGTGCGCGATGCCTGTGCACGCAACCCCCGGTTGCTTTTTTCTGAAGAAATGGGGTGCGAGGATTTACCGATACTTTGTGCTTTGCTTGATAAAGGCGATGCCATGCGGTTGGAAGGCTCCACTCTGCTGTATTCCACCGAGGGAGAGTCCATATCGCGTTCATCTTCGGCCGAGCGGGCTGTTGATTTTCATTTGCGTAGTTCGATGGCCATCAAAAAACTCGCCCGGCATTACGGTGTCTACGATAGACCGGTGCGTCGCAGGATTATGCATAAGATGCATTATGCTTTGTCGCGTGCCATCGAAGCGGATTCAGCCTGCCTATTGGCTAAAATAGATGAGTCGGTTAGCCGCTATGCTTTGCCCTTAAGCCTTAAATCGCGGTTAAAAAGATTGCTAAAAGGTGGTTAAAGGCTTTTCTTAACCTCATCTTCGAGTGTTGTGAGGTCGACGATTCGTTTCACCAGTTCGCCATTGCTGACCAGAAAGTGAGTAGGCAGAATGTTCACGTTATATCGGCGGAGGATACTTGCGCCGGCATCTTGCGAACCATGCACTGATATCCATGGAAGATTCTTTGCACTCTCGCGCCAGTGGAATTCATCTATGTCAAACGACGGTTGATATATCTCAAGGCCTTTGTCATGATAGCGTTCATAGAGCGTATGGAGCGCCGTATTGAGTGCCGGGGAAAAATCCTCGGTATTTGATGAAAAACTTATCAGCACCACCTTGTTTTTCTTGGCTATATCTTTTAGAGACTGTTTTTGACCTTTGGCATCGTAAAGTACTATATCGAAAAAGTCTATACCTTCGGTTTTGATGGTTGATGCTGTGTTTTTGTTTAAGGCTCGATTGGTCAGGAAGATACGCTCTATCTCGTTTGTGCGCGGATTTCCGGGTGCTGTTTCATGCATTGCGGTTGCCACAGCTCCAAATACTTTTAGGTCGAAGCGGTCAGCGGGATTAAACAGTGGGATTCCCTGAATCTTTTTGTTTAGCATATAATAGGCCACGAGATTATTGCGGTCAGTCAGCCATAGGTCGGTAAGCTGTTGTTTCAATGCTATGATAGTGTCAACCGTTACTGCCGGATTTTCTATCAAGGCATTGATGCGGGTATCTATCTCCATTATTTTCTGGGCTGCGTCGGTACCGCTAAGGATATAATTTCTGTCAAACTTTGTAGCGGTGGAACTTAGCGAGATTGTTTCTATGCTGTCTATGGGGAAGTGTATGAACTTATCGTTAAACCGCACTCGATATATATCCGGAAAGTTAGCGGCCGGTTGCGTGAACTCAAATTCCCCTGTGGAACTTATCATTGCAGAGTCTATGCAGGTCCACCCGTGTGATGTATTTGCTTCAAGATATACAGTTTGACCTTGTCCACCATCTATATTGCCTTTGATGTTCCAATTGTTTGAGTCGGAGCAAGACCATAAGGTTGCCGACAGAGCTATAGCGACGCCTAAAAGATATTTCATAAGAGAGTGATAATTGATTTGTTCCCGCAAAGATAAGCAAAAACTGCGTCAATCTGAAAAACTTTTTCCTGCTTACTCTTTTTATCCTATTCCTACTTCTCTCCTTTGCCCTCTGACTTACTTTCGTGGGGATTGCCCGCCATAGCGCATTTCCGTGATTATATCT
>CAZZFD010000024.1:0-22081 GCA_964653375.1 uncultured Bacteroides sp.
TCCTGCTGTCCAAACCTACCATCAAACCCAACGAAGGCTTCACTATCTACTATGCCGACAATAACCACGCTGTTTCAAACTGGGCTCTCTACAACCAGGCAGGACAGAAAGTAGCTTCAGCCAACAGCTCTCTCGAACTCGTAGTAAATGGCGGTCTTACAGAAGTTGCCGGTTACGACCTCAAAGTCGATGAAGGTACTGCCAACGAACGCGTACTCCCCTACTTCGTACAGATATCAAGCGAAGCCGTAGGTGCAATGCCTGAAATCTACTCCCTCGCCATTGACAACAACGAGCTCACCGGTGATGAAGAATCCGTCACAGTATACCTCCAGAACGAAACTAATTTCGCTTACACCGGTCGTGACGCTGACGGTAACGCTTCCCGCGCTCTCCGCCTCAACGAACAGTATATCGGCACATCTATTGGTGACCTCAAACTCTCTGCCAACCAGTCATTCTCTATCGCAGGCTGGTTCCGCTTCGACAAATTCCCTGACAAAGACTTCAACTTCTTCAATATTTCCAATAAAGCAGGCGCATGGCCTCAGAACACATGGGGCTGGTGTTGGAACCACGTTTCTCCCGATGGCCAGATCCGTTGCGTATTCCGCGGTGCAGGTACTGACGGCGGTACTCCCGGTGAGCTTCAATATACATTCCCCAACACTACTCTCAAACCCGAGGCTTGGACTCACATCGCCTATGTTTGTGAATATGCAAGTGAAGGATTCCGTCTCCTGCTCTACATCAATGGTGTTAAACAAGAATCTTCTTGGATGCAATACAATAGCGGCGGCAGCGGCTCTATTAAATACAACAACAAAACTACTGATGACTACTGCGCCGGTCAGACTTATGCAATAGCTGCTACTGACGACATCTACTTCGGCGGTGCTAAATATCAGGGTGCAGCAGTTGACGGTATCGTAGACGACTTCCAGATCTGGTTCAAAGCCATGACTCCTGAAGACGTGAAGAAATCAATGGAAGGTCTCGACCGCAACAATCTCCCCGCAGGCGTAGCTTGTCTCTGGGACTTCGAAAGCGATCCCAGCGCTGACAACACATTCCCCGCTATTGGTTCTCGCGCCAACGTTCCCGGTTACTCATTTGACTTCAAGGGTAGTGAAAATGAAGGTGCCGCTACCAAACAGATCAACAGCCCGTCATTTGCTTCCGGCTGTCCGTTCCTCACCGGTACTGCATTCCCCATCACCACTAAAGCCGCTTGGAACTCTTCTGACCGCAAGACTGAATTCAACATCAATCGTCAAGCCAATGAAGGTGTTGCCGGCTCAGCCAACGTAACTTTCGCAAAAGAAGGTGACCACACAATCACTCTTACTCTCGAAAACGGCTGGGGTACCGACACCCGTGAATATCCTTTGATTACAGTCAACAAAGAAAACGATAGTGCTATCGACGAAGTAGCTGCTAACAACGACGTAACTGCTTACACTGCCGATAAGACTCTCTTCGTAGAATTCAGCTCTGAAGGCAACTACACTGTAGAAGTATTCAATGCTGCCGGTCAGCTTGCAGTATCTCGCTCCTTCGCTGCCGTTAACGGTGACCTCGCACGCATCAACCTCCCCGTTGCAGGTGTCTACATCGTCAACATCAAGTCTGGCAACAAAGTAGTACGCACTGTAAAAGTAGCCAATAACTAATCCGATTCCACAATTCTCCACTATAAGGCTGCGCATCTTCGCGCAGCCTTTTTTTATCCCGCATAATCGCTCAACTTTTCCACATAGAATAGTTGGAAAATAACATAAAGATATGTAAATTTGCAATGAAATTTGGATAAGAGATTACAAATATCCACAATTTTCTGAGAATTAATAGAATAATGAAAGCAAGTGAAGTATTAGCCGATCTGCGTCGCAGATTTCCCAATGAGCCTGAATATCTGCAGGCCGTGGAAGAAGTAGTAACCTCTATTGAGGAAGTATATAACCAATATCCGGAATTTGAGCGCTACAATCTCATTGAACGCCTCTGTATCCCCGACAGGATATTTTCATTCCGTGTATCATGGGTCGACGACAGCGGCAAAGTACGCAACAACATGGGCTACCGTATCCAGCATAACAATGCCATAGGACCATACAAAGGAGGTATACGTTTTCACTCCTCCGTCAACCAATCCATACTAAAATTCCTTGCATTCGAGCAAACATTCAAAAACTCACTCACCACACTCGCCATGGGTGGAGCCAAAGGTGGCAGCGACTTCTCCCCTCGCGGCAAGAGCGATATGGAAGTAATGCGCTTCTGCCAGGCATTCATCACCGAACTTTGGCGCCAGATAGGTCCCGATACAGACGTCCCTGCCGGCGACATAGGCGTTGGCGGTCGCGAAGTGGGATATATGTTCGGTATGTATAAAAAGATGGCTCAAGAATTTACCGGTACATTCACCGGCAAAGGACGCGAATTCGGTGGCTCTCTCGTACGCCCCGAAGCCACAGGCTACGGCAACGTCTACTTCCTTCAGTCCATGCTCGCCACACGCGGTATCGAACTTGCAGGCAAACGTGTAGCAATCTCCGGATCTGGCAATGTAGCCACTTACACCGCCGAAAAGTTGCTTCAACTTGGAGCTAAAGTCATCACCATGTCCGACAGCGACGGCTCCATCTACGTACCCGACGGACTCACTCAAGAACAGCTCGACTATATATTCAAGCTAAAAAACATCTATCGCGGACGCATACGCGAATTTGCCGAAGAATACGGCTGCGAATATTTTCCCGGCGAACGACCCTGGCAGCGCGTCACCTGCGACATTGCCATGCCGTCAGCCACACAAAACGAGATTGACGGTGACGACGCCCGTGCTCTTTTAGCAGGCGGCTGCATAGCCGTGAGCGAAGGCGCAAACATGCCCTCCACACCCGAAGCCATCAAAGAATTTCTCGCTGCCCGTATCCTGTATGCTCCCGGCAAAGCCGCCAATGCCGGAGGTGTATCCGTGTCAGGACTCGAAATGGCCCAGAACTCACAGAAACTATCCTGGACTGCTGCTGAAGTCGATGCTCGGCTAAAGGACATCATGGCCGAAATTCATCACCAGTGTGAGAAATACGGCAAAGAACCCGACGGATATATCAACTATGTCAAGGGAGCAAATGTAGCCGGCTTCATGAAAGTAGCCCGCGCCATGATGGCTCAGGGTATACTCTGACCTATCATCTCCAGAAACTGCTCTTCTGTGATGAGCGGTATCCCCAGCGACTCCGCTTTCTGTAACTTGGCCGGGCCCATATTTTCTCCCGCCAGTACATAATCCGTTTTCTTCGATATCGAGCTTACATTCTTGCCTCCGTTGGCCTCTATCAGCTCCTTATATTCATCTCGCGAATGATGGGCAAAAGTCCCGCTTATCACTACCGATTTACCTGCAAGCCTATCCGACACTGCAGCCGATGAATCCTCAGGATTGGAAAGCGTGACACCGTAAGAACGAAGTCGCTCTATGATTACCCGGTTGACCGGAGCAGCAAAATATTCTATTATACTTTCGGCTATTCGTGGACCTATGTCCTCAATAGCCGTTAGTTCTTCCACACTCATCGACATCAACCGGTCTATATCACCGCACGCACGAGCCAGTTTTTTGGCACCCGTCTCACCCACATAAGGTATCGAAAGTGCAAATATCACCCTGCCGAAAGGCACCTTTTTACTCTCCTCGATGCCATCAATAGCACGCTGCGCACTCTTTGCCCCGAATCCTTCAAGATACTCCAGGTCACTCACCCGCAATACGTATAAATCAGCTATATTCTGCAGAAGACCCTTAGCATAAAGCAACTGCACCGTCTCTTCACCGATACCGTCGATATTCATCATACGCCTGCCCACGAAATGCTCTATACGTCCGGTAATCTGCGGCTGACAGCCATACTTGTTCGGACACACCCAGGCAGCCTCTCCTTCTTCCCTCACAAGCAGAGTGTGACACGACGGACACTCTCTGACGAATTCCACAGGCTTACTGCCAAGTCTGCGGGCCGAAATATCCACCTCAGTGATTTTAGGTATGATTTCACCACCCTTCTCCACATACACCATATCCCCGTCGTGAATATCAAGCTGGCGGATTATATCTTCATTGTGCAGCGACGCCCGCTTGACCACCGTACCCGACAGAAGCACCGGCTCAAGATTGGCCACAGGAGTAATCACCCCCGTACGTCCCACCTCAAACGACACATATTGCAGCCTTGTCAACGCCCTTTCCGCCTGAAATTTATATGCTATAGCCCAGCGGGGCGACTTAGCCGTAAAGCCCAGATTAAGCTGCTGACGCAGAGAATCCACCTTAAACACCAACCCGTCCGTAGCCACCGGCAGTTCCTTGCGCGCCTTATCCCAATAGCTGATAAAGCGGTCCACATCCTCGATATTATCAAAGCGCGTCATTGCGTCCGACACCTTAAAGCCCCAACTACGTGCTGCCATCATATTATCATAATGATTATCGTATGGCAGATTATCACCCAACAGATAATAAAGATAAGCATCAAGCCCACGGCGGCTAACCTCAGCCGAATTCTGCATCTTCAGCGTACCCGAAGCCGCATTGCGCGGATTGGCAAACAGCGGCTCCTCATTGTAAGCACGCTCCTCATTCAGCCGGTCAAAAGCTTTCCACGGCAAGACTATCTCGCCGCGTATCTCAAACTCATCGGGATAATCATCGCCATGCAGACACAGAGGAATACTGCGTATGGTCATCACATTTTCAGTCACATCATCGCCACGCTCACCATCGCCGCGGGTCACCGCACGCACTAACCTGCCCTGCTTGTAATGCAACGATATCGATGTGCCGTCAAACTTCAGTTCACCCACTATAGTCACCCGCTCTCCGGGCAACCCCTCGCGACAGCGACGCACGAAATCATCCACTTCGCCCACCGAATAAGTATTGCCAAGAGAAAGCATCCTGCGGGTGTGCACAAACTGCGTGAACCCCTTCGACAGATCGCTGCCCACACGATGCGTAGGTGAATAAGGGTCATCATACTCCGGATACTGACGCTCAAGAGCCTCAAGCTCATGCATCATCTCATCAAACTCCCGGTCGGAAATCGTAGGAGCATTAAGCACATAATAATTATTATTGTGGCGATCGAGCTCCCGGCGAAGCTCCTCTATACGCAGACGTGCTGATTCCATATAAATCGATTTTTATTTACTACAAATGTAACTAAAAATCACTACACGCACAATCCCTCCTCACTCATTCCCACTGCCATCAGCACCCAACTGTCAGACATAAAAAAAAAAGAACGGTGCGAGGTCATCACGACTTCGCACCGCCCGGGAAATGAGAGAACTGAAAAATTTATCTTAATCCTTAATCTTAGCCTTGATAAACTCGCGGTTAAGACGAGCTATATTGCTAAGAGGAATATTTTTCGGACATTCAGCTGCGCAAGCACCGGTATTCGTACAGTTACCGAATCCGAGCTCATCCATACGGCGCACCATAGCGCGGGCACGACGGGCTCGTTCCACCTGACCCTGGGGCAGGAGAGCAAACTGGCTTACTTTTGCTGATACGAAAAGCATTGCCGAACCATTTTTACATGCAGCCACACAGGCACCGCAACCTATACAGGTAGCTGAATCCATAGCCACATCGGCCACCTCCTTGGAAATAGGAGTAGCATTGGCATCGGGAGCACCACCGCAATTGAACGACACATAACCGCCTGCCTGCTGAATTTTATCGAAAGCATTGCGGTCAACCATAAGGTCGCGGATTACGGGGAATGCGGCCGAACGCCACGGTTCTATCGTGATAGTGTCGCCGTCGGCAAATTTACGCATGTGAAGCTGACAGGTAGTGATACCCTGCACCGGACCGTGAGGGTGACCGTTGATATAGAGCGAGCACATACCGCAGATACCTTCGCGACAGTCATTGTCAAATACCACGGGCTCCTCACCTTTCTCTACGAGCTGCTGATTAAGCATATCGAGCATTTCAAGGAAAGAGCTGCCTGTGGAGACATTGTCGAGGTGATACATGACGAACTGGCCTTTTTCTTTAGGACCACGTTGACGCCAAATTTTCAAGTTTACGCTTATTGTAGTTTCCATTGAATCCTTTGATTAAAATTATTGACGTGGTAGAAAAAGCAGATTACGATTTGTAATTACGGGTCTGAACCTTGATAGCCTCATATTTAAGCGGCTCCTTGAGAAGTACAGGCTTTTCATCATCGCCGGTATATTTCCAGCAACTTACATACATATAATTCTCATCGTCGCGGGCTGCCTCGCCGTCGGCCGTCTGATATTCTTCGCGGAAGTGAGCGCCACACGACTCATTGCGATGCAGTGCATCAATAGCCATCATCTTGGCCATAACCAGGAAGTCTTCCAGACGAAGAGCCTTTTCGAGTTCGGTATTGAGATCATCGGCCGAACCTACGATACGAAGGTCAGAGTAGAATTCTTTCTTCACCTCCTCAAGTTCGGCAAGAGCCTTCACAAGGCTTGTGAGCGTACGACCCATACCCACGAATTCCCACATCACATGACCCAGACGTTTGTGAATCTGATCAGGGCTCTTGGTTCCGTTGATTGACATCAGCTTTTCGATGCGTGCTTTCACATCAGCTTCAGCCTTGTCAAATTCGGGTGTATCGGTAGTAAAATGAGGCACGGCTATCTGATCGCTCAGATAATTCTGCATAGTGTAAGGAAGCACGAAGTAACCGTCGGCAAGACCCTGCATGAGTGCTGATGCTCCCAAGCGGTTTGCACCATGATCGGAGAAGTTGCACTCACCGATAGCAAACAGACCCTTGATTGAAGTCTGGAGCTCGTAGTCTACCCAGATACCGCCCATAGTATAGTGCGATGCTGGGAATATCATCATCGGAGTCTCATAAGGATTGTCGTCCGAAATCATCTGATACATATCGAAAAGGTTACCGTAGCGGTCGCGCACTGCATCTTCGCCCAGACGCTTGATAGCGTATGAGAAATCAAGATATACTGCATTGCCGGTACCTACGCCGAAACCTGCGTCGCAACGTTCCTTAGCTGCGCGGCTGGCGATATCGCGCGGGCAGAGGTTACCGAATGCCGGATAACGGCGTTCGAGATAGAAATCACGGTCCTGATCAGGGATATCGGTAGGTTTCTTGATACCGTTGCGGATAGCTTCTGCATCTTCTTTCTTCTTGGGCACCCAGATACGGCCGTCATTACGGAGCGATTCACTCATCAGAGTCAGTTTCGACTGATCCTCACCATGTACAGGGATACACGTGGGGTGAATCTGAGTGAAAGCAAGATTACTCAGATAAGCGCCCTTCTTAAATGCCTGGATAGCGGCCGAACCGTTACAACCCATTGCATTGGTCGAAAGGAAGAATGTACGGCCGTAGCCGCCTGTTGCAAGCACCACTGCATGAGCCGCATAGCGCTCGAGCTTACCGGTGATGAGGTTGCGCACGATGATACCGCGGGCACGTCCGTCGATAATCACAAGGTCGAGCATCTCACGACGGTTGTAGGAACGCACCTGACCCTTTTCTATCTGACGGTTGAGCGATGAATAAGCACCGAGCAGAAGCTGCTGACCGGTCTGACCTTTGGCATAGAATGTACGTGACACCTGTGCACCGCCAAACGAACGGTTCGCCAACAAGCCGCCATATTCACGAGCGAAAGGCACACCCTGCTGCACACACTGGTCTATGATATTGTTTGACACTTCTGCAAGACGATACACATTAGCTTCGCGTGAACGGAAGTCACCGCCTTTTACAGTGTCATAGAACAGACGATACACCGAGTCACCGTCGTTCTGATAATCTTTAGCTGCATTGATACCGCCCTGAGCCGCTATAGAGTGAGCGCGACGGGGTGAATCCTGAATACAGAAGTTGAGCACATTGAAGCCAAGTTCGGCAAGCGATGAAGCTGCCGACGCACCGGCCAGACCAGTGCCCACCACTATGATGTCGAGTTTACGTTTATTTGCCGGATTGACAAGTTTCTGATGAGCCTTATAATTTTTCCACTTATCGGCTATAGGACCTTCAGGAATCTTGGAATCAATCTGAAACTCCGGGAGTTTTGCTGATTCGATATCGGCATAATCCTTCATGATGGGGGTAGAATCTATCATACCCTCTATATCTTTTATATCTGCCATAGTCGTTGACTTATTCGTTAGTAACTGTTTCAACTGTCTCTAATACTTCAAGCACTTCCATTTCAGCAGCCGGTTGACAGTGTTGATCACACTCTTTCATACAAGGCTCCTGGCAGGCTTGCTCACACATTTCCGTCGGGCAAACAGCTTCTTCACAGCAATTGGCACGAACGGTAAACACTACTGCTTCAGCTACAAACAGAAGTACCACCAGTGAAGTCCACCAGCGAGATATGCATTTTAGGCGGGGTAACCATGTGCCGTTATCCCAACCTGCCGACTGGAACATCGACCAGAAACCATGGTTCATGTGAAACCACAGAGCGCAGAAACCGATGATGTAGATTACCGGAGTATACCACTTCGAGAATGCCAGAGCGATAAAATAGACACCGTTCTGAGGATCAGGTTCGTGACAACCCATCACTTCTGCCAGCTGCATTTTTGCCCAGAACTGAATCATGTGCACAGCAAGGAACGCAAGTATCACGATACCGAGCACAAGCATGTTTTGTGATGACCATTCCACATCGGCCGGTTTCTTCACCACATTATAGGCATCGTTACCACGTGCCTTACGGTTCTGAAGAGTAAGCCACACTGCGTAGCAGATGTGAATGATAAAAAGCGCTGCCAGTCCCATCGATGCTACCAAGGCATACCAGTTGGCGCCAAGGAACGCACACACGGCATTATAGCCTTCGGGGGAAAAGATGGCAACACCATTCATCAGCGCATGAAATGTGACAAATAGGACAAGACATACACCCGTAATTGCCATTACGAGCTTTCTTCCTACAGATGAATTAATTAACCACATAGCGATTAGAAATTATAGTTATTGATTAGTTAGAAAAATATTCCATTGCCGGATATTACTGCAAATTTAGCAGATTTTAACCGTCTTGGCAATATTTATGGAAATTTTTCTTCAAATAATTTACCTCTTAGCCCTACAAAACCTCTCCTCCGGAATCAATTACTCGGCCTAAGTATTATTGAGGCTTCCGAAAACGCATACGCCGCGCTCCCTTTGCAATCGCCATATAATTTTCTGAGCACTTCCGACGGCATATCAGGCCGGTGACCGAACTCTCCATGCTCCACAGCCACATACCGGATATTATCAGGCACATACTTAGCGATGACATCTATCTTTTAAAAATCTGTCACACACCCTTTGGTCAGCTCTTTTGCCTTTTCACTTACCACCTGGGCATTAAGGCCTTCGCTGCTGATATAGCTGCACAGATACTTATATACATCATTGACTTCCGCTAAATGTCCACACACAAATATCTGTGGCGAACATATATTTCACGACGGTGCGTCATGGTGATGAATGCTCACGGAAATATTATTAACCCTAAAACTATGTATCACCTTTTCACCTTTGCGTTGAATAATGTGAGTCAGTAATCCGTCAGGTATATTGCTTGGCTCAAATCTGAAGCGAGCTTCCATTGTCGCCGGTACCTCAAAATATATTTCGCCTCCTCTATTTCACACATTTCAACCCCAAAAACCTTATCAAAAAACTCAGACTTGGTATAAATGGTACGTATCTACGTTTTTGCTGTCGCACCCGGCCTTTTCAATTGAGCTGCCACAAAAACAGCCCTTGAATCATTAAAGGAATAATCATCATTATAAATTATCAAGCTGCTGAATCACCGCATTCTGATTCGCCCCCATCGCGGTCAATACCGAAAAGAGGATAGAAATTATTGAGGATAAAGCGATATATAATTTTTTTAATGGCCGACGGACAGAGATTCCGCTGTACAATGCCGTTGTCAATCAGCTGATGTACCGAGCTGCTGCATATGCACCAGACGAGTATAATAGCCATTGAGCGCGAGCAACTCCGCGTGTGTACCCTTTTCCACAATGCGTCCCTCGTGCATCACACAGATGCAGGTAGCATTTTTGATAGTGGAGAGCCTATGAGCTATCACCAGAGTCGTGCGGTTTTCCATCAGTCGTTCAAGAGCTTCCTGCACAAGCAATTCACTCTCACTGTCAAGAGCAGAAGTTGCCTCATCGAGTATCAAAATCGGAGGATTCTTAAGAATGGCGCGGGCTATCGACACACGCTGACGCTGACCACCCGACAAGCGGCATCCACGGTCACCTATACAGGTATCATAGCCTTTTTCACTCGCCATAATGAAGTCATGGGCATTAGCTATACGGGCTGCACGCTCCACCTCCTCACGGGTAGCATTCTTGACTCCAAATGTAATGTTGTTGTAAAACGTATCATTGAACAAGATTGCCTCCTGATTGACATTCCCCATAAACGAGCGCAAATCATGCACTTTAAGATCACGGACATCCACACCGTCTATTGTAATACGGCCCGACTGCACATCATAGAAACGCGGCAACAGATCGGCCAGTGTCGACTTGCCGCTGCCACTCTGTCCCACAAGAGCCAGAGTCTCGCCCGGTTTGATGGAAAACGACACATTCTTAGCCACCTGCACCTCACCGTTATAGCTGAAAGTCACATCATCATATACCACCTCACCCTCAAGTTTATTAATTGTCACCGGGTGCTCAGGATCTGTTATCGAATTTGTAGCTCCAAGTATCTTGTCCACACGCTCTATCGAAGCCAGACCGCGCTGTATCGAATACATAGCCTTCGACAACTCTTTAGCCGGATTGATGATACTGTAGAATATCACCATATAATAGATAAACGAAGGAGCCGTGATACTCGATGAACCGGTAAGTATAAGCGTACCGCCGAACCAAAGCACTATCGCTATGGTTAGCGTCCCGAGAAATTCACTCATCGGGTGAGCCAATGCCGTACGGCGAGCCACAGCTGTCGACATACGGGCAAAATTATCGGTACCTTCATGAAAACGGTTACGCATTTTATCCTCGGCGTTAAAAGCCTTAATGATTCGCAATCCGCCCAAAGTTTCCTCTATATAACTGAGCAATAGACCCCATTGATTTTGCGTCTCGAGCGATGCGCGCTTAAGCCTGCGCCCGACGCGTCCCATAATCAGTCCGGAAAGCGGAAGCAGTATCATCACAAACAATGTCAACTGCCAGCTTATCACAATCATCATCACCAGACAGACGATAATCATGATAGGATTTTTGAAGAGCATATCAAGCGACTGCATGATAGAATTCTCTATCTCCGAGACGTCGCCGCTCATGCGCGCCATCACGTCACCCTTATGCTCATTGGTGAAATACCCTATCGGCAGAGTCACAATCTTGTCATAGACATGATCCCGAAGGTCACGGGCTATACCCATACGCATAGGTATTATGAAATACGAACTCAAAAACGACGTACCCACCTTGAGGCCGGTCATGAACACAAGCAACGCACCCAACGCCGCAAGCGTGGCCGAAGCTCCCCAATTTTCCACCGCCACCTGCGTAAAATAGTAGAAATTATTGACCACTACATCTTTTAGAGAACCGTCCGACAGCGACATATACACATAGTGACCCTCCTTCATCTGAAAGAGCATCTCCAGTATAGGTATGATTACGGCAAAAGAAAAAAGCGTCAGAAACGACGACAGAATATTAAAAACAACATTCAGTATAAAATACTTCTTATACGGTGGCACAAATCTGCGTAGCAGAACCCAAAGTTCACCCATAGTGATAATATGATTGTAAAAACTCTACAAATTTAAGAATTTTACCTCACACTATGGATATTCCTACGTATTATTACCCCATTTTTTTGTACCTTTGAGCAAATAATCCACCTATGCACTATTTTATTTCTGCCGGAGAAGCCTCCGGCGACCTTCATGCCGGCGAGCTGATGCTCCGGATTCGTCAGGTCGACCCCGATGCGCTATTCACTTTCTCAGGAGGTGACCACATGATTCATGCCGCCGGTCACGACCCGATAGTCCATATCCGCGACATGGCGTTTATGGGTGTGAGCGAAGTAATCCGCAATCTCCGACGAATCGGCAACAATTTCAAATCCGCCCGTCAAGCCATCACTGAGTTGCGTCCCGATTGCGTGATTTTGGTCGACTATCCCAGCTTCAACCTCAAGCTCGCACGCCATGCCCGACGGCTCGGCATACCAGTAGTATACTACATAGCACCAAAAGTATGGGCTTGGAAATCATGGCGCGTCAAACAATTACGTCGCGATGTCGACCTTGTGCTATCCATTCTCCCTTTCGAGCCGGAATATTTTGCCAGACATGGTGTCACCGCCCACTATGTAGGCAATCCATCTGTCGAGGAAGTCGACCGTAAATTGGCTACCGCACCTTCGCCCGAAGATTTTCATCGCAAGCACAATCTCTCCGATGCACCAATACTGGCCATTGTGCCGGGCAGCCGCGTAAGCGAAATTCGCAACAATCTTCCCATAATGGACGCTGTAGCACGCCGTTACCACAATAAATATCAATCCATTATAGCCGGAGCCCCCGATATCGACCCGGCTCTTTATGCTCAATTCTCTTCACTTCCTGTGCTCACAGATGCCACTTACCTGCTGATGATGAACGCCCGCGCAGCATTAGTCACCTCAGGCACTGCCACTCTGGAATGCGCTCTCTGCAACACACCACAAGTAGTATGCTACCGAGGCAACGGCACCCGACTCACCTACCATATAATGAAACGGCTGCTACACATACCGTTTGTCTCACTTCCCAACCTCATTGCCGGAAAAGAGATTGTACCCGAGCTGCTCATGTACCTCTGCAATGACGCCACAGTCGATTCCGCACTGTCCCCGCTGCTCTCCGGCTCCCCGCAACGTCAATCGCAGCTCGACGGCTATGCCCTGATGCGATCGCGCCTTGGCGCTCCCGGAGCCGCCGCCCGTGCCGCAAAATTGATTATCCGATTATTAACCGCCAAAAGCACCTCTACAGATGATAATAACTGACCTTCCCGCTCCATTCGCCAAAATCATCAACCGGCTCAAAGACAAACAAGAAATAAGCCTCCTCTTCGTGTGCCTCGGTAATATTTGCCGTAGTCCGGCCGCCGAAGGACTTATGCTCGAAGAGATTAAATCACACCCGGCTGATCACCGTCAGTGGATTATCGACTCGGCCGGAACAAGCCATTACCATATCGGAGACCTCCCCGACCAGCGTATGCGCATCCACGCACGCCGACGTGGCGTGGAATTAAACCATATCTGCCGCCATGTCAACGATGCCGACTTTTTCGATTTCGACCTCATCTTCGGCATGGATCAACACAATATTTCCAACCTCAAAAAGATGGCGCCAACTCCCGAATCCGAAGAAAAAGTAATACCTATATCACTGTTTTTCGGCGAATACTCACGCTTCGACTGCGTTCCCGACCCTTATTACGACGGTGATGACGGATTTGAACGGGTGCTGAACATACTCACCGATGCCGTCCGAAATATTTACGACACCATTACTGACAATTAACTTACCATCAACTCACCGACCTTTTTGGCACGATTTTTGTTTATATCATACCAAGAAACATTATTAATAAGATAAAATTCACAGATTATGGAAAAAATCCAACCAGGAAAATATGTAGAAGTGAGCTACGACCTTTATGAAATCACTCCCGAAGGCGACAAACTCGTCCATCAGACCTTGGCCGACGACCCCGAAAAAGTAGTGGTCGGCGTTACTCCCGGCATGATTGAACCGTTTGAAAAAGCCATCACCGGTCTTCAGGAAGGCGACTCATTTGAAGTGGCTGTTGAAGCCGACAAGGCTTTCGGTCCACACGAAGAAGAACAGATCGTTCGCCTTGAACGCGAATTATTCATGGTCGACGATAAATTTGATGAAAGCTATATCAAACCCGGCGCCATACTACCCATGATGACAGCCGACGGTTATCGCATCAATGGTGTGGTACTCGAAGTGACTCCCACAGAAGTGGTAATGGACTTCAACCACCCCCTTGCCGGCAAAGATGTACGCTTCAAAGGCAAAATTATCACCGTGCGCGACGCAACGGCCGAAGATATTGCCCCGGCACACGGCTGCGGTTGCGGTTGTCACGGCGACAGCTGTGGTGACTCTTGTGGCGACTCATGCGGTTGCGACGAACATCATTGCGGTGACGATGCCTGCGGCTGCTCACACTAATCCCCCGATATATACCCATATCAATAGGAGCGACTCCCCGGAGCCGCTCCCGCTTTTTTCTTCCATTTTCATCGATAAAACCGAGCCACGGTATTAGCCACCCATTGCGTAAACGAAGTGGGCAACACAGCCACAAGACGGAATAACAGCCGCCAATGATATCCCACGCCCCGTATACTCATAATGCGGCTGTTGACCTCAGGAAATGTCTGTTTCCACTTCTCCACATCCTTATACTTTCCCCGCAGATATTTCACCTTGGCTATAAACTTCAGTCGGGTGAGAAACTCCTCATATCGGTCAGCAATTCCGCGGTTAACCATCCATTGCTCAATAAGCAATGCCATCGTCAGATGCTCCTGAAGCACTCGCTCCTTCACATTTTCAAGAAGTTTGGCCCTCTGCGTAAGCGATTCACTCCCCCTGACATAATTGTAAGTAGGACTCTGCAGATACGCTATGGACGGATCATAAGTCAGATAACGGACCACCACCCCCAAATCCTCCCAGAAATCCACCCCTGCAAACGGCTCAAGATTATTGCTGACAATCAACGACCGGCGCAGCAACCTGTTACATAGCGAAAAATGCAGCGTATCGATAGGCATATCATTCAACCCGGCACAGACCTTACGCCATGTCACAAGCCGGCGTTTCCCAACCTCCACACGATAATAGGGAGCCACCACCATATCCATCTTCCCATTCTCCGAACCCTCCCACATCAGCCGTAACGCATCCGGCTCCAGATAATCATCTGCATCGCAACGCATCACATACTCACCCGATGCCACCGACATACCGCTCGACGTAGCATAAGCCGTACCCCGTGGCCAAGGCAACGATATAAGATGATGCGCCCGTGCCACCGACGGATACACGACCATACCCACGCGCAGCACTTCCACACTCCGGTCCCTGCTCCCGTCATCCACGAAAATATACTCCACCCCATCAAGATTCTGCCGGTCAAACGACTCAAGCATACGCTCTATCGTATGCTCGGCATTTTGAAACACCACTATAACGCTTATTTTCACACTTGCGTCCATAGCTCCACACTGTCTATTTCACAGCCTTACACACTGCCCCATACACAATCTCACTGAGCGAAGGGTGGGAATGAATGGTCGCCGCAAGCTCATCGGCAGTCAGTCCGCCGCTCATAGCCAGAGCTATCTCCTGTATCAGATCCGAAGCATGCTCGCCACAGATGTGACCGCCCAGAATCTTACGGGTAGCTGCATCTACAAGCACCTTCATCATACCCTCCGGCTCACCCATAGCCACAGCCTTTCCATTGGCACGAAATATCATCTCACCCTTAAGATACTCAATCCCAAGCGACTGACACCGCTCCTCTGTCAATCCCACGGCCGCACACTCAGGCACCGTAAACACGGCCGACGGCACAACATCAAGATTGCGATTCAACCCCAAGGCCACTTCACCCTGTGCCGATGCCACATGAGCCAGCATACACTTTCCGTTGACATCACCCACGGCATAGACACCCTTCACATTCGTGGACATCTTATCATCGACCACTATAGCGCCACGCTCCTGCTCCACACCTATAGCATCAAGCCCGCGAGGCAGCACCGGACGGCGTCCCACTGCCATCAGTACCATCTCCGCCCCCACGCTTTTCTCCTTTTCTTTCTGCAGATAGCGCACCGTGCACCCCTCCTCCACGGCAATCACCTGCGCCGAAGTCACCACACTCACCCCCCTGCGTTTAAGCGACATCCGCAACCGTTTGGCCACATCCGTATCAAAGCCGGGCAATATCTCTTTACAATATTCTATCACCGTCACCTCCACCCCGAAAGCCTGCAATATGGAAGCAAACTCCATACCTATCACACCACCGCCTATGATAGCTATCGACTTAGGCAATTCCGTGAGACCCAGCAATCTGTCGCTATCCACACACAGCTCCGCGCCGGGGATATTGAGCGTGGCCGAGCGTGAACCCGTGGCAATCACAATCTGTGCGGCCGTATAGAGTTCATCATTGATTTCAACCACATGTTCACCCACAAAAGCAGCTTCGCCATACACTATGTCTGCCCCCTGCAGCTCTATAGCCACACCCTCGCGCAGCGTATCCACCACCGCATCCTTACGCGCGGCCGCCACAGCATAATCCATGGAAATATCTCCGGCACGCACCCCGAATTCCGCCGCCCGGCGCATCAGCAGAGCCACCTCGGCCGAACGGCTCAACGCCTTCGTTGGAATACACCCGCGGTTCAGGCACGTTCCGCCCAACCTGCCGCGCTCGGCAATCATCACCTTCTTACCCATACCCACGGCTGCCGCTGCAGTCACATAACCGCCGGGGCCGGCACCCACCACTATCACATCATAGCTCTTCATTGCACATATCGGCATAGGTAGTAATCGGGTGCAATGCTGCCTGAGTATCATCCGGACGTCGCACCGGAGTCGTATGAGGTGCCGTCTTCACCATCTCAGGAGCAGCCACTGCCTCATCGGCTATTCTGCGCATCACCTCGATAAACTCATCGAGTGTATCCTTGCTCTCCGTCTCGGTAGGCTCTATCATCAGCGACTCATGAAACAGCAGCGGAAAATATATCGTAGGCGCATGATAGCCGTAATCCAGCAGTCGCTTGGCCACATCGAGAGTGGTCACACCCGTCGATTTGTCTATCAGTCCGTCATACACAAACTCATGCTTGCACACACCCTCTATCGGCAGCAAATATTTATCGCGCAGCGACTCCTTGATATAATTGGCATTAAGCGTCGACAGCTTGCCCGCATCTCTCAATCCCTCCTTGCCAAGCGACAAAATATAGCTCAACGCCTTAAGCTGCACCCCGAAATTACCCAATGTTGCCGATACCGACCCCAGAGCTCTATCATCGGCCGTAAGCACATACCTGCCCTCCGGACCGAGCTTCACCCGGGGATTTGGCAAAAACTGTTCCAGTCCGGCTCTCACACCCACCGGACCCGAACCCGGGCCCCCGCCGCCGTGAGGAGTCGAAAAAGTCTTGTGCAGATTGATATGCATCACATCAAAGCCCATATCCCCCGGGCGTGCCACTCCCAGCATCGGATTAAGATTAGCACCGTCGTAATAAAGCAATGCTCCCGCATCATGCACCATCTTCTCTATCTCCGGAATATGTTTCTCAAATATACCGAGCGTATTAGGATTAGTCATCATCACGGCAGCCACAGTATCATCAAGCAGAGGCCGGAGTGCTTCCACATCGACCGTCCCGTCGGGAGCGCTCTTCACCTCCACCACCTTGAGACCCGCCACAGCCGCACTCGCAGGATTAGTGCCATGCGCCGAATCCGGCACTATCACCTTCGTGCGCTTCTCATCGCCACGGCTTTGGTGATATGCGCGTATCACCATCAGGCCGGTAAGCTCACCATGCGCGCCGGCAAACGGATTTAGCGTAAACTCGCTCATCCCGCCTATCTCGGCCAGCAATTTCTGCAGCGTGTAATAAGCCTTGAGTGCACCTTGCGCCGCATAGTCGGGTGTCATCGGGTGAAGCCCGCTCATTCGCGGCATCACAGCCATCTGCTCATTGATTTTCGGGTTATACTTCATCGTGCACGACCCCAGAGGATAAAATCCCGTATCGACACCGAAATTATTATTGCTGACATTAGTATAATGGCGCACCACCGTAGGCTCGTCTACCTCGGGTAGCTGAAGCGGTTTTTGACGCAACAGTTCTCCGGGCAATTCTCCCGCCTGCGGCACCTGACGCGCCGGCAGTCCGTAGCCTTTGCGTCCGGGGCGCGAAAGCTCAAATATCAGTTTTCCGTAATATTCTTTATTCATGATTATTCGACTTCTCTTATTTATTTGACTTTTGACCGATTCATTCCTCTGTCAGCAATCTCACCAACTCATCGAGCTGCTCACGTGTCTGCATCTCGGTAACCGCTATCAGCAGCACATCATCGGCCACCTTCACTCCGGCCAACACGCCTTTTTCAACACCCTTGCGTATCAGCTCATCTACATTCTTGCCAGGCAGACACACGGCAAACTCATTGAAAAATGGCGCCTTGGGATATACCAGCCGGGCTTTCCCGCCGGCCGTCAGTCGCTCAGCCAGATAATGCGCGCCGTCATAGCCGGCCATGGCAGCCTCGCGCAATCCTTTTGCGCCCATCACACTCAGATACACAGCCGTGTGAAGAGCCATCAATCCCTGATTGGAGCATATATTACTTGTAGCCTTGTCGCGGCGTATATGCTGCTCGCGCGCCTGAAGCGTAAGCACAAACACCCGCCGTCCCTCGGCATCTTTTGTCGCCCCCACTATACGGCCCGGCATCTTGCGCATCAGCTCTTTGCGCGCACACAAAAATCCCAGATACGGTCCGCCGAAACCCATAGGCATACCCAGCGACTGAGCATCCCCGCAAGCGATATCGGCGCCCCACTCTCCCGGAGTCCTGAGCACCGACAGATCCGCGGCCACACAGTTCATCACCAGCAATGCCTTGGCTGCATGACACATATCGGCCAATCCCGTGTAATCTTCCACTATGCCGTAATAGTTGGGAGTGGCCACTATCACTCCGGCCACATCGCCACCGCCGAGCATCTCCCCGACAGCTTCCATATCCGTCACACCTTCAGCTGCTGGAATCTCCTCTATCGTCACACCGTGATAGCGGGCATACGTATCCACCACTCTGCGCACTGCAGGCTGCAACGTCGCTGACACCAGCACTTTATTGCGCTTACGCGAAGCCGCCACAGTCATCATCATCGCTTCTGCCGTGGCGGTTGCACCGTCATACATCGATGCATTGCTCACCGGCAGACCCGTCAGCTCAGCCATCATCGACTGATATTCAAAGATATACTGCAGCGTACCCTGCGATATTTCAGGTTGATAGGGTGTATAGGCGGTCAGAAATTCCGACCGTAACAGCAACGAATCTATCACCGCCGGTTTATAATGGTCATAAAAGCCTGCACCGGCAAAACATGTCAGCCGCGCATTAGATTCATCAAGATTGAGAAAAAAATCGCGCACCTCTTTCTCGCTCATCTGCGAAGGCACATCATAATCACCCTGCATGAGCAGCTCGGTGGGAACATCGCTGTAAAGCTCCTCCACCCTGCCCACTCCGCAGCGCGCCAGCATTGCCTCTATATCAGCCTTCGTGTGGGGAAAATATCTATGAGTCATCGAGTCAGTCATCTATCATTGTTTTTCGCAAAATTCAGCGTATGCCTCTGCCGACATCAGATTTTCCACCTCTGCCGGATCGCTCATTTCCACCTTGATAATCCAGTTATGCATCGGATCTTCATTCACCAGGCGTGGATTATCTATCAGATGCTCATTGATTTCCACCACGGCACCGCTCACCGGAGCTATCAGGTCGGAAGCAGCCTTCACACTTTCCACTGCGCCGAAATCCTCGCCCGCTTCCACATCATCGCCCACTTCCGGCATATCCACATACACCACATTACCTAAAGCATGCTGGGCATAATCCGATATTCCCACATAAGCGATATTACCCTCTATACGTGCATACTCGTGTGTCTCTGAATAAAAAATATTTTCCATGATTGTTTCTTTTATTTTATTGATTATTTATTTCTTATAGCTTTTCTTATAAAATTTCTTTGCTATCACCACTCCCGGAAAGCGTTTGCGCCGTATCTGCACCTCCACATTCGTATCCATTGCGCAGTAAGGAGCATCAATCAGAGCCATAGCCAGGCTCTTATCCACCGATATTCCCCTGTAGCCTGTGGTGATATGGCCTATCACGTTCCCCTCACTGTCCAGCACCTCATAGCCATGGCGCGGTATGGCTCGGTCAAGCAGCTCTATACCCACCAGCTTGCGGCTCGTACCGGCAGCCTTCTGCGCCGCCACCACATCCCGGCCTATGAATTCTCCCTTCTCTGTCTTGACAAACATTCCCAGTCCGGCCTCTATCGGAGTGATATCCTCGCCAAGCTCATCGCCGTATAGCGGCAGACCCACCTCGAAACGCAAAGTATCCCTGCACCCCAGGCCACATGGCTCCACTTCGCCCGAATCCATCAGCGTATCCCACATCCGCACTATCGCGTCCGTAGCGGCATAAATTTCAAAGCCGTCTTCTCCAGTATATCCCGTACGGCTCACCAATATATGCACCCCGTCGAGCATTGATTCCTTAAAAGTATAGAATATCAGCTCCGAACAGTCTATGCCGAGTACCTTCTGCATCACCTCCTCGCTGCGCGGACCCTGTATGGCAAGCTCTCCCAATTCATCGCTCAGATTGATTATCTCCACATCATAGCCCTCGGAATGCTTCTCTATCCACGCCACATCTTTATCTATATTCGAGGCATTGATTACGAGGAAAAAGTTGTTTTCACCACGCTTATACACCAGCAGGTCATCTACCGTACCGCCATTGTCGTTGAGCATCATTCCGTAGAAGATTTTTCCCGCAGGCGCACCCGTCACATCATTGGTGAAGATATGATTTACGTAGCGCTCCGCATCCGGCCCGGTGATACTCACTTCGCCCATGTGCGACACATCAAACACGCCGCACCCGTTGCGCACAGCCTCATGTTCCTGAGTGATTGATGAATACTGTATAGGCATCTCAAATCCGCCAAACGGACTGATCAGCGCACCGGCAGCCACGTGTCGGTCATAAAGGCAAGTTTTTTTATTCTGTTCCATATTAAAAAAGGAGTTTTATTAGCTCTTCATTTGTCAGCCCGCTCACCACATTCCCCACATTCACTTCGGCCAGCGCATCTGCCATCGCCTGCTCTTCATAGCTCACTCCGCGCAAGCGCTCACCGACAGCAGCATCGAAATCATCGAGATGAAAATAATCCCCCCATAGATTCACATCGCTTATCACTCCATCTTCCACACTCACCGAGCCCACGAACTCACCTGCATTCGCCACACGTCTGGGCACTCGCTCGGTTTTCATCGCCTTGCGGCCGTAAAGATGGCGGTCTGTATAGTATGGCTGCGATAGGCGCTCTATTTCACTCACATCTTCCTCCGTAAGCAGTACCTCCCCGTCACACAAATAGCCACGCACATACGCCATAAATTCCTCAAGACTCAGCTTGATATGCTCATTAAGCGATGTCACACGCGACCGGACACTCTCCACTCCCTTTGCCTCCAGCTTGGTCGTCGACGGAGTGATTGCTGCAGTCATCGTGTCTATGTCAAGATTATAAAGCATGGTGCCATGAACTATACTGCGTCCCGGCAGATGATAGAATGCGTTACCCGACACTTTACGTCCCCCTATCGTCACATCGTTGCGCGACGATGCCTCGGCTGCTACGCCGAGCGACCGAAGCATTTCAGCCACCGACCGGGTGTATTCGGCAAAAACCGTCTGTATTGGCGAACTGCAATGCTGAACACACGAAAACATCACATTATCCATATCCGCATACACACACCCGCCTCCGCTCTTCCTACGCACCACCTTGATATCGTGAGCGCGACAATAATCCAGATTCACCTCGTTGAGCAGATTTTGATTCCGGCCTATGATTACCGTAGGTTTCACTCTCCACATAAAAAACATATCATCGTCCATATCAGCACGATGAGCCACATACTCCTCCATCGCCAGATAGAATGGCAACGGATACACATCGGCTGTGGGAAGTGACACATATTTCATGGCTTACAAAAGTAACAAACAAAATCTTCTCCGCCAAATCCCCGCCGCCTTTTCCCTTCCATTTTTCATCACCATCTTC
>CAZZFD010000025.1:0-21281 GCA_964653375.1 uncultured Bacteroides sp.
GCCGGGTGACCCCAAACAAAATTACGGCGATAGCACATTTCCATTCTTACATATCCGTCCGGTCATGCATTTCCCATTTCGCATTCAGGGGATATCGATGAGTTTATGCATCTGGAGCGAAAGGCGCCAGTGGGGGTGAGCCTTGATATAGTCCACCGTTTCGGCAGTGTTGCTGCATGAGCATGGTTGCAGAAAAAGATGCTGTGTCTGAGGTAGTGAGCATTTAATCCGCTCTACATCTTGCTGCAGATACACTATCTTCAGTTCATCAATCCGTTCGATTGCCAGTGGTGGTTCTTTCGGTGAGCAGGTCACCCAGTCAATATTCAGATCACCCACGGGTAGACTGCCGTTGGTCTCCACAGCTATAAAGAATCCTGCCTGATGAAGAGTATCGATTAGTTGGTTGTCGAGTTGCAGCAGAGGTTCACCTCCGGTGATTACAATATGTCGGGATTCATAGCATTGTACTTTAGCTGCTATCTCACGGGCGCTCATCATTGTATGGGCGGAGTGGTCGGTGTCGCAAAACGCGCATCGGCGGTTGCAGCCGCTCAGTCGGAGAAATACGGCGGCTGTGCCGGTGAAATATCCTTCTCCCTGCAGTGAATAGAAAATCTCATTGACGGCATACCGCCGCTGAGGCTCAGTCGAGTTCATAAGCTGCCGTATTTCCTTCGCTTTCCTTTACTTCCACCCGGTAGCAGTGAGGTATCTGTTCGAGAACCCATCGTGCCAGATTTTCCGCCGTAGGATTGAAGTCAAGCACTTCATTGAAGTTTTTATGGTCCAGATATTCTTCTACTTTTTCTTTGATGATGGAGAAATCGGTGACCATACCGTTGCGGTCGAGTTCTTTTGAACGGCACATCACGGTGATTACCCAGTTGTGGCCATGAAGTTGCGAGCATTTGCTCTCATAGTCGAGTGAGAGGCGGTGTGAACCGGCTATTTCTATGCGTTTGGTGATGTAGTACATTGGTTGTCGGGGGTATGAACGTTAGTTACGGGGGTCAGTCCTAATTCAGCGGCTAAAGAGAGCATATATTCGTAGGCGGTGTCATGCTCGTTTGCAATCTTGCCGTCGAGCACCGCATCTTTGATTTTCATTTTCAGTGTGCCCACAATCGGTGAAGGTGTCAGCCCGAATACTTCCATTATTTCCGAGCCGTCGATTGGCGGAGCGAAGTTACGCAGATTGTCGCGCTCGGTCACATCTTCGATTTTATGAAGCACATTGTCGAAATTTTGCAGGTGGCGTTTTACTTTTTCGGCGTTGCGTGAAGTAATGTCGGCACGGCAAAGTATCATCAGGTCGTCGAGATCATCGGCGGCTTCGGTAATAAGCCGGCGTACCGCCGAATCGGTCACTTCATCTTCCACCAGGGCTATAGGGCGCATATGAAGTTCAACCATCTTGGCTACGTAGCGCATCGGTTCACCCAATGGCATTTTGAGTGCCTTGAATATCTTTGGCACCATCTTGGCTCCTATGAAGTTATGGTTGTGAAATGTCCACCCTGTTTTGTCGTCCCACCGTTTGGTGACAGGTTTGGCTATGTCGTGCAGCAACGCTGCCCACCGCAGCCACAGATTGTCGGAAGCAACGGCTACACTGTCGAGTACCGCAAGCGTATGGTAGAAGTTGTCTTTGTGTCCCCGGCCTTTGATTATCTCTATCCCTTTCATTGCCTCGAGTTCGGGTAAGATATAGGCAAGGAGTCCGCTTTCGGAGAGCAGGCGTATTCCTGTCGACGGTTTGGGCGAGAGCATGATTTTGTTAAGTTCGGTGGCGATACGCTCGCGCGTTATAATCTCTATGCGGGAAGCATTGCGGGCTATGGCTTCGAAAGTTTTCGCCTCGATGGCAAACTGTAGTTGGGTGGCGAAGCGAATGGCGCGCATCATGCGCAGAGGGTCGTCACTGAAGGTGATGTCCGCATCGAGTGGGGTGCGTATGATACCGTCGCGCAAGTCCTGCAATCCGTTGAATTTATCTATCAGTGTGCCGAAGCCGTCGGCATTGACCTGTACTGCCATTGCGTTGATTGTGAAGTCGCGGCGTGAGATATCATCATCGAGTGAGCCGTTTTCCACTATCGGGTTGCGGGAGTCGCTCCGGTACGATTCCCTACGTGTGGCCACAAATTCCAGTTCAAGTTCGCCACGCTTGACCTGGGCGGTACCGTAGGTGCGGAATACACTCACATGAGCTCCCCGGCCAAGTCTGCGGGCTACCTCATGTGCTATATTGATACCGCTGTCGGCACCTACGCTCACGAAGTCGATATCCTTCGACGTCCGCCCTAAAAGCAAGTCACGCACATAGCCGCCTACTGCATAGCAGGGATAGCCGAGCGTATCGGCCGCGTCGCCTACGATGTGAAACAGATGGGTGTCGATACTCTTCATTATTTGCTCCATAGTCATCTGCTTAGGTGAGCGATATGATTTCTTCGGGCATCACCGGGAGCAGTTCGAGTCCATGCTCGGTGACGGTATAGCTGTTTTCGATGCCTACGGCTCCCACTCCCGGTATCACAAATTTTGGCTCGAGAGCTATGACATTGCCTGTAGTGAGGATATCGCGGCTACGCGGGGCTATCACCGGGAGCTCGTTTATCTCGATTCCTATGCCGTGACCCACAAATCCGGCTTTCTGCCGGTGCCCCATGAAGTAGTCTTTCAATCCGGCTTCCGCAGCCATTTTCTCCGCCAGCTCATACAGCTCCTTGGCCGGTGTTCCGGCCGTACCTGCCCGGGCAAGCGCATGGCATATATCGATGGAGCATTGATGGGCTTTCATAGCCATAGCTGGAAGTTCGCCGCCTATGGCGTATGTGCGCGTCATGTCGGTCATATAGCCGGTGTAGTTACCGTTGGCGTCAACCATAACGCTTTCCCCGGCTTTAATGACAGTGCCGTTACAGCCCACCGGAAGTGAAGGATCCAGGCCTTCGCCACCCATGGCGAAATCGTAGGGGGTAGGAGTGTCGGCATTATCGCCTACAAGGATATTGGCCATATACAGTTCCATCGAACTGCCGTTGATACGAAACAGACCCAGGCATCCTTCCAATCGCGACTGTCGCTCTATCTCTACCTGCAGCTCAATATCCGTCATACCCTCGCGGTAGATGTGAGGCACGCGGCTGTAAACCCGAGCCTGTTTTATGCCTGAGGTGCGTATCATCTCAAGCTCCTTCGCGGTTTTGACAGCGCGGGCGCGTCGCATTATTTCAGAGCCGTTGACGATTTGGCCGGGATTGAGTGCCTTGCCCAGGCGCATTATGATATCGTATGGCAGATCACTTGTCTCAAGTGCCAGTGCCTCTACCGGCGTGATGCCGTATTTGGCGGATATATCCTCAGGCTTATGGATATAATGAAGGTAATCGCCTGTGAGATGATTCGGACGGCGGATAAAGCACTCCATGGAGCCGGAGGAGGTGATATAAATATATCCGCATACCACACGTCCGGTGAGATAATATATGTTGGCGTTGTCAGCCACGAGCAGAGCATCGGCATGAAGTGCGCCCATCGCTTCCCTCACGTGAGTGAGCCGCTGCGAAAGTTCCTCGTCGCTGAGTAAGATGAGAGGTTGTGAATTCATTTTTTTTTGAATTTTAGTAAAGAAAGCCGGCTTAATATTCTCCGGGTGCTTCTACTGTGATTCCAACTTGTTCTATGCCGCGCAAGGTATCCGCACGCATTATGTGTCGCATTCTGATTGTAGTCGAGTCATTGACTTTCAGTAGCTTGGGGAGCAGTAATTGGAACTGGCGGGCTGACCCGATACCCGAACCGTACCACCTCCCGAAATCATCGGCCAAAGTAAGGCATACGGTATCGCAGACAGCATATGCCGAGTCAGCGTTTACACACAGTTCGAGCCATAGATTACTATAGGGATAGTCGTTGGTGTGCCGCACTGCTAAATACACCTCGCGAGCGGTCAAAGTGTCGAGTTGCGTGGGTATAAACGTGAGTTCATCGCCATATACCCACCCCTGCTCGGGAATAGTCTTAAATTCGCTATATCCCGAGTGTCTGTCGGAGCATGCCGCAATGAGCAGCAGCGCTGCGAAAGCTATCGGTAGGGAGAGTCTAACGGGCATTTTTGTCCTGAGTCGTTTGGCCGTTTTTCGGTTTGTTCTGGTCGTTGCGATGCTGGTTGTGCTTATTGTTGCCTTTCGATTTTTTCCGCTTTTTCTTCTTGTCAAAACGAGAAATATTGTCTTGGTCGAGAAGGTCGGAGAAGTTTTTCTTTTCGGGTGCTTTTGTCTCGTGGTCCGACTCGAGCGACAGCGGTTTTTCTCCTTGTTTGTTGAGCGCTATAATCTCGAAAGCACGTTGGGCCGAGATGGTTATCAGGTTGGCAGGTACGGATTTGTCGGAACTGTAAGTGATGAGACGGTTGAAAACATCATTCTTGAAGTGATACCATGTAGAATCGGCAGTCTCAAGGCGGATATCTTTATCAGGCATCTTTTTGAGGCTTTCCACATAAGCGTCGACTTCAAAATTCAGGCAGCATTTGAGTTTGGCACATTGTCCGGCGAGTTTCTGCGGATTAAGGGATATATCCTGAAAACGGGCGGCAGCGGTACCCACGGAAACGAAGTTGGTCATCCAGCTTGAACAGCACAGCGCACGACCGCAAGGTCCGATACCGCCTATACGTCCGGCTTCTTGACGGGCTCCTATCTGCTTCATTTCAATCCTCACCTTAAATGCATCGGCGAGAACCTTGATAAGTTGACGGAAATCAACGCGCTCGTCGGCTATATAGTAGAATATGGCTTTATTGCCGTCACCCTGATATTCCACATCACCGATTTTCATGTTGAGCTTGAGATCTTCGGCTATCTTACGGGCGCGAATCATGGTGTCATGCTCGCGTGCACGAGCTTCATTGTAGCGGTCAAGGTCGGCAGGGCGGGCTTTGCGCAGCACGCGGCGTACTTCCGCATCGGGTTTGGACCCCGATTTTTTCATCTGAAGGGCCACAAGCTGCCCCACGAGAGTCACTTCACCCACATCGTATCCGGGCGAAGATTCCACCACCACCATCTCGCCTATCTCAAGCGGAAGGTTCAATGAATTTAAGAAGAAACCCTTACGGGTGTTTTTGAACTGTACCTCCACCATATTGTGGTCGGCGTATCCGCCGGGCACATCGGCAAGCCAGTTGTGGCAATATAATTTGCCGCGTGGGCCGTCATCGCCCGGACGTCGCCACACCGGACATTGCTGTATCAGCTTGTCTTCCTCGGCTTCGGGGCGCTGAGGTGTCAGATCCTCGAGTCCCTCTACAGATTTGTCAGAATCCATAAATAACAGCTGTGTGGGTGATTATTTAGCGAAACTTACAGAGCGGGTCTCACGGATTACGGTGATTTTTACTTGTCCCGGATAAGTCATTTCGTCCTGTATGCGTTTTGCTATTTCGGTCGACAGTTTTTCTGTTTCGGCATCATCAATCTTGTCGGCACCTACGATTACACGCAGTTCGCGGCCGGCCTGTATGGCATAAGTCTTGACAACACCGGGATAGGATAGTGCGAGCTGTTCAAGGTCGTTGAGACGTTTGATATATGCTTCGACCATTTCGCGGCGGGCACCGGGACGGGCACCTGAAATGGCGTCGCATACCTGTACTATAGGAGCCAGCAGAGAAGTCATCTCTGTCTCATCATGGTGAGCGCCGATGGCATTGCATATTTCAGGTTTTTCTTTGTATTTTTCTGCGAGCTTCATGCCAAGCAATGCGTGCGGAAGTTCTGGTTCTTCATCGGGTACTTTGCCTATATCGTGGAGGAGTCCGGCACGACGGGCTTTCTTGGGATTCAATCCGAGTTCGGCAGCCATAACCGCACAGAGGTTGGCCGTTTCGCGTGAGTGTTGCAGCAGATTCTGGCCATAGCTCGAGCGGTATTTCATCTTGCCTACGAGTCGTACCAGTTCGGGGTGCAGACCGTGGATGCCGAGGTCTATGGTGGTACGCTTGCCGGTCTCGATGATTTCTTCTTCAATCTGACGACGTACTTTAGCTACAACTTCTTCAATACGGGCAGGGTGGATACGTCCGTCGGTAACGAGCTGATGCAGGGCCAGTCGGGCAATCTCGCGGCGCACGGGGTCGAAGCCTGAGAGTACTATTGCCTCGGGGGTGTCATCGACTATGATTTCGATACCGGTGGCAGCTTCAAGTGCACGAATGTTGCGGCCTTCGCGACCTATGATTCGACCTTTGATTTCATCGGAGTCGATGTGAAACACTGTCACTGAGTTTTCGATAGCCGTCTCTGTCGCTACACGCTGAATGGACTGTACCACAATGCGCTTGGCTTCTTTGTTGGCTGTGAGTTTGGCTTCGTCCATTATCTCGTTGATATAGCTTTGAGCTGCGGTCTTGGCTTCATCTTTCAATGATTCCACCAATTTCTCTTTGGCTTCTTCCGATGAAAGACCTGACACACGCTCCAGTTCTTCAATAGCTTTATGATTGAGGGCATCAAGTTCAGTCTGCTTGTTTTCAACCATAGCCAACTGGTCGTTGAGTTTGGCACGAGTCTGCTCTATATCATTGCGGGCGCGCTGATTTTCGCTCTGCTGCTGATTGAGTTGAAGTTCTCGCTGCTTGAGCTTGCCTTCAAAACTCTGAGCTTTCGACATACGCTGGGCAGCTTGCTTTTCAGCATCGGCAATAATGCGAAGTTCTTCTTCCTTGGCTTCAAGCTGCTTGTTTTTCTTAAGTACTTCGGCTTCGGCATATGCTTCGGCGATGATGGATTTAGCACGTGACTGTGCCATGATTTTCTGTACCACGATAGTAGCCACTACGCCGATAATCAGAGCTATCGCGGCAGTTATGGCTATGTATATTACTGTTGTCATGATGTAAAATTAAAATATATATAGTTATTTATTATGTTATTAAAATAAAAAATCCGCCTACCGTAGAGCTTGCAATCATGATTTATCGATATGGTGACGATATATCGCTGACTGCTTGCAGTCCGGATGCGGAACCTCATTGACACTTCGCACGTAATTGCTTCTTTACTCTGCTTTTAGCAGCAATCGGTCAAGATCGCTGTCAAAATCTTTGAGCATCTGCTCCACTTTATCGACTTCGACTGATTGAGCTACAAATCCTTTGGCAAAAAGCAAAGTGACTCGGGCAAGAATCTCGATGTCAGTGGCGTGTGGAAACATTTTGGTATATTCCTTAAAGATGTGATTGACCTGTTTGTCTACTTCTCTTAGCAGCGGTTCTTCTTCAGGACTAATCGTCACCGGAAGGACTATATCCTTTATTTTTATGTTGATGTCAAGTTTATCTTTCATAGCATCATTGAGTTAATTCGTTGATGCATTTGTCGATGTCCCGCACTAATTGAGATAAGATGGTGCGGCTGTGTGCCAAATCGTTTCGGTCAGGATTGAGAGTGGTGGTCACACGCATATACTCAAGTTGCTGACTCAGCAGGCGTATCTTCTCGTCTTGTTGCGCTACCAATGCTTTCAGCTCATCAATTTGGGCATCTGCTTCACGTTTGGTAGCCAGAAGTTCGGTATAGCGCTGTGTCAGCACGTATGCCTTGCTTTTCACTGACTCGATTCGTTGTGGTAATTCACCTACCATTTTATCTAAATTTCTACAAAAGTAATCAAAAAAACTGTTCCTTAGCAAAATTTCTTTCCGATTTTTTTCATGTCGGTACTTTGGCTTGATGCTAAATTATCGAAATTTCGGAGGAATGACAGATTTGAATTTATAGGTTAGGTGTGTTGTTGTCACTGCTGTTCCAGGTGGCTGAGGTCTGGTAGAGAGCTGTGGCCCTGAGTGCCTGCAGGGAGTCAATCTGATGGATTGGTTCGGTGTTGAAGGGGTTTTCGGGCGTCGGTGTCAGTCTAAATTGGCGTATACGTTGCATGGGAGAGAGGACTGTGAGAGTGCTGTCGGCGAAGTAGCCGAGGTCCTGATATGTGGCTAAGAAAGCACGCGGAGAGTAGTCGGGGCTGAGTACGTCGGTGCCGAATAAGCGCGACTGATAGTTGATGCCGAGCAGATTTAGCAGCGTAGGCATGACATCGATTTGTGAGATAGTCTTGTCGACAATCTGCGGGGCGAGATGTGCCGGAGCATATATCATGGCCGGGATATGGTATTTTTCGAGGGGAAGCTCGGTCTTGCCGGCACTTGATGCGCAGTGGTCGGCTATTATTACGTAGACGGCATCTTGTCCCCAAGGACGTGTGAGCGCCGTACGGATAAATTCACCTAAGGCATAGTCGGTATACATGACTCCACCTTGCCGGGTCTTTGATTCGGGTGATATGGAGATGCGTCCGTCGGGGTATGTGAAGGGACGGTGATTGCTTATGGACATGATGTGGGCGAAGACGGGAGCGGCGGTTGTGTCTGATTCAAAGCGAGAGTCAAGTGTATTCAGAACTTTCCGGTACGCATCTTCATCGCATACGCCCCAGATGTTGCGATAGGAAATCTGGTCGGGGGTGTAATCGGCAGCATCTATCACGGTGTAACCATTGTTGGTGAAGAAACTGCCCATGTTGTCGAAATAACTGTTGCCGCCATAGAAGAAAATAGGTTGGTAGCCGTTGTCGGCGAGGATACCGCCTACTGACTGGCGGCCTTTGTTGTCGGGACGTTTGACTATACTTTGGCCGGGACACGGGGGCAGAGAGAGGGTGACGGCTTCGAGTCCGCGCACTGTGCGGTTGCCTGTGGCGAATGTGCGGTCGAATATAAGTGAGTTTCGGGCTATGGAGTCGAGATTGGGTGTGAGATGGTCGTTGTTGCCGTATCGTTGAAGGTATTCGGCACTCATGCTTTCGAGGGTGATGAGTATGATATTGGGTTTGCCGGTGATTGTGGCTGAGTCAGGAGCTATGCAGCGAATGTTTTCGCCTGAACTGTTATATAGCCTGTTGACTATTGCCCGGGCTTCATCAGCGGGAAGTGTCTGATAGAAGCGGTCAAATTCCAATTCATTTTTGAGGAAAGCCTGGTAGAAGCGATACAGTCCGTTGGTCTGAAGTTCGTTGAGATATGTGTTGTCGGTCTGTTGGAAGCGGTCGTTGAATTTCAGCAGGCCTATGGATATCGCGGCTAAGGCCAGGTAGCATCCTGAGAAATATAGCCGCCAATGGTTTGTGTTGTGGTAGAGCAGGTTTGTGGAGACGCATAGCTTGCGGAAGAGTAACCAGAAAGTCACGGCTGTCACAGCAGCCACTCCGAGCATGAGGGGGAGTATGGCGTAGGATTCCATGATGTTTCCTATTACTTCGGAGGTATAAACCAGATAGTCGACGGCGATGAAATTGTAGCGTACATTAAATTCTGCCCAGAAGAAATATTCGCTGACGGCATTGAAGATGATGGCGGCTACGTATATGGTGAGGATTATGGTAAACCAGATGCGGGTCCATGTGCGCCGGCATGGTTTCCACCATAGACGCATGGCGAATGTCGCTGCCCAATAGACGAGTATCCAGCAGATTGCGCTGTTTAGACCCCGGTTGAATTCTTCCAATGAATTGGGTATGAATTTTAGATAGCAGAATCCCGCTACGATGAGACCTAACAGTGGGTATGCTATAGCCCGGTGATATTTTGATTCTGTGACTGATATTAGGAAAAGCCACATAAAGAAGAAGGCTATGGTAAGCACGGCGGCATCATTGACAAGCCCGAGGAGGAATGTCACGATATAGTCGCTGAAACTGAATCCGAGACCTTCGGGGGCATCGATATTACACATCAGGACTATACGGGTGATTGCGCCTACGGTTAATGCAAGGAGAAGCAGGCGTGAGTATAGTGAGGTTACAAATCTGGTGGGAGTGGTCGGTGTCATTTGTGATATTTGTGATGTGATTGATTTCTACCACAAATGTACGCAAAATTGCTTATTCGGAAGTCGAATTTAGTAAAGAAAGCATTTCAGCGCGGGATTTAATCATGATTTCGGACTGATTGTAGTCGATGAGACCGCGCTGTTTCATGGAGTCGAGTGTGGCTATGAAAGAAGTGCGTTGTACGCCGAAGAGTGAATAAAGGTCGCGTTGGCGGCAGGATAGAACGATATCGGTGCCCCGGCGCTGGGTGAGAGCTACAATCCAGTAGGCAATACGTTCTTCGAGAGAACCGGTGGATAAGGCAAGTACACCTTCCACGGAACGTTGTGCATTGACCGACAAGATGTTGAGCATATTAATCAAAAAGATGTGGTCTGTGCTCAGGATACGTAGAAAATCTTGTTTTTCTATCTGTAAGATGCCTGTGGGTTCGAGGGCAACGACCGAGACAGGATAGCGTGTAGCTTTGCCAAACAGATATTCAGGAGATATCACGTCGGGCATTGAGAGAGTCTGCGATACTTTGAAGCGACCATCGGAGTTGACTATCGATATGCGCGCGCTGCCCGAAATTATGAATTTGATGTGGGTACATTGCTGGCCTGCTTCGATAATTTTATCGCCTTTGAGATATTTTAGGAAATGAAATTTGGTGTTTCCTACTATTTCTTCCAAACGGCTGTATGTGACACCGTTGAAAACAGGCAAATGCATCAATATTTCATACATACTATCCATGAGGTCGAAATCTTAGATATGGTTACATTTATATAAGATAAGAACAATAATGTGTGGTTAAAGTTTCAATTACGGCGTGATGATTTATGATTTGTGGCGTTGATAGCGGTATAGCTGAACGGAGTTGATGGTATTTTGCCAGGCAATATAGGCGGCGGGAGCAACAGAAGTGACCGGGTGGAGGTAGGTGAGAGCCAGCCAAATAGCGAGTACGGTGTTTTTTTGTGCGAGTGACTGGGCTGCCGATACGGCATCGCCATAGTGTGCTCCTACACGGCGTCCGGTTATGAATTGGAGTACGCACATCACGCCGGCTCCTAATGCGAGGATAATAATCTCTGGAATCATCGAAGGGGGTTCGGCCATGATGAATTCCACAGAATTACCTACTGCGATAATCAGCGAGATAGCCCACAGATAAAATGATATTTCCTGAGCGGCACCTATGGCTGCATGGATTTTAGGGAGGAAAGCACGAAGCAGAAATGCTATCGCCAGCGGGGTTATAATCAAAGGGAAGACTTTTTTGGCTATTCCCAAAGAAGTGGTAATCATGTCGCTATCAGTGTCGCCTATCCACGACAGCAGAGGGGCGGCAATCAGGGCTACAGTGACATTGCTCAGCAGGGAATAGGTGACCACACGTGGCAGACTTCCTCCAAGTGCCGCCGTAATTACCGGAGCCGCCGTGGCTGTAGGGCAAAATACACAGATAAACAGTCCTTGAGCCACATCGGAGCTCCACCATACAGCAGCTGTGTACACGGCTATAGCTCCGAGTATTTGCACGGCAATCAGCCAAAGCATTGCCCGGTTGAACCGAATCTGAGATGGATTTATGCGGCAAAATGTTATAAAAAGCATCAGCAGAATCAGCCATTGAGTCAGGAAAGCAAGATAAGATATATAGCTGTGAGCCAATATACCCGTAATCATAGCGATGGGGAGAATCCATGGCTTGAGCATTAATCTGAACTGTGCACTGTTCATAGACAATCACTTAACGATTAGTGATGAAAAATTTGTGCAAAGTTACAAAAAAATAAAAAGATAGGTTTTGTACAGGATAATTGTTGTACTTAATTTCGGCATTGTTTGGCTTAGTCTTCGGAGTAGTGACGCAGAACGCGGCGGTAAGAGTTGAAGATTTTGGATTTGGATACAAAGCCTACATATCGGCCGTTTTCAACGACCGGGAGGTTCCAAGCTCCGGTGTCATCGAAGGTTTTCATCACTTGTTCCATGCTCGAATGCAGCTCGATGAAAGCGGGGGGAGTGCTCATAAACGTTTCGACGTGCATACGGCGGTATAGGTCGGTACGGAACATGATGTTGCGAATTTCATCGAGTGTGACCACACCAATCAGTTTGCCGTTTTTGTCGATAACCGGAAATAGATTGCGACTGGATTGTGATATGACTTGCACCATGTTGCGAAGGTCCATTTCGGGGTGAACGGGAATGAAATCGGTCTCAATAACATTATCAATTTTCAGCAACGTAAGTACAGCTTTGTCTTTGTGGTGTGTGAGCAGCTCGCCGCGTTGGGCCAGACGCATGGCGTAGATGCTGTAAGGTTCGAAGAATTTTATGGTGAAGTAGGATAGTGCCGATACGATGAGCAGCGGTAAAAACAGTTGGTAGCCTCCGGTTAGCTCGGCGGCAAGGAAGATGCCCATGAGCGGGGCGTGCATCACACCGGCCATTACGCCGGCCATGCCCATCAGTGCAAAGTTCTTTTCCGATAGGTCGAGGTCAAAAGCGTGGTTGAGTATATAAGCGAAAAGGAAGCCTGTCATGCACCCTACGAAAAGAGAAGGAGCGAATGTGCCACCGACGCCTCCGGCACCGGTGGTGGTGGAAGAGGCAAATGATTTGAGCAAAATCAATGCGAGTACGAAAAGAATGATGGATATTACCGAGAAGCGGTCGGAATAGAATATCGAGCCGTCAAGAATTTCCGGTACATGTCCGGAAATGAGCGAGGTGATTGCATCGTAGCCTTCGCCGTAGAGCGGAGGGAAGAGGAAAATGAGGGTTGATAGAATGATTACTCCTACTGCATAGCGTGTCCAGATGCTTTGGATACGTTTGCGGAAGAGATTTTCCATCATGTTCATCACTCGGGTGAAGTATAGTGATACCAGCCCGCAAGCTACTCCGAGAACGGCAGCATAAGGGATACGGGCGGTGTAAAATGGCTCACTTTGCATGAAATAGAATTCGGCGGAATAGCCTGTGGTGGCATAAGCTACAGTGGCGCCCGCTATCGAGGAGATAAGCAGAGGCATCACAGACACTGTGGTGAGATCAATCATAAGTACCTCAAGAGTGAAAAGCATGCCGGCAATAGGGGCTTTGAAGATGCCGGCTATACCGGCAGCTGCGCCACAGCCTACCAAAATCATCAAAATGCGCGGCGACATCCGGAATGCTTTGCCCAGATTGGATCCGATGGCAGCTCCTGTGATTACGATAGGTCCTTCGGCACCAACCGAACCTCCGAATCCGATGGTGATGGAGCTTGCGCAGAGTGATGAATAGATATTGTGTTTTTTCAGACGGCTCTTGTTTTGCGAAATGGCGTAGAGCACACGTGTGACGCCGTGAGAAATGTTGTCGCGTACCAGATACCGCACAAAGAGCATTGCTATCAGTACTCCTACTGCGGGATATATGGCATACATATAGTTGCCTTCGGTGATATTGAAGTTGGAGGTAAGGAAATTGGCTATGACAGCGATGAGTGTTTTCAGAAGCAGGGCTGCGAATCCGCCGAGCACACCTACGACCAGAGCCAGAATCACCAGGAAAGTTTTTTCCTTGATGTGCCGTTCGCGCCATAGAACCAGGCGCATAAACGCTCGTGAAAGTTTTGTGGGTCGAGAGGGTGTGTAGGCCATAGCGGTAGGGGTTACAATGTGATATCTCCTCGTCCGCCAAAGACATTGCTGAGGGTATATAGCAGGATTTTGAGGTCGGAGGCTATAGATATGTTTTCAAGATAAAGCAGGTCGTAGCGGTATCGGCGTATCATGTCATCGATAGAACGGGCATAGCCGAAACGTACCATACCGAGAGATGTGATGCCCGGCCGCACACGGTAAATGAGAGAGTATGCAGGTTCGCGTTCGATGATGCGGTCGGCAAAGTATTGACGTTCGGGGCGTGGCCCTACGAGCGACATATCGCCACGAAGCACATTGTAGAACTGTGGCAATTCATCGATATGATATTTGCGTAAAAACCTGCCTATGGGTGTGATGCGGTTATCTGCTCGGTCCGACAGGCGTGGTGCGTCCTGTTCGGCATCGGCTACCATGGTGCGCAGTTTGATGATATTGAATCGGCGTTTGTTGCGACCGAGGCGTTCCTGCTTGAAGAAACCCGGTCCGGGCGAATTGAGCCGAATGGCAAATGCTGTCAGCAAAATAGGTACGCCTGTAATGGCAAGCATAACGATGGAAACAGTCACATCGAAGCATCGTTTGATATTGAGTGTGGCTGCCGGCAGGTGAGTGCGTGAAATGTCGATAAACGGCTGGGCCACGATACTGGTCATGTAGGTCTTGAAAACGTAGGGTGGCAGACTTTCGGCAGCTACATAAATCTTGCGGTTTAGCGGCATTAACCGTGTGATGACTTTCAGTGTTTCGTCCCATGAACGTGGGTGCGGAACCAAAATAATGCGGTCGATGGAATGTGTGTCGCAGTATTGCTCTATGTCGTTGGGGGCAATTATGTCGAGACCGTGAGAGGTGGTGTTGGAGGCAGCGGATTCGAAATTTACATCGCACAGCGCTACCGGTCGCATTCCTGATGCAGTAAAGTCGGGAATGGAGGCATAGAAACTGTCGGTGAGAGCTTCATGTCCGACAATGATTGAGGGGAAGTATATGTCACCGCGGCGAATTTTTTTGAAGATATGGCGAGTGATGATGATGCGGGGTATGAATACCAGTCCGAATAGCAGGACAAACAGACTTGCTACCACGCTATAGTCACGAGTGCGGTCTATGGTAAGGTCGTTAATGAGCATCAAGAGCAGGATTATGGTTGTGCCGATGAAGGCGCTAAGCAAAGTGGTATTGAATACGTTGACACGCGATTTGCTGAATACGTCGTTGTAAAAACCGCTCAGGTAGTAGACAAGCATCATCACCAGCGGAATAATGATTTGCCCTGAAATCACGGTGGTGGAAGCGATGAATGCTCCTACCGAGGCATAGCTGATGTGGGCATGCTCGATGAGGTGGAACCGAATGATATTGAACAGATATACAGCAAGTGAGGTGGTAAGCAGGTCGCTTATCACATATTCTGTGCGATATTTCTGCTGCAATGTCATTTGCGCAATATGGTGAATGTGGAGTCGTCGGAAATTTTTATTACTGTAGATGCTTGGTGCGGTGTAAGGTCATCGCGGCGGTAGAGGGCCACATAGTCGGCTGATGCTATAATTTCGGGTGAAATTTCAGAGTAGAAACGGGGTGTGGGTTCACCGCTGATATTGGCTGAGGTAGATACGAGCGGACGACGCAGCCGGCGACATAGTTCGCGCGAAAAATTCTCGGCGGTTATTCTCAGTGCGGCACTGCCGTCGGGAGCGAGAAGCGGCTGAGCAATACCTGTGGGGTGGTCAAATATTATAGTGGTGGGATTAACGGCCACTTCGACCAGTTGCAGGGCAACTTCAGGCGGATTGTCGACGTAGCGACACAGCATATTGACATCGGCCACGAGTGAAATCATCGATTTGGCACCGGCTCGTTTTTTTATGGCGAAAATTTTGTTTACGGCTTCGGTGTTGGTGGCATCGCAGCCGAGACCCCACACGGTGTCGGTGGGATAAAGAATGACTCCGCCGTGGCGCAGACAGTCGATAGCTGATTGTATATCTGATTCTTGGAAAGTGGATTCGCTCATAGATGTTATCTTGCCTGAGTAAAATGTTCAGCTTAGTTCATGCAAAGATAATATACCCCGACGGGATATAAAAGCGTAGCCCTACAAATTTATGAGCATCTTTGAGTGTAAATACAATAATATTTATTAGTTTTGGCATCGATAAACTGTCTGAACTAACTAAAATCATATATCATGACATTTACAGAAGAAGATTTGGCACAATTTTGTCAAAAGGGTGTAAGTCAGGAGCAAGTAGAAGCTCAGTTTGCACGATTCGCAACCGGATTTCCTTTTCTTAAACTTAAAGATGTGGCTCGCGCAGGCGACGGTATCACGGTGTTGACTAAAGAACAGGAGACTGCAGCTGTGGAACGCTGGCAAAAATACCTTAAAGATGGTGGAGAGGTGTGTAAATTCGTTCCTGCTTCGGGCGCGGCATCGCGTATGTTCAAAGCGTTGTTTGAATTTGTTGACGGTGCCGATGATGTGCCGGCCGAAGGTAGTGCGGTGGCAGCACTCATAGCCGATATCGATAAAATGGCTTTTATAGCCGACCTCAATGAAGTTACCCAGCGGCTTTATGGCAAGAGTGTGGCTCAGCTTAAGGCCGAGGGACGCAATAAAGAAATAGTAGGGGCGATAATCAATTCTGATGGCCTCAACTATGGTAATCTGCCTAAAGGGTTACTTAAGTTTCATTCTTATGCCGACGGTAGCCGTACTCCGCTTGAAGAACAGATGGTGGAGGGAGCTCAGACAGCTGCCAACGGTAATGGTGATGTAAATCTGCATTTTACGGTGTCGACAGCTCACCGTCAATTGTTTGAACAGAAAATAGCTGAAGTGAAGGAGCGCATTGCCGATAAATATGGTGTAAATATAAATGTGACTCTTTCGGAGCAGAAGTCGTCGACAGATACTCCTGCTGCGAATCCCGACGGCACTCCATTTCGTGAAAACGGCAAAATACTTTTCCGTCCTGGCGGCCATGGCGCTCTTATCGAAAATCTCAATGACATGGATTCGGCAGTGTTGTTTATCAAGAATATTGATAATGTAGTGCCTGATTCCAAACGTGATTCCACTGTCTACTATAAGCAGGTGATCGGTGGCTATCTGATTCAGCTTCATGACCAAGTGGAAGAATATATGCGTGTGCTTGCTTCGGGTGAATATACCCGCGGTACACTACAGGATATGCTTTTCTTCCTTCATACTGCTTTTTCAATTACAGATCGCAGTATCGACGGATTGAACACTACCGATGTGGCAATGTATATCCATGAGAAGCTCAATCGTCCGCTGCGTGTATGTGGCATGGTGCGCAACGAGGGTGAGCCGGGTGGCGGACCTTTCATTGCATATAATGCCGACGGTTCAGCGTCGCTTCAGATACTGGAGAGTACGCAGATAGACAAAAATAATGCTCAATATGTGAAGATGGCTTCCGAGGCTACGCACTTCAATCCGGTGGATTTGGTGTGCTATGTGCGTGATTTTGATGGTCATAAGTTTGACTTGACAAAATATGTGGACTCTGATACTGGGTTTATTTCATCTAAGTCGAGCCACGGCAAAGAGTTGCAGGCTATGGAGTTGCCCGGGTTGTGGAATGGTGCGATGAGTGATTGGAATACGGCGTTTGTAGAAGTTCCTATCTCTACATTTAATCCTGTCAAGACAGTCAACGATCTTCTTCGTTCAGCACATCAATCATAGCGATTTCGTTACATATAGGTTTTATATACACCGAGAGTCGATGCCCGGCTCCCGGTGTTTTTTGTGCGAATATGTAAGTAAGGGGTTTCAGAAATGAGGAAACAGGCGGTGGAGCAAAGATGTGGTGCGGGCGGATCGGGCAGGGGTGTAAAATAGCTGCGGTGAGTCGATTATAGCAAGGTCATCGCATAGGTCGATGGCAGTGCGGAGCTCGTGGGTGGAAAATAAGATGCATTTATGGCTGTTGTGTGCAAGGTCGGCAAGCAGAGCACAGAGTTCAAAGCGATTAGTGAGGTCGAGAAACGAAGTAGGTTCATCGAGCAGTATCACTGGGGTATTTTGTGCCAGGGCACGGGCTATCATGATGCGTTGACATTCACCGTCGCTCATAGTGTCCATTGTGCGGGAGGCATAGTCGGCCATTCCGACGGCTGCGAGGGAATTATTCACAATCCTGCGGTCGGTTTCCTGCAGTCGGCCTATCCAGTTGGTGTAGGGTGCGCGTCCCAAGGCTACCACATCTTCACATCTGAGGTGGGAAATGCGTACACGCTCGGTGCTTACAAATGCTATGGTGCGTGCCATTTGATGTGACGAGATTGTTTTGAGAGGCTTGCCATCGATGATTATTTGGCCTGTATATTCATGGTTTAGCCCTGCAAGCGCGCGCAATAGGGTGGATTTGCCGGAGCCGTTGCGTCCTATCAGAGCGGTGAGGCGTGAGCCGGCAATATCGACAGTGGCGTTTTCAATCAATGGTCGGTGGTTATAACCTATCGAAAAATCGTGAAGTTGTATCATGGGCTATTTTCGATTGTTGCGCAATACAATCCATATCACTATGGGTATGCCCAGAAGGGCGGTGATGGCATTGAGCGGCAGAGTGAAGAGTTTGGAAAAGATGTCGCACACGAGCATTATGGCGGCACCGGTGAGCATGGTGGCCGGAATGAGCACGCGGTGGTCGCTGTCGCGAAACATCATACGTGTAACGTGTGGCATGGCGAGGCCAATGAACCCTATGGGGCCGCAAAAAGCTGTGATGGTGCCTGCCAACAGAGTTGTCGATAGAAAAATCAGCGAGCGTGAACGTTTGAGGTTCAGCCCCATTGTCAGTGCATATTCTTCGCCGAAAAGCATCAGATTGAGTGGCTTGATAGTTATTACGGCCAGGAGCAGTCCCGCAGCAATGGCAGGAATCATGATGGCTATCTGCGTCCATGTGACATCGCCTAATGACCCCATGGTCCAGATTACGAAGGCTTTTAGGGATTCATCACGGCTGAGGTACTGGAGAATCTGTACAATTGCGCTGACTCCTGATGAAAACATGATGCCCAGAATCAATATCACCATTATGTCTTTGATGCGTCGGCTCAAGGCAATCATGCCCATTAGAACTGCGGCAGCTCCAATCCAGGCTGCACCTGCTATGCCTAACGTTGAGCCTGCACCGGCTAAAACCACTAAAGCTACACCCAGACTTGCTCCCGAACTGATGCCGAGGACGTATGGCCCGGCAAGCGGGTTGCGGAAAAGAGTCTGCATCTGCAGGCCGCTGACTGACAGTGCTGCTCCTGCAAGCAGGGCGGCAATGGCTTTTATAAGGCGGATATCTATTACGATTTTTGCGGTGACAGTCTCGGAGGACGAACCTGTGAGTGCTGCCCATATATCACTGAGGGGAATATCGACAGTGCCTACGGCCATGTCGATGGCAAAAAGCACGGTCACAGATAGCGAGAGTATAATAAAAAGTATGTTGCGTAGAGGCATTGTCAGATGGATTGCATCGCAAAAATACGCAAAATTGCGGTAACTTGTGTAAGTAAGGGAGCGGTTAGAAATGTCACAGTGTTAAAATAGGTTAAAGTGCGATTTTGAAAAAACCAATTTGAGCTGAATGATGTTTTCTTAATACATAGCAAAATTACTTTTTCCATTGCAAGAAATGTGATAATGATTGGTTTATTATCTAAGCGAGGAGACGTCGAGATGACGACCCCTCGTTTGGTTTATATACCTGCTGTAATACGCTATGTTTGGAGATGAAGTGAAATAGCACTAATTTTGTGGAGTGAAAAGTGAAGAACCAAATCTTAAGCAGACTGATGAATCATCGGAGGGCGTGAGTGCTCCCGGAGTATTATATCTTCTGCCCGTGCCGTTGAGCGATGTGCAACCTGCATCAGTAATGCCGCAGGTCAATATCGATGTGGCGCGCAGGATTAAATGGTTTTTGGTGGAGAATGTGCGTTCAGCCCGCCGATTTCTAAAGCGTTGTGATGCTTCGATTGACATTTCTGCACTGCATTTTACGGTACTTGACGAACATACGTCAGCGCAGGATGTGGCTCCAATGCTTGAGGCATTGAAGCATGGACATGATATGGCTGTGATTAGTGAAGCCGGGTGTCCGGGTGTGGCCGACCCCGGAGCAATGGCGGTGGAACAGGCTCATCGAATCGGAGCCAGGGTGGTACCTTTGGTAGGTCCGTCAAGTATATTGCTTTCGCTTATGGCTTCGGGGTTCAATGGTCAGTCGTTTGCTTTTCTGGGCTATCTGCCTTATGCTGCTGCGGAACGTGAGCGGGTGTTTAAGGATATGGAGAGAAATATTCGGATGCGTAATCAGACACAGATTTTTATCGAGACACCGTATCGTAACAATAAACTTATCGATGAGCTGATTCGTCGTATGCCGGGTGATATCAGACTGTGTGTGGCTTCGGATATCACGGGCCGGTGTGAGTCGATTGTTACTTCATCGCTGCGCGAGTGGAAGAGCCGGCAATATGATTATGATAAAATACCTACCATATTTTTATTATATAAGTAGATGGCAAAGAAATGGAAATATGGCTCACGACGAGGCGATACCGGAGCATTTGAGCTTACGGGGGATCTGTTTGCTCCCGAAGACCCGCGCCCTGCCGAGAGTTTTGATTTCCTGGTTCGTGGTGAAGCTATGCCGGATTTTGAAGTTGAGACGCCTCAGGCGAAAGTGTCGGCAGTGCCTACTCCTGAAGATATTCACCGCTTACGGGTGGAGCAACTTGCCACTGTCAAGCGCTATCATTTTATAAGTTTCGGCAGTGGCAGTAGCGGAAATGCCTCATATATCGGTGATGAACAGTCGGGGGTGTTGATTGATGCAGGCGTCGATGCCAAGGTGATATGCGATACGCTCAAGTCGCATGGGTTGAGCATAGATATGGTCAAGGGGGTGTGTCTGACTCATGACCATAGTGATCATGTGCGCTATGTCTATTCATTGCTGCGTCATCACCCTCATCTGGCACTTTATTGTACTCCGCGGGTGTTGAGCGGTATGCTCCGCCGGCACAGCATTTCACGCCGAATCAAAGATTATCATCATCCTATCTATAAAGAATTTTCTTTTCGTGTAGGAGATTTTGAGATTACTCCTTTCGAGGTGAGTCACGATGGTAGCGATAATGCCGGCTTTTATATTACCAATGGCGATTTTCGTTTTACGCTTGCCACTGATTTGGGTTGCGTTACTGATAGGGTGGATTACTATATGAGGCGCGCCTCACACATCATGATAGAGAGCAACTATGATCTGGATATGCTTCATAACGGTCCTTACCCATTTCATCTGCAGGCTCGTATCGAGGCAAGTCACGGTCATCTGGACAATCGTGTGACTGCTCAATTTCTTTCTCAAATATACTCACCGCAGTTACGTCATGTGTTTTTATGCCATCTGAGTCACGAAAACAACACACCCGAAGCGGCGTTGTCGGCTGTGTGCGGTGCATTGCAAGCTGCCGGTGTGACGCAGATAGGAGACGGCTCTAATTCTATTGCATCACGTGGTGCTCAGGTGCAGGTGGTGGCGTTGCCTCGTTTCGAGGCATCCCCCCTATATGTCCTTGAGTGAGCGAAAATGTAAATTTGTAAAAAATTTAACAAAATTAATTAAAGATTTAGCTGATTTGTGCGTAATTTTACGTGCAATTTTTATCACATTATTCACTACAATTATCACATTTTTT
>CAZZFD010000026.1:0-18123 GCA_964653375.1 uncultured Bacteroides sp.
CACTCTCGCGGAGGTCGGACAGCTGCGGACGTTTACCCTCCTTGCTGTCGCCACGTGATTCGACACTACGGTTGAGCTGGGAAAGTGCTATTATAGGTATATTGAGCTCTTTTGCCAACTGCTTAAGTGAACGCGATATCATACTCACCTCCTGCTCACGCGAGCCGAATTTCATGCCTGAGGCATTCATAAGCTGCAAGTAGTCGATGATGATTATCTTTACATTGTGCTCTCTGACCAACCGTCGGGCCTTGGTACGCAGCTCGAATATGGATAGCGAAGGCGTATCATCGATATACATGGGAGCTCCATACAGGTGCTTCAGACGGGCCATCAGCATATCCCACTCCATGGGCGATAGCTGGCCGCTCTTGATTTTTTCGCCCTGAATCTCACCGACATTACTGATAAGACGGTTGACCAGCTGCAAATTTGACATTTCGAGCGAGAATATGGCTACCGGGGTATTGTAGTTAACAGCCATATTCTTAGCCATGGACAGCACGAAGGCTGTCTTTCCCATAGCCGGACGGGCGGCGATGATAATCAGGTCGGAATTTTGCCACCCGGAAGTGAGTTTGTCAAGCTCGTGGAACCCTGTTTCCAATCCGCTGAGACCCGAAGCACGATTGGCGGCTATCTGAATCTGCTCTATGGCATCGCCAATCACGGGGTCAATCTGAGTAACATCTTTCTTGACATTACGCTGGGATATTTCAAACAGCTTTCCTTCGGCCTCTTGCATCAGATCATCTACGTCGTTGCTCTCGTCAAAAGCCTTTTTTTCTATCTCGGAAGCGAAGGTAATCAGTTCACGCGCCAGATATTTCTGCGCCACTATTCGTGCGTGATAGTCAACGTGTGCGCCAGAGGCTACGCGTGAGGTCAGCTCTGCCACAAACACAGCTCCACCCACTTCATCAAGAGTGCCGTTGTGACGCAGCTGCTCAGTGACGGTGAGCATATCGATAGGCTGCTGCGCAGCGCCAAGCGTCTGTATAGCCTCATAAATTTTACGATTGGCAGGCTCATAGAAACTTTCGGCTTTGAGCAGGTCACATACCACTGTATAAGCATCCTTCTCAAGCATCAGCGCACCGAGCACAGCTTCCTCAAGATCCTTATCCTGCGGCAGCTGACGTCCGCCGAAATCATACAGTACCTGCTTGTCAGCTCCCTGGCGACGGCCTCCGCTACGTGAACCGCTATTGCCGCTAAAATTATTGTTGTCCATTATTAAAGTGTTGACATCTGTTATTGCATGACACAAAATTAACTATAAATTCGTAACTTCGCGGTCAATCATATTGAGAATTATAAACAACTAATCTACATGGTAGTCTTTCCGAACGCTAAAATCAACCTCGGGCTGAATATATTATCACGGCGCCCCGACGGGTACCACAATATTTCCACAGCTATGGTTCCTATCGGGTGGTGTGACGTGCTTGAAGTCGTAACTTCCAAGTCTGGTGATACGACACTTACGGTTTCAGGAAACAAAATCGATTGCCCGCCCGAAAAGAATCTGGTGATGAAAGCGTTTCATGCCGTCAATGATGTAATTTCGATTCCCCCCACTGACATATATCTGCGCAAGATTGTTCCCGACGGCGCCGGTCTCGGAGGTGGTTCGTCCGATGCCGCTTTTACGGTAAAAGCGCTTAATGAGCTTTATTCTTTAGGCTTAAGCGATGAGATTATGGCTGAGATATGCGGCACGCTCGGTGCCGACTGCCCTTTTTTCATCTACAACCGTCCGATGCTTGCGTCCGGCATAGGAACAGAACTAACACCGGTAAATATTTCCGGTCTGCAACACCTATATATAATAGTAATCAAACCTGACATTCATGTATCTACTGCCGAAGCCTATGCCGGTGTAAAGCCTCATTTGCCGGAGAAAGAACTGACGGAAGTGCTGACTATGCCCGTGAGCGAATGGCGTACGGACCTGCTCAACGATTTTCAACCGCAAATTGTCGCAAATCATCACCGCATCGGTACTCTCGTGGATATGCTTTACAGTCATAATGCACTTTATGCCGCTATGTCAGGCTCAGGCTCTGCCGTGTTCGGACTAATGCCGACACCCGACGTGACAGATATCATCGCTGAACTTGATATTACAGATAATTATTACTCAGGTAAACTGATTTTTTGAACGATATGCCGGCTGATTTGTTATGAAAATAAAGCATTGCAACTAATTCTGGCAATGTTTGGCAATATTTTTGCTGTAATAATACATCGACAAAATAATCAAAAATCAATATAATTATGTCAATACACGATCGAAATCAAGAAGAATCCAACAAAGATACTTTTACAGCTGCCGATACCGACAGCGAAATCATGGACAATGTGCCTGAAGCTGCGGAAGAAGATGAATCGACCGAAGATGAACTCAACGATGAAATGCAGCAGATAGATTCACTTGTCAAACAGTTGGCCGAAGAAAAGGTAAAACTCGAAAAAGAGAAAAAAGAATATCTGTTTTTGATGGCCGAATTTGACAATTTCCGCAAACGCACACTCAAAGAAAAAGGTGAAATCATACGCAATGCGTCGGAAGCGGCCATGAAGGGATTACTACCCATAGTCGATGATTTTGAGCGCGGACTCGATGCCGTAAAAAGTTCCACTGACCCCGAAGCAATTAAAGAGGGAATGGAGCTTATTTACAATAAACTCGTTAAATATCTTGAGACAAACGGTGTAAAAGCCATTGACTCTACAGGTGCCGATTTTGACCCCGAACTGCACGAAGCTATTGCCATGGTACCGGTAGAAGATGAAACTCAAAAAGGCAAAGTAATCGATACGCCTACCAAAGGCTATACCATCAACGGCGACAAAGTGCTCCGCTATGCCAAAGTGGCAGTAGGCCAATAAAATTCACCACGTATTTCAACTATCATATCAACATAAACACGAAGATATTTCCTCATGGATAAAAGAGATTATTACGAGGTGCTCGGTGTGAGCCGCACAGCCTCAGCTGATGAGCTAAAAAAAGCATATCGCAAGCTGGCTGTGAAATATCACCCCGACCGCAACCCCGACAACAAGGAAGCCGAAGAAAAATTCAAGGAGGCCGCTGAAGCATACAATGTGCTAAGCGACCCTGATAAACGCGCTAAATACGACCAATTCGGCCACAACATGGGACCGCAAGGATTTCCGGGCGGCGGTGCCGGCGGATTCTCAACCGGAGGTATGTCTATGGACGACATTTTCTCTATGTTCGGCGATATTTTCGGTGGTCATGAATATGGCGAATTTTCAGGTTTTGATGGAGCTACAGGCGCCCGCCGTCCCCGTCAACGCCGAGGCGACGACCTTCGCATAACGCTCAAACTATCGCTCGAAGATATAGCCAAAGGTGTCAGCAAGACACTTAAACTCAAAGCATTTTGCAAAGACTCCCACTGCAACGGCACCGGAGCCAAAGATGGTACAGCATTCAAGACTTGTCCCACATGCCACGGTACCGGACATATCCAGCGTCAGCAGCAATCATTCTTAGGCGTCCGCGTAGTCAATACCGTTTGTCCCGATTGTAACGGCGATGGTAAAATCATCAGTGAAAAATGCCATTACTGCAACGGTACAGGTGTGGAACACGCCGAACAGACTGTGTCATTCACTATTCCTGCCGGCGTATCAGACGGCATGGTCTACACCATAAAAGGTAAAGGCAATGCTCCGATGCACGGCGGTGTCAACGGCGACCTGCTTGTAGTTATCGAGGAGCTCAAACACCCTGAATTGCTTCGTGACGGCAACGACGTGATTTACAATCTCATGCTTGACTTCCCCACAGCTGCTCTCGGTGGCTCGGTAGAAGTACCTACCATCACCGGCCGCGCCCGACTGAAAATAGCTCCAGGCACTCAGCCCGGCAAAATCCTGCGACTACGCGGCAAAGGTCTTCCCTCGCCTGATGGCGGCGGTACAGGCGATGAATTGGTCAATGTGATGGTTTATGTGCCCGAACACCTTAGCGACCAAGAGAAATCCGACCTCGAAAAGCTGCGCAACTCACCCAACGTCCAGCCAACTGATGAGGTAAAGCGAAGTATTTTCAGTAAACTCCGGCATATATTTGACTAACACATAAAAACAATATTTAGTGATGAAATGTTAATATGATATATTACGTTTCATCACTGTTTTTTATGACATCAATTCGACTCACCATCACTGGATTTATGCTCAGCGCGGCGACGCTGTGCTGCCCTGCGTCATCAGCTCAGACAAAAAGTCTGGTCGACATTCAAAATGACTCACTGATATCCTCACATAAGATTATTACATTCGGAAGTGGCGGCCAAACCACCTTCTCCACAAAATCCGACTCAATCAAATCACTGATAGAAGCATTCTACTACGACCAGTTCCGCCACTTCAGCGACCCTGCAGCCCCCTATTTCCTGTTTATGAGTAAAGACGCCAACCTGGCCATGGGTATTGGAGGAGCTGTGCGTATGCGCGGTTATTACGACTGGGGCGGAGCTATACCTGCCGCGGGATTCTCGCCTTTCCTTATACCGATGAATCCCGAACCGACAAAAATGCGACATTTCGACACCACACCGGCCGGTTCATGCCTGTTCTTCCGCGTGATAGGACGCAACAGTTTTGTCGACAATTATCAGCTCTATATCGAAGCTAACTTCAACGGCTATCAGGCCCGCGATTTTCATTTGAAAAAAGCCTACGCAATAATCAATGATTTCACTATCGGTTACGCCACATCTACTTTCAGCGATCCGGCGGCCGTTCCTCCCACTGTAGATGCTCAAGGGCCTAATAATAAGATAAGCAATACCAATGTGTTGGTGCGATGGATGCATACGGTAAAAAAGCATTGGGTATTCGCCGTTTCGGCAGAAACGCCATCTACGAAAATAAATACCGATAACACCACCACAGCTAAAGTAGACAATTGGATTCCCGACTTGGCCATGTTCGCACAATATCAATGGGGACCAACTTCACATATACGTCTGTCGGGCATAGTACGCTCACTTTCCTATCGCGACCTGCTGGCTCAACAAAATCATCATATCGCAGGCTGGGGATTGATGCTCAGCGCAGTAGGCCACCCTATACCTCAACTCACCACCTATGGTACAATATCATACGGCAAAGGTTATGCGGGACTTGGCGGTGACCTTATGGCAGGAAATTACGACCTCGTAGCCGATAATCCGGGCCGGCTCTATGCCCCGGCATTGTTTGGCTGGAATATAGGAATACAATATAATATCCTACCCAACCTGTTTATCAGTTCATCTGTGAGCCTCAACCGCTACCTGCCCTCTCACCGGGTTGCCCCGGACGAATACCGCTACGGTATGTCGGGCGACATAAATATCTTCTGGAATCTCACACCCCGCATACAGGTAGGAGCTGAATTTGACTGTGGTGTGCGCAAGAACTTCGACGGGCAGTCCCGTACAGCCAAACGAATCGGAGCCCTCGCCCAATTCTCATTCTGACCTTCTCAAAACGACATATAGGATAAAAAAATAGAGCGTATTAAACATACGCTCTATTTTGTAGCGGGATCGAGAATTGAACTCGAGACCTCCGGGTTATGAATCCGACGCTCTAACCAACTGAGCTATCCCGCCATCGCTTATTTGCGGTGCAAAGTTAGGTTTTTCTTTTGTCACGTGCAAATATTCTTCCCTAAAAATTTCATACTTTTAAGGAAGAATATCGTAAATCTTTGATTCTCCGTATGAATCAGATTGAGCCACGAATCACTTCAGCCCACGCTTTAACACGCGCAGGTGTCAAATCTTCATGATTCACATTGTCAATAAGCAGGCCTACTATCTTACCATCAACATAAGCATCGGTATGGTCATAATCATACCCTACGGTATCAAAAGCCCCTATAGGTTCCGCGTCAGTGTCTTTGAGGGCTTTATACATCTCTCCGACGGCATTACAGAATGTTCCGGACATTGTGTCATCGCCACAGCCGAAGAAAGCTATCTTCTTTCCGGCCAGATACAGCGCTTTCACACCATCGATAAAATCATGCATATCATCTTGCATATCACCGTCGCCCCAAGTACTTGAGCCAAACAGCAGCACGTCATAATCACCAACCTGCGAAGGAGCACAATCGGCCACATTGTAGACATCGGATTCAGCCACACCAAGAGCATCAGCCACCATCCCGGCCACACGGGCTGTAGTACCGGTAGTCGAACCGTAAAAAATACCTATTTTCTTCATATCATTCGTTGTATTAATTTGTTACATACATTTTCTTATATAACAATTCACCTGCCGGATATGTTTGATAAAGAATCTGAGCCGAATATTATTGAGTCAAAAATCAGACATCACAAAAGATTACATCGAAACATTCAAAAATATTAGAAAAAAATTATTCACAATCCGCTATTTTTATAGTTGATTATTACAGCCTTGAATTATTTTTTAGTAATTTTGCAGTTGCGATTAACCATTCACATTTTATCACCTCCTGACATGACCGACTTAAAGCCAATCAAACTTGCTCTTATCTCTGTTTTTCATAAAGACGGACTTGACTCTATCTTAAAAATGCTACATGCCGACGGCGTTAAATTTCTCTCGACCGGTGGCACCAAATCATTTATCGAAAGTTTAGGCTATCCCTGCGATGCAGTGGAAGACCTCACATCATATCCTTCAATTCTCGGCGGACGAGTAAAGACACTTCACCCCAAAGTATTCGGTGGCATTCTAAATCGCCGCGACAATGAAACCGACCGTGCACAGACAGCTCAATACGATATCCCGGAAATCGACCTCGTGATTGTGGATCTCTATCCCTTTGAGCAGACTGTTGCCTCAGGCGCATCACACCCCGACATTATCGAAAAAATCGACATAGGCGGTATTTCACTCATCAGAGCCGGTGCCAAGAACTACACCGATGTAGTCATCGTGGCCTCAAAAGCCCAGTATGCCCCTTTGGCCGATATGCTCAGCCGTAATGGAGCGAAATCATCGCTCGACGACCGTATCTTCTTTGCTAAAGAAGCCTTCAAAGTATCTTCAGGCTACGATACAGCCATCTTCAACTACTTTGATTCCTACTGCCAGAGCGCTCCATCGGCTATGCGTGTAGCTTTTGATGACAAAATGTCGCTCCGATATGGTGAAAATCCCCATCAGTCAGGAGCCTTTTTCGGCCGTTTTGATGAATTATTCAAGCAACTGCATGGCAAAGAGATATCCTACAACAACCTGCTCGACATCGATGCTGCCGTATCACTTATCTCAGAGTTTTCCGAACCCACATTCGCCATACTGAAGCATAACAACGCCTGTGGTCTGGCTTCACGTCCCACTATGCTTGAAGCATGGACTGATGCTCTTGCCGGTGACCCCGTGTCGGCTTTCGGAGGAGTGCTTATCGCCAATCGCCCCATCGACGCAGCTACTGCCGAAGAAATAAATAAAATCTTCTTTGAAGTAATCATCGCTCCGGAATATTCCGACGAGGCATTTGCCGTATTGGCACAAAAAAAGAATCGCATAATCCTGCATCAGACCGGTCAACTCGACACTGCCCGACAATTCCGCTCGATACTCAACGGTGCGTTGATGCAGGAACGTGACCTAAAAATCGAAACTCCGGCCAACCTTACCGTGGTGACAAAAGTATCACCCACAGCCGAACAGGTTGATGACCTTCTGTTTGCCAACCGTATCGTAAAAAACAGCAAGAGCAATGCCATAGTACTTGCTAAAGACGGGATGCTGCTTGCGAGCGGAGTCGGTCAGACCTCACGTGTCGACGCCCTGCGTCAGGCTATAGCCAAAGCACAATCATTCGGATTTGATCTCAACGGTGCAGTCATGGCCTCCGATGCCTTCTTCCCCTTCGCCGACTGCGTGGAGATAGCCCACAACGCCGGCATCACCGCAGTAATTCACCCCGGAGGTTCTATCCGCGACCAGGAATCGGTGGACTATTGCGATGCCAATGACATGGCTATGGTGACCACCGGCTTCCGTCACTTCAAACATTAATCAGCATATCCTCTTCATATAACTATATAATTTCATATACCTAACCCTATGGGATTGTTTTCATTCAATAAAGAAATTGCTATTGACTTAGGTACAGCCAATACCATCATAATCCACAATGACAAAATTGTCATTGACGAACCCTCAATAGTGGCCATCAATGTCCGCACGGGCAAAATGGTAGCTGTGGGCAAAGATGCCCAGCCAATGATAGGCAAGGGACATGCCGACATACGCACCATACGTCCGCTGCGCCAAGGCGTGATTGCCGACTTCAATGCCGCCGAAATGATGATTCGCGGACTCGTGAGCAAAGCCAGCTCAAAAAACCGCTGGTTCAATCCGTCGATGCGTATGGTGGTAGGTATACCCTCGGGCTCTACTGAAGTCGAAATCCGCGCCGTACGTGACTCTTCAGAACACGCAGGCGGCCGCGATGTATATATGCTCTATGAACCTATGGCGGCAGCTCTGGGTATCGGCATCGATGTTCTTGCCCCGGAAGGCAACATGATCGTGGACATAGGTGGCGGCACCACAGAAATCGCAGTTATTTCGTTGGGCGGTATAGTCAGCAACAAGAGTATCCGTGTGGCCGGCGACAACCTCACTGATGACATTCAGGAACATATGCGCCGTGTGCATAATGTTCGCGTAGGTGAACGCACAGCCGAACTTATAAAAATGAACGTAGGCTCTGCCCTGACCGAACTCGAGAATCCGCCTGAAGAATATATAGTACACGGACCAAACGTGATGACCGCGCTCCCTATGGAAGTGCCCGTGTCATATCAGGAAATCTCACACTGTATCGAAAAGTCGATATCGAAAATCGAAGCCGCCGTACTCGGTGCGCTTGAAGATACCCCGCCTGAACTGTATGCCGATATAGTAAGAAACGGTATCTACCTTGCCGGTGGCGGTGCTCTGCTACGCGGTCTTGACAAACGATTGACTGAAAAAATCGGTATACAGTTCCATATCGCTGAAGATCCTCTGCTCTCTGTAGCCAAAGGTACCGGCGTGGCTCTGAAAAATATCGAACGCTTCCCGTTCTTAATCCGCTAAACCGCTACTCAGGGTGCATAATCTGTTAGGCTTTCTTGCCAAAGCTCGCCCATGGATTTTATTTATCATCTATGTGGTGATAAGTTGTTTTCTGCTGTTTCGCAACAATCCATATCAACATTGGCTGTTTCTCACCTCGGCCAATGCGATATCAGCAGGCACTTATCGTGCTGCCAATTATGTAACCTCATACTTCAATCTGCGCTCAATCAACGAAGACCTGCAGCATCGCAATTCCGAACTTGAGCTTGAGATGCTGCGCCTCAAAGATAGAATCAGAAGCTACGAAGACCGGGATTATGCACAAAAAAATCCTGTAGACACTGTCTTTGCCCGATATGACTTCATCATGGCACACGTGATAAACAACAGCGTGACGCATGCCCACAACTATCTCACCATTGACAAAGGTGCGCTCGACGGCGTCAAACCCGATATGGGCGTGATAGACCAAAACGGCATTGTAGGTAAAGTAAATGTAGTTGGCCCTCATTCGGCCCGGGTGATATCTTTGCTCAACAACAATCTGCGTATCTCATGCAAAGTGCGAAATTCCGAACAGGTAGGCTCGCTTGTGTGGGACGGGAAAGACACCTCCACCGCACTGCTTGAAGAGCTGCCGCGCCACGCAAAGTTTTCAAAAGGAGATACCATAGTCACCAGCGGTTACTCCACAGCGTTTCCCGAAGGTGTGCCGGTGGGTGTGGTTATTGAAGAGAAAAAATATCACGATGAAAATTTCTACACGCTCAGTGTAAGATTGTTTACCGACTTCACTACGCTTAGCACCGTCAGAGTGGTGGTAGACGACATGGCCGACGAACTCTCACGTATAGAAAATGACTCCTCCTCAGATTGACAATCAGAAAATATGACTGACCGATGACTAAATCAGCTATATACCTTTTTATCACGACTATCATACTGATACTGGCGCAAGTGATTGTGTTCAATCACGTATGTCTGTGGGGGGTGGCTGTACCTTTTGTGTTCCTCTATACGATATTTCGGCTACCAGTCACCCTGTTATTGGATATGGCTTTCACCATAAGTTTCTTACTTGGCCTGACCATAGATATTTTTTCTGATACTCACGGTATGTATGCCCTGGCTTGTACACTCATAGCAGGTATGCGTCGCATGGTACTTCGACTGTATTTCTCACGCGATGATGAACTCACCGATGCTTATCCATCGGTATCCACACTCGGATTTGAAGTTTATTTCAAATACACCGTAACCCTGACTTTTATTTTCTGCACCCTGATATTTATCATTGAATCAATCAACATCTATTCTTTTGGCTTCATGCTCTTGAGAATCATAGCAAGTACCATACTTACTGAAGCTCTTATACTGGGCATTGACTGCCTTCTGCATCGCAAAAATGAACACTGACCGTAATCTTGACCATCGCAAATACATTATTGGCGGTATTGCTATAGTCATTGTCATAATCTATATAGTGCGTCTTTTCAATCTCCAGATTGCGGAGAGTAAGTATAAGGACTATGCAGACTCCAATGCGTTTCTCCGCAAGGCCATCTATCCGTCGCGCGGAGTGATATACGACCGCAACGGCAAGGTGGTGGTATTCAACCGACCTGCATACGATGTGATGATGATTCCTCGCGATGTGCAGAATCTCGACACTCTTGATTTCTGCAACTCTGTAGGCATCACCCCTGAGCAGTTCAAAAAACGCATAGCCGAGATGAAGGACAAACGCCTTAATCCCGGATATTCGGCATATACTCCACAAGTGCTCCTGAAGCATCTCACAGCTGAGGACTATGGACGACTGCAGGAAAAACTATATCGCTTTCCGGGATTATATATCCAGAAACGAATCTTGCGCGAATATAATTATCCCGGCGCGGCCAATGTATTAGGCAACATACGCGAGGTATCGCCTGCCGACATCGAACGCGACCCCTATTATTCCCGCGGCGACTATACAGGCGACCTCGGTGTGGAAAAAAGCTATGAACAATATCTTCGCGGTGAGAAAGGCGAAGAGATACTGATACGCGATGTCAACGGTCGCATACGCGGCCATTACGACGACGGGGAGCACGATAAAAAAGCAATATCAGGCAAAAATATCACCCTATCTATCGACATTGAGCTCCAGACCTATGCCGAATCCCTGATGAAAAACAAAATAGGGGCTGTTGTAGCCATTGAACCGGCTACAGGAGAAATACTCGCATTGGTCACAAGCCCAACCTACGACCCATCACTACTGGTGGGACGTCAGCGCGGCGACAACTACAAAACACTGCGCAACGACCCGCTCAAACCACTTCTTGACCGCTCCATACAGGGAGCCTATCCTCCGGGGTCAACCTTCAAACCCACGCAAGGATTAATATTATTGCAAGAGGATATCATAACCGAAAACACACTCTACCCTTGTTCCCACGGCTATATCAACGGCCGGCTGAAAGTTGGCTGCCACGGACACGGCTCGCCTCTGCCTCTGAAACCGGCTATACAGACCTCATGTAACGCATATTTTTGCTGGGGATTCAAAAATATGATAGACCGGCGCTCGAAATACGGCAAACCGGCCGAAGCATTTGAAACATGGAAAAACTATCTCGTGGAGATGGGCTACGGATATCGTCTCGGTATAGACATACCGGGTGAAAGCCGCGGCTTCATTCCCAACTCCAAGACCTACAATAAAGCATACGGTGAGGACAGATGGAGCGCCAACACCATCATATCCGTGTCAATCGGCCAAGGCGAAATACTCGCCACTCCGCTTCAGATAGCCAATCTGAGCGCTACCATAGCCAACCGTGGAAAATATTTCACACCCCATGTTGTCAAAGCTATCCAAGACACTGTGCTGGACTCCAAATACTCTGAAATCCACACACCCTCTATTGCTGAATATCACTATGAGACCTTAGCTGAAGGAATGCGCATGGCTGTGACCGGCGGTACTTGTCGCCTGGCCAACCTCCCCGACATAGAAGTCTGCGGCAAGACGGGTACGGCTCAGAATCCTCATGGCCGTGACCACTCGGTGTTTATGGGTTTCGCTCCTTATCACGACCCGAAAATCGCTGTGTGCGTCTATGTGGAGAATGCCGGGTTCGGCGCCACTTACGGTGTACCGATCGGAAGTCTCATCATTGAAAAATATCTTACCGGACAGATTGCCGAAAGCCGCCGGTATATCGAAGAACGAATGTTGAACGCCAATACAATTATAAGCAGTGGAGTTAAGAAACACTAAACCGGCATATTTTCAGCATATCGACTGGATAAGCATCATCCTGTATCTGCTGCTTGTAGGTATAGGCATAGTCAGCATATATGCCTCGAAATATGATTTTGACAACACGGAATTCATGTCATTCTCCAACCCGGCCGGACGTCAGATGCTTTGGATAGGAATGGCGCTGATTATAGCCATAGTTCTCTTGCTGTTCGACGGCCGTATGTATGAATCCTATGCCTATCCCATATATATTTTCATGATATTTGCACTCATCATGACCATTGCGATTGCTTCCGATGTGAAAGGGTCGCGCTCCTGGATAGAATTCGGAATAATACGAATCCAACCGGCTGAATTCGGTAAATTTGCCACTTCACTCGCTCTCGCACGACTGTTTTCATCATACAATTTTAATCTCAACGCATCGAAAATCAATTATGTAAAGGCATTAGCCATCATACTGCTGCCGATAATCCTGATTATTGCCCAAAAAGAAACCGGTACGGCTGTAGCCTATTTAGCCTTGTTTTTGGTATTGTATCGCGAAGGAATGAGCGGGGCAGTTCTGCTTTCAGCCGTAGGTGCGGGGGTGATTTTCGTTATAGCCATCAAATATTCCGATACCACATTTATGGATATCCCCACAGGTGAGGCCGTGGTGATGATGCTCATAATGGCTGTAATGGTAGCGATGCTCGCAATCTATTGCCGCAATAAATCGCTTGCCCGCAATGTTGCGCTATGGTATGCCGGTACAGCTCTCACTACCTGGATTCTGCATCTGTGTGGTGTGGATATTCCCGGCTTAATCTACTTCCTCGGCGTTATTGCAGTAGCTTCGGTTTACTGTCTGTTTATGGCTTTGAAAGACCGCCTTAGCGGAGTATATTCAAGCATTATCACTGCTGTGTTAGCCCTGATTTTTCTTTTTGGAGCAAACTTCACTTTCACTCAAATATTTCAGGAGCATCAGCAGAAACGCATCCGTGTGGTTCTCGGCCTCGAAGAAGACCTGCTCGGCACAGGATACAACGTCAACCAAGCCAAAATAGCTATCGGCTCGGGTGGATTTGCCGGCAAAGGATTCCTCAACGGTACACAGACAAAACTCGATTATGTACCTGAACAGCACACTGATTTTATCTTCTGTACCATCGGCGAAGAACAAGGATTTGTCGGGTCAATAATAGTGATAGGCCTGTTTTTAGCTCTTATTCTGAGAGTCATACACATTGCCGAACGCCAATCATCTAATTTCGGACGTGTTTATGGCTATTGTGTGGCATCATTCTTCATATTGCATCTGGCCATAAATATCGGTATGGTTATAGGACTTTGTCCGGTAATAGGAATCCCCCTGCCCTTTATCAGCTATGGAGGATCATCGCTTTGGGGGTTCACACTTCTGCTTTTCATTCTTCTAAGCATCGATGCATCTCGTAGAAGTCACCCCGGTTACTTCTGAAATATTAACCTCGATTATTTGCATCACATATATTCATTTAGTAAATTTGCTGCATAATGGAGGATATGTTGAAGTTAATATTCGGAGGCTTGGCTATCGGGCTGTGTATTTCTGCCCCGATGGGCCCTACCGGAGCTTTAGTAGTACGCCGTGCCATTAACAATGGCAGGCTCTCAGCTCTGCTGACCGGAGTGGGTGCCACTTTCTCCGACATCATCTACACCTATCTGACCATCTATTTTTCCTACCTGGCAGCCATGTATATCTATCCGTATCGCATGGTTATATCCCTTGTCAGCTCAGTTATCCTGATTCTTTACGGCATATATTTGTTTCGCAGCAATCCCTCACGCAACATTGTGCCGAAAACAAAAGGGAAAAACACCTATTGGAAAGATTTTATTTCAGGATTTTTCCTCACATTTGCCAATCCACTGATTATCATATTCATCATCACCTTGATGGGTACGTTGACATTCCTTCCCTCCAACCCCGAACTGCATCACACCATCATCGGACTGATTTCTGTAGCTATAGGTGCGTTGCTATGGTGGTACGGACTCACCTATTTTATCAACCGTATACGTTCACACTTCAACGTACGCTCCGTCTGGCTTATCAACCGGGGTATTGCCGTATTTATCCTTATCCTTGCCATCTTCGGCTTTTGGAAAGGCATCTCTTATCTCGATGACGCCACTCCGGGGCCCGACAATACTCCCCTCATCTTAGAAACCGAACAAATAATTACACCTGAAGAATCATGACAAATCACGCTGAACCTCTCCACATCCCCTTTCTCCCTCAACTTAACGAGATGACACTCGAAGACACTATTCCATATCTTGATGATCATGGTGTACGTCAGACCGTAGAATGTCTGAACTGGAAGGACCAATATCCTTATCGACCACTGACGGCTGTATCCGTAGGCCATTCGGGTAATGAAATATATATAGATTTTTTCGTACGCTGCAACTATCTGCGTGCCGTCAATTTTGAAAACAACTCACCCGTTCACCAGGATTCCTGTGTGGAGTTTTTCGTTGAACCAAATTGTCAGTTACCATACTACAATTTTGAGTTCAACTGCATCGGTACCGTCCACGCAGCTTGCCGCATGGACCGCCATAACGGTACACCTTTGAGTGATGATGATCTCAAGCGTATCCGTCGCTTCGCATCGTGCGGAACCCGCCCTTTCAACGAACTCGAAGGAATGTTTACATGGAATCTTGTTGTGGCCATACCACTTGACTTGATGAATGTCCAATATACAGGTGAACCGATTGCTATGCGCGGAAACTTCTATAAATGTGCTGACCTAACCACAGCACCCCACTTCCTGAGCTGGGCTCCGATTTCAACTCCACAGCCCGATTTTCATCGTCCCGAATTTTTCGCTCCTATTATCCTCGACTGACACTCTTTCCACTCCTGATGGAAATCGTTCGCTACACACCCGACAAAAAAGCCGAGTGGGACAACTTTGTCAAAGAGTCCAAAAACGGCACGTTCCTTTTCCGTCGTGACTATATGGAATATCATGCCGACCGGTTCTTCGACTTTTCATGGATTGTTTACGACGACCAAGGTAACATCTCAGCGCTTTTTCCGGCCAATATTATCGAAAATAAGGAAGTTCGCTCTCATGGAGGATTGACCTATGGCGGACTGATTATGAATAATCGCACATCGGCTGCCGGACACTGCTCACCTCTTCATATATTTCCGGCTCTATTTGCAAAAATGCGTTCTCAAGGCGCCACATTGCTGATATACAAGCCTGTGCCACATATATATCATCGCCAACCGGCCGAAGAAGACCTCTACGCTCTATGGCGCTTAGGAGCCCGGCTCGAATGGCGTACACTCGCTTCAGTTATCCATGTCCCCGATGCAATACGCTCATCCCGATTAGGCAAGCGGGCGCTGAAGCGACAGCACTCATTCGGTATCGAGGTTACTTCCACCGACCGCGCGATAGATTTTTGGCAAATTATTGTTGATGACCGTATGGAAAGACACAATACCACACCGGTTCATTCATGCGCTGAAATGCAATTGCTCCGCGACCGCTTTCCCGATGACATTCGCTTCTTCGTGGCCAAACAAGGCGATGAGACTCTTGCCGGAGCCATAATATATGTGGCAAACGGCGTACTGCATCTGCAATATGCAGCGGCCACAACTAAAGGCAAAGATCTGTATGCCGTTGACATCATCTACCATCATCTGATTTTCAATATTTTCACTGACGCGCAATGGTTTGATTTCGGCACTTCAAACGAAGACTCAGGCCGGTATCTCAACGAAGGTATGGTGGCCCACAAAGAAGAGTTTGGAGCACGAAGCATTCTCTACGATGCCTATCGCATCGATTTGTGACGTTTTATCCTATTTCAATCTTTTCGCCTAAAAATTTTGGTTGCTTGCCGGTGTACAAATCAATAAACATCTTTACTCGGGCAAGAAATTCCCGGCACATGATCTTAAACTTATTCTTTTTGAAAATCACATCTTTGGCATTGTATCCGATAGCGTCAATTCCATAATATTCCGCCAAATACAAAGCCCTCTCATTATGAAATTGTTGGGAAATAATGGTAATCTTGTCTTGGCCGAACACTTCCTTCGCCCTTACCACCGAATCCAAGGTTCTGAATCCGGCATAATCAAGAATGATTTTATCTTGCGGAACACCGCGGGAAATAAGAGAATCCCTCATACAGCTCGGTTCATCATATTTAGTAGAATGATTATCACCGCTGACAAGAATATAGTCAATTTTACCAGACTTGAACAGTGATGTAGCCGCATCGATTCTATAATCAAAGTAAAGGTTATGCCTCCCTGAAGTAGTAGTCGGAGCTGTACCTAAAAGAAGTCCCACTCTGTTATGAGGTATATCCGCCACATCTGAATACAATCTGCTCACGGCATTCCTCCTTACAATACTGTAGCAAATGATGACAAAAGCTATGCAGATAACTATGAATATTAAGACTGCACACAAGACAGCTTTGATTTTACTATTGAATAACATTCTTTACAATTAGTGGTTATGAACAATTCCGACGTTACAAATGTAATCATTTTAACCGGAAATGTCCTTACCGGAATTATAATTTATGTATTCGCACATAAGGCTGTCATTGCCACATCCAGGCGTTCTATCCCATGCTGATAATGATTGCCAGGAACCCATCGGAAATCCACTCTCACTCCCGATTCCTTTAATTCAGTCACAATCTCTTCTGTGTTATCACCAACTATATTGAATGCCGGCACCTTGGATTTTGGCTCCTGAAGTCCCAGTAGGAAAAAAGCAAAGCCTGTCTTGCCCGTGAAATTCTGCTTTTTGAACCATTCCATGAAACCTTCATACCAGAAAGAACCCGACAAACACATAATATTACTGAAAAAAGTGGATTGGGGCCATTGCCACAACGTGAAAAGGCCGGACATGGAAACACCTGCGAGCGTGCGCTCCACATTCGGATTTATCTCCAGTGCCTTCTCTATTTTAGGAATTGCCGTGTGTATAAGCAACTCAAGAAATTCGGGAGACTCACCCTTGAAATCCTCGCTCCCGGCAGGTACTCCTTTAGCCGGCCACGGACTGAACACATTCTGCCAATCCATGCCTGTTATCTCCACTATTGTCATGTCATACTTCACTGATGCAATCTCGATCCAATCAGAAAGGATATCCATCGGATAAAGTATATACACTATCCTGTCTTTTCTCACCGCTGAACTGCAACGACACTTCAATCCGGCTACATTAATCATTTTTGTCATAATATTTCATCATGTCAGGCATATTACGGAAACCGAAAGAGGTATAGACCGGTCTGCCGTCTGCCGTAGTTTCAAGATAAATTTTTTCACAACCCCGTGCTTTAGCTTCATCAATGAGCCTGCTTACTATATGATGAGCAATGCCATGTTCGCGGAAAAGCTCACGCACATAGATATTCATCAAATAAGCACACTTTCCTGAAGGATTATCAGGCGATGGTAATTCTTCAGTGAAACACACCGCTCCGCACCCTGATTCTTTGCCATCAAATTTTGCGATGAATGCAATATGGCTGTTATCGGCAATATGCCTTATATAATAGTGGCGATTCGACTCAAGCAATTTGTCATCAACCTCAGTACCAAATACTTGTTCTACAACCTCTTTCCGCCAGCGCAATAAAGCGTCCAAATCCTTTATTTCCTGTAGCTCAATCATCTGCAACATTATTTATAATTACCTTCTTTCAGTACTTTAGGGAGAGACTTCATGTCGATTTTA
>CAZZFD010000027.1:0-17185 GCA_964653375.1 uncultured Bacteroides sp.
CATTTTATGTTATAAAACATATATTTAACGAAATTTAACAGACGCGGCGGGGAAAACTATAGACATATAGACCGGCGATAAGCCCGAGGCGACATACCTGTGAGGCGTACAAAAAATTTAGAAAATGTAGATGCGTCAGGAAAATTGAGTTGCGCAGCAATCTCCTTGATATTACACTGCGGATTTAACAATAACGCTTTAGCTTCGCCAACCACAACCATATCTATCCATTCCGATGGTCCGGTACCGGAAATCTTACGCACTATAGTTGAAAAATACTTTATACTCAATCCCGACCGCTTAGCATAAAATTTCACGCTGTGATTATTCATGAAATTATCATATAAATCAAGCATAAAATTCTGAAAAATAATATCATGATGATGACGACCTTGGACAGCCATTGGCATATTGGTGAAATAAAGCTTAAGTATCTGCGCAACAATAAGACATATACGCGACTTAATTATTTCCTGATGAATCTGCCTATATGGCTCACCTTGTACAGACTCAGCTTCATCAGTATCTCGAATATACTCCTCCACAGAAGTTTTGATATAATTGAACTGTTCGGTATTGGCGCAGACAATCGGATGCTGACGAATAGCCAACAGATTGTTTGTGGCCACCGTAAGATTGACAATCGACAAAACATCTTCAAGAGCAATACCGCCTAAAACCACCTCTGATGTGGCGTTAACCTTAACCAACTCAACATTAACAAAAGGCAGACACAACACCACACTATGGCTACAGATTTTATACTCCCGATTTAGAATACGCACATCTATATCTCCATAAAGGCACACGGCAAATGCGCAACTCCCCGTCATGTCAAGCACTTTCGGAGTAGATTCATCTACAGTAATAATATTCTTGGTTATTTTTAACGGTAAACGCATAGCAATAATATATAATGACTACAAAATAATCCTTTTATCCCAATATACACAAACACATAGGTACAAAATCAAACCATATGACAAATATTTCCATATTTTCGCCCTTTCTACACTTCCAAGCTATGAATAATTTTGCGCCTTGAATTATTAATAACTTTATAGTAAAACAATGAAAAAGCTAATACACGACGTAAGCGCATACCTGATACTTTTTACAATCATATTCACGGCATGCACTGATAACGTTAACAAAGAAAGGCAACCCCGTAACGTAAGAGTGAAGACCATCACCGTAGACACCGATGGAGTAACATCTGACAATAATTATTCAGGTACGGTTGAAGAAACGTCGGGCACGGTTGTTAGTTTCTCTACTCCGGGCACCATCAAAACACTTAATGTGGAGGAAGGTGACAATGTAAAGAAAGGCCAACTTATAGGTACGCTTGATGACGGAACACTAAAAAACAGCTATGAGATTGCACTATCCACACTCAATCAAGCAAAAGATGCATATCGACGCATGAAGATACTTCACGATGCTAATTCGCTACCTGAAATAAAATGGGTAGATGTGGAAAGTAAACTTCGCCAGGCCGAAAGTGCTGCTGAAATCGCACGGATAGCTCTTGACAATGCAAAACTGTACGCACCTGTAAGCGGTATCATCACCGATAAGACTGCCGCGGTAGGTCAAAACGTAGCACCGGGAATACCCATTGTGAAGATAATCGATATTAATAAAGTGAAAGTGGCAATCTCTGTTCCGGAAAATGAAATAGGAACGTTTGCCACCGGAAACACTGCTGAAATTACATCAGGCAACAAAACATATCAAGGTAAAATAGTAGAAAAGGGCGTAGTCGCCAATCCACTATCAAGATCTTACATGGTGAAATATCAGATAGACAACCCCAACGGAGAACTTCTACCCGGAATGATATGCAGTGTAAAATCCACACGTACAAGCCAAAATCAAGGAATATTACTCCCTGCTTCGGCTATACTTCTTGCCAGCGACAACAGCAATTTCGTGTGGCTCGACTCAGCCGGAATGGCTCGCAAACGCACCGTATCCATAGGCATCATGCTTCCTGAAGGTATAATCATCGATGCCGGTCTTCATGCAGGCGACAAAGTAATTATTGCCGGCATGGAGAAAGTATCGCAAAACACTCATGTCACTTCAATAAATTGATAGCACACCTATGGAGACTAAAAATAACACACAAGGCGGACTACTATCGAAGCTGCCACCCGTAAAGAATTCGCCTTTAGTGGTATGGGGTATCAAATATGCCAACGTGGTGGTACTAATAGCAACCATACTCATAGCATTCGGCATCTATGCTCTTGACGCCATGAATAAAAACGAATTTCCCAACTATACTATTCGTCAGGGCGTAGTGGTAGCTGTATATCCGGGTGCAAGCTCCATTGAAATGGAACAACAGGTGATGAAACCGCTCGAAAATTTCATTTTCGGATTTAAAGAAGTCAACAAAGTCAAAACAGAATCCAATGCCACCAACGGCATGGTTATGATATATGTTGAACTTGACGACAACACCTCCGACACCGACGTATTCTGGAATACCTTCACACGCGAACTCAACGGCGTAAAGCAAAACCTACCGCCGGGAGTACTCGCCGTGGAAGTTATCTCCAACTTCGGAGATACATCGGCTCTGCTCATCACCATGGAAAGTGAAGATAAGACCTATCGCGAACTTAACGACTATATGGATGACCTTCAGGAACGCCTGCGTACCATCGAAAGCGTCGGAGCCATGAAAGTCTATGGTATGCAACCCGAACAAATTTCTATCACCATCAATCCCGAAAAGCTATCGCTTTACGGTGTATCGGAAAAAACCGTTGCCGGAACTCTTTTTACCGAAGGATTTCAAACTACAGGCGGAGCTCTGCGCTCCAATAGTTACACATCTCCCATTTATGTAACAAAACCGCTTAACTCAGTGGCCGATATTGCCGACTGCATAGTTCTCTCCACACCCGACGGACAAGTAATACGTCTCAAAGATATTGCCGAAGTAAAACGCGAATACCCCAAGCCCACATCGTTCATAACAAACAACGGCCGAAAATGCATTTTACTCTCAGTGGAGATGAAAGATGGCAACAACATTGTAAAAATGGGACAATTAATTGAGCAACAACTGAAGAGCTTCGAGGGCGATCTGCCTGAAGATGTTACTCTGTTCAGAATCACCAATCAGCCCGAGGTAGTCAATAGCAGTGTTATGGACTTTCTCAAAGAATTACTCATAGCCGTTCTGGCCGTGATTGTAGTGATACTGTTGTTGCTTCCGCTGCGCGTGGCTCTCATCGCAGCAGCCACCATACCCATCACCATATTTATCTCGCTGGGGCTTTTCTATATGTTTGGCATCGAACTTAACACCGTGACTTTCGCCTGCCTGATAGTGTCGCTTGGCATGATAGTAGACAACTCTGTGGTAATTATTGATGATTATGTGGAACTCATCGGCGAAGGCATGGACCGAAAAGACGCTGCCATTCGTTCCGCCTCGGAATTTCTTAAATCAATCTTTTCCGCCACTCTCGCAATCTCCATTACCTTCTTCCCTTTCTTAATCACTATGACAGGTATGACCCGCGATTTTCTAAATGACTTTCCGTGGGCCATCACACTGATTCTAATGGGCTCTCTAATTATTGCCGAACTGCTGGTACCTTTCCTCCAATATCGCTTTATCAAACCAACCACACAAAAAACAGACGGCAAAAAGCATTTTTCACTACTCAAAACACTTCAAGCAGCCTACGACAAACTAATAACAGCTTGTTTCCGCGCGCCATGGATTACAGTAGCGGTTGCCATAGCAATCACTACTATTGGCACAATACTCTTTTTATATCGGCCGCAGCAACTTATGCCTGTGGCTGAACGCAACCAATTTGCCGTGGAAATTTTCCTTCCTACCGGCAGCTCTATCGAACAGGCCAATATCGTAGCTGACTCACTTGCAAAAATATTGAGCCACGACAAACGTGTAGTATCTGTGGCGAACTTCCATGGTTGCTCATCACCACGTTTCCAAACCACTTACGCCCCACAAGTCGGTGGCCCGAATTTCGCGCAATTCATCGTAAATACGCTCAACAATGAAGCCACGATAGAGTTGCTCAACGAATACACACCGCTTTATCGCGACTACTTCCCCCAAGCCAAAATACGCTTCAAACAGCTATCATACTCTACAGCCGCCTCTCCTATAGAAGTACGTCTCACAGGGAATGACTACTCTACCCTCCATGGTATTGCTGACAGCGTAATAGCAGTAATGCAGACCATACCCGAAATCAATCTGATACGCAATAGCCTGGAGTCACCGTTAATTGCTGCTGAAGTCGTACCGAATTTCACCACCATGTCACGTATAGGTCTGAGCAGCATGATGCTTGAGACCAACCTCGCTATGCGCTACACCGATGCAGGTCTACCGATAACTACAGTATGGGACGGCACCTACGCTACCCCGGTAGTACTCCGCACGCCTACATCAGAACAGTCCGACATTGATGACCTCCGCGGCGAATTGATGCCGGTGATAGGATTTGCTTCTGCACCCGTGCGGCAATTTGCCCAAGTAATCCCCACCTGGCACTACGGACAACTGTCGCATCGCAACGGTATACCTTGTATAACCATCAGTACCGAAGTAGAACGAGGAACCTATTCATCGCAAGTCACTAGCTTACTCATGGAGAAACTTGATAATCTACAACTACCCGAAGGAGTAAATTTAGAATATGGCGGTGACTACAGCGAAGGAGTCAATATGCTTGACCCTATATTTATGGCACTGATAATGGCTGTAATAATCATTTTTTTCATTCTGCTCTTCCACTACAAAAACATAGCCATCGCAACATTATTGTTACTCTGCATAATATTTTGCATACCCGGAGCCGGCATAGGCCTTACCATACAAAACGATGTGGCCTCACTCACCTGTACACTCGGACTGATATCGTTAATGGGCATCCTCGTACGCAACGTCATCATAATGATAGACTATGCCGAAGAACTCCAAAACTCAGAGGGAATGAGTATAAAAGATGCTATATTTCACAGTGCTCAACGCCGAATGCGTCCTATTTTCCTCACCTCGGCCGCAGCCTCAATGGGTGTACTTCCCATGGTGCTTAACGGCTCACCTCTCTGGCAACCTATGGGCACGGTAATATTTTGGGGTACTATTATCACCTTCTTCTTCATCATCACCGTCATACCTGTGCTCTATTGGAAAGTTATGGAAAAGACATCTAAAAAAGTATCTGAAAAATGAAAAAAACAATATTAGCCATAATAGGCGCTCTCATATCTATATCATCGTCAGCTCAAACTCTTTCACTCGATGAGTGCGTGGCTTTAGCGTTGGAAAACAATTCGCAAGTGCACATAGCCAGATACAACCTTGATGCATCGAAAGAGACCTCCCGCGAAGCCTTCACTAAATATTTTCCTTCGATAAGCCTTAGTGGTATAGCCTTTCGCGCCAATCGCGGTATGCTTCAACACAGTTTCTATCTGCCTTTGTCGCAGCTACCACTCGGACTCCCCGACATGGACTTTAACCTCCAGTTGATAAAAAAAGGGTCAGTAGCCGGTCTGAACCTTATGCAACCGGTGTTTCTCGGTGGTCGAATAGTAAACGGAAACAAACTCGCACATGTAGGTGAAGAAGTAAGTAAACTCCAGCAACGTCAGACCAACGATGAAGTACGCAAGAACGTAGAACAATATTATTGGCAATTAGTAACTCTACACTCCAAGCATCGCACCCTTGACCAAGCTATAGCCATGCTTGACACCTTATCACTACAGGTTCAAAACTATGTAGAGGCCGGACTGACCACCACCAATGATTTGCTCGAAGTAAATCTTAAACGCAATGAGATGGTGGCTGCACGCGCGGAACTCGACAACGGCATAGCCGTATTACGTATGTTACTATCACAGTATATAGGTAAAGGCACAACCGGCTCTGTCGATGTCAACACACAGATACCGATGGATAAACTTCCGGCCTTTCCCCATGATATTTTTCGTACTCCGGAAGATTGCCTTGCAAATACTGTAGGATATAACCTGCTTAATCAAAATATCAGAGCTAAGGAACTTGAGCATAAAATTGCCGTAGGTAGCAATCTACCCATGATAGCCGTAGGAGCAGGCTGCAATTACGAACATCTGATGGAACAGAGCCACACTTTTGCCAACGTTTATGTAACGGTAAGCATACCCCTCACGGATTGGTGGGGTGGCGCACACAACATAAAAAAGAAAAGCATAGAAACTAAGATAGCCCGTATGCAACTTGAAGACAATTCACAACTGCTGATGATAGCCATGACTAACTCGTGGAATGATCTCACTACAGCTTACACCCAGATTTGCATCGCATACGAATCAATAGCTCAAGCCTCTGAAAATCTACGACTCAACCAAAATTTCTACCAAGCAGGCACCATCACTATCACCGATCTACTCAACGCTGAAACTCTTATGCGTACAGCACAAGACAAATACGTAGATGCTTACGGCGCCTTTCAGATCAAACAACTATCCTACCTCCAAGCAACAGGACGCTAACAAGGAAGCTGTCCACGGACAATGCTATCCCTATTTCTCAATCGAATTTCCACCACATACTATAAGGTCCGCGCGACAGTTTCGTGCCAACAATGTTTTTTGAGGCCGTGTCAAAATTAAATATTATGGCATGGCCTCTTTAGGTTTGTCAAAATAGGTCAGATGTCAGGCATTGCGAATGAGGACGAAAGAAGCATGCAAACGTATGTGACTGAGTCTGAATTCCGGGAGTAACGACACAGATGGTCTATTATGACACACCGCCATTTCATTCAAATACGGTAATACGAGTGCTATCGCATAAAAATATTCCCCGTCAAACTTCTTTACCACTGATACATCTTGAAAACGAAATCATCTGCCTTCGGTCGATAAACTAATAATTTTAATCCGTAAGGCCACGATCTTGTTATTGCTTCTTCTCTCCCGAGCTTCACCACTCGAAAATTACACGTCACTTTGAGATTCATCGGCAACTACGCCACAAGTGGACTCTCATCAAAGGTATATGACATACCCGTCATATACAAAAAAAGCGATGTGACTCAAATGAATCACATCGCCATAATTTATGAATAAATCTTGAGAATTATTCTACAGTTGTACAAACCGAAACACGGTTCAAAGGAAGTGTAGGTTGAATAGTACTGATACCTTCGGGTTCTGCAGGATTCAACTGTTTACCGGGTTTAGCCGAGATACGATCTGCACTGATACCATATACATTTACAAGAATTTTCTTAACAGCTTCAGCACGAGCAGTTGCGAGTTTCAAGTTGAAATTCTGGCTACCATCTATTGAAGCCCAACCAACAACTTCTACCTTGGCATTTTCATTCTGCTTGAGACTTTCAGCTACAGCTTCAAGAATAGGCTGTTCGCTGGCTTGAATCTTAGAGCTACCTATCTTATAATAGATAAAGCGTTCCTGTTTTGCGGCTGCAGTAGAAGGAGCAGCAACTTCGGGTTTGCGGTTTTTACAAGCGTTAAGTTCAGCCTGAAGTGCGGCGGTGTTGGCAAGAGTAGCTGCGGTAGCTGCTGCACATTCATCAATTTCGCCACGGAGAGCATTGATACGTGCGTTGAGATCATCGATTTCAGCCTGATTCTGAGTATCTACGCATACAAAACCGGGACCAAAGTTGTAAGCAACACCGAGGTTGCAGTTGAAAGTGGCACGACGACGGTCATAAGCGCATGAAGTCTGCTCAACATCAAGAGGATTGTACTGAGTACCTGTCATATTCCAAGCAACAAAAGGCTTGAGAGAAATAGTAAGGTTCTTGCAAACGTTGAAGTTAAAGTTAACACCGGCTTTGGTTACAAAGTAGTTGGAATCTTTTGCTTCGAGTACATAGGGATAGAACGCATCTTTGTTCATGAAATCATGTCCCCAACCTGCACCGGCTACAAGTTCGATGTCGAATACACGACCATCACATTTATATCCGCCAAAGAGGTTAAACAGGTTAACACCACCGTAAACACCGGCATACATATAGTCGATAGCAGTCTTGCTGTGAGCAGGAACTATGAGAGGACGACCGATGAGAGCCTCAAGGTTATCAGTACCCCAAGAAGAAGTATTGACAGCGAGTGAGCTTTCGATACCAAGTGCAAACACTGGAGAGATTTGTTTCTGAATGTGGAGACCAAATGCGCCACGAACATTATCGATGAAATCTTTTCCGGGGGCGATAGTGGTAGTAGCACCACCATCGAGGCCGATTGACCAGTTGGAGCCAAAATTGGTAGGTTCAAAGGCCTGCTGGGCCTGAGCAGACATACCAACTGCTACAGCTGCAATAAGAAATAACTTTTTCATATCAATAAATTTGTAGGTGTCTTAATATTATTTTGACAATACCTGCAGTAATATTAGTCTTCGAGTGTGCAGATAGAAACGCGGTTCCAAGAGTTCTCAGTAAACATATTACCGATACCTTCACCTTCGGCAGAGATGCGGTCAGCTTTGATACCATATTTCTTAACAAGCATGGTCTTTACTGATTCAGCACGAGCTGCAGCGAGTTTCTTGTTGAATTCGAGGTTACCGTCGGGAGAAGCATAGCCTTTGATAACCACCTTGGCATTGTCATGATTTTTGAGGTATTCAGCTACCATTTCTACGTTGGGCTGCTGGTCAGCTGTAATCTTAGAGCTACCGATTTTGTAGAATACGTAACGTACGCTCTGGAGGTTATTGCTAACTTCTTTGATTACTTCAGGTTTGCGGTTTTTGCATGCTTCAAGTTCAGCCTGAAGAGCAGCATTTTCAGCAGTTGCTACACCAAGACTTGCTACACAAGCGTCGAGTTCTCCACGGAGAGCATTGATACGAGCGTTGAGAGCATCGATTTCAGCCTGATTTTTGGTGTCGACATATTTGAAGCCATCACCAAATTTGTAAGTTACACCTGCGAGGATGTTAAAACGACAGTTGTCGCGATCATAAGCTGCAGAAGTCTGTGCAACTTTAGCATCTGACATATCCCAAGAGAAGTAAGGCTTGAGAGAGATAGTCCAATGTTTAGCTACATTGAAGTTAAAGTTAACACCGGCTTTAGTTACGAAGTAGTTCCAGTCAGGTCTTTCTGACTCAGTATAGTAATCATGACCCCAACCTGCACCGGCTACGAGTTCCATGTCGAAAAGACGACATTTGTGTCCACCGAAGAGATTGAACAGGTTAGCAGCACCATAAACGCCTACGTATGACTGATCAACGATAGTCTTAGCACCGGTAGTGTTGAACATAGCCACACCTTCAACGCCAAGAGCGAATACGGGAGAAATCTGTTTCTGAATATGCAGGCCTGCTACACCTCGCATGTTGTCAATAAAGTCGGCTCCGGGAGCCATGCTAGTTGTTCCACCACCATCGATACCAATTGACCAATTAGAGCCAAAAGTAGGGGCTTCCATAGCTTTTTGTGCTTGCGCTGTCAGCATACCGAAAGCAGCGAGAGCGATAAGGAATAATTTTTTCATTTTGAATTTGGTTTAGTGTTGATAAATTCGGCACAAAGTTATAAATAATATTGATATTTTCAAATTTTAATATGTTTTTGTTAAAATCACATCAAATATGCAGTTGAAAAGCATTATATCTTAAAAACAGATAAAATCTTTTTTTGTTTGCTCGATTATGAAATATCTTTTAATTCAATGTTTATTACTACCTTTGCAATGATACATCAACAGGTATTCAAACCATAGATAATGACACAACACAAATATTTAATCACCGGAGGAGCCGGCTTTATAGGAGCCAATTTCGTCAAATTTCTACTTGAGCACTATAATAATAAGGTGGAAATTGCAATAATCGATGCCCTGACTTATGCCGCGAATCTCGACACACTCGCCGATGAATTGACCCGCGACAACGTTAGTCTGCATCATATAGACATACGTGATACCGAAGCGGTAATGAAGGCTGTGAGTGATTTCAATCCCGACTATATAGTTAATTTTGCTGCAGAAACCCATGTAGACCGCAGTGTGACCGGACCTCGTATTTTCGTTGACACCAATGTGCTGGGTACACACAATCTCCTTGAGGCAGCACGCAATGCATGGTGCTCCGGCAAAAACGATGCCGGCCAATTTGTCTATTATCCCGGCCGGCGTTTTATTCAAATAAGTACCGATGAAGTATATGGCTCTCTCGCGAAAGACCATCCCGAAGGCTACAGACTGGATACACCCGCGAATTTAGAAAAAGTGATGAGCGACCGTATACGTCCTGTAGCTTATGGGTCCCGGTTTTTTACAGAAACATCACCGCTGACACCACGTTCACCCTACTCTGCATCTAAGGCTTCAGCCGATTTATTGGTAGAAGCCTACCACCACACTTATGATTTGCCGATTAACATAACAAGATGTAGCAATAACTACGGTCCCTACCAATTCCCGGAAAAACTCATTCCACTTATCATCAACAATATTATCGAGGGCAAGCAGCTCCCGGTTTATGGCACCGGTGAAAATGTACGCGACTGGCTCTATGTAGAAGATCATGTGCGTGCCATTGACTTGGTTCTACATCACGGCAGACCCGGCGAAATATATAATATAGGTGGCTTCAACGAACAGCGCAATATCGATATCGTTCGCCTGATTATTGATATCGTCAAACGCTGGAGTCTGGATAATCCTCTTCTCGCAAAACAGCTTTCTTTGAATCCGCAAAACATTGGTTATGAACGCATAGAATTTGTACGCGACCGTCCCGGACATGATATGCGCTACGCTATCGATCCAACAAAAATAGCTTCCGAACTCGGGTGGTATCCCCTTGTTCCATTCCATAAAGGTATAATCAAGACGGTACACTGGTATCTCGAAAATCCTGAATGGGTGCGCAAAGTGGTATCGGGAGAATATCGTAATTATTATAAGACAATGTACGAAGACAAGAAGTTATGAAAGGTATAGTTTTGGCTGGTGGCTCAGGCACCCGATTATATCCCATCACCAAGGGAGTGTCGAAACAGTTGCTTCCCATCTATGATAAACCGATGGTGTATTATCCTATATCAGTGTTGATGCTGGCCGGAATACGTGAAATAATGATTATTTCCACTCCCCACGACTTGCCCGCATTCAAACGTCTGCTTGGCAACGGAGAGACAATGGGTGTACAATTCCACTATGCCGAGCAACCAAAGCCGGAAGGGCTTGCCCAGGCTTTCATCATCGCCAAAAACTTTATAGGTAATGATGCTGTATGCTTAGTGCTGGGTGACAATATATTCTATGGCCAGGGATTTACTCAAATGCTTATGGATTCGGTCAAGCGCGCTGAGAGTAAAGGAGAGGCCACAGTGTTTGCCTATCCGGTGCTTGACCCGCAACGCTACGGCGTGGTGACCCTCAATGCCAGCCAAAAGGCCGTAGCCATAGAAGAAAAGCCACGCGAGCCTAAATCTAATCTTGCCGTAACCGGACTATACTTCTATCCCAACTCTGTAGTAAAAGTGGCTGAGAATGTCAAGCCTTCGGCTCGTGGCGAGCTGGAAATCACATCGGTCAATGAAAGCTACCTGCTTGCCGAAATATTGCACGTGACCCAACTCGGACGCGGATTTGCCTGGCTCGATACCGGCACAATCGATTCACTTATGGAAGCAGGAAACTTTATAGAAACAATAGAAAAACGACAAGGTCTGAAAGTGGCAGCCCTCGAAGAAATTGCATTCCGCAAACACTGGATTGATGCTGACGGATTGCTTCGTCTTGCCGAACCGATGAAAAACAACTCCTACGGACAATACCTCATAAATCTGGCTAACAATGGATTGGACTAAACCTTCACTCTTTTCTCTACCGAAAGTATGTGATACTCGCGGAAATCTCACATTCACACAATCGCCCGATATCCTGCCATTTGGGGTAGAACGCATATATTGGCTTTATGATATTCCGGCCGAAGCCGAACGCGGTGGCCATGCTCATCGCACCAACAAAGAAATCCTCGTGGCACTGGCGGGAAGTTTCGCCATTGAACTTTCAGACGGATTCACCACTCAACGGGTCACGCTCAATCGGCCTTATCAGGCTCTATATATACCTACCGGAATATGGCGTGTGCTCAACGATTTTTCTTCCGGCGCAGTATGTCTGGTTCTCGCATCAGAACGATATTGTGCCGAAGAATATATCCGGGATTATGATGAGTTTCTCCATTTAGCCTCTCAGAAAGGTCCGGTGATATGTCAAAAATAAAATATCCATTTTTGGACTTAGCCACTGTCAACAGTCCATATTTCGAACTTCTCAACGAATCTGCACGCAGAGTGGTGGAAAGCGGCCGTTATATCGGAGGTGACAAAATCGAACAGTTCAACCAACAACTTTCCGATATTTGCAATGCACCATACGCAATTGGCGTAAGCAACGGGTTAGACGCTCTACGACTGATTCTTGAAGGCTATAAACACATTGGCCTACTTAACGAAGGAGATGAAGTGATTGTGGCAGGCAACACGTATATAGCATCAATCCTCGCCATAACCCATGCCGGGCTCAAACCCGTACTTGCTGATCCCGATGTCCTTACATATAATCTGTCGGCCAAAGAGATTGAGCGAAACATCACCCCCCGCACTCGTGCCATCATGACCGTTGACCTTTACGGACGCATCAATTGGGATTCAGATATCAGACGTATATCCATTGACCACAATCTTCTCGTTATAGAAGATGCCGCACAAGCAATCGGAGCCCGCAGCTCAACGGCAGGGCTGTTTGACTCACATTTAGCCGGAGCCATCGGACATGCCGGTGCATTGAGTTTTTATCCCACTAAAAATATTGGTGCCATAGGCGATGCAGGAGCAGTTATAACCCATGACAAACAGTTGGCCGATGCAATTCGAGCCCTTGCCAACTATGGAAGCGACCGACGCTATCATAATATTTATGCCGGTTTTAATTGTCGTCTTGACCCAATCCAGGCTGCATTTCTAATGGTAAAATTAACCGATCTGAATGCGGTAAACGAACGTCGCCGACTACGTGCGAGAACATACGACAAAGGCATCTCCAACAATCTGATTATAAAACCACAGATACCGAATGATTGCCTGGAACACGTATGGCATCAATATGTGATCCGCATCAAAGAGGACCGGCGCGATGATTTCCGCCAATATCTGTTTAACCACGGTGTAGCCACAGACATTCACTATCCGGTAAGCATCTACAACCAACCTTGTTACTCGTCACTTTCACATCCCGATTTACCGATAACGGACAATCTGCCGAAAGAAATCATAAGTCTGCCAATAAGCGATTGTACGTCAATCAACGATATCAACGAAATTTCACAAATCATCAATGACTATAAATGATGGCAACACATAAAAAAACGAAAAACGCCCAACTCACATTAGGTAAAATATTGTTTTTTGCCGCCATTGCACTCATAGCCGCAGTTGTGTGGCATTCGTTTACAAAAAAATCTGACTCCAAAATAGATTTTATCCCTAACGAATTACTCTCGGTGACAATGCCGGAAGAAGTCAACAGCATTATGTGTCAATACAAAGGTATGAACTTGTCGTTTAACCCTCGATTTGGTATACCCAACTGGGTAGCATGGGAGCTGACAGCAGATGAAGCAACCGGAGAAGAACCGCGAAGCAACAAATTTTATGCCGACCCTGATGTTGAATCGTGCCCAGAACCTTATGAATATAACTACAGCGGTTATGACCGTGGCCACATGGCTCCGGCAGGTGACATGAAATGGTCTCCTCAGGCCATGGCTGAATCATTCTGTATGACCAATATCTGTCCGCAAGCAAAAAAACTCAACACTGGAGCCTGGAAACGACTGGAAACCAAATGCCGTACATGGGCCGAAGTTGATAGCGCGATTATGATTATATGCGGTCCGATACTGACCGATCCGATCAAAGAATACATAGGCAACGACCGAAAAGTAGCTGTACCGGCACGTTTCTTCAAAGTAATACTCTCACCATACGCCTATCCCCCGCGAGGAATCGCCTTTATCATGCCTAACGGCACAGTGAAAGGCGGTATGCAAGCTACCGCCACGACTATTGATGAAGTGGAACAAATCACAGGATTTGACTTCTTCAGTGCATTGCCTGACGATATTGAAAACGAAGTGGAATCACAATGCGACTTCCACTACTGGAGTACCATAAGAAAAAAATGACAACACACACAGATGATACGATTTGCGCCGTATCGACCCCGGCTGGAGTCGGTGGCATAGCCGTAATACGCGTTAGCGGTCCGGACGCGATAAACATAGTTAACTCTATATGGCAAGGTAAGGATTTGACCCAATGCCAGAGCCACACCGCTCACCTCGGACACGTGACCGACATAGACGGCACACCTCTTGACCAATGTGTTGCCACCGTTTTTCGCTCACCAAAATCCTTTACAGGAGAAGATATAGTGGAAATATCAGTGCATGGCTCGCGCTATGTACAACGACAATTGCCCATTGTATTGATGTCAAAAGGCGCACGAATGGCTGAAGCCGGCGAATTTACACGCAGAGCATTTACCTCCGGACACATGGACCTCGCAGAAGCAGAAGCAGTAGCCGATGTGATATCATCATCATCAAAAGCAGCCCATAGAATAGCACTCAATCAGATGCGCGGAGCATATTCCGGTCGACTGGAATTTTTGCGTAGCCAGCTTGTTGACCTCACCTCACTTCTCGAACTTGAACTTGATTTTTCAGAAGAAGATGTGGAATTTGCGTCCCGGACACACCTTCTGGAGCTTACACTTGAAATAAAGACTGAGTTACAACGACTTACCCGATCATTTGCAGCCGGATCCGCCATCAAAGATGGAATCCCTGTAGCCATAGTCGGAGCCACCAATGCCGGAAAATCATCGTTACTCAACCAACTCATTGGCGACGAAAGGGCAATAGTCAGTGACATTCATGGCACCACCCGCGACACTATAGAAGAAATCATAGAATTAGGCGATTACACCTTCAGATTTATAGATACTGCCGGACTACGCGACACAGCGGACAGCATCGAACGCATTGGCATAGACCGCTCTATGAACGCTGCGAGTAAAGCATTGATCAATATATTTGTAGTCGACAGCACACAAACCATCGACAACGCACTGCTGCAAAATATACTCAAAGCCAATCCAAAAGCTCACACCATCATAGCATATAATAAAATTGATTTGGCTGAAAATATAAACGCCCTGCAAAATAATTACAACGGACTGCCTGCAGTAAAAATATCCACACTAACAACCGAAGGGACTGCACCCCTGATTAACTATCTCACGGACTATGCCGAAAAACATCTTGACGTTGACCAAAATGAAATATTAGTGACAAATCTGCGTCATTACCAAGCCCTAAGCCAAGCCTTAGACGGAATTTGCCGTGTGATTGACGGCCTTGACAATCAACTCCCGGGCGACTTCATAGCACAAGACCTCCGCCACACCATATACCACATCTCATCAATCACCGGCACCATCACCACCACCGAAATCCTCTCCACCATCTTCTCACGCTTCTGCATCGGTAAGTGATTAGTAATTACTAACGATTACAAAATCTCACATTCTATAATTAAAGCACTCACAATGAGTGCTTTTTCTTTTTGTCCGTCATTAACGAATTTATCGTTTTTGACCGTTTTTGCGTCATTTTTCGTACCGCCCTCGTACCGCGGAGAAATTTGAAGAATTCCCACTGAGCAAGGTATTACATGAATTTCAATATAGTTCAATATGGTTCACGATGATACTCTATCAGATAACTATCATGGTCGAAATTAGATACCGTAATTCTTCAAATAAACGAAAAAATGAGTACAACAAACATTAAAATCAAAAAGGTCTGTGAATTCTGTAAGCAGGAATTTATGGCTCAAAAAACTACGACACGTTTCTGCTCAAAAAAGTGTGCAGAAAGAGCCTACAAACTGCGGTTAAGAGTTCAAAAAGTTGAACAGCATGAACAAATGTCGCAAAGGGAATCAATGGCAACTAATGCCGAAAATCTGCAATATCTTTCTCCTAACGAGACGGCTAAATTACTTGGTATAACACCCCGATCTGTTTATAACCTTATCTACACCGGGGTACTAAAAGCGGCAAAACTTAGTAGCCGAATGACAATGATACGGAAAGAGGATATAGACCGAATGCTCGAAGTCAATCCATATCAAAAACGCCACAAACGAGAAGTAACTCCGATAACGGAGTTTTACACCACCGCTGAGGTTGAAGAAAAGTTTGGCGTGAGTACCTCATGGGTGTTCAAGGTCGGTAAGGAAGAAAACATCCCGAAAACTATCAATCGAGGTAAAACCATGTGGAGTAAAAAACACTTTGATGCATATTTCGCCGGGAAAGCTCCGTCGGAGGAAATAACGGAATGGTATACGGTTGAAGAAATGAAAAAGGCTTTTGGCATGACTAATTCTGCGGTCTATTCATTCGTATCCAAATATTCCATTCCAAAGAAGAAAGTTAAGCGTGAGGTTTTCTATTCCAAAAAGCACGTCGATATAGCAAAGGGAATTGCTGTCGCAGAGGTTCCCCAATATTATACCGTCAAGGAAGCAATGGAGAAATACCAACTTACCCGTGACCAATTGTATCACTACGTCAAGTGGCACAAAATACCCAAAGTGCAGGAAGGAAAATATGTCAAGATTTCCCGAAAAGAGCTTGACGCCCTGCTTGCGCCACCTATTATATAAGGCGGTTATGGTTATTTCATAGGTTATAGTGGTTATCTGTGATTTAACCGTTTGTAACCAGCACCATATAGTTACTTTGCATCACAAAATCAAATTACTAATCCAATAAAATTTACGATTATGTCATTCAAACACACTTGTACAACCGTATCACTTTTGAGACGACCTATCACCAACGGACGTATCTCACTCTATCTGGATTTCTATCCGGCAATCCGTAATCCCGAGACAATGAAGATGACACGCCGGGAATACCTCGGCATATACATCTATGCAAAACCACGCAACGAGATGGAACGAGACTTCAACCGTCAGATGCTTGAAAAGGCAGAGGCCATCCGTTGTCTGCGTGTGACTTCCCTTATCAATGACAAGTTTGACTTTCTCGACCA
>CAZZFD010000028.1:0-16746 GCA_964653375.1 uncultured Bacteroides sp.
GATATAATCACGGAAATGCGCTATGGCGGGCAATCCCCACGAAAAATAGGTCAGAGGACAGAGGTCGGAGGGGGAAAGAAATGACTCCGCCACGGGCCATGTTTGATGGCAGATGGCGGAGTCAAGCAACTTATGCTAAAGTGTAATGTGTCAGGCGGCGGGGATTATTCCGACAGAATGAAGTTTTCGATGAGTACATTAATATATCCGATGGCACCTTCGGGCCATTCTGCGGGCGTCTCTTCTTCTTTGTTTAATTTAGTAGAAGTGTTGTTGGTGACGGAGATATTACCGGGGAGGATAGTATATAAGGAATATCGGTTTAATGGTTTAACGGACATGGTATAGTTGTCGAAATTGACGGTATAGGAAAAATCGCCAGACATAGATTCAACCGGGTACTTCTGATTGTTGAAAATATAAAAATATTCAACAGACAGTTTTTTTGCATCACGTTCACAGGGATTTATGTTTATATAGTAATTGTAGTCATCGTATATGGGATATTCAATCCATTTTTCTGCGGGAATATTGTTAATGTCGGAATTGTACATATTGTATTCCTCATCGGAGAAACAATAGAAGAAGGAGCCTTTTTGAGATACTCTATCATATTTTCCGAAGGGGACAATTTCTTCTTTAACTTCTGCAGGGTTGGGCTGGCCACAGAATTTGACGGAGAGGAGTGTACGTCCGTTTTTGTCGGGTTCGGCATTCTTGAAGTTATAGTTGATATTCAGTTCGCTTTGATTGAAATGCGCACCGGAGGGAGAAGCTGCACCTGTCTGCGAGGCGGTAAAGGGCATGTTGGTCATCAAGATGGATTCTTTAACAAAGCATTGAGGAAAAAATTGACTTTGCTGGTGAATGTCGATGCTAAGTTTATCGGAGGCAGCTTTGTGTGTGAACACTATGGCGGTGAAATTTTCCGTTTCAGGCTGAGTGCCGTCACTGTCAATGTAGGTGAGAATGGCTGTGCCGATGTAGGAATCGGTGGTGATGTCGGGTACGATGTCGTCATTGTCGTCGGAGCAAGAGATGAATCCGACAAGAGTAATCAGAGTGAAGATTCTGAATATGGAGGAAAAATATCTGTTCATATATTAAAGGTATTTGTGGTGTGGAGATTTATTTTGAAAGGGCGAGTGAGGGGTCGCGGAATAATTCAAAGTATTTGGTTTGGGTGATTGGTTCGTCGTTGGTCTTTAAGAGGATATAGTTGGAAGACTTGCTGACAAATGTTACGGTGCTGCTTTCGGTGGAACCGTTTTTATTCAGAGAAAGAGTGAGATTGACATCACTATCGCTATTATTGGGGTCGTAATCCAAGGCCCAGGTGCCGGAATAAGTGACCAGTCCTGAGGGGGTGGGTTCGGTTACTTCCAGGGTGAGGTCGCGCAGGAAAGAGATGTTATAACCGGCTTTGGTGAATTTGCACATGTGGCATTTTGTGGATAAATACTCTGTGGGCTGAAGAAGGTCAACGGTGTGTTCGGCGGAAGAATTATACTCTTCGTAGTCGGTGTAGCCATAGAGAGTCCAACCGTATTGGGGGAGGGTAAATGTAGTGATGCCGTTGTTGAATGTGCTGCTGAAAATCTCGCCGTTTTTATTTTTGAAGTTAGGAGTGCAGAGGATATTTATGTATTCATTGCCGGTGGCGTAGTCGGGATTCCAGAAGAGTTCGTAGTAGTATGGTTGGGCATCGCCGGGGAGCTGAGTGAGAAGCAGGCAATAATCATTGGTGAGCGAGATGATATCGGCTTTGGTTTCAGTGTCAGTTCCGTCGACGGGTAGTGTCAGGGAGAGAGTATTGTTGTCTGTTAGATCCCAGTGACCGCTGAGCGTTTTTGTACCGTCAGGCTCGGGGAGAGTCAAAGCGAGGGTCATATCGCGATTGAAACAGAGATGCCAGCGTACGATAGAGAAGTGGGTGGAGCCGGCTGATTGTGAAATGTATTCCGAGGGAGTGATGTTATTATCAATATTGGAGGGGTGAAAGTTTTCGGGGGAGACTTTACCTTGTATAACCCAGCCGTTGGGCAGGAAAGTGCAGCGGTATTTGCCGAAGTCGAAAGTGTTGTCGACTTTGCTTATATAGCAACCGGATACAAGTTTGTCGATTATGGGATTGGTGGTGATGGCATCAGGAGAAAAGAAGAACTCACAGTAGGTGGGAACATTGTTGAACAGAGGAGACGGGTCGCATTTTATCAGCATGAAGTTGGTGACTATGTCGATAATACGTCCTTTGACAGTATGCCCCGACAGGGTGACGAAGAGATATTGAGAGCCGTCTTCTTCTGCGAGCCGCCAAGAGCCATCTTCAGTGGCAACGGGGTTGGCCTTAGAGTTGATGAACCGCAGGGAGCCGTCGCGGAAGAATTGAAGGAGGTGTCCGGCAGCAGTCATTTTTTTGTTGCTGAACGCGGAGATATATTCGTTGGATTTGAGGTCGGTGGAATTGTATGTGGCAGAGGACTCGTATTGGTCAGCGTCGGCAGTACCCTGCAGTATCCAAGCCGTGTTGTTGGTGTCGTGCAGGTCACAGAGGATGTCAGTGATTCTGTCGGCATTGAGTTTTGAGGCGGAATCATCGTCGTCATTGCAGGAAACGAAGAATAGACCGCCCATGGTAATTACCATTAAGGAAAGGAATAGATCTTTGATTTTCATACAGATTGGTTTTAGTAGTTATTTTTAATTGTTGATTTTTTTCTCTCAGGTCAGCATTTTTGCTAAACGAACTCTCTAAAACCAAATCGACAGAGTATAGAAAACAACAACGTGGGAGGTCTTCTATGCTCTAAAGGTACTGCCATACCGTTACCACATATAAGCACCACCCACGCTTACGCGTAGGCGTTTTTGTGCCTATTGAGCTTGTGGTAAAATGAAATTGGCAGTTTCTTAGAGCAAGTTCAATAGCTAAAACGCTATATATTTAATATTTAATCGGAATCCTCTGATTCTTCAGATGCAAAGATATTACTTTTTTGTGTAAAAAATAGTGATTATGCGTTATTTAACTATTTTAACAATTTTAACTTTTTGGGCTTTAATTTGCCTATTGCCGGCTCGATGTAAGAAGGGGAGAGAGGTGTGAGGTCAGGGATAAAGGGTGGCTCGGAACTGTGTGGCATGGCAATGGCGCGTGAATAAGTCGGAGGCTGTGGCTATGATTCGGGAGGGGTCGATGTGGGGGTCGAAGAGGTGTATTGTCATTACCAGGCGAGAGGTGTGGAGGGATATTTTGGTGCGTTCGTTGTCGGAGGTGGGTGTTCCGATGCCTCCGGTACGGTCGCGGAATACGGGAAGTCCGGCAATGTTGAGCGGTCCCCGGCCAATCCCTTCGTATGGTTCTCCTTCAAGTCCGATGCCAAGGGTGAGAGAGTGGCCATCGATTTTTTCGGCGTCGAAACAGCCAATGGAGCATCCTGTGATGAGAGAAAGCTGGTTGCCTGCGTCGACGAGCGAGTTGACGTGGTATAGTCCGAGTCCACGGACAATGCGCCGCATCATCTGTTCCTGGGAGGGGCGGTAGCGGTTGGGGTCTTTTCCGCAGGCTTTGTAGGCCTGCCGGGTGGCGGCTATTGCGGGAATAGAATTTATGTCGGCCACCTGAAAGCGGGCGGCGATGTCGGCGGCCAGGCGGTTCATTTCCTCGATTTGCGAGGGAGATGAGGGGGAATTGATGACGTCGGCTTCGATGAGCAAGGCTCTGTAGCGGGGTACGCGTGCTGCAAATTCGGGTAGGATAATGAGGTTCATGCGGGAGGTGTTTAACGGGGTGTAAATTTAGCTAAAATCTGATTGCCGGCGTCTGAAGATTGGAAAAATGAAAAAATTTTTTGTGAGCTTGATTTTTAGTGCTATTTTTGTAGCAAAACTACAAAAACCGGTGTCTAATGATATTAAAAATCGAACTTGAGAATTTTTTTTCAATAAAAGATAAGATTGTAATAGATTTTTGTGCGGCTAATATCGATTCAGTCTTGACAAGGGAATTAAGTCATAACGTGATGATGTGGAAAGATACTCCTGTGCTTAAAAGCGTGGGGCTTTTCGGCCCTAATGCTTCAGGTAAATCCAATATCCTTAAGGCAATATCTTTTTGCTGTAGGATGGTGTTGGAATCACATCTGCATAATGAGGGTACGATATTTAATTTCGAGCCGTTCAAATTCGATGGCTATCAGAATAAACCGAGTAGATTTTTGATTAATTTCGTACATGGGGAAATAGAATATGAGTATTCGTTTGAATTAACGACTACGCGCATAATAAGTGAAAGTCTATATCATTATCCTGTAGGTCGGCGAGCCAAAGTGTTTGTACGCAGTGCAGACGGGACGTATGATTTTGGTGCAAAGGTTTTGGATAAGCCATCGGAGGTGGTGAGGAGTACAAGTGAAAAGAGTCTGTTTCTTAGCAGGGCAAGTTCGATGAATCGGGAATTGGCTCAAAATCTATATGGATTTTTTTTAGGGAACTTTCTTTTGGGGTTGGTCAATCTGAACGAGGCAATATTACTGGATAGCTTCAAAACATACAAGAGCGTTATACTTAAGGCACTTGAGATATCGGATTCGGATATAACAGATGTAGAAGCAAGGATAGAGCAAATGCCGGTGGCGGTTTCACCATTGCAAGGTCAGGGGGATGTTCAATATAAACTTGTGGATATCCTTCGTTTCAAGACGTTTCATCGAGGGATTAAAGATGTAATGTTTGATATGGACGTAGAGGAGTCCGGCGGAACAAAAAAATTATTTCAGATACTCTTGCAATTGCTGGATGTGGTGAAGCATCAAAAAACCATACAGCTTGATGAGTTTGATATGGGATTGCATACACGACTTGCCGATTTTGTCCTTGATTTGATACATGCATCGGAGGGGAGCCAGCTTTTGTTTACATCGCACAATACTAATCTTTTGGATATAAAGAGATTGAGGCGAGATCAGATAGTGTTTGTCAATAAGACGGGAGAAGGAGCCACGGAGGTTTATTCTCTGGTGGACTTCAGTGATTTTCGAGAAAATATGAATGCTGAGAAGGGATATCTGCAGGGTAGATTCGATGCAGTGCCGTATGTGGATTCTTCTGTGGAAGCAATAACCGATTTGTTGAAGGGGTGATTATGGTAAGCAGGAGAGTCGGTTCGGCTATACGCAGGATGAGGAAAATCGCAGTGGTGATATGTGAAGGAGAAACCGAGCGTGCATACATAAATTTATTAAAGAGCTGGTTCCGTTCGCCAATCAAGGTGTATCATCATGTGGAAGGAACAAAAATTACTCCGGATTTGGTCAAAAACAGAGTGGATGAGCATAGATTATCGGCTGATGATGAGATTCAATCGTTTTTGATGTATGATCTGGATGTGAGTGAAATTACGGAGAAATTGGTTGCCTGCAAAACAGAGTTACTCGGGAGTAATCCGTGTTTTGAGTTGTGGCTGCTGCTTCATGTGAGGGAGCATAGACAAAATCTTAATACTTCTAATGTGATAAAGGAGTTGAAACGAAGTTCGGCAATATGGAAAAGCTATGAAAAGTCTGTTTTCACTGATACACAAAAGGCTTATTTGAAGGAACATATAAAAGAAGCGGTATCGCGGGCCAAGAGATTGAAGGAACCGGAAAATCCGTCGACAGGGATTTATAAACTTATTGAACTGATTAGCGGAGATTGAAAAATTTGGGATTAGTGCGTCGGTGCGTGTTAGTGGGGAAGATGATGTGGGGTGAGAAATCAGGAAAAATATTAAATGGTGAATGTTTGGCGTTTAAGCGGGATTTTTGTAATTTCGCGGTGGAGTATGGTCTTAACTTTTGACGACGATGCTTCGCTGTGTGAATCAGATATTTAATTTCCACAAAATAGTAATAGACAAAATGAGTAAGGAAAAGAAATTCTTAACTTGTGACGGCAACCAGGCAGCAGCACATATTTCATATATGTTCTCGGAGGTTGCCGCTATTTATCCTATCACTCCGTCGTCGACAATGGCAGAATATGTCGACGAGTGGGCAGCGGCAGGACGTAAGAACATCTTCGGCGAGACCGTTCTGGTGCAGGAAATGCAATCGGAAGGCGGAGCAGCCGGAGCAGTGCATGGTTCGCTTCAGGCAGGAGCGTTGACAACGACCTACACGGCCTCGCAGGGGTTGCTGTTGATGATCCCCAATATGTATAAGATAGCAGGAGAGCTGCTGCCGTGTGTATTTCATGTGTCGGCCCGTACGATTGCTTCGCACGCATTGAGTATCTTCGGTGATCATCAGGATGTGATGTCGGTGCGTCAGACCGGTTTTGCAATGCTGGCTGAAGGAAGTGTGCAGGAGGTGATGGATCTTGCGGGTGTGGCCCATCTGTCGACAATCAAGAGCCGTGTGCCTTTTGTGAACTTTTTTGACGGGTTCCGTACATCGCATGAGATTCAGAAGATAGAAGTGGTTGAGCAGGATGATCTGGCCGCGCTGGTTGATCATGACGCAATCAAGGAGTTCCGCAGCCGGGCATTGACTCCCGAGGCGCCTGTGGCCCGCGGTATGGCGGAAAACGGCGACGTGTTCTTCCAGCATCGTGAATCGTGCAACAAATATTATGAGGCAGTGCCTGAGATAGTTGAGGATTATATGCAGAAAATCAGCGCTATCACCGGCAGAGAGTATCATCTGTTTAACTATTACGGAGATCCGGAGGCAGAGCGTGTGATCATAGCTATGGGTTCGGTGACACAGGCAGCTCAGGAGGCGATAGACCATCTGATGTCGAAGGGCGAAAAGGTGGGTATGGTGTCGGTGCATCTGTATCGTCCGTTCTCGGCCAAGCATTTCCTTGCAGCCGTGCCTAAGACAGCCCGTAAGATTGCCGTGCTTGACCGCACCAAAGAGCCTGGCGCAAACGGCGAGCCGCTCTATCTGGATGTGGCAGAATGTTTCTACGGTGTGGAGGATGCTCCGATGCTGGTGTCGGGCCGCTATGGTCTGGCATCGAAGGATACTACTCCGGCTCAGATTATTTCGGTGTTTGACAATCTGTCATTGCCGGAGCCTAAGACCGGTTTTACAGTGGGTATAGTCGATGACGTGACTTTCAAATCGCTTCCTCCGGTAGCAGAGATAGCTCTGAGTGGCGAAAGTACCTACGAGGCTAAGTTCTATGGTCTGGGTGCTGACGGTACTGTAGGCGCCAATAAGAATTCGGTGAAGATAATAGGTGAGAATACTAAAAAATACTGTCAGGCATATTTTGCTTATGACTCGAAGAAGTCAGGCGGTTTCACCTGCTCGCACCTTCGCTTCGGCGATGAGCCTATCCGCTCGACTTATCTGGTGACTACGCCTAATTTCGTGGCTTGTCATGTGCAGGCTTATCTGCATATGTATGATGTGACCCGTGGTCTGCGCGACGGTGGTACGTTCCTTCTCAATACTATCTGGGAGGGTGATGAACTTGCCAAGAATCTTCCTAACAAGGTGAAAAAATATTTTGCCGATCACAATATCACGGTATATTATATCAATGCTACGAAGATAGCACAGGAAATAGGGTTGGGCAATCGCACCAATACTATTCTGCAGAGTGCGTTCTTCCGTATCACTGAGGTTATTCCGGTGGATCTGGCTGTAGAGCAGATGAAGAAATTTATCGTCAAGAGCTATGGCAAGAAGGGCCAGGATGTGGTGGATAAGAACTATGCTGCGGTGGACCGTGGCGGTGAATATCAGCAACTGCCTGTGGATAAGGCGTGGAGTAATCTGCCTGAAGACGAGAAGGTTGCTAACAATGATCCGGCCTTTATCAATGATGTGGTCCGTCCGATCAATGCTCAGGATGGTGATTTGCTGAAGGTGTCGGCTTTTGTGGGCCGTGAGGACGGCACATGGGAGCAGGGTACGGCAGCGTATGAGAAACGCGGTGTGGCAGCATTCGTGCCTGAATGGAAGGTGGAAAACTGTATCCAGTGTAACAAGTGTGCATACGTTTGTCCTCACGCTGCAATCCGTCCGTTTGTGCTTGATGCGGAAGAGATGGCCGGGGCGCCGTTTGGCGAGGATGCCACTCTGCCTGCAATAGGCAAGACGTTTGGCGGTATGCGCTTCATACAGGCAGTGGATGTGCTTGACTGTCTGGGCTGTGGCAACTGTGCTGATGTATGTCCTGGCAAGAAGGGTGTGAAAGCTCTGGAGATGAAGCCGCTTGAAACGCAGCTGGAGGTGCAGAAGACCTGGGATTATTGCGTTAAGAATGTGGCTTCGAAGCAGAATCTGGTGGATGTGGCCGCTAATGTGAAAAACAGCCAGTTTGCTACTCCGCTCTTTGAGTTCTCGGGTGCTTGTTCGGGCTGCGGTGAGACTCCGTATGTGAAGCTCATCAGCCAGCTTTTCGGTGATCATGAGATGGTGGCTAATGCTACAGGATGTTCATCGATTTATTCGGGTTCAGTGCCGTCGACTCCTTATACTACTAATGCTCAGGGTCATGGCCCGGCTTGGGGTAATTCACTCTTTGAAGATTTTGCCGAGTTTGGTCTGGGTATGACTATCGCAACAGAAAAGATGCGTGCCCGCCTTGTTGAACTGATGAAGAAGGCTGTGAACTGCGGTGACTGCAGCGAAGATATCAAGAAACTTGCCCAGCAGTGGCTTGACAATAGTGAAAGTGCTGCCGTGACACGTGAGGTGGCTGATAAGTTAGTGCCGCTCTGTGAGGCTTGCAATTGCGATATCTGTAAAGAAATAGTGGCATTGAAGGGTTTCATCGTGAAACGTTCACAGTGGATTATAGCCGGTGACGGTGCTGCTTACGATATAGGCTTCGGCGGTCTGGACCATGTGCTTGCATCGGGTAAGAATGTGAATGTGCTTGTGGTGGATACTGAGGTGTATTCCAATACCGGCGGTCAGGCTTCGAAGGCTACTCCGCTTGGTGCAATAGCCAAGTTTGCCGCTTCGGGTAAGCGTATCCGCAAAAAAGATCTCGGCCTGATAGCGACTACATACGGCTATGTGTATGCGGCTCAGGTGGCTATGGGTGCTGACCAGGCTCAGACCCTCAAGGCAATCCGTGAGGCTGAGGCATATGACGGACCTTCGATCATCATAGCTTATGCTCCGTGTATTAATCACGGTATCCGTGCCGGCATGGGTAAATCGCAGCAGGAAGAGGCCAATGCAGTGGCTTGCGGTTACTGGCATCTGTGGCGTTATAATCCGGCTCTGGAAGAGGAGGGCAAGAATCCGTTCAGTCTTGACAGCAAGGCTCCGGACTGGGATAAATTTGAAGATTTCCTCAAGGGTGAGGTGCGTTACTCATCGGTGGTTAAGCAGTATCCGGCTGAGGCGGCTGAATTGTTTGCAGCGGCTAAGGCTAATGCTCAGTGGCGTTATAATAATTACCGCCGTCTGGCCCAGCAGCAGTGGGGTGTGGATCCTGAAGTGGGTAATCTGCCGGAATAAAAGATTTCAGAAATAAATAGAGTGGTTGCGCCGGGAGGAAAGTCCCGGCGCAATTATTTTGGCGCAATTATTTTAGGGTGAAATGTGTATGTTAAATAAAGAAAAGGGAGAAAAATTTGCGGAATGGGAAATGAATCATTATCTTTGTGGGGGAAATGATTAGGCTCGCAGCACGAGCCGCGATTAATGGAGTCTCGCCTGAGAAAGAGGGTCGGAGATTCCAAACTTTTTCATTGTAATATAATAATAAAAAATAATAGATTATGCCAATAACTTACATGACTAAGGAAGGCTATAAGAAGAAGATGGAAGAGATAGCCTATCTGGAATCGGTGAAACGGCCCGAGATATCGCGTGCGATAGCCGAGGCCCGCGATAAGGGTGATTTGTCGGAAAATTCGGAATATGATGCAGCTAAGGAGGCACAGGGTTTGCTGGAGATGAAGATTTCGCAGCTGAAGGATCTGGTGGCGAGCTGCCGTATCATAGATGAAAGTAACCTTAATACTGAGGAGGTGCAGATACTCAACCGTGTGAAGATTAAAAATGTGTCGAACGGTATGACTATGGAGTATACCATAGTGGCTGACAGTGAGGCTAATCTGAAAGAGAAAAAGATAGGGTCGAGCACGCCGATAGCTCAGGGTCTGCTGGGACATAAGCTCGGTGAGATAGTGGAGATAAAGGTGCCTGCCGGTCTGATGAAATTTGAAATTGTAGAAATCTCGTATTGATATGCCGTCGGTGTTTTCGTTGATTGCGGCGGGAGAGATTCCCTGCTACAAGGTGGCAGAAGATGAATGTTTTCTGGCATTTCTGGATATCAATCCTGTGGCTGAGGGTCATACACTTGTTATTCCGAAGCGTGAGGTGAGTTATCTGTTTGATCTCGAAGATGAGGAATATGTGGGCTTGGAGCTGTTTGCCAAGCGAGTGGCGAAGGGTTTGCAGAAGGCTGTGCCATGTGTGCGCATAGCTGAGGCTGTGATCGGACTTGAGGTGCCGCATGCTCATATTCATCTGGTACCGATCAACAAGGAGGGAGATCTGAATTTCAGCCATAAACTGACGTTGAGTCCCGAGCGCATGAGCGAGCTTGCGGCCAGGATTGCAGAAAATATCTGATCAATCGATTAATTGATAGAATATAGTGCGGGCGGTGTTTATGACATCGCCTTCATTGTTGTCAGCCGCTGCATCGGGAGTGGTGATGGCTGCCCATTGTTCTTCCATGGTGAAGAAGTCGGGTCGGGAGGCGAGGGGGGAGTTCCAGTTGGCGAGTTTGTAATCAAACCATCGCTGCCAGCGGGGAGCATAGAGGGTGGACAGCATACCGCTCCATTCGCGGTGGGCGTAGTCGTGGAGACCACCTTTGTCGGCGGCTTCACGGGGACCCCAAACGGAAATCTGTGTGCGCAGGTTCCATTCGTGACGGTCTTTTTCGGCGGGGGTGTTTCCGCAGGCTCTGGCTTGAGCTATTTTGTTGGAGAGACGAAATTCGGGGTGTGTGTCGAGTAGCAGGTTCTGGGCGTTGATCAGAGCCATAAATCTTTCGGCGTGCCGGCGGTAGGCTGTGGAGTCGCCGCAGACAGAGGCGTGGTGGAGGGAGTCGATGGTTTCGCGTCCGCGGTCGGCTACGGTCTGGCGGACGATGTCGACCAGGTCGTAGCGGAAGTTGGGGCTGGAGGCGAGGGAGTCGGCGGCATTGAGCATCAGGCGTGCGGCATGGCGGACATCGGAGTGGCGGTAATATCGTTTGGCGTTGGCCCAGGTGGAAGCGTTGCGCGGGTATTCGGAGGGTCGTGCGCAGAATAGGGATTCACAGGTGCCTTGCTGGATGCTGTCGGCGGGAGAGTCGTAGACTGATGAGGCGAGTATGCGCCATGCTTCGGCGGCATGGGGATTCGGGGCGCCGTAGCGTGCTGTGGCGTAGTGGGTGACCCATTGCAGTGGGTCGGTGATGTGGTGCCAGGGGAGTTCGGTGATGAGTTCGTAGATGACGGGATTGTTGTCGATGCCTTCCATGGTGAGTCCTATACCGGCCATGTGGGGAATGGTGTCGGCCATGGCGTGGAAATTGTGGAGCATGGTCTGCATTTTGCCGTAGAGACCTATGTTGCCTCCGAAATTATGCAGCATGCAGAAGAGCCATGGACGTCCGTGAAGCCGGTGGTGCCGTAGTGGCATTACGGAGGAGCTTTCGGACTGTAGGTCAAGGATTATGATGCTGTCGGCGGGGATAGATGCGAGCAGTTCGGTGCGTGGATTTTCCTGCCAAGCCTGTATGACCCATGCGGCTTCGGGGGCGTGGTTTTTCATGGCTTGATATATAGCTCGTCCGGAGGCGTCGAGGTCGAGGTTGTCGACGGAGCCGCCTTCGTGGAATGGGTCCATGCTATAGTAGGGGGCTTTGCCGAAAAGTCGTTGCTGCTCATCGTAGTAAATATCGGCTATCCGGGGAAAGTCGATGCTGAGGGGCTGAAGGAATGCGGGACGGATATAGCCGAGCCACTGTCCTTGGTCGGTGATATCGATGCCGAGTGTGGAAGTGGCGTCATGAGGCATCATGCCGCTGTAGCCGGGTAGGACGGGGTGCATGCCCCAGCTGCGTGTCTCGGCTAAAATCTTTTGGCCGAGGGCTATGTTGCGTTCGTAGTAATCATTGTCGTTGGGTCCGCCCCAGCCTTCGAGGTTGTTCATCAGCCACCAGGCTTGAAATCCCGGGCCTGCGATGAAGCTGTCGATTTTGTCATCGGGATAGTTAAGGCGGCGTAGGGTATTGCGCCATACGGCTTCGGTGCCGGTGGTGATAAGTGGCATATTGAGTCCGTGCAGAGCCATGAAGTCAATCTCCTGTTGCCATCGCTGCCAGTCCCAGAAGGCCATGGAGTAGGAGTGGGTGCAGTAGTTGAGGTAGTATCGGCGCAGTAGGTGTGTGGTGCCTCGCAGGGTGTCTGTAACGGCGGGGAGTTTGTCGGGAAGGGTGACTGTGGGGCGGTTCCATGCCACGTGGGCACCGACTACGTATTTGAGATAGTGGTTGAGTCCGGTGGCGGCGCTGAGATAGTTGTTGGCTTCTATGTGGGGCCGGTGACCTCGCTGTGTGATGATATAGTAGTCGGTGGAATCGGTGGCGAGGGAATCGATGGTGAATATGATTTTTTGCGACAGTCCGGGAGATATGCGTTCGCACAGCCCGGTGAGGGGCGATGTGGCGTGAGAAGCCGGTGCGCAGATGAGCGACAGGATTAAAGAGAGATATCCGGACAGGTGCTTCAATAGTCGCATGGGTATGGGAATAAATGGTGATAAATGTGGTAATGAATCACAAATATAACCATTCTTCTGAGTTTTTCAAAGCCGGGGGTCAGCGGTCGGGGGAGAAGTCGCGGTGACGTAGGGCTTCGAGCATTTTGTAGTCCATGGCTTCGGTGTAGTAGCTGACAATGTGGGCTATCCAGTCGTTGGTGGATTTGGAGCCGGCGCGATGGGTGTTGTAGTATGTGACGTCGTTGTCGTATTCGGTAAGGAGTGGCAGCAGGCGTTCATCGGGGGTGTAGGTGTTGTGATGAATGACGAGTGGTTCGGGTTGTTTGGGCTTGAGGTCGGGCATCTCGCGCGGGACTCCGATGGCGAGTCCGCAGACTGCATATACTTTGGCCGGGAGCCGGAGAATTTCGGCGATGGCATCGGGAGCAGCTGTGCGGGCATAGCCTATGCAGCATGTGCCGAGGCCGAGGGATTCGGCTGCCACTACGGCGCTCATCATGGCGAGAGAGGCATCGACTGTGCCTACTATGATGCCGTCGAGCGTGTGGGTGAATTGGGGCATGGCAACGTCTTTGTGGGCTGCGGCGATAGAGATTTTGTGGAAGTCGGCACAGAATAGGAGGAAGCGTGAGCAGGTCTTGATCTGTTTCTGGTTGGTGAGTGAGAAGAGCTGCTGTTTGATTTCCGGGTCGTCGATTTCGATTACGGAGAATTGCTGCCCGTTGTAGCTTGTGGGTGTGTTGCGAATGGCCTGATGAATGAATTGCATCTGCTCGGGGGTGACGGGGTCGTATTCGTATCGGCGTATGCTTCGACGGTCGAGGAGGGTGGATTCAACGGATTTCATGGTTTGCGGGGTGAAAATCTCCCGCAGAGTTTTGAGGTCTGCGGGAGCAAAAGATTATTATATAAGAGAGAAAATACGATGGAATTAATAATTGTCGGCTTTGATTTCAAAATAAGCCTGCGGGTGGTCGCATACAGGGCAAATTTCGGGAGCCTTGGTGCCGAATACTATGTGGCCACAGTTGCTGCATACCCAGATAGTGTCGCCTTCGCGGGAGAATACGAGTCCGCCTTCGATGTTGGCGATGAGTTTGCGATAGCGCTGTTCGTGTTCTTTCTCGATTTTGCCGACCATGGTGAAGAGTCGTGCGATGTGGGTGAATCCTTCGGCTTTGGCTTCGGCGGCAAATTTGTCGTACATGTCGGTCCATTCGTAGTTTTCACCGGCTGCGGCGTCCTGAAGATTGTCGAGTGTTTCAGGCATTTTGCCTCCATGGAGGAGCTTGAACCATATTTTGGCGTGCTCTTTTTCGTTGGCAGCGGTTTCTTCAAATATTTTAGATATCTGGACGTAGCCGTCTTTTTTTGCTTTGGAAGAGTAGTAGCTGTATTTGGTGAATGCCATTGATTCGCCGGCAAAGGCTTCGAGCAGGTTTTTTTCGGTGCGAGTGCCTTTGAGTTCTTTTTTATCGCTCATTTGTGGTAGGGATTATGATTCGGTGTGGATTTATTTTTTGAAGTAACGGTTGTAGAGACCTTGGAAGCCTTTGCCGTGGCGGGCTTCGTCTTTTGCCATTTCGTGGACGGTGTCGTGGATTGCGTCGAGGTTTTGCTCTTTAGCGCGGCGGGCAATGCGCATTTTGTCGGCGTTGGCACCGGCTTCTGCAGCCATACGTTTTTCGAGGTTGGTCTTTGTGTCCCAAACGCAGTCGCCGAGGAGTTCGGCAAATTTGGAGGCGTGTTCGGCTTCTTCCCAAGCGTAGCGTTTGAATGCTTCGGCGATTTCGGGATATCCTTCGCGGTCGGCCTGACGGGCCATGGCCAGATACATGCCTACTTCGGTGCATTCGCCGTTGAAATGGGCGGTGAGGTCTTTGATCATTTCTTCGTCGGTGCCGATGGCTTCGCCGATTTTATGTTCGGTCACAAACTCGAGTTCTGCAGTTTCGTCAAGTTCTTTGAATTTGCTTTTGGGGGCATTGCACATGGGGCAAAATTCGGGAGCTTCAGTGCCTTCGTGAACGTAACCGCAAACTGTACAGATGAATTTCTTTTTCATAATGGTCAATGTTTTTTGAATTTTGGGTATAATTGATTGTTGATATATATTATATATGTGTGGACACATGAAATGTGTTACATATTAATACGCTTAAATGGCTCGAAAGGTTGAGTGAAAATGCAGATTTTCATACATTATTTAATATTATTAACATCAGAAGGCTCCCCGGAGGGGTGGAATGAATGCGTCGGGAATGTGTTCGAGGGTGTGTGTGGTCTGCGGCGTGCCGACGATGATTATGATGTCGAAGCGGGGATTGAGTCGGGTCTGGGTAAGGTGTATATAGGTGTCGGCGGCGCGGACTATGTTGCGTATCTTTTTTGAGTCGATGGCATCGGCGGGGTCCATAAAGTTGTCGTGACGGGTCTTTACTTCTACAAATGCTATGGTGGAGCCTTTAGTGACGATTATGTCGATTTCTTTGTGGCCGATGTGGTGGTTTTCTTCGGTTATGGCATAGCCTTTGGAGATGAGGTATTCGCGGGCGAGCTGTTCGCCCCATTTGCCTAAGTCGTTGTGGGAAGCCATATGGAAGATATCAGGATTTGTAATGCAAAAATAGCGAACTTGGATCAATGCTCCAAACGTGAGGTGTGAATTTTGAAAAAAACCGGAGTGGGTGTATGATGATGGGACGGGTGATTGAAAAAAAGTGTAAAAAGGTGGAGGAAAATATTTGGTAATTAGAAATTTAGTTTGTAATTTTGCAACGCTTTTAAGCATGAATTGGGGCTAAATTATAGCTAAGTCGTTGACCGACAGGCGATAATTGGCTTCTGATATGTGCGCGAAAGAACAGAAAAGAAACGACAAACAGAATTAATAAACGAAAAGTAAAAACAAAAAACTAAGATGCCTACCATTCAGCAATTAGTAAGAAAAGGTCGCGTAGCTCTTGAAGATAAGAGTAAGTCGCCTGCATTGGATTCTTGCCCGCAGCGCCGAGGCGTGTGTGTGCGTGTTTACACTACTACTCCCAAAAAGCCTAATTCGGCAATGCGTAAAGTGGCACGTGTGCGCTTGACAAACGGTAAGGAGGTAAACTCCTATATACCGGGTGAAGGTCATAACTTGCAGGAACACTCTATCGTGCTTGTGCGTGGCGGTCGTGTGAAAGACCTTCCCGGTGTGCGTTATCACATCGTGCGTGGTACACTCGACACCAGCGGCGTTAAGGACCGCACACAGCGTCGTTCGAAATACGGTGCCAAGCGTCCGAAAGCAGCCAAGAAATAATAGCTGGCCGCAGACCTGAAACTTACAAACCACAACAAACCCTACGGTCCGGGGCAATGGGCCGAATAAATAAGAAACCCAGTAATTAACACCTCGGTTTTTGATTTATTGGAAGGCTAATTCACACACGGTTGAGTAAACTCGGACAAGAGAGTCCGCCAGTTGAAGATGAAAGAAGCAGCAACCAAGCAAAACAAAAAACGACAAATTTGTAGAAAAACAAATGAGAAAGGCTAAACCTAAAAAAAGGATCGTATTGCCTGATCCCGTTTTTAACGATGTAAGAGTATCGAAGTTCGTCAACCATCTGATGTATGACGGCAAGAAGAACACATCTTACACAATCTTCTACAGCGCCCTTGAGAGTGTAAAGGCTAAACTTCCCAACGAGGAGAAGACAGCTCTTGAAATCTGGAAGAAGGCATTGGAGAATGTAACTCCCCAGGTGGAAGTGAAATCGCGTCGTATCGGCGGTGCAACATTTCAGGTGCCTACTGAAATCCGCCCGGACCGCAAAGAATCAATATCAATGAAAAATCTTATCCTCTATGCTCGCAAACGCGGCGGCAAGACAATGGCCGACAAGCTGGCAGCGGAAATCGTAGATGCCTACAACGAGCAGGGTGGCGCATTCAAGCGCAAGGAAGATATGCACAAGATGGCTGAGGCTAACCGTGCTTTCGCTCACTTCCGTTTCTAATA
>CAZZFD010000029.1:0-13075 GCA_964653375.1 uncultured Bacteroides sp.
TTGCATACGTGTTACTCACCCGTGCGCCGGTCGCCGGCAGAGCGGTATTGCTACCGCTCCCCGATGCCCCTCGACTTGCATGTGTTAAGCCTGTCGCTAGCGTTCATCCTGAGCCAGGATCAAACTCTTCGTTGTTGTTATCTTCGTTTCTTTTATTTTATATCAGAAACAGATAATCCTTTTATTGTTTATTATCTGTTTACGGCCCGTCGCCTTGCGGCTTTAACGGCCCGGTATCATCTGTGTAAAAGTCTCGGTCAACTGCCGCCTCGGCGGCTCAGTGTCTGTCCTTGCCCGGAATCCTGATTCTATAGCTTCCTGTTTGATTTCTTTGGAATGTGACAAAAGGTCTTTTATTTGACTCTTGTACTACTTCTACGTCTATTTAATTCTTTCAATGTGCTCGTTGTTGTTGCCTCCGGTTTTCCAAAAGCGGTGCAAAGTTACGGCAACTTTTTCATTCTCGCAATACCCCGGGCGCTTTTTCTTAAACCCAAGACCCCCTTTCCCTCCGGTTTTGCAGCCTACACTCTTGTCAATCACCAACATACATTTTATGTTATAAAACATATATTTAACGAAATTTAACAGACGCGGCGGGGAAACTATAGCAGAAGAGTGTTTCTACCAGCCATTTTAATAAACCCGATTTAGGAGATTTTTTGTAGCTTTGCGCAATATAAACCATAAAACGACATGAAAATTCGATTCACAATATCAAGTTTCATCTTATTCATTTGCTCTTCACACGTAAGTATGGCTTACAGCCGTGTAGAATTTAACAATGAAAATATCGATACCACACGTCTGGTTGACATTATGCTTGAGGTAAAAAAAGAACTACCGACATCAAGTGGCGAAACAATAGTGGCCTTAGGCAAGAAATTTCTCAACACACCATATAAAAGCAACACGCTCGAAGGAGAAGAAGAGCTTGTGAGAATCAACACCGATGAACTCGATTGCACTACTTTCGTAGAACTGGTACTGAGCATGAGCAAGACTCTTTGCGAAGGCCGGAGTTCCTGGCGCGATGTGGTATATAACCTTGAAAGTCTCAGATATAGAGGAGGACGCTGCTCCGGCTACGCATCCCGGCTTCATTATATATCCGACTGGATTCTCAACAATAGTTTTCGCGGTAACCTCGAGGAGATAACCAGCAAAGTCGGACAGGCCGACTATATGGTAAAAACCTTGGATTTCATGACCGGTAACCGCAATAGATATCCTGCGCTAAAAAACGATACTACATTTCGGCTACTGAAAGAAGCGGAAGTGGGCTATCGCTCTCATAGATTTCCATTCATTAAGCGTGAAAACGTAAAGACAGCCAAACTACACACAGGCGATGTGGTCGCTTTCACTACCGGTATAAAGAATCTTGACGTAACCCACATGGGAATAATCTTAATAAAAAACGGGGAACCGTATCTATTGCACGCATCATCAAAAGCAGGCAAAGTGGCAATTGAAGATAAACCGCTTACAGAATATATTCGTAGAAACAAAAAAATCACAGGAATACGTGTAATCCGTCTCAACACCTGACTTAAACCCACTCATACATATAAAAAAAGCCCTTTTACAGGGCTTTTTTTATGTAGTTAAAAATATTTTATGCCTGAGGCATTTTGGTCTTTTTACCATAGCCGTACTGAGCAGCAGCACCAAGTTCTTCCTGAATGCGGAGAAGCTGATTGTACTTAGCCATACGGTCAGAACGTGAAGCTGAACCAGTCTTGATCTGTCCGGCGTTAGTGGCAACAGCGATATCGGCGATAGTAGCATCTTCAGTTTCACCGGAGCGGTGAGAGATAACTGCAGTATAGCCATTACGCTGAGCGAGCTCAACTGCGCGAAGAGTTTCAGTAAGCGAACCGATCTGGTTAACCTTCACGAGAATAGAGTTAGCGCAACCTTCTTCGATACCACGCTCGAGATATTTAACGTTGGTTACAAAAAGGTCATCACCTACGAGCTGACAACGTTTGCCGATAAGATCGGTAAGAATCTTCCAGCCTTCCCAATCGTTTTCAGCCATACCATCTTCAATTGAATCGATAGGATATTTTTCAACAAGAGCCTTAAGGTATTCAGCCTGCTGCTGAGAAGTGAGTTTGGGTGCGTCAGCGCCTTGTTTCCAAGTATAGTCATATACACCGTCTTTGAAGAATTCGGAAGAAGCGCAGTCAAGACCGATGGTCACGTCCTTGCCGGGAACATAACCTGCCAATTCAATAGCCTTGATGATAACGTTAAGTGCATCTTCTGTTCCGTCGAGTGTGGGAGCGAAACCACCTTCGTCACCTACAGCTGTGCTGAGGCCACGATCATGAAGCACTTTCTTGAGGTTGTGGAATACTTCCGTGCCCATACGGATACCTTCCTTGAAGCAGCAGGCACCGATAGGACGAATCATAAATTCCTGAAAACAGATGGGGGCATCGGAGTGAGCGCCACCATTGATGATGTTCATCATAGGAACGGGAAGTACGTATGAATTACAGCCACCGATGTATTTGTAAAGAGGAAGGTCAAGATAGTCAGCAGCAGCTTTAGCAACAGCAAGTGAAACACCAAGAATAGCGTTTGCACCGAGATTGCTCTTTGTGTCTGTGCCGTCGAGAGCGATCATAGTCTCATCAATCTTGATTTGGTCAAGTGCGCTCATTCCAACGAGTGCGTCGGCGATAGGACCATTGACATTAGCAACAGCTTTCTGAACACCTTTACCCATATAGCGTGATTTGTCGCCATCACGAAGTTCGAGTGCTTCGTTTACACCGGTAGAAGCTCCGGAGGGAACAGAAGCACGGCCACGTGCGCCTGATTCGAGGATTACGTCAACTTCTACCGTGGGATTGCCGCGAGAATCAAGGACTTCACGACCGATAATTTTTTCAATTTTCATATTGTGTTAAACTTAAAAAGTTGGTTATATAATGTTATGATATTTCTCTTTAGCTTTTGTGCAAAGTTACTATATAATTATGTTACCTGCAAGATGATTTTTCATATTTCTGAGAAGCATTTTGCCCAATCCATGTAAGGCGCTTCCACAGATATTCCAATGGACCCTGCCGGAAACACGACAACCACAGCTTGCTTGCCGAAGTCAAGACACAGATTACTCCGATCGACACAACAAAAGATAATGTATTGCCACAATATCGATACAAACCAAATCCGAAATTATAAAACAGGATTACGCCTATTATAGATTGTACTATATAGTTAGTCAGCGACATACGCCCCATAGCAATTGCCACTCGCTGACACTGCCACCCGTCACCGGCCTTGGACCAAAACAAAACGAAAACAGCCACAAGCATAGCCATAAAACAAAAATTGGCAGGCATATTGAGTGCTATACCGATATGGCTTGTCCATGTGACATTGTCACACACCGGCGGGAGCAATATATTGAGCATATAGAATAACGCCCATAATGGCACAGACACCATTACCACTCGCTTCCAGAACCGCAATGACTGTGCGGAGTATTGAAAATATTGCTTGCGCCCGAGCCACATTCCCAACATAAACAATGCCGGAGTCTGCGTGATACGGCCGGCTTCCACCTGCCAGAAGTTGGAATACAGCTGACCGTTGCCTATATTATCCGACAATGTCTGCCATAAATCGCCATGCATGGCTATCTGCTCGGCTTGAGCCGCATATACAGCGAAACGGCTGTTAGTGTCTATATAGGCCGGATCACATAAAGCGGTAATTATATGAGCCCAGTCGACGGGCTGAAGCAGCAACACAAGCGCTATTATCAGCAATGTCCTGTTGCTCAGCGAAGATGCAGGGATAAGGAATAACCCACAAAACGCATAAAGCAGCAAGATATCGCCATTGTAAAACAGAGCATGCAATTGCGCGAAGCCCGCAAGAAGCACCATTCGCCATGCAAACCGCAATCGGAAATCACACCCGCGATTACGGGAGTTTCGCATCTGGATAAAGAAACTGAAACCAAACAGCAGCGAAAATGTAGCATAAGCTTTCCCGGCCAGAAAGAACCATAATAATTCCCCTACATTTCCATCTAATTCATTCAACCATTGAGGCTGCCACTGAGGCACATAAAAACAATTATAATGCTCAACGCAATGGAGCATGATAATAGCCATGAGAGCGAATCCGCGAAGCGCATCGACCACTCCAAGCCTTTGCACAGGGCGCTGAACTGAATCAACAACTGTCATATCATATATGAAATATATTACAAAACAAATATAAGCCTGATATAAAACAGACTTATATTTGTAAATATTTATTTGTCAGGCGATATGCCTGACAAAATCATTATTCAGCTGCGGGAAGCTCTTTTTCTTCAGAAACTTCAACAGCGGGAGTCTCTGCTGCAGATTCTGCTGCCGGTTTTGAAGAGCGACGGCTACGACGGGTACGTCCCTCTTTCTTGGCTGATTTTTCTTTGAGCATATTTTCATTATAATCAACAAGCTCAATGAAACACATCTGAGCATTGTCACCCAGACGATTGCCGGTCTTGAGGATACGAGTATAACCTCCGTTACGTTCAGCGATTTTAGCACCGATTTCACGGAAAAGTTCGGTCACAGCGTATTTGTTCTGGAGATAGCTGAACACGAGACGACGGTTTTCCATCGAGTCAGCTTTAGCACGATTAATCAGAGGCTCGGCATACATACGGAGAGCTTTCGCCTTAGCCAAAGTTGTGAATATGCGTTTGTGCATAATCAGAGATATGGTCATATTGGCGAGTAAAGCGTCGCGATGGGCTTTCTTGCGGCCGAGATGGTTGAATTTCTTATTATGTCTCATCGTTTATTCTTTATCTAATTTGTATTTTGAAATGTCCATGCCGAACGAAAGGTTCAAGCTTGCCAAAAGGTCATCGAGTTCGGTGAGCGACTTCTTACCAAAGTTACGGAACTTGAGAAGATCGTTGCGATTAAATACCACGAGTTCACCAAGTGTTTCCACTTCAGCGCTCTTGAGGCAATTAAGTGCGCGAACCGAAAGGTCCATGTCAACGAGTTTGGACTTAAGCAACTGACGCATGTGAAGCACTTCTTCATCAAATTCTTCATTTTCCTCTTGTTCTGATGCTTCGAGTGTGATTTTCTCGTCAGAGAAGAGCATGAAATGATAGATAAGAATCTTAGATGCTTCTTTAAGTGCGTCTTTAGGAAGAATTGAACCGTTGGTTGTGATTTCGATAGTCAACTTATCGTAGTCGGTCTTTTGGTCTACGCGGAAGTTGTCAACGGTATATTTCACATTCTTAATAGGAGTATAGATGGAGTCGATAGCAATCACGTTGACGTCATCAGTATCTACTTCATTTTCTTCGGCGGGAACCCAGCCGCGTCCTTTATTAACGGTAAATTCAAGAGTAAAATTAGCGCTTGCGTCCAAATGACAGATTACAAGATCGGGATTGAGGACTTCAAAGCCTGTCAGAACCTTATTGAGGTCTCCTGCCTTGAACTCTTCTACACCTGACAATGTGATGGATGCTTTTTCAAATTCGGTGTCGTCCACCACCTGCTTGAGATCAACTTTCTTGAGATTAAGGATTATGTTGGTGACATCTTCCTTAACGCCGGGCACAGTATCAAATTCATGCTTTACGCCATCGATTTTTATCGATGAGATAGCGAAGCCTTCGAGCGAAGAAAGCAGAATGCGACGCAGAGCGTTGCCTATGGTGATACCGTAGCCGGGCTCCAATGGCTTGAACTCGAATTTGCCGAAACGATTATCGGCTTCCAACATCAATACCTTGTCAGGTTTTTGAAATGCTAATATAGCCATGTGGATCTGTCTTTAGAGTTTATTATTTAGAATAGAGCTCGACGATAAGCTGTTCCTTAATATTCTCGGGGATATCCTCACGTGAGGGGACATGAAGGAATTTACCTGCTTTTGCAGATTCGTCCCATTCAATCCAAGGATATTTAGAGTGATTGAATCCTGCCAGAGCGTCGGCTATCACTTCAAGTGACTTAGATTTTTCACGCACACCTACCACGTCGCCGGGCTGAACTGCATAAGATGCGATGTTGACAACCTGACCGTTGACAGTGATGTGACGGTGAAGTACGAGCTGACGAGCTGCTGCACGTGTGGGGGCGATGCCCAGACGATAGACTACATTGTCGAGGCGGCCTTCAAGGAACTGAAGAAGTACCTCACCGGTAATACCTTTCGTACGTGCAGCCTTGAGGAAGAGGTTATGAAATTGCTTTTCGAGCACGCCATAGGTGTATTTAGCTTTCTGTTTTTCACGAAGCTGAACACCATATTCCGAAGTTTTTCTTCTTTTGTTTTGTCCGTGCTGACCCGGCGGGAAATTTCTCTTAGCAAGGACTTTGTCTTCACCGAAGATAGGCTCTCCGAATTTACGTGCGATTTTTGATTTTGGGCCTGTATATCGTGCCATTTTGTATAAAATCGATTGAGAAGATTATTAATTATGCCGGCTTTACCGCTTATGGGCTAACTTGCTTGACTGAGCTGATTAGGAAAGTGCAGCCGCGACCAAAGAGAGGTGATGAAAAATTTGATCAATTTCACTCTGCGTAATCGCTCGCTCAAGGTTTATGCATCATAATGATGCGGCTCTGCCATATAAAATATATGTGATAAATGAATTATGAATCGGCTCCCGATTACACGCGACGACGTTTGGGAGGACGACATCCGTTGTGGGGCAGCGGAGTAACATCAATGATTTCAGTTACCTCGATTCCTGCACCATGTACGGTACGGATAGCTGACTCACGGCCGTTACCGGGACCTTTGACATATGCTTTCACTTTGCGCAAGCCCAAGTCATAGGCTACTTTAGCGCAATCCTGAGCTGCCATCTGGGCAGCGTAGGGAGTATTTTTCTTTGAGCCACGGAAGCCCATTTTACCAGCGCTTGACCATGAGATCACCTGACCTTCGGAATTGGCTAAGCACACGATGATGTTGTTAAAAGATGAGTGAACGTGAAGCTGGCCAGCTGCGTCAACCTTGACGTTTCTCTTCTTTGCTGCGACTGTCTTTTTTGCCATATTATTTTATTATTTTGTAGCTTTCTTCTTGTTAGCAACTGTTTTCTTACGACCCTTGCGAGTGCGTGCATTGTTTTTGGTGCTCTGGCCACGTACGGGCAAACCGATACGATGACGAATGCCGCGATAGCAACCGATATCCATCAGACGCTTGATGTTGAGCTGGATTTCGCTGCGGAGATCACCTTCCACCTTGTATTCGCTACCGATAACTTCGCGCACTGCGGCTGCTTGATCGTCGTTCCAGTCTTTTACTTTCAAATCTTTGTCCACACCTGCTTTTTCAAGTATGGTTTTTGCGGCACTGCGACCAATGCCGAATATATAAGTCAAGGCTATCTCACCTCTTTTATTTTGGGGGAGGTCAACTCCCACTATACGTACTGCCATAAATAGACTAATTTTTTTGCAAAATTAATAAATATTTTATCCTTGACGTTGTTTGTACTTGGGATTTTTCTTGTTAATCACATACAGACGTCCTTTGCGACGCACAATTTTGCTGTCGGGCGTACGCTTTTTTACTGAAGCTCTTACTTTCATGATGTATAGTTGTTTTTTTGATTTTATTATTTGTAACGGAATGCTATTCGTCCCTTTGAAAGGTCGTAGGGCGACATTTCTACTCTGACTTTATCCCCGGGCAATATCTTGATGTAGTGCATACGCATTTTGCCTGAGATATGAGCCGTAATTTCATGCCCGTTCTCCAGTTCGACGCGAAACATTGCATTGGATAATGCCTCGACGATTACGCCGTCTTGTTCGATTGCTGCTTGTTTTGCCATTCGATTAACAGTTAAATAAATCTATCTTGAAGTACCTGATATACAGGCTCGAAGCTGGTTAATATCTGTGCTTTGCCATCAATTACAGCCACAGTATGCTCATAATGAGCCGATGGCTTGCGGTCACGTGTACGACATGTCCAGCCGTCACGCTCTATGACCACATTGCGGCTACCGAGATTAATCATCGGCTCGATAGCAAGACACATACCGTTGCGGATTAATGATCCTGTGCCACGGCGTCCGTAATTCGGTACTTCCGGACTCTCATGCATCTTCTTGCCTATGCCATGGCCACACATCTCACGCACCACACTGTAGCCCCGATGCTCGCAATAGGTCTGTATGGCATTGGCTATGTCGCCAATACGGTTACCTTCCTTGCAAGCCTCGATTCCTTTGAAAAGCGACTCTTTAGTAGTACGGCATAAAGCGTAGACTTCGTCAGATATTTCACCCACGGGAAATGTGTAACACATATCGCCATGAAATCCATCGAGAGCCACCACCAGATCCGTACCTATGATATCACCTTCACGTAGCTGGTAATTCGAGGGAAAGCCATGAACCACTATCTCATTGACCTCACAGCATACTGCACCAGGGAAACCACCATAGCCCAGACAGGCTGCAGTGGCTCCGTGGTCGTGAATATATTCACGAGCTACAGTATCAATTTTTTGTGTGGTCACACCGGGAGCTATCCACTTGGCTATTTCGCCGAGAGTGTCGCTGGTCAGTGCGCAAGCCTTGCGCATGAGTTCGATTTCTTCCGGTGTCTTCAGATAGATCATTTATTTGAGCTATAGTTTATCGATTGAATTTAATAAGCACTTCCGGTGGTACGACCTTTGATTTTACCATCTTTCATCAGACCGTCGTAACGGTGCATCAACAGGTGGCTTTCAATCTGCTGGAGAGTATCAAGTACCACACCCACCAGAATCAGAAGCGATGTGCCGCCGAAGAACTGGGCGAAACCCTGGCTGATGCCAAAGAAACGGGCAAATGCAGGAAGGATAGCTACTATGCCGAGGAAGAGCGAACCGGGCAGAGTGATGCGCGACAATATGCTGTCGAGATACTCGGCTGTCTTCTTGCCGGGCTTTACTCCGGGAATAAATCCGTTGTTGCGCTTCATATCTTCAGCCATCTGAGTGGGACGCACGGTGACAGCTGTATAGAAATATGTGAAAGCCACAATCATCAGGAAGTAAACGAAGTTATACCAAAATCCGTTGATATCGGCAAATGCAGCGAAGAAGCCTGAGCCGTCGGGATTAGCGCCAAAACCGGCCAAAGTAATGGGCACAAACATGATAGCCTGAGCAAAAATGATAGGCATCACACCGGCTGCATTAACCTTCAGAGGAATATACTGACGCACGCCGCCATACTGCTTATTGCCTACCACACGCTTGGCATACTGCACGGGCACCTTGCGTGTACCCTGCACCAACAGCACTGCACCAACAGTTACGGCAAACAGGAGGATTATCTCGACAAGGAACATAACCAGACCACCCTGTGAGCCGGTAGAACCGGGCATACGGCTTACAAATTCATAGAACATAGCTTCGGGCAAACGAGCGATGATACCGATCAAGATGATGAAAGAAATACCATTGCCGATACCGCGGTCCGTGATACGCTCACCAAGCCACATGATAAACATGGAGCCTGCCGCAAGCAATATAGTCAGATATATAACCTGAAACGCCGACATACTGCCTATACCTCCGTATTGATACTGGAGGTTAAACAGGTAAGCGGGAGCCTGAAGCAAAAGAATAAACACGGTAAGGTAGCGTGTGTACTGATTGAGTTTCTGACGGCCACTCTCTCCTTCGCGTTGCATTTTTTGGAACGAAGGGAGCACCATGCCCAGCAACTGTATCACGATTGACGCAGTAATGTAAGGCATGATACCGAGGGCGAATACCGATGCATGCGAAAACGCACCTCCGGAGAACATATCGAGCAACTGCATCAGACCGCTCTTGTCAGTAAATGACTGTAAAGCACTGATAGCACCCGAGTTGATGCCGGGAAGAAGCACGTAGCAACCCAAGCGGTAGATGAGTACCAGCATGAAAGTCACTTTAAGACGCTGACGGAGCTCCTCGATTGACCAAATGTTTTTAATTGTCTGAATGAATCTCATCGTGGTAATTAGATTTTAGAGATGGTGCCACCTGCTTCAGTGATAGCTTTTTCAGCTGCTTTTGAGAATGCGTTGGCTTCAACATTGACAGGAATGCTGATAACACCGTTGGCAAGGATTTTCACCAACTGCTTGCCTGAAATGAAGCCGGCGGCACGCAATTCTTCGAGACCTACCTTCTGGAGGTTACGAGCTTCGGCCAAAGCTGCTATTACTGAGATATTGATGGCTTTGTATTCTACGCGATTGATATTTTTGAATCCGTATTTAGGCAGACGACGCTGCAAAGGCATCTGGCCACCTTCAAAACCGATTTTGCGTGAATAACCCGAGCGTGATTTCGCTCCTTTGTGACCACGGGTAGAAGTCCCTCCTTTACCCGAGCCGGGACCACGGCCTATACGGGTCTTTGAGGTTACAGAGCCAACGGCGGGACGCAAATTATTTAGTTCCATAATAGTTCGTTGTTAGGAATGTTGACAATAAATTAGTTAGGCCTCTGTCACTTTTACCAGGTGACGTACTTTATCGACCATGCCCATCACTGAGGGGGTGTATTCTTTTACCACTGTGTGATGCATTTTTTTCAAGCCAAGAGCGTCGAGTGTACGCTTCTGCACTGCAGGGCAGTTGATACGGCTTTTGATTTGAGTAATTTTAATTTGTGCCATATTGGGTAAAAAGATTAACCGTTAAAAACTTTTTCTACAGAGATACCGCGGTTCTGAGCCACCTGAGCCGGTGAACGCATCTCGTCGAGAGCGGCGATGGTAGCTTTCACCAGGTTGTGAGGGTTGGACGAACCTTTTGATTTAGCCAACACGTCAGTCACACCTACACTTTCAAGCACGGCACGCATCGCACCACCGGCTTTCACACCGGTACCATGAGATGCAGGCTTGAGTATCACGCGCGAGCCACCGAATTTGGCCACCTGTTCGTGAGGTATGGTACCCTTGTGAACAGGCACACGGATAAGGTTTTTCTTGGCAGCTTCCACACCTTTGGCGATAGCTGCTGTGACTTCATTGGCTTTACCGAGGCCCCAGCCTACGATACCATCTTCGTTACCTACCACTACGATAGCTGCGAAAGTGAATGTGCGACCACCCTTGGTCACTTTGGTTACGCGGTTGATAGCTACCAGACGATCCTTGAGTTCGATATCGTTGGTCGATTTTACTCTATTATTTCTTTTTGCCATGTCTGTTTAGAATTTAAGACCGCCGTTGCGTGCGGCATCTGCCAATGATTTTACACGACCGTGAAACAAATAGCCGTTACGGTCAAATACCACTTCACTTATACCGGCTGCCTGAGCTTTCTGTGCGATAGCTTCGCCTACCTTAGCTGCAATTTCGCTCTTAGTGCCTTCTTCGATACCTTTCGATGAAGCTGCCACCAGAGTCTTGCCTGCGAGATCATCAACGAGCTGGACATAGATCTGCTTGTTGCTGCGGAACACTGTCATGCGGGGACGCTGAGCTGTGCCGGATATTTTACCGCGGATGCGGGTTTTGATTTTATTTCTTCTTTGTATCTTGGAGATCATGATTACTTCAGATTAAAGTTTATTTTGCACTTGCCGATTTACCTGATTTGCGACGAATGATTTCACCCACAAACTTGATACCTTTGCCTTTGTAGGGCTCGGGCTTGCGCAGTGAACGGATTTTGGCGCAAACTTGACCGAGGAGCTGCTTGTCATCGCTTTCGAGAATGATGAGCGGATTCTTGTTACGCTCGCTCTTGGTTTCGACTTTGATCTCCGGGGGGAGTTTGATATATATTGCGTGTGAATAACCGAGTGAAAGTTCCAGGACCTGACCGGTGGCATTGGCACGATAACCTACACCTACCAATTCCATTTCCTTGCGATAGCCTGTCGACACACCCACCACCATGTTGTGAATCAAAGCACGGTAGAGACCATGCTGGGCGCGGTGCTCACGATCGTCGCTCGGACGGGTAAGGGTAAGATGACCATCGGCGATGCTTACTGTCAGTTCAGGATTGATAGCCTGCGACAGAGTACCTTTGGGTCCTTTTACGGTTACTACATTATTGTCGACTGTAACTGTTACGCCGGCGGGTATTTCAATGGGAGCTTTACCTATTCTTGACATATCTGTATCCTCCTATGAATTAATAAACATAACAAAGTACCTCACCACCGATTTTCTTCTGGGCTGCTTCCTTATTGGTCATCACACCCTGTGAAGTGGAAAGAATGGCGATACCTAATCCGTTTAACACGCGCGGCATATCTTTGTAGCCGGTATACTGGCGAAGACCCGGACGCGACACACGCTTGAGATTTTTGATAGCGTTGACACGGTCTACCGGATCATACTTAAGGGCGATTTTGATTACGCCTGCGGGAGTTTCACCCTCTATAAACTTATAATTAAGAATATAGCCTTGTTCAAAAAGAATCTTGGTGATTTCTTTTTTCAAGTTTGAGGCAGGAATCTCTACTACACGGTGGTTAGCTTTGATGGCGTTCCTCAATCTTGTCAGATAATCTGCTATTGGATCTGTCATTTTATGTTTTGTTTAAATTGATTCGGGCAAGCCGAACAATATTTAATAATATCTGCGAATGTGTGTTCCGACCCACGGTCGGCAGCTCATTTACAGTGTGATTTATTGATGGGTTGAAGCCGGAGGGCTGAGAGCCGGAGTCCGAGGGCTTGCTTTTGTCTGTATAGATTACCAGCTTGCCTTCTTAACTCCGGGGATAAGTCCTGCCGATGCCATTTCGCGGAACTGGATACGCGACAGACCGAACTGGCGCATATATCCTTTAGGGCGACCTGTGATGCTGCAACGGTTGTGCAGACGTACACGAGAGGCATTTTTGGGCAGCAACTGCAGTGCTTCGTAGTCGCCTTCAGCTTTCAGGGCTGCTTTCTTTGCGGCATATTTAGCTACGAGTTTTGCGCGCTTAACCTCGCGGGCTTTCATTGATTCTTTTGCCATATACGAATATTATTTAGCATTTTTGAATGGGAGATCAAACTGCTTGAGCAGTGCATAGCCTTCTTCATCAGTTTTGGCTG
>CAZZFD010000030.1:0-12979 GCA_964653375.1 uncultured Bacteroides sp.
ATTTACAATAAATAAATGAATAATATACTGTATAGATTTAGAATATTACTCTTTATCGAAAAGATAGAGTAGCCGTCGCGAGTGGTTGAGTGTTAAATATCTGAATGAATAAGCTATGGAATAGAATTTCAAAAAACTTATGCGATAATTGCAGGATTAATAAAAAATATTTAAATTTGCGGATGCATATCTCTCAGAAGCCGGATATGGGCTTGGGGTGGGTATGCAGTGTTACATAATATGAAGCGTTTACTCGACGCTCTTTCTTGGCTTATTGGAACCTGGAAAATTTCAAATGGAATCAAGAAGGAGACAACGGTAGATGCCCTTGTGGATATGTATAATCCAACCATAGCGAGCGCGAGAGCGTCCGCTGATGGTGTGTATTACATATTCTGCGTGAGGCTTCTGCGTTGTCCGTTCTATTCCATAGGGCAATTCCAGGGCCTCAATAAGCGGGACGGGCAACAAGTACAGGCTCTCACGCTTCTTTTTTTTATATAACTGCCTGATTTGGAGAGACTATTCGGCTCATTACATGCCCTATGATGCTACTAACTTTAACTTCTTGTCTACACTTAAGCCCAATAAGACATTATTAACTATTTGGATTTTTAATTATCTGAAATTTGAATTAGTTTCTTATGACAACTCATAACAAATGGGCTTGCCACTTCATGATTAGTTTACTTACGAAACATCTTAAATAAAAAATATATTGCATGAGTCGATTTTACTTACTTTTGTTCATCCTTATCTCGCTATCAGGCCTACCGTCGGCAGCTCAGACACTTGCCATACGTGATTTCGAAGCGAGACCACAAGATTTGGATGCCCAGAGTAATACTTTGGAGCGTAAAGACCGTAATGGTAAGAGAGCGGCAATTATCAAAATCTACACTTCATTGCCAAGTTCAGAACTAACTTTCGGCGGCTCAGGACAGGGATTTGCCGGACAAGAACAGCATGGCCCCGGTCAGGTATGGTTATATGTACCAAGGGCCTCGCAGAAAGTCACCATTTCTCATCCAAAGTATGATCCGTTGACTTTCTATTATCCGACCGATATCAAGGAGGGGAGTGTCTATTCGATGATTCTTTCTCCTGAAGGTAAGGAGGTGTCACTTTCTGCATCGGCTCGTAACGCTGAAATATGGATTGATGGAGACAGCATCGGTGTCAGTCCCATAAATACCTATATACCTTACGGTACTCATGCAGTACGTGCTAAACTCGGTTCATTGCTGTTTGATGATGACATATTGGTTGAACGAGATGGTCCGACACAATTCAACCTTGCTATGCAGGATGAGAATTTGAAATATGGTGATGTTATCGTTGATGTAGATGGTGGAGCTGAACTATGGTTCCAAGGTCGGCGGGAGGGTGTAGGTCGTTATAGCGCCCACCTCAGAGGTGATACTTACGCGATTGAGGCACGGAAAGCGGATCATGAACCGGCCACCACGACCTTCCGGGTTATTCCCGGTCAAGTGACTCATGTTAAAGCTAATTCCCCTGTGCCACACCTTGGTTATCTAAACCTGACGACTATACCCGAGCATGGGGTAACGGTCACACAAGCAGACACTGTCATAGCTACTGATCGAGATATGCAACTTCCAGTGGCCAATTACGAATGGACTTTCTCTCGCCGCGGATATAATCCTGTAACACACCGGTTTCATATCACACGAGGTGAGACACTACAGGATACTATAGTGCTTCATAAGATTCAATACGTACCTTCCACCACACTCTATGCTTCAGCATCTTTCGCCATATCTTCCAAACCGGGCATTTCTTTAACGGTTGGAGGGATATGGAAGGGCATAGACCTTTCAGCTTTTTATACCATCTTATTCGGTGAAACAAAAGAGGTGAATTGGTATAGTACCACTGATAACATCTTTGACCAGGCTACTGCTTATAAGGTTGCTGAATGGGGTTTGCGAGCAGGTTATACCTTGCGTTTCGCAGAACGATTCGGCCTAACGCCACAACTTGGTTTCCTTCAACAACGGCTTTCAGCCAAGAAAAGGGCCGGTAATGGTTTTACCATAAATTGTACCTCCATAGGTGCCAGACTTGCCTGGCATCCAGTACCACATCTAAGCTTCTTTATTACCCCTGAATATGCCATACCTTTAGGTGACAAAGGAGATATTGCCAAAGTATGCAGCCTTGCCGGACTCACACGAGGTGGATTCCATGCTTATGTGGGAATATCAGTAAATCTTTAACCCTTAATATCACTTTTCCAGCGTATGAATTTGAAACGATATATAACAGTAATCTATCGGTATCTGCTTTGTTACGTTACCTTTTTATTTCTTTCCACTTCCTGTTCCAACAATGTTGAGGAGGGGCTTTATCCCGATAGTGAATCTCATATCTCATTATCTGTATCCGCTCCCGGTTTACAAAATGGACTTCTTTCTATCGGCTCGGCTCAATCATCTACATTATTTACTGTCACAAGTACTACACGTTGGACTGTTGAAGTGACTGATTGTGAAGGGGCATGGTGCCAGATAGTTTATGATGACAACTCTTCTTCAGGCATGGGACATATCGGAAACGGCTTTTTTAATCTTGAGGCTGTTCCGAACCGTACCGGTAATGACCGTGAATGTAATATAACCGTATATGCTATTGACCGTTATGGGAATCGCATAGCAGGTAAAAGTGTCTTGATACACTTGCTTCAAGAGAGGCAGAGCATCCATATTGACTATACAGGTGAGATAATATCGCCTTATGGTACGACGGAAGAAACCGAACCAACGGTCACTGTCACAGCAAATCAAGCATGGAGTGTCAGTGCTTCAGAACCTTGGATAACAATATTACCGGGTGATGGAATGTCAGGTAACGGGTACGCCCCGGACGAGGGTAGTTCAACTGAAGAAACTATAAGTTTCAAGTTTAGTGTGGAAAGGAATCCGGGAACATCCACACGTACTGCTGAACTGATTGTAAGCAGTCCTTCCTCTGCATTTACTCCTTTGCGACTTAATGTCACTCAAGAGGGGTCATCTGATACTTTCTTTGTAACACCGACCAATGTTCCGGTGATACCATATACAGGAAGTGTCGTGGAATTCCAGGTGTATTCTCCACAGGGAAGCTGGGAAACAAAGACAATTATTTCAGGAGATTGGTTAACGCTTGACCAAACTTCCGGGAATGCCTCAACAGAGCTTGTGACTTTGAGAGTAACTGTGGAGGAGAATAAAGAGGCAAGTTCACGTCAGGCGGGAATAGTCTTTACGTATAATGAAGGGAAAAGTGAGACTACCGTCACCTTAACTCAAGGTGGAAATCTCGAAATGCCGGATCCTAATTATGATCCTACTGTCAGCAAACCATGGATTATGAATGGTAACATCTCTACGTGGGCTCAATTGCGTGCCTATTATCTTTCACCGGTATATGAGATAATCACATGTGGCGCCTATATATACCCTGCTGATAAGGAGAATGAGCAGGAGGCCTTCTCAGGGGAATTTGGAGAGAATGATATGATCCTCGTCGACTTAAGGAATCTCCAACCGAATACTGAATACACTACCTGGGCGTACGTGGAATATTATGTTGATGGAAAAATAAAAAGAACAGAAAGTGAGAAAATACGCTTTACCACACCTGCCGGAAATGACGAACCGGGGTCAAATCATGAAACTCCCGGTGCGAATGATAATATACCTCCCTCTGTGAAATGAACTAACTAAAAACTGAATTATATGAAATCAAAAAGACTGAATACGCTAATATTATTGTTATCTCTTCTTGCACTTCCAAGTGTTGCCCAAAATTTTACATACGAAGGCATCAATTATACAATTACAAGTCTCGAAGAGAAAACGTGTAAGACAAAAGAAAAGGGAAATCCCGGCCCTGCCGGAAATTCATACGAAGGGGACTTGGTTATTCCGGCTAAGGTATCTGATGGTACCGATGAATATACTGTGGTTGAAATAGGATGGGGAAGCTTTTATGGCTGTACCACTCTAATTTCAGTAATTCTTCCAGAGACAGTTAAAACTATTGCTTCCGATGCATTTTTTGGATGTAAGAATTTAAAGAAAGTGTCATTACCTGATACTCTAACAGATATTTATAATAGTGCATTTAATGAATGTTCGAATCTGGAGACTATCAATATACCCTCATCTTTGACTGAAATAAGTGATTATGTATTTGGTGCCTGCCTTAAGTTGGATGGAATAGTGCTTCCTGAGAATCTGACTTCTATTGGAGAGAGGGCTTTCGAGAGTTGTTCAAGTCTTTCCTCTATCCATTTACCGGAGACTCTGACATCGATAGGGCGTGGAGCTTTTTCAAATTGTACTTCCATAACAACAATTGAGATTCCTGAATTAGTTAAAGAAATAGGTTCTTATACTTTCAGTCGTTGCTTAAGTCTCACATCAGTCGAACTACCGGAATCAATGAACTCAATAGGTGAGAGTGCTTTCAATTTGTGTGAAAAGTTAACTTCAATCAAAATCCCTGAGGGAGTGACAAAAATAGGTGATAATACATTCAAATATTGTAAAAGTTTGGAATCTGTTCAGCTCCCCTCAACTTTGACTGAAATCTGGAATGAAGCCTTTTATAATTGCGAGAGTCTTGATAATATAATACTTCCCTCTGGTCTGCAATATATGGATACAAATGCTTTTCATGGGTGTACAAGTTTAACATCAGTTGAAATTCCGAACTCCATGACTAAGTTAAGTCATTTAACTTTTTCTAATTGTACAAGCCTTTCTTCAGTAACCATTCCATCTTCAATTACTTCTATTGAAAGTCAGGCCTTTGATCACTGTACCAGTCTCAGATCGATAAAATTACCTGACACACTCACAATACTTGGACCGGGTGCTTTTGAAAGCTGTACTAATCTTATAGAAATAGAATTACCGGAATCGTTGACTTCAATAGGACATTCGCTATTTAAGAATTGTAATAACTTGTCCGCTGTTTCTCTTCCCAAATCAATGACAGTTATTCCTAACGATATGTTCTATAACTGTAGTAATCTTAAAAGTATAGATTTTCCTGATAACTTAACTGCAATAAAGGATAGAGCTTTCTGTTATTCAGGATTAACCTCCATAGTATTTCCGGAGACCCTTACCGATATTGGTCCGAATGCATTTTCCGGAAGCTCAGATCTTACATCTATTGTTTTTCCAAAAGATATGACTTTTATTGGTAATACTGCGTTTAGCTCGTGTAGTTCCCTTACTTCAATTACTTTTCCGGTAGCTTTAGAAACTATAGGCTCGAGTGCATTTAGTAATTGCGATGCACTTACTTCTTTGACTTTCCCTGAATCACTCACCTCTATTGTCGATAGTGCTTTCTCAGATTGTTCAGGCTTAACGTCCATTACTTTTCCAGAGTCTTTGAAATTGATTGGAGGTGGCGCGTTTTATAGATGTTCAGGATTAACGTCTGTTACTTTTCCAGAAGCATTGGAAACTATTGACAAGAGTGCATTCACAAATTGTTTTGGTTTGACTTCAATAAATTTTCCGGAATCTTTAATCTCTATTGGACCTAATGCTTTTTATAGATGTACATCTCTACCAGCTGTTGTGCTACCGGCTTCCTTGCAGTCAATAGGTGATGGTGCTTTCATGGGGGATTTTGAAATAAAGGAGGTGACATATTATGCCATTTCTCCTATTCCCGGTGATGAATGGTTCTTCCAGGGAGCCACATACGATAGCGCCACACTCAAAATGCCAAATGCAACCTTAGAGGTTATCCAGTCGATATATCCTTGGAATAGATTTAAAACTATAATTGCAAAAGATGGAACAATTCAAGAAACGCAACCGGGACCAAGTGTCGGTGATGAATTTGAGTACCAAGGTTTAATTTACACGATAGAAGACGTGGAATTAAAGACTTGCAAGACAAAATCCGGGTATTACTCTGATGGTATTCTTATTGGAGGCAACAACTATGATGGCGCTTTGGAGCTACCGGAAATCGTTTCTGACGGAACCTATGAATATACAGTAGTAGGTATTGGTGATTTTGGCTTTTCAAATTGTCAAAGTTTAACGTCTGTCAGTTTACCTGAATCAATTGCAACTATTGGACTATCAGCCTTCGAAGGATGTCCCAACCTCATGCAGATTACTATACCAAATCTTATTACTGTTATAGAAAGCAGAGTGTTTACAGATTGTCCTTCCTTGATTTCTGTAGCTCTTCCGTTGACACTTATTTCAATCAACGACAAAGCTTTTTTTGGTTGTACATCTCTACCATCCATAAGTCTTCCGGGATCGTTGGATTATATCGGAGATGATGCATTTGGCAATTGCTCAGCTTTAATGGAGGTTGTTTACACCGCCACTTCTCCAATATCAGCCAGTCCTCAGATTTTTGCTGAGGAAATCTATCCTGTTGCTAATTTAAAAATGCAATACGCTTCCCTTGAGGATATTCAAGCTACTGTACCTTGGAATCTGTTTACTCACATGGAAGCCAATAATGGAACCTTACCAATTCAGCGGCCTCAGGCTGGTACAGAGTTTGAATATGAGGGTATTAGATATACTATAACAGATAGTGAAAAAGGTTATTGCAAGACATCCGACAATGTGGGGTTGGAGAATGTTCTTGTTGACAATGGTGATTTTGTCCTTCCTCAGACTGTGTCGGATGGTACCTATGACTACACAGTTACGGAAATAGGCTATGGTGGATTTAGTAGTTCTCAAAAGTTAACTTCCATCACTCTTCCTCCTTCCATCACATATATTGAGGGAAATGTATTAAGGTATTGTCCAAGATTAACCTCAGTTGTATGGCAATCTCATCAGCGTCTTACAGATGGCGTAATTCCAAATATCGACAATCCCAATCTTTTGCTTTATGTAGACAGTTTGGAGTTTGCCCCGAGAGATATCGCTGTCAATATAGTGGTCTGTGATACCCAATCCGGAGAGCCTGAATGTCAACAGCTTATTCTTGAGCCATCATATCCTTTCAGACCGATTAAATCTTTTACTTCTCTGAACAGCAGATTTACTAAGGAATTTACTCAAATGACTCCAATTGACGGCTGCTCAGGGTGGGAGACTATAGTTCTTCCTTTTGATGTCACAAGTGTAAGTACAAATGATATGCGAGATGATTTGATACCGTTTGCCAATTTAACGAATATTGAAACTCAATATCCCTATTGGCTTTATGAGGCTGATCCGGCCGGTGAATGGAAAGAGGCTACAGGTATATTTGCAGGAATTCCTTATCTGATTTCGATGCCTGATAACGAGGAATATGCAGAACGGTATCGTATTAACGGTCCTGTAACATTCTCCAATCCTAATCCTGTGCGTATCGCTTCTGAAATTGCCACCCCTTATTCTGTCACATGGGCATCCGGTCATCAGTTCCGTTCTCTATGGCTACCGTTGGATGAACAGGAGACAAAGCGTACAATGGGTCTGAATGCCAACATCGAGAATTTAACGGATAATAATGGAGAAATTCTTTTGCCGGGTTCTGCTTTCCATATAGATGTAGTACCGCGACCTCTCGAGGCTTATGTGGCTACTGTTGATGCACAGAAAGTTATTCGTGTCCGTGGCGGATCGTTGTCCGGTATTAATCTTCTGTCCTCTGATCAGGAAATGAGCATAGAGATTGATAATGGAGTATTGAGGGTTAAAAGTTCAACCGATAGAAAAGTCGAACTTTATAGGATTGACGGTCTTCGGATTAAGACACTTGATTTAAAGAGTGGTGAAGAAATTATAATAGATGATTTGGCAAGAGGTCTTTATATAATTGCCGGACATAAGATAATAGTAAAATGATTGTTAGAAGATTCTCTATATTTATTGTATCTGTACTTGTCTGTTTTACCATTACGGTAGGACAGGCAAGTGCGGATAAAGCTATTCTTCTCCCACAAGTTACACCGGACTCCATTATAGATAATGAGGATTATATGTATGGAGTGGGAGAAGGGCATGACCGACAATCGGCAATGCAAGCTGCCTTGGGGTCTTTAGTATCAAAGATTTCCGTTAATATATCTTCGTCATCCTCACTTTCAGAAAGTGAAACAGTCAACAATGACGGCTCTATTGACTCACAGACAAAGATGTCTATGATTATAAAGAGTTATTCAGCACCGGCTAACCTTGAGGGTGTGGAAAGTATATGGCTTTCTGAAAAAGCACCTAACTATAAGGTGATGGTATATTTGAAACGTTCTGAGGTAGAGAGGATGTTTGAACGACGCCGTGATAATGTAGTAAATCTTGTTCGCGAAGGAATGCGTGCTGAGGAGGCCGGAAAAATTGATCTGGCACTTCGGTATCTTTATCAGGCGTATGTGATCTTAGGTAGTTTGCCGGATGCTCATACATTGAAAATTGATATCGATGGAACTCAACGATTACTAACAACCTGGATACCTGAACAGATGCGGGATATTTGTGCTGATGTCAAATTTGGTATTGCTGATGTGTCTAAACCGAATGAAGCAGGAGGACGAAACATATCTCTGATGGTCCATTATAAGGGGGAACCTGTCACAAGCATAGGTTTCAGCTATTGGCGGGGCTCCCAGGGACAATCTCCGGTATTAACAGCTCGGGATGGGATGTCGGAGATAGAGGTTTCACCGACTACACCACTTGATCCCCTTGCCTTAGATATTGAGTATCAGTTTGCCGATGAAAATCATCTGATTCCTGAATTTCAACCGCTTCTCGACAGTTTTAATGGTTCCGGTCTGATACCTGATTCTCACGTGATTCTGGCTCATAACGCGAAAGATGTAAAAAGTGACAAGAAGGAGAAAGAGGCTTTTCGTCATGCTGTCGCAGCCGGAGCAAGGGAAGGGGTGACCCCTTTGCCGAAAAGTGATTCACAGGCTTATACCAAAGTAATTGAACGTATCGTTCAGGCTATTTCTACAAATAAGTTTTCCGGGGTTACAGATCTCTTCACCGAGGAGGGTTATGATATGTTTGAAAAACTCATTCATTACGGTAGTGCCAAAATATTAGGTAATGCCACTCGCGATACTTATGAATTCTATCCTATGAAGCAGAGAGTGGTTTGCAGATCAATACCCATGCAGTTCAGTTTTGAAGGAGGTAAACGTAAGTTTACTGAAGATGTCACTTTTACTTTCAATTCTGATGGCCTGATTGAGAGTCTTGCTTTTGGATTGGGGAGTGTAGCGCGTAAAGATATTTTTTCTATGCAAGGTGAAGCGTGGTCTGACTATATGAAAATGGTTATTGTGACATTTCTTGAGAATTATAAGACTGCATTTGCCCTTAAACGTCTTGACTTCATAGAGACAATGTTTGACGATGATGCCGTGATCATAGTAGGCCATATTGTAAAGAAGGCTACGACACGTCATGATGGTGATGCCCGGCTTATAGAGAATAGTGAACATGTAACTTATGCACGGAAGACTAAAGCTGAATATATGGCTCAGTTAAGACAGTGCTTTTCCTCAAATCAATTCATTAATATTCGTTTTGCCAATACAGATGTCGGAGCAGTGGATGTAGGCGAAGATACATACGGTATACAGTTACGACAGGAGTATTTCTCCTCAAGTTATGGAGATGTCGGATATCTTTATCTGATGGTTGATTTCCTTAATCCTGATGAACCCATTATCAAGGTCCGTACATGGCAACCTGAACGAAAACCTGACCTGACTCCGAATCTTCCTAAGGATTCACCTTATAGTGGTATCTTTTCAAATGGATATTTCGGTTAAGTCACTACTATCGGAATGGTCGCTATAAAGGATTTATACTTATAATAAAACAATACAGAGTTTACAATTTCAAATATTTAACTTAACTTTCAAACAGTATGAAAAAGATTATTACACTACTTATGGCAATCTGTTTTCTTGCTCCTGCTTTCGGCCAGAACTATGACAAGATGACTGAAAAAGCTCAGAAGAAAGAGGTAAAGAAGAAAATGAAAGAGTATAAGAAAAAAGGTTATGAAATCATGGGGAGTCGCACTATGGAAGTAGCTCTCACAAAACATTACGCTAAACTTAATGAACTCGGTGATAATGGCTTAGAATTTGATGGCATCTCTACCCGTTCAAAATCTAAGAACCTCGGTGAACAGATGGCCCTCAACAATGCTACTCTCAAATATGCCCAGAAAGCCGGAAGCACCATCAAAGGTCGCGTAGTAAGCGACGGCTTCGCTGAAGGCACTGATGGAGAAGGGGAGTTTGAAAAGTTCTATGCCGCTTATGAGCGTCTCATCGAGCAGAAGGTTAAACATACACTTGAGCCAAGCTATACCATCATCAAGGATAATGGGGATGGCACATACGAAATACAGTCTTTCTTTATCGTCAACGAGTCGAAAGCACGCATTGCTCGCGAACAAGCGCTTGAGTCTGCTATCAAAGAGAGCGAGCTCGCCGGAAAATATGGCGCTCAGATTCGTGCCTACGCCAATGACCCTGTTTCGCAGTAATGTCCATATTATAATTTTCTTGGGATAAGCAACTACTATAAGGGTTGTTATCTAACTCTCCATAATATGAAAAGATTTTTTCTCATAGGGACTATACTATGTCTTGGAACAGCCATAAGTGACTCGCAGGTGCCTCAGTCGTTCATTGGGTTCCGCCAAGGCATTCTCAACGATTATCAGGAGTTCCGACGCACCATACTTGACCATTATGCCGATTTCCTTGAGGGTACGTGGCATGAATACGAGACACTTATGCCGGCAACCCGTGACAATACTCCTAAACCTATAAAGGTGCCCGATATAGCTCTCTCCAAGCCTTCCGTCACTCCGGTAAAGCTGCCGGATCCTGTTTTAGGCACTATCCCAGTACCTGAAGTACCTCTCGTAGCTGAAGAACCGGTACCCGCACCCGATCCTGAACCAAAACCCGCTACTCCCGGGAGCGGCATACCATCTCTGTTCGCTCCTCCACCGGTGGAAGTGCCACCTGAGGCACAGAAAGAGGTGCCACCTACAATCGAGATCAAGCCGGAAATCGTAAAACCGATGATCAATGTCAACCCGATAATTCCTGAAGTGCCTGTCATGGCTGAAGGTGTGCCCATGCCGGTGATTCCTCCATATACGGAAGAACCCATCGACAGTGATGACAAGGAGGTGGTTAAATTCTACGGAATGGAAATAGCTGTACCTCAGATTGATTTCAAGATCAGTAAGAACTTGGGTAAAGCGACTGACCTTGCCAATCATTGGAAACTTATGGAGGAACAGAATCTGGACAAGTTGGCTGAGGAGTATCTTCTTCCTCAGATCAAGAAGTTGGGTCTGAATGATTACCTCACCTATGAGTTCCTCTGCGCTTACATGGATAATAAGTTTCCCGATGCGAGCCTCTCTTCCAAAATGTCGGCAGTGCATTACATGCTTGCCAATTTGGGCTATGATGTGAGAATAGCCATCGCTACTGAAACCGGTGATCCTGTGATTCTCATGCCTTGTGAGCAAATGGTCTACGGCCTTCCTTACATGACTATGAACGGACGTAAGTATTTCCTCATGGCTCCGGAGGGTGTCAATCTCAATGGTGTACGTGTGGCTACATGCGATCTCCCTAAAGCTGCCAAGGAGGGCAAGATGGTCGACATGCGCATAAATGGGCTCAATCTTCCTGTGAAAGCACGACCTTTCAAGGTAGCTAACGGCAACCTCACTTTGACAGGTACACTCAACGAGAACATTATGCCCATTGTCTATAAGTATCCACAAATGGATACTGAAGGGTTTGCAGTAAGTGTGCTTGATAAGGATTTACGTGATAATCTGGTGAATCAGCTGAAAAACCAGCTTGCTGATAAGGATAAACTTACCGCCACAAATGAGTTGCTCAGATTCATGCAATTCGGATTTGACTATGCCACCGATGATGAGTTTCACGGATTCGAGAAACCATACTTTCTGGAGGAGAATTTATATTATCCGAAGAACGACTGTGAGGACAGGGCGATATTCTACACATACATGCTCTGGAACGCACTTGGTGTGGAGAACCAGCTTCTGGCTTTCCCGGGGCATGAGAGTGCATCAGTTACCATACCTGGTGCATCTGTAAGCGGTACTTCATATAATCATGAAGGGAAAACCTATTATATCTCCGACCCAACTTATGTTGGTTCAACTACAGGTCAATGCATGCGTCAGTTTGAGACCACCCCTCCGACTATCGACTATTCCTATTCTCGCTAATTCCGAATATCACCTATGATAAGGTGATATTCGGCTATTCAAATAATCAATAGGCAGAAGCAATAATTAGGTTTAATAGGTGGAATTATTTGGGATAATCAATGCTCATTAAATAGTCATTTCATCACGTAAATCAGGAATTGAAAGTTTCTCCATATTAGTAAAATGATGGCTAAGAGCACTCAGGAGGGAATGTGTAATCATGCGTCTGCCTTGATTTTTTTCCAGCCGGTGTAAAAATCTCAGATTTTGCTACATACGTCATCAAATTCAAGTCATCTAACAAATCTCAGTGCAAATATAGATAAAAATCTGAGATTTTTATCTATATTTGCACTCTAATTAAGTTAATTTTGATGATGAGTACTCCGGTTAAATATCCTGTTGGACAGCAGTCTTTTGAACAACTACGTAAAGGAGGTTTTCTTTACGGCTGTAGGATTAGGTTAGCCTTGTGATGTGCGACGAAACCATATCTCCGAAAAGATTATCCTTTATTTCCCGGTTCCAAAACGGGATGTATCAATGCCGGTGTCTTTGGGTTTGAATCCCTTGAATCGCCAGAGGAATGTCAGTTTGAAGTTACGTGTCATCTCACTGACTTTCATACGAAAATCCTGACCTGCATGATCGATTGTCAAGATTGGTGACCATCTGTTGAATATGTCATCAGCTTTTACTACCAATTCACAGCATCGCTTTTTCCCGAATTGCCATTTGG
>CAZZFD010000031.1:0-11790 GCA_964653375.1 uncultured Bacteroides sp.
CCCCCGACCCTCTGCTTGTAAGGCAGATGCTCTGAACCAGCTGAGCTAAGCACCCGAGAGGTTTTCTGCGAAAGCGTTGCAAAGTTAGGCATTATTTTTAGTTCTGCAAACTTTTTGGTGAAATATTTTTTGCATGTGTGTCGTTTTTTTATGTTTTTTCGAGAATCTGTGTGACTTATCGCGAACTAACGTGGCTTGGCGGGGGTTATCTTTATAAAACAAATATGATTATGTCAATGAATATATTGGAGGTTATGCAGCAGCGTCGGTCGATTCGCAATTATGATGGTATGATGCCGGCGCCGGAATTGCAATGTGAGCTTCAGAAGATAGCGCATCAGGTTTATAGTCCGTTTGGCGGAAGAGTAGAGATACGTATGGCTGAGTTTGACACCAAGGGTGATTTCAAACCGAGTACCTACGGTGTGATTCGCGGAGCCCGCGAATATTTTCTGGTGGCTTATGCCGATGATATGGATTCGGCTTTGTCGGCCGGATTTAAGTTTGAGCAGGTAGTGCTCGCGGCCTGGCAGATGGGGCTTGGTACCTGTTGGATCGGAGGTACATTCCGCGGGTCGGATTTTGACCGGCAACAAAGTTGGGCTCATGGCGTGGAACTTAAAGTGGTGTGCCCGGTGGGATATGGCACCAAGTCAGGCGTTAGGGAACGATTGACGCGTTATATTTTAGGCAGTAAAAACCGCAAGGAGTTTGACTCTATGTTTTTCTTTGGTGATTTTCATGGGGCAGTACCTGCTGATAACCGTTATCGTGAGGCTTTGGAGATGATGCGTTTGGCCCCGTCATCGACTAATTCGCAGCCTTGGCGCGCTCTTGTCATCGGAGATGCGGTGCATTTCTACTGTAAGCAAAAGGGCAAACTGTCAGTGCTCGATTGTGGTATCGGCATCAGTCATTTTTATCTTACCGAACAGTATCGGGGACGCAGCGGAAGATTTGAGAGACAGGCAGATGCACCGTTGGCTCCTTCCGGTTGGATTTACCTTACTTCTTTTGTAGGAGAGCAGGGGATATAAATTTCAGAAGAGGGGAAATATAGAAGGTGAGTTGACGTATTTACTGTTGAATTCTTCATCGCTCATGCATAGAATTAATATGCCTTGTATGGGACAGACTATACTCCATATACCTAAAGTGCAGAGTGTGATAATTATTGTCAACACTCCAGCTATAGGCTTGTCAATGAGAAAATATTGTAATCCGATTCCTCCTATGAGCAGTGCGCAGAGTCCGCAGGTCAAACGCCTATTGTCCGCCGACAACGGTTGTGTGTAAGTAGGGTTGCCGTTTTGATGCAGATAACTCATCAGTTCGGGAATGGTATAGACGGGTTGCCATTTTTGGCTGCCTTCTGGTGCTACCATGGTGTTTGGAGTCACATGGTAAGCTGTCATCTCCTCCTTGGTCATAGGCCCGACGGCAGTATTATTGTAGATGATGTAATATTTCATTGCTGCGGATTTGTCAGTCTACGTTGTCAAGTGTGTGTCCCATTCGTTCTTTCTTGGTGTGCATATAGAATCGGTTATAGGGATTGGGTGTGACTTCGATAGGCACATTTTCAACTACTTTCAGTCCATAGCCTTCAAGACCGATGCGTTTTACGGGGTTGTTGGTCATCAGTCGCATCTGTTCCACCCCGAGACGGTGGAGTATCTGCGCCCCCACACCGTAGTCGCGTTCATCGGCTTTATGACCCAGGTGGAGGTTGGCATCGACGGTGTCGTATCCTTGCTCCTGAAGTTTGTACGCGCGGATTTTATCCATAAGTCCAATGCCTCGGCCTTCTTGATTGAGATAAAGCACCACACCCCGGCCTTCTTTTTCTATCATGGCCATAGCGCGGTGGAGTTGTTCGCCACAGTCGCATCGTTGTGAAGCGAAGATGTCGCCGGTGGCACACGATGAGTGTACGCGCACTAACACGGGATCTCCGTTGGCTATATCGCCTTTTATCAAGGCTATATGTTCCAGTCCATTGGATTTCTGGCGGAAAGGAATCAGGCGGAAATGTCCGTAGTCTGTGGGCATATCCACTTCTTCGCCTTGTTCAACGGACGATTCGTTGCGCAGACGGTAAGCAATCAGGTCACGAATGGAGATGAGTTTCAGCCCCCATAGGTCGGCTTTCTCTCGTAACTGAGGCAGGCGGGCCATGGTGCCATCCTCGTTGAGTATTTCTATAAGTGTGGCGGCAGGGTTTAATCCGGCAAGTCGAGCCAGGTCCACACCGGCTTCCGTGTGGCCTGGGCGGCGGAGCACTCCTTCATCTTGCGCATACAGCGGGTGTACGTGACCGGGGCGGCCGAATGTGGAGGGAAGGGAAGCCGGGTCGGCGAGCGCACGCAATGTAGCTGCGCGGTCGTGAGCTGACACACCTGTGGTGCAACCGTCAAGTTTGTCGACGGTGATGGTAAATGGTGTGCCGAGCATTGAAGTATTGTCGTCGACCTGATGGGTGAGGCCGAGTTCACGGCAACGTGATATGGTGAGCGGGGCGCATAATTCGCCTCGTGCGTTGGTAATCATGAAGTTGACGTGTTCAGGTGTTACTTTCTCGGCTGCCATTATAAGGTCACCTTCGTTTTCGCGGTCTTCATCATCGACCACTATCACAAATCGTCCGGCACGGAAATCTTCTATAGCTTCGTCAATCGTATCAAGTTTAATGTGAGAGTCAGTCATATATTTGTCAGTCATTATTAATTTCTATTGAAGGGGTCATATCTTTGGTTATCATTCCGATAAGTTCATCAGAGACTTTGCCTATCGTAATAGTCTCATTGCGTAGAGTTTTCTGCTGTTTACGTCCTAAGAAATATATGGGAAGTCCTATAGGAAAGAGGATAATGGCGCTCCATGCCACTATTTTATTGCCGGTAGGGTGGTAGAGCCACAGGCTGCGCAGTATGGGATAGTCCATCAGCTTGTTGATAATCAGTTTCGACCGCGCATCTGCCAGATAGGCTACGGTTTCTTCAAGCTCGGTATTTAAGTGGCGTAAGCCTGAGCGGCTGTAGCCCCGCAGCCAATATCTGATATATGACATTTTTGCCGGACATGATGAGAGATAAGCCGATTGCTCGATTCGCAGCGATTCGAGTTTGTCTAACGCCACATTCGGCTGCATATCGTCAATGACAAGTTCTTTCATCTCCAGATGACGTGTCTGATGGCTGCCTATGAGTTTGCGCAACAGATTGACGTAGGCATCGCTGTTGAATACAGCCGAATCACGTACAGCCTTGTAGGTGAAGAATATGCCGAGGGGCAGCAGCACGGCCGAACTCAACCACATACCTTGCCATACGGCGATAGAGCCGTCGCGTGCCATTTTATAGCCGGAGTTGTCAATTATATAATAGAATATGAAAAGCAGCACAGAGATAACCAAAGGAGCTCCTAAACCGCCTTTGCGGATAATTGCGCCGAGCGGGGCCCCGATGAAGAAAAATATGATGCAGGCAAACGACAGTGTGAATTTCTTTTGCAACTCTATCTCATGTTTACGCATATTCTTTCGCTCATCGTTCATCACCATCTTGCGAAATTCAAATCCGGTCTGCTGTTGCTTGGCTTTCGACAGCGCAATATTGATATAATTTACCTGTGCTGCCGAGCTTGCGCCTTTGAAAAGAGAATCCACATTAAGCGGTCGCTGCATCTGCACGTCGGCAATACGCCGTTCTACTATTCCGGAGTCGCTTCTGACTTGCTGGGAATAAGGTATATCCATATAGCGGGTCGCTCTCACTTCTTTGCCAAACTCTCGTCCCACGCTATCGGTATGAGCCTGCAGAGAGTCTATGGTTTGGCTGAGTTCGGCTATGTTTTTGCCCACATATTGGCTGCGCATCCCCTCTTCGTCCATACGATTGAATTCGGAGTTGAATTTTACCAATATATTCTTTTTATCGAATGATTCACGGCGGTAAGGCACATTGTCCTCACGCATATTGCGTCCTGCTTCACGCAGATTCTCAAATGATTCTCCGCTCCAGAGCTTGAGAAAAAGGTGGGTTTTGTCTTCAGTCACCGACATCTTGCCCGAATCGGCAAGAATGATACTTGCATTGTCGAATCCCTTCGAGAGGTCATATATCATCATGTCGTAGAGCATACCGGTTTTCCGGTCTTTATTTGCCACGAAAAGATTATAACCGGGTATTTGGTCATAGAAAACGCCCTCGGGAATCTCCAGTTCCGGCGATTTCTGACGCATGGAATAGAGTAGTGTCCACATCTTGGTCTGAGCCACCGGAAGCACATTGTTTTGAAAGAAAAAGGCGCCGATAGCCACAAACACCATCAGTACTATCAGCGGTCGCATCACTTTGAGCAACGAGATGCCGGAAGCCTTCATTGCCGTAAGCTCGAAATGTTCACCGAGATTGCCGAATGTCATGAGCGACGCAAGCAGTATGGCAAGAGGCAAAGCCATCGGTATCATGGTCAGCGCGGCATAGAAAAACAGTTCGCCGATTACGTCGATGCTCAATCCTTTTCCGACCAAATCATCGATATAACGCCATAGAAATTGCATCAACACTATAAACAGACAGATAAAAAAGGTCATTACAAACAGCGGTAAAAACTGTTTTAACATAAATGTATAGAGCTTTTTAACTGCTATCATAGTGTGGTGACCGGTAGAAAATTCAACGCAAAGTTACAAAACTCAGGTGTAAATGTCAACGTGTACCTATTGCGACGATAGCCCCCGTAGTCTCTGAAAATCTGGCATAAGCGGGAGCTTTTTTGTCAGTAAACACACCGGGGTCAAGACCGAATATCACTCCAAGTTGAGCTATGGGAGCTGAAAACTCAGCATAATTTTCAGTGGCGGTATATATTTGCATCAGGGCCTGTCCCGGAATACGATAGGCTAATCCACCTTTGGGGAAACGTTTTACTTCGCCTTTTTCGTTTTTGGGTAACGTTCCGCGTTCAGTCACTTGCATTGACAGATAAATTGGGGCTCCGGCCAGATTGTCGCTGTCGACAAGACCTTCGGTGGTCGATAGGCGCGCTATCACCACAGTCTCTGCGTTTGTGCCGGGAGTATATGTGTAGGTACGTACCTGGGTGGAATGACTTACGGTGCCTATAAACATAGCCACAAGGGCTTCTTCTTGTTTGTCAATATTTTCGAGTGCGATTCTCATTGCCTGGCCGTCGGAAGGCATCTGATCGGCATTACCTGATATAATATCGCTGCGGGTCTGGCGCAATTCGTAGATGCGTGCTGCTGCCAGTTCGGCTGCTTTAGCTGTCGATGATGCCTGAATCATTTCGGCAGTCATGGCCTGGCGCGCAAACGGAGTCTGCAGTATGGTCGGTCGGGCCTCTACGCTTACTGGAAGTTTTATCACGTCGGGCTGCGGGATTTCTTCTACATTGACCGATAGTGGAATCATTGAAGCATTAAGCATCATGAAAGGTACACTGCCTGACTTAAACTGCACCATATAGCGGCATGAATCTACAGCCACACCGCGTGTGGCCGTGGTCACACTCTTTATGCGGTGTTCAATCTTGTGTTCGGTCACAGGGTCCAGGTCAAGATATTTTTTTGCATACAGATAATATTCGCCGGGAGTGTATTCGGTGCGTTCTACTTCCACGGTCGCATCTATCACAGTGTTGGGCAGCGAGTACACCAATCCGTATTCATTGAGCTTCGATGCGGTAAACTTCTGTGTGGTTTGGGCCGAGGCAGTCAATATTGTGCCTGCAGTTACCAAAACTACCATAAATATTTGTCGTATCATCTGTGATATTGATTTAATCGTTGTGGTTAATCATGATTTTACGTATGGCCACACCTATGTTAGCCACTATGTCCGATGCCAGCACGCCGTATTCGCCATGCTGTTCCACCGCCAGCTCACCCGCTTTGCCGTGTATGTATGCACCCAACAGGGCAGCTACTTCCGGCTTGTAGCCTTGGGCTATAAAAGAGGTGATTACACCGGTGAGCACATCGCCGCTGCCGGGTGTGGCAAGTCCGGGAGTACCTGATGAATTGATATAAATCTTGCCATCGGGACGAATGAGCGTGGTGTAGCGTCCTTTAAGCAAAATGAGCAGATTGTAGCGGCGCGACATATCCACAGCTTTGAGCAGACGGGCTTCAGCGCTCGAGTGCTCTCCAAACAGACGGTCAAATTCTCCGGCATGAGGAGTGATAATCGAAAGCATGGGTATATGGCTCAGAAGCGATGGTCTGAGAGCGATACAATTGAGCGCGTCGGCATCGAGTACGAGCGGGTGCTGGGTATGTTTGAGCAGTAATTCAAGTGCATCTATAGTGCTCTCGGCTGTACCGATGCCGGGGCCAAGTCCCATTGCGGTATAAGGGATATTGACGCGGAAATCAGTAATATTGCGTTCGGCATCATCGGGGTTGACCATCGCTTCGGGCACAGCAGCCTGAAGTGGGTTGACCGAACAGCGTGGCGCATGTACTATCACCTTGCCGGCTCCGGAGCGCAGCGCTCCGCCACAGGCAAGTATTGCGGCTCCGGTCATTCCATAGCTGCCGGCCACTATCAGTGCTGTCCCATAATCGGCTTTCGATGAAAAAGGCTTGCGTCTGCGCAAAAGTGACTGCACCTCGTCCTTTTCCATCAGATAATAGGGAGTCGATTTGTTGGCCGATATTTCTTCATTCAAACCGGCATCTACCACTTTCCATGTACCGGCCAATTCGGCATAGTCTGAAAACAGGAACGGCAGACGCACGAACTGGCGCGACAGGGTGAGAGTGGCCTGCACTATGTCGCGCGGAAGCACTCCGTGATTCCAGTCGTCGAGCATACCGCTGGGCACATCGATTGACACCACAGTGGCTCCGGCATCGTTGATGTATCTTACCAACGATGTAAACCCTCCCACTAACGGTTCATGTAATTCAGAGCCGAAGAGCGCGTCGACAATCAGATCATCGGAGCGTAATTCCGGTAGATTTACGCGGTCCACCACTTCTATCAGGGCCACTTCCGGATAATTGGCACGCAGCAGGTCGCGGCAGCGCTTGCATTCATCGTTGAGACTCCTCATGCCTATATTGAAAAGATAGACCACAGGAGTGAACCCGCGTTCGGAAAGCATACCGGCAAGAGCCAATCCGGTAGCACCACACGTTTCATATCCTGCAAAGATGATGGTGCGCATCGATTGACGCCAACGTGAGGCTATCTCAGTGGCAACCGATTCGGCCATCTGCATAACCAGAGTATGGGTGTTCACGCCCTCCTGCTGGAGCGTTGTGCGCTCGATAGCTTTGATATCTTCAATGGAAAACAGCTTCATAATCCTTCATGTGATGTCATGCAGATTGGTGTCCACATTAATTATATATTCATAACTGAATACAAAATTACAAAATCTTTTTTCACTGAGAGAGTTTTTTAGTATTTTTGCATCAATATTACAATCCCCTTCACGATGAAACAAGTCACATACAAAGGTCTGACATTTGTACCATATCTCGAAAATGCTAAAATACAAGAGCGAATTGACCAATTAGCGGACCGGATTACTCAGGATTGCAAGGATACCAGGCCGCTGTTTCTATGTGTGCTTAAGGGTTCGTTTCCTTTCGCTGCCGACTTGTTTAGAAAAGTACAATTGCCCGATGCCGAAATCTCTTTTATCAGGCTTAAGAGTTACGAAGGAACTAACTCTACGGGCGTGGTCAAGGAAGTCCTCGGGCTCGATGACGATATCGAAGGGCGCACCGTGATTGTGGTGGAAGATATTATCGATACCGGCAAAACCATAGCCAATCTTGTGGCCGATCTGCGCAAGAAAAATCCCCTCGATGTCAAGATTGCAACACTTCTTTTCAAACCTCAGTCACTTAAGACTCCCGTTAAACCGGATTACGTAGGATTTGAGATTCCGTCTGATTTCATCATCGGATTTGGCCTTGATATCGACGGTCTGGCACGCAATCTGCCCGATATTTGGGTGGTAAAAGAAGACTCATCCAATTAATTCCGAAATCATTCATCTCCCCTTTCATTAATTATAAGCCTATGTATAATCTTGTGGTATTTGGCGCTCCCGGCAGTGGAAAAGGCACACAGAGCGCACGTTTGATTGACGAATATGGTCTGTATCATATATCCACCGGTGAGTTGCTGCGTGACCATATAGCACGTGATACCGACTTGGGACGTATAGCTAATGAATACATATCAAAAGGTCAGCTTATACCTGACCAACTGATGATAGATATACTTGAGCATACCATAGAAAATAATCCCGACACAGCCAATGGTGTTATTTTCGATGGTTTTCCCCGTACTATAGAGCAAGCTCACGCACTTGATAAAATGCTTGAGAAACGCGGAGCGAAAGTCGATGCCGTAGTAGGTCTCGAAGTGGCTGATGATGAATTGATTGACCGCCTTATAAAACGCGGGCTTGAAAGTCATCGTTCAGATGATAATCCTGAAACGATTCAAAACCGATTGAAAGTCTACAACTCTCAGACAGCACCGTTACGCGATTTTTACACCCGAGCCGGTAAATATCACTCCATAGAAGGAAGTGGCGCTGTAGACGATATTTTCCACTCTATCCGGGAATCGCTCCTACGCACCCGGAAATGATATATATTACAGCAAATTATAAAATGCGACTTGTGAATTTCACTTGTCGCATTTCTATATATGAATAGAACTGATTTATAAGCTCACACCTCAGGTATAGTCCAAAAGTCTGTAAGGGTACTATAACATGCCAAAAGAATAGAGCTTTAGTGCAGTAGTAATTAATCAATATGCCTGCAAATGATTTTGAAGTGAAACCTTGGACGTGATTTTTTCGGCGAAAATAATTAAATTTGCAGTGCATTTCTTTTAACTGAATAAATCATGACACCTTTATATATTATTTGGGATGCCGACCCTCAAATATTTGGCTTGCCGATTCGTTGGTACGGGCTGATGTTTGCCATCGGTTTTCTTCTGGGATATGAGATTGTCTGCCGCATGTTCAAACACGAAGGTGCGCCCGAACGTTGGGTAGGAATTTTGCTGCTATGGTGTGTGGCGGGCACACTGATTGGAGCCCGACTCGGTCATGTGTTTTTCTATGAATGGGAATCTTATTCGCAGCACCTGTTAGAGATACTCAAGGTGTGGAACGGAGGGCTGGCGAGTCATGGCGGAGCCATAGGCGTGATTATCGGGGTGCTTTGCTTCAGCTATTTTACTACTAAACGTAGCCCGCTTTGGACATTTGACCGCGTAGTTGTGCCTATCGCACTGGTAGGTAGTATGATTCGCATCGGTAATCTGATGAACTCCGAGATATTCGGTAAGGCTACCGACCTGCCTTGGGGTATGTGGTTTGTGCGTTCACGAGAGTGGCAGCAGGTCTATCCCGGAGTGGCGTGTCACCCTACGCAGATTTATGAGGCGCTGTGTTATCTGGCTTTGTTCGGATTTCTCATGTGGCTATATTGGAAACGTAATGCCGAGGAACGCCCCGGACTGATATTCGGAACATTTCTTACCGGTATATTTCTACCGCGTTTCTTTATCGAATTTATTAAAAATAATCAGAATGAAGCCCTCGAGGCCTCTATGTCGCTTAATATCGGTCAGCAATTGAGCATACCATTTGTCATAGTCGGCATCTTTTTTATAGTGCGCGCGTTGATGCGTCCGGCAGTTCATGTTGATTTTCCCAACGCTTTTCCTGACGAGTCGGCTTCCTCAAAAAAGAAATAGCATTATATGTCAGAAGTAATATTCATATCAGGCATTGATACCGATGCCGGAAAAAGTTATGCAACAGGCTATCTGGCTCGGTTGCTTATGCAACAGGGTCATACGGTCATCACCCAGAAATTCATACAGACCGGTTGTACTGAAGCATCGGAGGATATTGTCACTCACCGACGAATTACCGGCACGGATATTCTTGCTGAAGATACAGCCCGACTTACGGCCCCTATCATTCTCAGTTATCCGGCTTCGGCGCAGCTCGCTGCCGCTATCGATGGTTGTACTATAGACTTGACCGAGATAGACCGTGCAACTGCGCGTCTGGCCCGCGATTACTCCTATGTGCTTATCGAAGGAGCCGGTGGGCTGATGGTGCCGGTGACCGATGATTTTTTTGCCATAGATTATGTTACCACCCGTGAGTTGCCTGTAGCGTTGGTGACAAATGCTCGATTGGGGTCCATCAATCATACTGTACTTTCGCTTGAGGCTATCAAGTCACGTGGCATCAGATTGCATTCACTGATGTTTAATCATCATTTCGATTCCGACCCAGTCATTGCCGCTGACACTTATGCATTTGTCTGTCGATATGTGGAGCGTTATTTTCCGGGAACACCAGTTGTCGATATTCCTTCTATCACGCTCGATTAAAAGCCATGGACTCCGATAATATAAGAATCTCCATCGACAAAGCCGTTGTGGCCACACTCCCTATTATCACATATCAGGGTACACCGGTAGTGGTAGATACACTTGATAAAGCCGCCGATGCTGTCGGCCGGATAAAAAATGAGACTATTGTAGGATTTGACACAGAGACACGCCCTACATTCAATAAAGGTCAGCGTCATAATGTGGCTCTAATGCAGATATCTACCGACTCGGTATGCTATCTCTTCCGTATCAATAAAATCGGATTGATTTCGCCATTGCTCGATATACTTACTTCCCCCCACATCACTAAGATCGGACTTTCGCTCAAGGATGACTTTATGATGCTTCATCGGCTTGCCGAATTTACACCTCAAGCCTTTATTGACTTGCAGAGCTATGTAGGGCAATTCCATATCATCGATTCAAGTCTGCAAAAAATATTCGCGATACTTTTTGGCCAAAAAATATCAAAAGGTCAGCGACTTACCAATTGGGAAGCCGACATACTCTCGCCGGCTCAGCAACAATATGCCGCGCTCGATGCACGAGCCTGTCAGCTTATCTATGATTATCTGTCGCAAGGACATTTCAATCCGGCAACTTCGCCATATATTCTTCCACCAGAACCAGTTGAGACAACATGAAAGCATCACGATCCACCGTTATTCCCCTGATTTTGCTCATTTATCTCGCGGTGATGAGCTATATCGGCCGTCCGATTCTATATAGAGGCGATTACTTCTACTACTTTGGCATTATAGGAGGCTCATTGATAGTAATCTTGTTGCTTCACTTCACCTTGCGTCGTCGTGAGCGCTTGCGCCGTGAGCGTGAAGAGGAGATGCGCCGTATCGATGAAGAATAAATTTGCATTTCCATTAATAATGCATTACTTTTGCATCAGCTATACCATAGGCATAGTGTCATATACATGGGGTTGACCGGTTTTGACAGCGTGTAGAGGTGGTATGTAAGCATGCAGAGCCATGATGGAAGGCGCTCTTTAATCTCCGCCATCAACTTTCTTAAATGGCGAAAATAACTACGCTCTTGCTGCTTAATCGAAGTACAGTAGATTAGCTTAATCGCCGCAACAGTTGCAGCGACAAGACATCGCCCGATTGTCCTTTTTCCGAGACTAATCGATCAGGCGGTGCTCGTAAATCGGGAATAGGAAACAGAGAGTCTCGCTATGTTTCCGAAAATTTAGAGACTAAGGACGACATTGGTAGTCGCTTACCTGTGTCGTCACAAAAACCAAGTAGCGACTAAGCATGTAGAAAGCATATTAGTTCCACGTTTGGACGAGGGTTCGAATCCCTCCAGCTCCACCACAAAAGCCAGGGATGAGAACCCGACCAGAGGGTTC
>CAZZFD010000032.1:0-11631 GCA_964653375.1 uncultured Bacteroides sp.
GATTTGCGAGGACCCGACACTAGTACGAGAGGACCGTGTTGGACAGACCACCGGTTTACCGGTTGTTCCGCCAGGAGCACCGCCGGGTAGCCGCGTCTGGCAAGGATAAGTGCTGAAAGCATCTAAGCACGAAGCCCCCCTCAAGATAAGATCTCCATACAGGGTCGTCAGAGACGATGACGTCGATAGGTCGCAGGTGCAGGGGCGGTAACGTCTACAGCCGAGCGATACTAATTACCCGAACCCTTTTTGGGAGTTCAGACTCCGAATAAAAAAAGAAAAGAAAAACTCACCGCGAAGAGTCTTACCGAAAAGTCGTATCGAAAGATATTCAAACCAACGGGAACTCTCCTCAGGGAGAGCTGACCGCTTCAGGCTTCCGTCATGGTCACCCTTTTTTAAGACATACGCCGGCGCCGCCGCAAGGCCTGCAGACAAGCGAGTCAGGGCCGTGGCACCGGGAGCAAAGACACTAAGGTGGTGATAGCGTAAGGGATCCACCTCTTCCCATTCCGAACAGAGAAGTTAAACCTTACCACGCCGATGATACTGCGAAAGTGGGAAAGTAGGTAACCGCCCCCTCTACGAAAGCCGATGAGCCTCAGCTCACCGGCTTTCACTTTTTATACCCCGGCTATATGCTCAATCTTTTCCAGATAATTATATATCTGATATTTGGATATATATGTATAATGCTGCTGCTGAGGTAATAAAACTATTAATCATGCAAATCAAAAGTTTGCCTTCCGATTTGCATGATTTTTGTATCTAAGAGTTTCTGTTTATAGTGTGAGGCGGTAGACTCTGTTACTTTTTTAGTAAGAATGAGATCAGAATCAAACCTAATTGTAGAGGCAATTACGCAATAGCTTTTGTCTCTAATATTGAATTCTGTGAAGTATACTACGCAAATTTGTGTAGCATACTAAATATTTCAGCTGCTGAGCCAATAACAAATATAATTACGAAGAAACCGATAAAAGATATTATCAGTCCCGCTATTGCCAATCCTCTTGGCGCGTTAAATACTCCAATGAAAGAAAACAAAGCTCCTAAAAACCATAACGCAAAGTCTAATAACGGAACCCAGCTGAAAAGAAACGCAAGGATTGCTAAGACGAAGCCTGCAGTTCCCATACCATTGCTTTTATTTGTATTAACATTGACAACCTGCTGCGTCGGCATACCTTGATTCTGCCACATCGGCATACCTTGATTCTGCCACATCGGCATACCTTGATTCTGCCACATCGGCATACCCTGGTTCTGCCACATCGGCATACCCTGATTCTGCTGCATCGGCGTGCCTTGATCTTGCTGCATCTGCATGCCTTGATTCGGCTGCGTTGGCGTGCCTTGATCTTGCTGCATCGGTGTGTCTTGATTCGAATAAGATTTTTCGTCCATAACTTAATAAGATTTGTTAGTGAAATGATTGGATTTGATGATTTTTACAGTCACTGTTTATTACGAAAAGCGAGCTGTTCCTGCCGCTTGATTACGAAGTGAAATGTAAAAAAGAAAAGCGTAGGAACAGTAACTGTATACCATCATCCAAGGCATCGCCAAACGCCTTATTTCCCGATGTACAGTCCACTCCCACGCTTGATCATATCACTATCCCCTGTCGTGGGGAGTGGAGATACGACAAGCAGGAGCGAATCAAATTACAAACCACGGGAAATATATGAAATTGGCGATTTCAGGATGTGTGGTAAGCAAGGATACGCTTCTATGTTATGTTACCGCCCGCTTTAATCTCTCTTGGAAAAGCTCTTGGGTGGAGTCTATTTACAAAGTTATGCATTAAGCCCAAAATTTTACCATGCATCTTGTCAATTTAACATTTTTTATCTCAGGCTATGTTCAGCTATCAATACGCGGCCGATTTAATGGATATAACTTTGTGTGTGATAATAAAGTGTGATGAGCGCTTAGGTGAAAACCGTTCATAAATTCTTTATGTTCTAAAACAAACGTTCCCGATGAGCTTCAAAGCTCGCCGGGAACGTGGTATAAGGAAAAGTCTGTTATTCTTTTTTTTATTTCAATATTTTAGCGGTTTTTCCACCCTGACGGATTATGAATATGCCTTGTTCGGGCTCAGCAATGCGGATACCCTGCAGATTGTAGTATTCGGTTTCGCCGGCTGCGTCAGCTTCTATTGTTTCAATGGCGCCCAGGCCGGGACCGGTGCTGAACTCGGGTAACACGAGTTTACCTTCGTATTGAGCTGCATACCAGCTGCCATTAGCGTATTCGGGTTCTTGATAGAAGAGTGATTTGGCGGGGAAGGTGATGGTGTTGGTGGCATCATCGTAAGTAGAGATTCCGTAACCATATTCTTTCAGTTCATCAGCAGTGTTGCCTGAATAGCGACCGTTGACTGACCATATACGGATCTGACCATAGCTTACGGCAAGACCTGTAAGCGAGAGCTCAACCACTACAGCTTCGGGGTCGGTCATGTCAATATAGATATAGTGTTCGTGACCTGAATGGCTAATATTGTAAGAGGTAAATATTTCGCCAAAAGGAGATTTGAAGCGGAAACGAGAGGGGTTGCTTATTGAGCGTTCTACTGTCACATCATAGTCTTTTGTGGCGTTAAGGTAGGTAGCATCGTAGAGTATGGGGTCAGTATATACACCTGTGCCAAGTTCTTCCCAGTCAGCGTCATTGTCATCGATAATTTGTACCCAGTGAGTTGCTCCGTCTTTTACATTACCGTCAGCGTCAAGTGCTGCAATTATTATAGAGTAAACACCGGCTTCGTCGTCGGTAAAGGTGTAGTTTTTGTCTCTGTTGATTGATTGGCCATTGGCGGCTGCATAAGCGAGAACATTCTCTGCAGCTGTGTAGTTGCCGTCCATGATCACTGCTTTTATGTCAGCGATGTCTGCACCGGCTGTAACTGAGAAGTTAATTACATTATCATCGCTGCAAAGGTCGGCCTGTGAGCTGAAGCTGTAGTCTTTAACATCGGCACCGGGAAGGTAAATCATGAATTTGCCGTCGTTGTTGGTCGTATACCAGGAGCCGCTAATGCTTACAGCAAAGCTTTTTGCCGGGAAGCTAACTGTGCGTGCGGTAGCATCGTACACTCCATAGCCTTCTCCGTTAAAATTTGATTCGGGAACAATTTGCGATACTTGGAAGGAATTAAAGAATGCTACATGATGATTAGTGTTATAGTCACCATAGCCGAGTACCTTATCAGCGGTAGTGACATCTATATAGAAGTAATTTGTGTTGGTACGGCTAAGTAAAGTAGCTAATTCAGAACCTTCACCATAAGGAACCATACGGTAAATGTTGGGATTGCTGTCGCTTTGGAATATTTCCAACTCGTGGGTAACACCTGATTTGATGTCGCTATACGCATCCAGCGGTCCTTCCACCCATGTGCCGGTGCCTAAGCTGGTCCATGTTGTTTCGTCGTCGGTATCAGCTTTGACAGCGACTTCAGACGAAGTGAGCAAAGAAAGATTGTCGGTGGCTTTGAAGGCTGATGCTTCTGATGAGTTAGTTACTGAGGGGGAAGCTAAACCGTTAACGTTACGGTCGGCACTGAATGTGTAATTGGTAGCAGACGATGAAAGTGCGATGACTGCTGCTACAGCCAAAAAGTAGAATTTTTTCATTGATTAAAGATTGGTTTGTTAATTGAATCTATTGGACTTTTTTACCTTTTACGCTGCGAAGATAAAGTGTTTTTCGGCAATATGCAAGTGTTTTGAAATAAAAATTAGCAAAAAGTTATATTTTTATTATTTTTGTTTGAAAATTGCTTTGGTGGCCGGCTGGAAATTGATTCTTCGCACCGGGTTACGGTAGCTTTTATTATCTTTATCTTATGTGTGGTGGCAAAAAATAGTAAAATAGCTTAAATATACAGCAAACTGTATTGTGATTCTCTGAATTTGATTACCTTTGTGCCGACTTATTTCGGGCAATAGTTGTCATTTGTCAAAAAATATGACGGCTCGATTTAATTAGATATGGAAACATTATTAATTTTTATTCGATGAAAAAGTTTTATTTCGTTTTTGCGATGGCTTTATGTTCGATGGCTTTCGCATTTGTATCGTGTTCTGATGAAAAAGAGGAGCCCACGCCGCAGCCTCATGGTATTGCTGTGGTTGAAGCTGTAGCTGGAGGTACTATCACCGTATCGCCGCTTGAAGCCAAGGCCGGCGATGTGGTTACTCTCACTGCCACTGTGGATGACAAGTGGGAGTTTGGTGGCTGGGATGTTACTGCCAAAGGCACCGAAGTGGAAGTGGCTGACGTTACTGCCACAACTACGACTTTCGTAATGCCTGATGCCGCTGTTACCGTAGCTGCCACTTTTTTGGCTCCCGGTGATAAATACGGTCTTACTACAGTAAGAATACCGGCCGGTACCCGTATGCTTGGTTCTAATCCTGATGAGCCGAGTTATTATAGAGATGAAAAACTTCATCAGGTGACGCTTACCAAGGATTTCTATATGAGTGCTTACGAGGTGACCAATCAGCAGTTTGCTGACTTCCTCAATGCAGTAGGTGTAGGCGAGGACGGTGAAGGTCCGGTAGATGATTCTACCGAATCGTACGTATATGATTCTACTACTCGTGATTCGGGTAAATTTAATTTTGGTGTCAACTGGGATGGTACGAAGTGGGTGGCAGCCCCGGGATATGAAGAGCATCCAATAATCTATGTGTCGTGGTATGGTGCCGATGCTTATGCCAAGTGGGTAGGCGGTGCGCTTCCCACGGAAGCTCAGTGGGAATATGCTTGCCGCGGCGGTCAGGCTGAAAATCTGCCTTTCGGTATCGGTGATGGTACGAAAATGGTGAAAGGTATGGCGCAATTCTATATCACTGATTATTATGATCTTGCACAGGGAGGCCGTGTTGTTGATTCGACTATTGCGGGCTATGTGGCATCAACTTATAAGGTAGGTTCGTTTGAGCCTAATGGTTACGGTCTGTATGATATGCATGGTAATGTCTACGAATGGGTATCGGACTGGTATGACAATTATCCTGATGGCGACCTTGTAGATCCTATTGGTCCGGAAACGGGTTCGCGCAAGATACTCAGAGGCGGTGGTTGGGTAAACTCTGGTCGTGAGCTTCGTTCGGCAGTGCGCTGGTATGCGCGTCCTACTTCGCGAATGGAGAATCAGGGTTTCCGTGTAATCTTCTGATTGAGCTGAATCAAACAGATATTCACCGGGGCTGTGTCACTATTGATGTGATGCAGCCCCTGTTGCGTGGAAGATTGTGCGGGCAACGAAATGAGATTTTGTCATGTCGGAGATTTTAGCGAACTTTACGATGATTTTCTAACATAAAGTCATAGTCATGATTTTCGACGTAATAATAATACTGGCGGCTGTGGTGGCGCTCATATTGGGATTTCGCAAGGGCATTATCAGTCAGATTTGCTCGCTTATAGCGATAGTGATGGGTGTACTTGCCTGTCAGGCGTTTGGCGATGATGCCACTCGATTGGTGGCTGCATGTACGGGGACGGATATTTCCGGACACGGCCAGAGTTACTATGCGTGTGCCGTGGTGGGTCATGTGGGATTGTTTCTCATAGTGTGGCTCGGGGTGTGGCTGGTGTCGCGATTGATAAGTGCTACTGTGAGGGTGGCGCATCTGTCGCAGATAAATTCATGGCTTGGCGCTCCATTTATGTGTTTTAAGTGGGTGTTGATAATCAGTATACTGCTCAATGTATGGAAGGCAATGGTGCCGTCGAGTACGCTGATGGATCAGGCCGGGCCGGTGACAGAGCGAGTGACGGCTTTTGCTCCATGGCTGTTGGGTGTATGGCAAAACAACTTTCCTATGTAATCACGCGTTATATTCAAGGGTGTAATCCACGATCCTTATTATGGCTGAAAACAATAAAGATAAATATGACTCGGCCGAAAGCCACAAGAGTGTGATAGATGATGTCACCGGGAGCGATTATAAGTATGGTTTTACTTCGGATATCGATACGGAGATAATACCCCCGGGGTTGACAGAAGATGTGGTTCGGTTTATTTCGCGCAAGAAGGAGGAGCCTGAGTGGCTGCTTGATTTCAGATTGAAGGCTTTCAGGCATTGGCTCACATTGGAGCCGCCTCAATGGGCGCATCTCGATATACCTGAGATAGATTTCCAGGCTATAAGTTATTATGCAGCTCCACGAACCAAGGAGGGTCCGAAGAGCCTTGATGAAGTGGATCCGGAACTTCTGGAGACATTCGACAAGCTCGGTATTCCGCTTAGTGAGCAGAAGCAGCTCAGCGGCATGGCTGTAGATGCCGTGATGGATTCGGTGAGTGTGAAGACTACCCACCGGGAGAAACTTGCCGAGCTCGGAGTGATATTTTGTTCTATCTCCGAGGCGGTGAAGGATTATCCTGATTTGGTGAAGAAATATCTGGGTAAGGTGGTGTCGTATCGCGACAACTTCTATGCGGCACTCAATTCGGCGGTGTTTTCCGACGGTTCGTTTGTGTATATCCCCAAGGGGGTCAGATGTCCGATGGAGCTGTCGACATATTTCCGTATAAACGCTTCGGGTACGGGTCAGTTTGAGCGTACGCTCATAGTGGCCGACGATGATGCTTATGTGAGTTATCTCGAGGGGTGTACGGCTCCTCAGCGCGATGAGAATCAGTTGCATGCCGCTATTGTGGAAATAGTGGTCGAGGACAGAGCCGAAGTGAAGTATTCTACTGTGCAAAACTGGTATGCCGGCGATGCCGAAGGGCGTGGCGGTGTGTATAATTTCGTGACCAAGCGCGGACTTTGCCGGGGCGATTACTCGAAATTGTCGTGGACTCAGGTTGAGACCGGGTCGGCTATCACATGGAAATACCCGGGGTGTGTGCTTGCCGGCGAAGGGTCGGTGGGCGAGTTTTATTCGGTGGCGGTGACGCGTAATCGCCAGCAGGCCGATACCGGTACGAAGATGATTCACATAGGGCGTAATACCCGCAGCACTATCGTGTCGAAGGGCATATCGGCCGGAAAAAGCCAGAATTCATATCGAGGGCTGGTGAAGGTGGCTCCTGCGGCATCGGGGTGCAGAAACTACACGCAGTGCGACAGTCTGCTGCTGGGTGATGAGTGTGGAGCCCACACGTTTCCATATATCGATATAGCCAATGATACGGCTATAGTGGAGCATGAGGCGACGACATCGAAAATATCGGAGGATCAGATATTTTATTGTAATCAGCGAGGTATTTCCACGGAGGAGGCCGTGGGTCTGATAGTCAACGGTTATGCCAAGGAGGTGATGAATAAGTTGCCTATGGAGTTTGCTGTAGAGGCTCAGAAATTGCTTGCCATTTCGCTTGAAGGCTCGGTAGGGTAATCGAAATTGTAAATAGGAAAAACAATTATAATCAAAATATGAATCCCATATTAATAGATATAAAGGACCTTCATGCCAATGTAGAAGGTAAGGAGATACTCAAGGGAATAAACCTTACGGTACGCCGTGGAGAAGTTCATGCGATAATGGGGCCTAACGGTTCGGGCAAGAGTACGCTCAGCGGAGTGCTTGCCGGCAATCCTGCTTATACGGTTACTGCGGGAAGTGTGGATTTTCACGGAGTGGACCTGTTGGGGCTTTCGCCTGAGGACCGGTCGCATGAAGGTCTGTTTCTGTCGTTTCAGTATCCGGTGGAGATACCGGGGGTGTCGATGGTCAATTTTATGCGTGCGGCTTTGAATGCCAAGCGTCGGTATCTTGATGAACCGCCTATGTCGGCCACGGATTTTTTGAAATTGATGCGTCAGAAGCGTGCTATCGTTGAGCTTGACAATAAACTTGCGTCGCGTTCGGTCAACGAAGGTTTTTCGGGGGGAGAGAAAAAGCGTAACGAGATATTTCAGATGGCAGTGCTTGAGCCGCAGCTTTCGATTCTTGATGAAACGGATTCGGGTCTGGATATCGATGCGCTTCGCGTGGTGGCCGGAGGAGTCAATAAATTGAAGACAGAGCAGAATGCCACGATTGTTATAACTCACTATCAGCGGTTGCTCGACTATATACGTCCGGATTATGTGCATGTGCTGTATAAGGGCCGTATAGTGCGCACCGGGGGGCCGGAACTCGCGCTTGAGCTTGAGGAGAGAGGTTATGACTGGATTAAAGAAGAAATAGACGGTTAATATCTGTAAGAAAAAAGTTGCCCGGAAATGAACAGTTTGAGCCAATATCTGGAATTATACAGATTAAACCGTGAGGAGATAGATTCACATTCGTGTGAGGTGATGAATGCTGTCCGTGAGTCGGCTTATGAGCAGTTGAGTCAGAGCCGTATGCCCCGGAAGGGTGATGAGGGATACGAACATACGGATTTGGAGGCATTGTATGGCGCTGATTATGGTGTGAATCTGTATCGTATGAACTTCCGTGCTGATGTGGCGGCTTCGTTTCACTGCGATGTGCCAAATATGAGCACGCTTTTAGGTGTGGTGGTCAACGATGTGTTTCGTCCGTCGCGGGCATTGGTAGAGCGTCTGCCCCAGGGTGTGACGTTCACCGGAATGTGTGAGGCGGCAAAGAGCAATCCGGATTTGCTGCGGAATTATTACGGGTCGATGGCTGACACGACACGTGCTTCCGTGGCACTCAATACGATGCTGGCTCAAGATGGTGTGGTGATTCATATAGCTGCGGGTGTAAAGCCGGAACGGCCGTTGCAGTTGGTCAACATTTTTAATTCGCCTACGTCGCTGCTTGCGTTTCGTCGTGTGCTTGTGGTGCTTGAGGAAGGGGCAGAGGCTTCGGTGGTGGTGTGTGACCACACTCAGAACGGGGATATGGATTATATGGCTGATGAGGTGGTGGAGGTGTCGCTTGCCCGTGGTGCATCGCTGAATTATTATTGTATAGAGGAGTCTACGGCGCGCACCGTGCGTCACAGCCAGATGTTTGTGCGTCAGAGCGAAGGTTCGCGCCTGTCGTTGGGGTCGCTGACACTGACCTGTGGAAATACGCGCAATGAGTTCAGTATAGATCTGACCGGTCACGGCTGTGAGACGGATTTGTCGGGCATGGTGACCGGCTCGGACAATCAGGTGATAGACAATAGCGTGAATCTGCGTCATCTAAGTGGTAAATGCCGGAGTAATCAGATATTTAAGTATGTGCTTACCGATAATGCCACAGGAGCTTTCGGTGGCCGTATCTTCGTGGCCAAGGGCGCGACATTGACCGATGCCTATCAGACTAACCGCAATCTGCTTGCAGGTGAAAAGGCAAGAATGCACACCAAGCCGCAGCTTGAGATTTACAATGATGATGTGAAGTGTTCGCACGGAGCATCAACGGGTCAGCTTTCGGAGGAGGCATTGTTCTATATGCGGACCCGCGGGATACCGGAGAGTGAGGCACGTATGATGCTGATGCAGGCGTTTATGGCTGATGTGATAGACCGTGTGCGTCCGGAGGAGTTGCGTGAGAGATTGCACTTACTTGTTCATCATCGTTTTGAGGGTAATCGAGGAGCTTCGTGTGCCGACTGTTCATCGATGTGTAAAGAAGATTTGATACCAACAGTAGATTGATGTGACCATGAGGTTTGATCCAGAATTATATCGCCCGGATTTCCCGATACTCGGCCGAGAGATTTACGGGCGTCCGCTTGTGTATCTTGACAATACGGCATCGACTCAGACTCCGAGCGCGGTGGTGAAAGAGATTGAGAAAATGTATGTCACGCATAAGGCCAATGTGCATCGCGGGGTGCATACGCTTTCGCAGGAGATGACAGCTCTGATGGAGGAGACGCGTGAGCGTGTGCGCCGGCTGATATCGGCCGGGAGTATCCGTGAGGTAATCTTTACACGGGGTACCACCGAGGCAATCAATTTAGTGGCATCGAGCTATGGTTCGCTGCTCAATGAGGGTGATGAGGTGATATTGTCGGTGATGGAGCATCATGCCAATATCGTGCCGTGGCAGTTGCTCCGTGACCGGAAGAAGATAGTGATAAAGGTGATACCGATGCTTGCCGACGGGTCGCTGGATATGGAGGCTTACAGGGGGTTGCTGTCGGAACGTACGCGAGTGGTGGCTGTGACGCATGTGTCAAATGTGCTTGGTACGGTCAATCCCGTGAAAGAGATTGTGGCATTGGCTCACGCAGCCGGGGCTGTGGCCCTGATAGACGGGGCGCAAGCGATAGCTCACCGTCAGGTCGATGTGAAGGATATTGGGGCGGATTTCTATGCTTTTTCATCGCATAAGATGTATGGCCCTACGGGGGTGGGTGTGCTTTACGGGCGTGAGTCGCTTCTGGAAAAGATGCCTCCCTATCAAGGCGGTGGCGAGATGATAAGCCGTGTTACTTTTGAGCATACGGATTATGCCGAATTACCGTTCAAATTTGAAGCCGGGACACCGGATTATGTGGATATCGCCGCGCTGCGCACGGCAATAGATTATCTGAGTGCCATAGGCGTGGAGCGTGTAGGTGAATACGAACAGACGTTGCTCCGATATACTACCGATAAGATGCTTGAAATACCGGGTATGAGGATTTTCGGTACGGCTCCCGGCAAGGAGGCTATAATATCGTTTCTTATCGGTACGGCTCACCATTACGATACCGGAATGCTGCTTGACAAACTCGGTATAGCGGTGCGTACGGGTCATCACTGTGCTCAGCCGCTTATGCATGGTTTAGGTGTGGAGGGCACGGTAAGAGCTTCGTTTGCCCTCTATAATACACGTGAGGAGTGTGACCGGTTTATTGCCGCTTTGCATCGTATAGCTCCTATGCTTGCCTGATTATGAAAGAACTGACTGCAGAACAACGTTTGCGCTATGCCCGGAATATCGCTGTGCCGGCTGTGGGCCGTGAGGGTCAGGCGCGACTGCTGGAGGCAAAGGTAATGATGGTGGGGTGCGGAGCACTCGGGTCGGTGGTGGCTTCGTATTTGGCCGGTGCGGGAGTTGGTACGCTTCATTTGGCGGATTTCGATACTATAGATATCTCGAACTTGCAGCGACAGACGCGCTATGGCGAGGAGGACGCGGGGAAATCGAAGGTGGAGACCTTGGCAGCGGGATTGCGCGGGCTAAACAGCGATGTCAATATATCAGCTTACAATGGATTGATAACGCGCGATGTGGCCCGACGGCTTTTTGCTGCTGTGGATTTTGTGGTCGATGCCACGGATAATCCGGATACCAAGTATATGATAGATGAGGTGTGTGTGGAGTTGGGAAAACCTTATTCGATGGGGGGAGTGCTTGCTTTCGGCGGTCAGGTGATGACCCATGTAGAGGGGACGGCCCGTTACAGTGATTTTTTTCCTCAGCAGTCGAGCGGTGGTTTTACTCCTTGCAGCGTAGGCGGAATAATAGGTCCTGTAGCCGGAGTTATCGGCAGTATTCAAGCTCTTGAAGTGATAAAATATTTTACCGGTGCGGGGAATCTGCTTACTGACAGGCTGCTTTATTTTGACGGGCTGAAACTCAGATTTCAGGAATTGAGTTGATAAATCTGCAGAATGCGGAATTATCCGATGTGAGGTGTGGGGTATTTTAAGAATGTGAAGGTACTATCGCCGTAATTTTGTTTGGGGTCACCCGGCATGGTGACCCGTCAGAAGGGTC
>CAZZFD010000033.1:0-11376 GCA_964653375.1 uncultured Bacteroides sp.
CAAATCCAAACCACTTGCCGAATTTCCTTGAATCAGATTATATCGTTCCTCAAGATGTTGTTGAAACAAATGCTCTACAAAAGTACCAACAGCCTTACCATCAGTAATTCCGAACAATTCAGTTTTGTACACGCCCGTATTAGCTTCACAAAACCGCTTAGCCTCAGTTATTAAAGATTTTATCGTGAGCTTTTTCTTCATATCGCAAAGTTATTTATTAAATCTTTAATATACAAGCATCGAATCGGTTCTTAAAACAAGGTGCTTGAGCATAGTGAAAAAATTTCACCGGAAAATTTGGCGGCATCAAAAGTAATACCCATATTTGCACATACAAAACCGATGCAAAAACCACGTCGTAAGCCCTAAAATTCAAATCCCGACATGAAACTGTCCATAATCACTATCAACTATAACAACGCCATCGGTCTTCGGCAGACCATGGACAGCGTACTGTCCCAATCTTTTCATGACTTTGAATACATAATTATCGACGGCGGAAGTTCAGATGATTCTTCAACCATAATAAAAAATTTCGCTCCGCAACTCACTTATTGGTGCTCCGAACCCGACAAAGGCATCTACAATGCCATGAACAAGGGAATAGCCCACGCGACAGGCGACTACCTGTTATTTATTAATTCAGGCGATACTCTTGTTACTTCCGACACACTTGCTGAAGTAGAGCCATATCTTGGCAGCGCTGACATAATTTACGGTAATCTTATTTTTGACTACAAAACTTCGCAAAAAGAATTCTTACGAATATATCCCGACTCGCTCGACAGCGGATTCTTCTACAACGACTCTCTTCCTCATCCTGCATCATTCATCAGTAAACAACTCCTTGTCAATAATCCTTACGACGAAACCTATCGTATAGTCTCCGATTGGATTTTCTTCACAAAAGCCATTGTACAAGATGCCTGCACCATACTACATATCCCTATAACAGTCAGTCGCTTTTCAGTCGATGGAATAAGTTCTAACAATACTGACACTGATGCCGAACGCATCAGAGCTCTTGATTCATTATTTCCACCAATGATACTTCAGGCCATCAAAAATACAACTGCTCTTAATAAATGCGGTCTTAAAAACGAGATTTTAACTTTGGCTAAAACCCGCAAACTGCATAAACGGCTCCGCCCCATATTGCGAAGCGTAATCAAAGGAACATTAGCAATAGATAAGGCATTAAAATTCAACAAAAAACAATGAACTCAACTCAGGATAAGCCATTGTTGAGTGTCATTATGCCAGTGTATAACGCCGCTGCCTATATTGACTTCACAATACAGAATCTACTAAAAGACCAATTCTCCGATATACCCGACGGAGCTTGGGAACTCATCATAGTTGATGATGGGTCAACAGATAGCAGTGTATCTCAAATTCAAAATTATACCAATAGTAATAATTCAGTAACACTTATCAGCCAACCAAACTTCGGAGCGGCTGCAGCACGCAATACCGGACTGGAAGCAGCTAAGGGTGAATACGTCTATTTTGTCGACAGCGATGACATTATTCCCCGAGGAGTGATAGCACTTTTGCGCGATGTTCTAATTACACAACACCCTGATATACTTAAGTTCACATTTAAGCACATCAGTCATGAAGAATACCTCAATATGCAGTCAGACATCCCTACCACTAACGTGACCATAGAATCATTTAATCAATGTAGCGGATTAGAGCTTCTTGACATCACAAAAGGCATGACTACACCCTCCACTGACTGCACCGTATTATCCGTATATCTAAGAGCTTTCCTCACCAACAACCATCTTAAATTCAATCAACAGCTAAGAATAGGCGAAGACGTCGACCTCTCGTGGCGCACCATGCTCCTTAACCCCCATATCAGCTATACGCTGCAACCCTTATATTTCTATCATCAGCATGACAAAAGCATAAGCCATGATCCTGCTCGACAAAAACTCTATAACGAAGGTATGCTTACATATCTGTTGTGCCTTTTGAACATACATCGGTCCTACACGCGAATACTCAGTGGCAAAACATGCAGCGGACTTACGGGATTAAACAACAGTATTCGCTTCAACACCAATATGATTTTATCACTCAAAGTGATTAGTGGTGACTCATATAGCAATATTTTCCGTACCATGCTCTTGATTAAAAGACACGGCGGCGACATACACACCGGACGCCCGAGATTTAATCACCCCGACACCCATAACAGCAATAGCAAAGCCCATTTACGTCGTTGGGTGACCGCCTACATCATAGCCACAATTGTAGCCCTTATTCCTACTTCCAAACGCTTACAATGGCCGGTAACACCATTGACCTAAGCATAAATACGTATAAATCAAAAGTAATAGGTCTATCATATGTAAGGGAAAAATATTACATTTTTCAGTGCATTTTCTTCTCATTCTCATCTTATTTATATATAAATAAATGAGTTGAGGGGGGATAAAAAAAACAAAAAAGAGGACTCTCGCGGTGAGAATCCTCTTCAAAGTACCCGGAGCCGGGGTCGAACCGGCACGGATTGCTCCACTGGTGTTTGAGACCAGCGCGTCTACCGATTCCGCCATCCGGGCTTTCTTTGACACTGCAAAGGTATATGTTTTTTTTCATCTGTGCAACGATTCCCATCTTTTTTCATTTCCCATGATATTACAATCTTACAATAATATTTGTGCATCACTGCCTTTTTCAATACCTTTGTACGTCATTATCACTTAACGGACAAATGGACTATCTATCCCCTAACGAAAATATGAGCTACAGCCGTATAAATTATATGGATTCAATGCGTGGACTGTCAATGATTCTCGTTGTGCTTTGTCATATTTTCTTATTTATGGACGAAAAACCTGATGGCACAGCTTTGGCTGCCATACTGATATCATGGCGTATGCCTCTGTTTTTCTTCATAAGCGGATATTTTGCTTATAGATCACTTAACCGGTGGTCAAAAAATTTCACCAAACAAATTTTATTACGCAAATTTAGAGCTCAAGTACTCTGTGCTACAGTATTCTTCATGCTATTTGCTATAGTTTGTCATAAGCCCCCATTTGGTTTTATCCACAAAGGTTATGATTATTATTGGTTTACTATAGCATTATTTCAAATGTTTTTAATATATATGCTCATGGTATCCTTATGCAAGTGCTTTCAAAAAGACTTTTCGGGTATTGGAATGTTAATTCTTATCATTCCGGCCATAGCATATTTTTATAATCCTTCATGGCATACAGTTAATCGAGTTCTATCTTGGTTTGAAGTTTCCAGATATTTTCCTTTTTTTGCTATGGGAATTATAGCACATCAATATTGGAATAAATTTGAAAAGCTACTTCACTCTGACACTTTTCGCACTATAATATTGATAATATTTATTGGGGGGTGCTTTTATCTATATGCCGATGGATACAGAGAGCTACACGGTTTTTTTCCACGTATATTCCAAGATCTCATTCATAGAACTTCTGGAGTACTTACAGTTTTCATATTTTTCTATTCTCGTGCTGACTTTTTTAATAGCAATGCTCCCATATCTCGTTTTCTATGCTTTTCAGGTAAGCGCACGTTAGATATATATATGCTTCACTACTTTTTTACGCCACATCTTGACCAACTTGAATGGACAAATGTACTCAACGAGCCGGGAATGATGATAATCAAGTTTACAATAACTCTCATTATAGCAATTATTGTAACCTGTTTATGTCTATTATGCAGCAACATACTTCGTTCATCTGCTTTTTTATCTAAATGGCTTTTGGGTACCAAATAATTAATTTGGCGTATACAAAGCAATAAAAACGACATGAGAATTGGTTTCTTTAATGATAAATACGTGTTGGGTGGAGCCGAAAAAGTAACCGGCGACATTATAGCAGGAATGAAACGTCTGGATTCAGATTTAGAATTCTTTATTATAACTATCAATTATAAGGAATACGGACTATCGGGAGGTGCTAAAATTGTCACTTTGCCTGCCGCGACAAATACCAAGAAGCCACAAGGCGCCATCGCTTTAATAAATACCGTAAAAAAACTTCGTCTGGACACCTTGATAGTACTTATAGACCCTGCTCCAGGATTAATGATGACATTGCATGAAAATCTGCCCGATGTGCGTCTGATCGTGCAGTATCACAGTCAACCTATGTGGCAAGTAGCTCACAAAACTTTTGGCAACCGCATCAAGCGATGGCGAGAACGCATATTTCACTCTTACTCGCGGCGTTACCTCAATCGTCTGAGAGAAGAATGCCACTATGCCGATGCTGTGGTAACACTTTGTAATGCCTACGCGGAGCAAATCAAAGAGCTGCTTGACAATAGCAAAGACCGGGAAAAAGTTCACGTAATGCATAATCCTCTTACTCTTACAGCGAAACCGGCAACCATAAGGGAAAAAGCAGTCATATACGTGGGTCGACTATCTTTGCCCGACAAACGTGTGGACAGACTGATGCGAATTTGGAAACCAATAGAAGCCAAGCACCCCGACTGGCGATTCAAAATCATAGGCTCGGGTGAAGCCGAACCGTTAATGCGCCAACAGATTAAAGAGTTGAATCTAAAAAACGTAGATTTTTGCGGATACTGCTCCGATCCATTGGAATACTATAGAACAGCCTCAATACTATGTCTGACATCAGACTACGAAGGCTGGGGATTGGTATTAGTCGAAGGTCTAACTTGCGGCATAACCCCTATAGCCATGAACTGCTCACCGGGAGTAGAAGAAATACTCTCCGAAGGGCGTGGAGTACTTGTCAATCCCGGTGATGAACAGATGTTTACCACTGAGCTCGACCGACTGATATCAACAGGCCGAAATACAACTGACCCGATGCCGTTTCTCAACCAACTATCCACCGAAGCAATTTGCGCAAAATGGATTAAACTACTATCCTGCTCATAAATCAGATAAATTATCATCAATCAGCAAAATTCAGTACTTAATATCATTCCAAATAAGATCTTGAAATAATAGTGCTTTCATCTTCTAATTTAGGGCCAACCACCTGCATTGGTGCCATAATTTTTGTATATTTGCAGTCTGATTAACCATAACGCTGACTTATCAACATTTATGCAAAAGAATTTTAAGCGAACTCTCATTACAACCGCACTTCCCTACGCCAATGGCCCGGTACATATCGGACATTTGGCCGGTGTATATATTCCTGCCGACATCTATGCACGCTATCTGCGCTCACGAGGCGCCGAAGTGGTGATGATAGGCGGCAGCGACGAACATGGTGTACCTATCACCATCAAAGCCCGTAAAGAAGGAGTAACGCCTCAAGATATTGTTGACCGCTACCATGCCATAATCCGCGACTCGATGAAAGAGCTGGGCATCTCGTTTGATGTCTATTCGCGTACCACGTCTGACCTCCATCACGCCACCGCATCGGAATTTTTCCGCCGTCTCTATGACAATGGCCAATTTGAAAAACAAACCTCGATGCAGCCCTACGATGAACAGGCAGACCAATTTTTAGCCGACCGCTATGTGACCGGCACTTGTCCGCATTGCGGTCACGACGGTGCTTACGGTGACCAGTGCGAGGCGTGCGGCACATCACTTAATGCCACCGATCTCATCAATCCGCGTTCGAGCCTCACCGATGCTCCCGTCACCATGCGCGAGACCTCTCACTGGTACCTGCCCCTCAACCGCTGGGAAGATACATTGCGTCACTGGATACTCGATGAACACACCGAGTGGAAAACCAATGTGTACGGTCAGTGCAAATCGTGGCTGGACGCCGGCCTGCAGCCACGCGCCGTGAGCCGCGACCTCGACTGGGGTGTTCCGGTGCCCGTGGAAGGCGCCGACGGCAAAGTGCTCTACGTGTGGTTTGACGCTCCCATCGGATATATCTCCAATACTAAAGAAATTCTGCCCGATTCATGGGAAAAATGGTGGAAAGATCCCGAAACCCGCATCATTAATTTCATTGGCAAGGACAATATAGTGTTCCATTGCATTGTATTCCCCGCCATGCTGATGGCCTACGGCGATGGATTCCAACTCCCCGACAATGTTCCGGCCAACGAATTCCTAAATCTCGAGGGCGACAAAATATCGACCTCACGCAACTGGGCCGTATGGCTCCACGAATATTTGCGCGACTTCCCGGGCAAACAGGACGTGCTCCGCTACGTACTCACAGCCACCGCTCCCGAGACAAAAGACAACGACTTCACCTGGGCTGACTTCCAGGCCCGCAACAACAATGAGCTGGTGGCAATTTTGGGCAACTTTGTCAATCGTGCCATGATGCTCACCCACAAATATTTCGACGGCATAGTTCCGACTCCCGGCGAATTCATGGAGGTTGACACCCGTATGTTTGACGACATACGCCAGGCCATCAAATCCGTTAATGACAACATCGATACTTTCCACTTCCGTGAAGCGCTGCGCTGCGCCATGGACATAGCCCGCACCGGCAACAAGTATCTCCAGGAAACCGAGCCGTGGAAAATAGCCAAGACCGATATGCAGCGCGTTGCCACAGTGCTTTACTGTGCTCTTCAGGTGTGTGCCGATATCGCTATAGTGTTTGAACCATTCCTGCCTTTTATGGCCGATGACCTCAGCCGTATGCTTCATCTCACAGACCGAAGCTGGAACGCCGCCGGAACTGACAATGTGCTATCTGCCGGCACCAAGCTCGAGCAACCGCATCTGCTCTTTGAAAAGATTGACGACACGGCTATTAACGCTCAGCTCCAGCGTCTCGAGACTATCAAACAGCAAAACAAGATCAACTCCTTCAAGGCTCAGCCGCAAGCTGCAGATGTGGATTTCGACACCTTTGCCCGCTCCGATCTACGCGTAGGCACCGTGCTCGAATGCGAGAAAGTTCCCAAGGCCGACCGTCTGCTGCGCTTCCTCATCGATGACGGACTGCAGCAACGTACCATAGTATCAGGTATCGCCAAATATTATAAGCCCGAAGACCTTATAGGCAAGCAAGTATGCTTTATAGCCAATCTGCCTCCCCGCAAACTTAAAGGCATCACCTCGCAAGGCATGATACTTTCAGCCGAAAATGCCGACGGTTCACTGGTGGTAATCGGTCCGACGGCTCCCGTAGTACCCGGCGCTCAAGTAAAATAACACCTATCCATCTATTTTGATTTCACGTGGATACACCTCAACCCAAAATATTACTCATTTATACCGGAGGCACTATCGGCATGATCGAAGACCCTGCCACGGGGTCGCTCCAGCCCTTTGACTTCACGCACCTTATCGACAATGTGCCCAAGATTCGCCTGCTCAATTATGTGATAGACAACATCTCGTTTGATGAACCTATCGATTCAAGCGACATGGATCCAACTCACTGGGTGACCATAGCCAAAGCCATCGGTGACAATTATGACCGCTACGACGGATTTGTAGTGCTCCACGGCACAGATACCATGGCCTACACTGCATCGGCTCTCTCATTCATGCTTGAAAATCTGCGCAAACCTGTCATCATCACCGGCTCTCAGCTCCCGATAGGTGAAGTCCGCACTGATGGTGAGGAAAATCTAATCACCGCCATTCAGATTGCAGCAGCGAATGACCGTCACGGAGCACCGATGGTGCAGGAAGTAGCCATTCTGTTTGAAAACTATCTCTGGCGTGGCAACCGCGCCACCAAACGTTCGGCCGATAATTTCAACGCGTTCAAGAGCCACAACTATCCCGAACTGGCTAAGATTGGTCTTGATATTTGCTTCCATGAAGATGCACTGCTGCGTCTGCCCTACAACGGCCGGCCGCTGCGTGTCCACACCAGCCTCGACACATCGGTAATAATCATCGATCTGTTTCCGGGGTTAGATGAACGCACTCTGCGCCATCAGCTCTCGACACCCGGCATCAAAGCCGTAGTGCTCCGCACCTATGGAGCAGGCAACGCTCCCACGGCACAATGGTTTACACAAGCTATTAAAGATGCTGTCGACGCCGGAATTTTGATACTCAATGTCACCCAGTGTGTCAATGGCAGCGTACAGACTCTATATCTTACCGGTCATGCACTTGCCGCCACCGGTGTGGTGTCAGGCAGAGATATCACGGCTGAAGCCGCACTGACTAAATTGATGTTTTTACTCGGCTCCGACACGCCTCACGACGAGTTGCCGGCACGTCTCACCCACTCTATCTGCGGTGAAATCACCGAAGTTCACCCCGATTAAAACTCTAAATTATGTCAACCGAATCCTCCGAAACTATCGACCGCTCATATATCCGCCCGGCAGTACTCGATTTCGATGATGTAGCAAAATTGGCGCCTGCCTTAAAAAATCATCGCAAGCTGGTGGAACGGCTTTTTCGCTGGCTCTCGATAGACAAGGTCAACAAGCTCCATATCGACAATCATCACACCCCAGGTATACCTTTCACTGACGGACTCCTTCGTGACCTCGACATAACTCTGCGCATCGATGGAGAGGAAAATCTCGACCGCTTCCCTACCGGAGCTTTCATCACTGTGAGCAATCACCCCTTCGGGGCTCTCGACGGCATTTCACTGATTAACGTAGTGGGCCACCACCGAAGTGACTTCAAAGTGATGGTCAATATGATTCTGAATCAAATCACGGCCATGCGCGAAAACTTCATAGCCGTGGATGCTCTTGCCTCGGATGATCCTAAGAAAAAAGCTGTGTCGATGCAAGGAATCAAGCAAGCCATCATGCATGTGCGCCGTGGCCACCCGATAGGGTTCTTCCCGGCAGGAGCCGTATCGAAAATCAATCTGCTCGGACATCTTCAGGACCGTCAATGGCAATCTTCCATAATCCGACTGATCATGCAACTCGGTGTACCGGTAATTCCGATTTATTTTCATGGACGCAACTCACGATGGTTCAATTTTCTCGGACTTGTATCCTGGAAACTGCGCACCATGCGCCTGCCGGCTGAAGTGTTCCGTCGCAAACATTCCACTATCCATATCTCCATAGGCACACCCATCATGCCTGATGAAATCAAAGCTCACAGCCAATCCGTGGAATCTCTCGGTGAATATCTCAAACAGACCACCTACAGTCTCAGCTCATGCAAATAAACCTCTCGTCCGACATATCGCCTGAAACCCAGCAAGCCAAGATGCGATTCGGCATCGTAGGCAACGCCCCGTCACTTATAGCCGCCATCAATCGTGCCATACAGGTGGCCCCAATCGACCTGTCGGTGCTTGTAACCGGTGAGAGCGGCACAGGTAAAGAATTCTTCCCCAAGATTATCCACGCTTACAGCCCGCGTAAACACTCACGATATATCGCTGTCAATTGTGGAGCTATACCGGAGGGCACTATCGATTCAGAGCTCTTCGGTCATGAAAAAGGCTCATTCACCGGAGCGGTAGCCGCACGTAAAGGCTATTTTGAGGAAGCTGACGGCGGTACGATTTTTCTCGACGAAGTTGCCGAACTCCCACTCACCACCCAAGCCCGGTTGCTTCGTGTGCTCGAAACCGGTGAATTCATCAAAGTAGGCTCTTCGACCGTGCAGAAAACCAATATCCGCATCGTAGCTGCCACTAACGTCAACCTTCTTGAAGCCATAGCCCGCGGACAATTCCGCGAAGATCTATACTATCGTCTGTCGACCGTGCAGATTCATGTACCGGCTTTGCGCGACCGCGGCAACGACATCCTGCTGCTCACACGCAAATTTGCCTCCGACTTCTCAGAACGCTACACCATGCCGGCGGTAACTTTCGACGATTCGGCCCGCTCCGCCCTGCTTCACTATCGCTGGCCGGGCAACGTGCGACAGCTCAAAAACATCATCGAACAAATAGCGCTGTTTGATGCCGGAGCCACAATTACCGCCACCGACCTTGTTCCTTACTTTCCGGAAGCGGGTATGGCCTATACTCCGGCCACCACATCACGCACGCCTCACTCCTATGAAAGCGAGCGCGAGCTGCTCTTCAACATGATATTCCGCATGCAGAGCGAAATAGACCGACTCAAACAATTAACCGGAAACAATACCGGCCCCAGTGTCACCACCTCCTCTCCCCGCTGCATAACCGCCGAGGCCGAGGATACCGCTGTAGGTACCTCTATAGTCAAATACGCCCCTGAACAGCCCGCTCTGATAGCTAAAGTACCGCGACCCGCCGAATCCACACTCGAAGAGACCGAACGCGAAGCCATACGTAAAGCCCTTGAGGACAATGGCGGCCGGCGCAAAGCTGCCGCCCGTCAGCTCAACATCTCCGAACGCACCCTCTACCGCAAAATCAAGGAATACTCCCTCGAGTAACCTCCTCATCTTTCTATACCCATTTCCATAGCTCTTGGGCGTGCGTCTATATGCCAATAACCGACATTGATAGCAAAACCGGAGAAAAAATCCAACAGCAAAAGTTGTACCACTATACAACTTTTTTCTTCGCACAATGTTGTATAATTAAACAACTTTGATTAACTTTACCGCATGGTACGCGAAATCATAGCATATAAGGATTACTATCGCGACTTCATGGCGAAATTAAGCGAGAAAGAGCAAATGAAGATACGCCGTGCCTTATTGCTTTTTTCTGATACAGAGAGAATTCCCGCTCACTTCATAAAATATATCGAAGATGATATTTACGAATTTCGAGTAAACTACGGCAACAATGAGTTCCGTATCTTCTTCATTTATGACGGTGAGAGATTGGTAATCCTGTTCAACGCGTTTAGAAAGAAGACGCAGAAGACACCACGCAGTGAGATAACAAAAGCGAAACGCCTAAAACAAGAATATTATGAGGCCAAAAATGCAGACATACAATGTGAGTGAAGAACTAAACAGCATTTTCGGAATTCCCGGTTCTGAAAGCCGCAAGAAGGCTGAGAATCAGGCTTGGGAAGAATATAATGCCAAAATTCTTCTTGATGCCCGTAAGGAATCGGGAATGACACAATCCGAGCTTGCCGAAAAGATTGGAGCAGACAAGAGTTATATTTCGCGTGTTGAGAGAGGGCTTACCGTCCCTTCAATATCCACATTCTATCGTATGGTTTCAGCAATGGGATTGAGTGTTGAACTTCGATAGAGAAAATAGATTAATCACCGCAAAATCAAGGAATACTCCCTCGAGTAACCCTTCGGCCACACCCTTTTGGTCAAATTCGGTCAAATTCGGTCAAATTGACAACACACCCCAAAAATTGCACCGAAAAACCAGCTCAAAATAATTGTGGATTAGAAAATTATGTTTATCTTTGCGCTCGCATTAGCTACGAACGTGCGCTATGACGCACGCTTCCGGCCAAGCACTTTTTGTAATTAACCTATTTATTAACTCATTAAATGACTGAAGAATTAAAAAATTCGCCAATCGCCGATTTCGATTGGGACGC
>CAZZFD010000034.1:0-11321 GCA_964653375.1 uncultured Bacteroides sp.
ATTCAGCATTCAGCACTCTGTATTCTGTATTCACTATTTGAAAAATCGGAGAAATTTCATTATCTTTGTGACATTGGAATAAACTGCAAAATATAAATGTCGGAAGAAGAATTGCTTGATGGCTCTGCTGCACAACCGGCTGCAGAGTATAGTGAAGATGCTATAAAAACTCTTGATTGGTGCGAACACCTGCGTCTGCGTCCGGGTATGTATATCGGTAAGCTCGGCGATGGCTCGAATGTCGATGATGGTATCTATGTGCTTCTTAAAGAAGTGCTTGATAATGCCATTGATGAATACATGATGGGCTTTGGCAAAAGCATAGATGTGGAGGTGACAGAATTTGCTGTATCGGTAAGGGATTATGGTCGTGGGATACCGTTGGGGAAACTTGTCGACGTAGTGTCGAAGATGAATACCGGTGCCAAATATGATAATAAGGTATTCAAAAAATCAGTGGGCCTTAACGGAGTTGGTTTGAAGGCTGTCAATGCTCTTTCCTCTGAATTTGTGATTACTGCGTATCGCGACGGTGAAAAGAAAAGTGCGCGTTTCTCATGTGGTAAACTCATTGAAGAATCCGGAATTGAACCTACTGATGAATCTAATGGTACATTTGTCCGTTTTGTTCCGGACAATACGGTGTTTGTTGATTATTCCTATAGAGAAGATTTTATCTTACCGTTGTTGAAGAAATACACTTTTCTTAATATTGGTCTGGTAATTAATTTCAATGGCAAGCGTTTTGTGTCGCGCAACGGACTGCTTGATTTGCTTCGCGAGGATATGACCAATGATCCGCTTTATCCTATAATTCATCTTAAGGGTGATGACATAGAGATTGCTCTTACTCATGCCAATCAATATGGTGAAGAGTATTATTCATTTGTTAACGGTCAGTTTACTTCGCAAGGTGGCACACACCTCACCGCATTTAAGGAGGCTGTGTCTCGTACCATTAAGGATTATTTCGGGAAAACCTGGGAATACTCTGATATACGCAATGGTATTGCTGCTGCCATTTCCATTAAGGTCGAGGAGCCGGTGTTTGAATCACAGACTAAAACTAAGCTCGGTTCGCGCGATATGGGTCCGGATGGTCCTACTGTAGCTAAATTTGTAGGTGATTTTATCAAGCGTGAACTTGACAACTATCTGCATCGTGAGCTTGGTGTGGCTGAAGTGATGCAGAAGAAGATTCAGGACAATGAGCGTGAACGTAAAGCCATGATAGGTGTTACGAAAAAAGATCGTGAGCAAGCTAAGAAAATTAAGATTCACAATAAGAAATTGCTTGACTGCCGCGTACACCTCAATGATCCTAAAGGCGATGAAGAAAAAAAAATGATGTCATCGATATTCATTACAGAGGGCGATTCGGCTGCCGGATCGATTACTAAGATTCGTGATGTAGAGACTCAGGCTGTGTTTTCATTGCGCGGTAAACCTAAAAATACTTACGGCAAGACTAAAAAACTCGTTTATGAGAATGAGGAGTTCAATCTGCTGCAAGCCGCTTTGAATATTGAAGAAAGTATCGATAACCTCCGTTATAATAAGGTAATTATTGCCACTGATGCCGACGTCGACGGTATGCATATACGGTTACTGTTGCTCACATTTTTCCTTCAGTTTTTCCCGGATATCATCAAGCAGGGTCATGTGTATATTTTGCAGACACCGCTTTTTAGGGTGAGAAATAAGAAGACCACCAAACGCTCCGGGACAAAGAAAACCGGCAAGGCTGAGGATACTTATTATTGTTATTCCGATGAGGAGCGCATCCGTGCCATCAATAAGTTAGGGGCGAATGCCGAGATTACTCGATTCAAAGGACTTGGGGAAATATCGCCTGATGAGTTTCGCGGTTTTATCGGGGAGGATATGCGCGCTGATAAGGTGTCGATGCACAAAGAAGATGGCGTGAACGAGCTATTGCGTTTTTATATGGGTAAAAATTCGCTCGAACGTCAGAATTTTATCATTGAAAATCTTGTAGTGGAAGATGACTCGCAAATCTCTTGATAAGCCTCGCGTGGCTCTCTTCGCCGGTTCATTCAATCCTTTTACCATAGGCCATCTGTCAATTTTGCGCCGTGGTTTGACTCTCTTTGACAAAGTGGTGGTAGTGATTGGGTGTAATGCCGACAAGGATACCGATGAGGCCACAGTAAAGGAACATCGTGATTATCTGGCTGCTCTTTTGTCACCGCTTGAGCGTGTGGAAGTATGGTCCTGGAATGGCCTTACGGTCGATGCCGCACGTTTGGCCGGTGCTGATTTCCTGCTGCGAGGTGTACGCACTGTAGCTGATTTTGAATATGAGCGCAATCTGGCCGATGTTAATCGTGATATTTCCGGTATTGAGACAGTAATACTTTTCGCCACTCCTTCTGAAGCTATGGTCAGTTCTTCTCTGGTGCGTGAACTGGCTCGATATGGCTATGATGTCAGCAAATATATTCCGTCTGAACCAATAGATTAATCTTTGTTTGAAAATATGAATTATAAGAAATTTTTCGCATCGGTTTTACTGCTTGTTTCCGTGGTTACTGTTTTTGCAAATCCGCAGAAAGGTGCATTTTTACCTGTACATAAGTTGCAGTATACCGATTATATTATAGAGAATTTTTATGTCGATACAGTTAATGCCGATGCTCTGGTAGAGACTGCTATATCAAGTATGCTGAAGAAGCTCGACCCTCACTCGGTATATTCCAATGCCGAAGAGACACGTGAGTTGACCGAACCGCTCATGGGTGAATTTTCCGGCATTGGTATTCAGTTCAATATGTCTACCGACACTGTATATGTGATACAGCCTGTGGCCGGCGGTCCATCTGAAAAAGTCGGTATACGGGCCGGTGACCGTATCGTTTCTGTGAATGATTCCGTGATTGCAGGAAAGAAGATGAAGCAGACTGAGGTGATGAAGCGTTTGCGCGGTCCCAAAGGGTCGGTTGTTAATCTTGGAGTGCTTCGTCGTGGAGAATCCGCTCCCCTCACATTCCGTGTGGTACGCGACAATATTCCTATCTATAGCGTTGATGCATCTTTTATGGTGGATTCTGTTGCAGGATACGTGAGAATATCCCGCTTTTCTGAAACTACGGCTGATGAGATGCGTAAGGCATTGTCGGAATTGAAGGCTCAGGGTATGCAAAAGTTGATTATCGACCTTCAGGATAATGCCGGCGGTGTGCTTCAGACGGCTGTGGAGATTGCCGATATGTTTTTGCCCCAACACTCGCCTATAGTTTCAACGAAAGGAGATAAAGCCGGCTCGATGTCGTTTGAAGCGGAATCGGCCGATAACTTCAGCGCAATGCCTGTTGTGGTGCTGGTCAATCAGTATTCGGCTTCGGCAAGTGAGATTTTGGCCGGGGCTTTGCAGGACAATGACCGTGCTGTTATTGTCGGACGTCGTACTTTCGGAAAGGGGCTTGTGCAGCGTCCGTTCCCTCTGCCTGACGGTTCTATGATTCGCCTCACTGTGGCTCGTTATTACACACCTTCGGGTCGTTGCATACAGAAACCCTACGATATGGAAAATAACGATGATTATTATCTCGATATGATGAACCGATACAGGTCGGGTGAATTGACTAATGCCGACAGTATTCATTTTTCGCCTGATAATCTTTATCATACTCTCAAACTGCATCGGCCGGTATATGGTGGCGGTGGCATTATGCCGGATAAATTTGTCCCTCTCGATACCGTTGGCAATACGTTGTATTTGCGTAATCTGATAGCTCGGGGGGTGATATACCAGTTTTGCCTGAAGAATGTGGAAGAATATCGCAGCGAATATAAGTCGAAATATCCTACCGGTCTGGATTTTGTCAATCATTTTAATGTAGATGATGATTTTTATGACCGATTTGTAAAGTATGCGGAGAATGAGGGTGTCACCCCTGAAGATGAAGCACAGGCTAAAGAGTCTGAGCCCTTGATTCGCACTCTGATTAAAGCATATATCGGAAGAGATTTATATGATGAAAATACATTCTATCGAATATATAATTCTACCAATGTCCTTTTCAAGGAGGCCATGCAGTTGCTCGCCGGTCCGATGGATATGTATGATTTAACGACTATCCGGTAAGAAATGATACCCTCAGCTCAAGTCTTTGTCATTATTGTGGCTGCCGGTAGTGGTTCGCGTTTCGGAGCTGATTTGCCCAAGCAGTTTTTGCTTCTGCTTGGCCGTCCGCTGTTGATGACCACAATAGATCGTATGAGGCTGTGTGTACCTGAAGCCAAACATATAGTGGTGTTAAGTGAGGATTTCGTGGATTTCTGGCATGATTTGTGTCGTGAATACAATTTTCACTCGCCAACTGTAATTATAGGTGGTAAAACGCGATGGGAGAGTGTGAAAAATGCACTTGCTTATCTTCCTGACGGGTGTGTGGCTATGGTGCATGACGGTGCCCGTCCTTTGGTAAATCCTCAGGTGGTTGAGGGTTTGGTTAATACTGTCGTTGCCGGACACCAGGGGGCTTTGCCTGTTGTACCGCTTGTCGATTCAATAAGAGTATTGACTTCGGGTGGGTCCCAAGCTGTGGACCGCAGCAAGTTTATGGCCGTGCAGACACCACAGGCATTTGATTCTTCTCTTTTGAAGTTGGCTTACTCGTTGCCGTATAGCCCCTTGTTCACTGATGATGCTTCGGTAATGGAAGCTGCCGGATATTTCGATTTGGCTCTTGTGCCTGGTGATGTCGATACATTCAAAATCACTCTGCCCCGTGATCTTGTTCTGGCTCAAACTTTATATGATATCAACCACGATGCATCGACTCAGAGCCACTGATATCAAATATTTGAAAGGAGTAGGACCTAAACGGGCTGAGTTGCTTGAAAAAGAACTCGGAATTAAGACTTGCGCCGATTTGCTTTATCATTTCCCTTCGCATTATGTTGACCGCAGTCGGTTTTATTCTATTAAATCATTTGCCGGTGAAATGCCTGTGGTGCAGGTAAAAGGTCGTTTCCTTAGTTTTTCTGTGCAGGGCGAAGGGGCAAAGACTCGATTGATCGGTTTACTGACCGATGGTACTGCCACCATGGAAGTGGTATGGTTTCAGCGTATAAAGTGGATGCGCGAAAATTATCGGGTAGGGGGAGAGTATATAGTATTCGGCAAACCGGTGGAATTTGGTGGACGGTGGAGTATGGTGCACCCTGAAATTGATGTGGCGGATGCCGCTAAATTCACCCCCGGATTGCGAGGGGTATACCCTCTTACTGAAAAGTTGCGGACCCGCGGATTCACATCGCGGACCATATATCAGTTAGTGTCATCGTTGCTCGAAAATCATCTTGCCGGTATGTCTGACCCTATCCCTGTGGAGATGAGGGAGTCGCTTAATCTGATGTCACGTTCCGAGGCTCTTTATGCAATCCATAATCCTAAAGATAATCTCTTGCTTGAGCGGGCGAGGCTACGTTTGAAGTTCGAGGAACTTCTTTTTTTGCAGCTCAACATACTTGGCTATTCACGAAAAAGAGCCTCAAATGCCGGAGGTTTGCGGTTTACTCGGGTAGGTAACTTTTTCCATACGTTTTATGAAAAATGTTTGCCTTTCCCGTTGACTGAAGCGCAAAAACGCGTCATACGCGAGATTCGTGCCGATATGAATACCGGTCGTCAGATGAATCGTTTGCTGCAAGGCGATGTGGGTAGCGGGAAGACGTTGGTGGCGTTGATGTGTATGCTCATCGCTATCGACAATGGTGCGCAGGCTTGTATTATGGCACCTACTGAAATTCTTGCTACGCAGCATTTTGAGTCTTTGACGGCTATGGCTGCCGCCGTGGGTGTAAATATAAAATTGCTCACCGGGTCTACGCCAAAAAAACAGCGGGAAGTGATTCATCAGCAGCTCCTCGATGGTTCGCTTCATATCCTTATAGGCACCCATGCCGTGATAGAAGATGCTGTGCAATTTAAGAATCTCGGATTGGTCATCATCGATGAGCAGCATAGATTTGGAGTTGCACAAAGAGCGCGTATGTGGAAGAAGAACAATGTGCCTCCTCATGTCCTGGTAATGACGGCAACTCCCATTCCCCGTACTCTCGCCATGACTGTCTATGGCGATCTTGATGTATCGGTGATTGATGAGTTACCCCCGGGACGTAAACCGGTGGTGACTTTGTTGCGTTACGATGAACAGCGGCTGGATGTATATCGTTCCATCACACGTCAGCTAAATCAAGGGCATCAGGTATACATAGTGTATCCTCTGATAAAGGAGAATGAAAAAATGGATTTGCTGTCATTGGAGGAAGGCTATAAAGAGATATGTGATGTATTTAGGCACTATCGCGTAGCCTATGTCCACGGAAAGATGAAGCCGGCCGAGAAAGATGCTCAGATGGCTATGTTTGCTTCGCATCAGGCCGATATATTGGTGGCAACGACAGTGATTGAAGTCGGTGTCAATGTGCCTAACGCCACAACCATGATTATTGAGAATGCCGAGCGCTTCGGTCTGTCACAGTTACATCAGCTTCGCGGTCGGGTAGGGCGTGGCGAAGGTCAGAGTTTCTGTGTACTCATGTCGCGCAGAAATATCAGCAGGGACACGCGCAAAAGACTGGAAATAATGACTTCCACTTCCGATGGTTTTGTGGTGGCTGAGGCTGATTTGAAGATGCGCGGACCCGGTGATTTGGAGGGAACTCTGCAGAGTGGAATGCCGATTGACCTTCATATAGCCAATCTTGCCACTGACGGCCAGATTATAGCTTTGGCGCGCAGTAAGGCTGAATCTCTTCTTGATGTGGACCCTCGGCTGTCGTTGCCTGTCAATCAGGCATTGAAGCAGGAATTGACCTCGGTGTTTAATCGGGTGTTTGATTGGAGCATGATTAGTTGATGTGACAATTTGGATACAACATATATTTTTGTGATTTTTTTACACTATTTGCAAATTACAGTGTAGTAGTGGTTTATGGTTGCCGTTTCTTATTAAGTAGGTGAATTAATCGCTTTCACCCTTTGAATCGGTCGAAAATTAATGTATCTTTACAATCGAATTATCTGAAAAGTCATTTTGTAAATGGAAAAAACTTTGGTCATATTTAAGCCGTCGGCTGTCGTAAGAGGATATGTAGGTCAGATTCTGACTCGCTTTCAGCAGAAAGGTTTGATTATAGCCGGTATGAAAATGATGCAGCTTGATGCTGATTTGCTCAAAGTGCATTATGCTCATTTGGTTGACCGTCCGTTTTTCCCTCTTTTGCTTAATTCGATGATGGCGTGTCCGGTTATCGTGCTGTGTCTCATGGGCAATGATGCCGTGAAAGTGGTGCGGTTGATGACCGGTGCTACCAATGGCCGTGAAGCTCTTCCCGGAACTATTCGCGGTGATTTCAGTATGTCGGGTCAGGAAAACATCATTCATGCTTCTTCATCTGTGGAAGATGCTGAAGCTGAAGTGAAGCGTTTCTTTGCCGATGATGAAATTTTTGATTGGGAGCCTCAGAATATACGATTCTTTTATTCGCCTGATGAAATGTGATTTTTCAGCTGTTAACCTTAAAGTCTAACCTTCTCCTAATTCTCTCTCATAAACCAATGCAGATTATCAACAGAATATTGAATATCCTCGGCGTTAGCGTGATTGTGACGGCAGCGGCTCTTCCTGTTTCTGCTCAGCAATATCGTCTGCCTGCTTCTCATGCTCATCAGCATGAGAATTTGATAGCAAATCAGCGTCCGGTGGGTATTGATGCTAATACAGCCAAACTTAATTCGTATCTCAACGATATTACTCAGCGCGAGGCTCTCATTGATGATGAGATTTTTGCTAACTACTGGGATAGTCAGAGTGTCAATCCTTATGCAGGTGTTGTGATTCCAATGACTAAGGATATCGATGTGTCAGGATATGTTGCTCCTGTCAAAGGTCGTGTGACTTCTAATTACGGTTGGCGCAAACGTTTCGGTCGTATGCATCGTGGCATTGACTTGGGGCTTCATGTAGGCGATACTGTAGTTTCTGCTTTTGATGGCGTGGTACGAATGACCAAGTTTGACCGTCGTGGTTATGGCTATTATGTAGTAGTACGTCATGATAACGGTATGGAGACTGTCTATGGTCACCTCTCTGCTTTCTTGGTGAAACCTAATCAGCGTGTGACAGCCGGACAACCTCTGGCACTTGGAGGGAATACTGGGCGCAGCACCGGTCCGCATCTCCATTTTGAAACTCGTTATCTTGGACTTGCCATCAATCCTGCCGCTATTATTGACTTTGAGAATTATGTGACTCACAAAGATATATTTACATTTGAAAAATCGGCTTACGAGAAGTCACAGAAATATGGTCCGGCTAAGAAGAACCGTAAGGCAAAAGCAAGTAAGTCGACAAAGAAAAGAAAATCAAAAGTTGCAACTTCGACTAAAAAGAATGCAAGCTCTAAGAGCAAAAAGAAAAAGTCGTAGTCCACAACTCACCTTTTGCATAATGATGGAAGAAAGAAGCCTCAATCAGATTATTGATAGAGGCTTCTGGTTTTTAATATCGGAGTGTATATTTATTTCTCAGTCGAAGAAGTCATCGAACTCATCATATACATCGAGCTCATCATAGTCAACCATATCAATATGGTCGTCATAGCCCGAATCACCGCTATAATATGAGTTGTTCATATATTGGTCCAGATCATCATAATCATTGTTATAAATATCGTCATCATGATAATGGAGTCGTGATTTTAATGTATCAGAATAGCTCTTGCTACAGTCATTGTTATCCGGATTTCTAAAAAGCAGCTTGTACAGATAGTAGGCTCCAAGCCATTTCCATAGTGAGTTTGCCATATCAATAGGGTTTGGTTTTTGCAAATATAGCAGCCGGACCTTATGTTAAGGTGCTCAGTAATGTTAATAAAAATAAACAGGTTGCATCTTGATCGGGTGCAACCTGTTTGGTGACAGTCTAATTTTTATTTTATTTTTTTAGAGTCATTTTGATGGCGTTATTCTTCTTGTCTACAGCGATTGATTCAATATCCATGGGTTGGATTGTCTTTATATAGTCGGGAGCAACCTCTTTATCATTGACAAAGTAACGAGGAGTATGTAGTGTCGATTTTACATCGGATTGAGTTATAGCTACACTTATATCGGTATTGATATCCATATGGTATTCTTTACCGTTGGCCCACAGTCCTATGCTTAAGTCATCAAATTTATCTAAGAATGGAAAAGTCGCTTCTATTATGGCTTCGCCATTGTTCATCTTTGTATTGATGCTGTTGGCTATGTAGATGTTTTTACCGTTGATCAAAGTTACGTCTTTGACTGACAGACTTTGGCTCGGAATGGTTCCTACGATGGTAACGGTGGTCTTGCCATTGTTGTTATTAAGATTTTTGAATTTGAAAACATCTGCACCTTTGTCAGTGTCTGCAGAAATTTTATTATTTTTGTCATCTACTACATTGCTGCTGCTGATGGTAGAGATGGCTGCTTTGACCTGTGGCACAGTTGCCACCAAGAGTGCCAAAGCTACTGCGGGTGCCAGGGCGATTGCCTTGAATCGCGCACCTGACGTGGATTTTGATTTGTACATCATGGTGATACGTTTTTTAAGTTTACTATGATTCAGGCTGTTGGCGAGTGACGGGAATCTCGCGCCAACAGCTTTTTTTATCAATAACAGTTGATATTCTTTTGCGCTTCGTCCGGATTCTATTACTGCTATATCGGCTTGAAATTCATGGACGAGCATTAACTCTTCACGCATAAGCCATGCCGCCGGATTAAACCAGTTGATTATCACCACAGCTTGAGCTACAAGCAGGTCGAAACAGTGGTGGTAGCGAATGTGCCGTAATTCGTGTATGGTGATAGTATTGCCACAACTTTTATAGTCGCTGTGGTTCATTACCATGTAGCGCATCCAACTGAAGGGAGCTATAGCAGTGTTGTCGGTGAGGACTAAGGTGTAGCCTTCGGGCTGTGTAATCCTTTCACCCTTGCGTATTATTTCTATTATTCGATACCAGGTGATGATGGTGCGAATGATTATAAAGATTATGCCTGCCATATATACCCATATCAGGATTATGCTCCAGAGCGGTGTTGACGCTTCGGTTATGGAAGTTGAGGCTATCGCTTCTATTGATGTGTTTTCTGTGGGAGAAGAAGGTGTCCACATTGATTTTACAATATTGATAACCGGTATTGACAGAAATGATATTGCATAGATGGCCAATAATATCGTGCGGTTAAATGAATGTTGATTATCCGAGGCCAAAACGAGCCGGTATACCAGGTACATTGCTAAAAGAATCAATCCGCTTTCGATGGAGTATGACAGTAATGCGCCCATATCAGATATCAGTTGATTTAGTTTGATTTTTTTCTTCTATCAGGTCAAGCAATTCGCGCAATTCATCAGCAGAAATTTTTTTATCGGCCACGAGTGAGGATACCGCACCGAAATAGCTTCCCTTGAAATAACTTTTAATGAATTCTCCGAGACCCTTTTTTCGGAATGAGTCAAGCTCGGCTACGGCATAATACTCAAATGCACCGCCCACTTCAGTGTGCGCTACAAAGCCTTTGGCTTCGAGCCGGCGAATCACGGTTGACACAGTGTTGAAGTGAGGTCGCGGTTCAGGATATAGTTCTACCAGACGGCTCACGGACATCTGTCCGTATTCCCACAGCAGCTGCATCAGTTCCTCTTCGCGCTCGGTCAGCTGATCTTTTGGCGTAGGTTTTCTCATTATCTTTTTCTAATATGTTGATTATTCAATTTGGTTTTTTCGATAAGCATGGCAACCATACAAAGTAATGATATGCTTCAACTATTTTATTAGTTTACGGTGCAAATGTACAAACTATTTTTATAGTTGCAATACCTGATTACACATTTAACCTCCATTAACTATTAAAATAGTTTGACCGATCCACTGAGTACCTGATATTATTGAAAAGCCTATATATAAGGTTAACAATATTTGAAAAGTCTATTAGAGATAACTATTAAATATTATATCAGTGAGGCACTGTTAAAAAAATTACGTCAATTTTGAGCACATGATCCTTGCGCTCATTAGCGTTTTTGCCTTGCATTCTGGATATTGAACTGATGGCTTCTATACGTTTTCTCTTAATTGGTCGCAGTTACATCGTGGTCGTTACACTCCTCATCGGCTGTGAAAAAAATCCGTACAGTGAGGTGTTAAGTTTACCTGCTTCGGGAATTCTGTAGCGCACGCTGCGAGCGTGAAGCAGAGTGAGGCTCGACCGAGCCAAAAATTCCCTACCGCGACAGCTTTAGCCTGTCAAT
>CAZZFD010000035.1:0-11209 GCA_964653375.1 uncultured Bacteroides sp.
TGGGCGACAAAGTTAAAGGTCGCGTAGTGGTAATGGCTGACTACGGCGCATTCATCGAAATCGCTCCCGGTGTAGAAGGTCTTATCCACGTAAGTGAAATGTCTTGGAGCCAGCATCTCCGCTCAGCTCAGGACTTCATGAAGGTAGGTGATGAAATCGAAGCCGAAATCCTCACTCTTGACCGCGATGAACGCAAGATGAGCCTCGGTATCAAGCAGCTTAAAAACGATCCTTGGGAAAATATCGAAAGCAAATATCCCGTAGGAAGCAAGCACACCGCCAAAGTGCGCAACTTCACTAACTTCGGTGTATTTGTAGAAATCGAAGAAGGCGTAGATGGCCTTATCCACATCTCTGATCTTTCTTGGACCAAGAAAATCAAACACCCGATGGAATTTACTGAAATCGGTGCCGACATTGACGTGCAAGTGCTTGAAATCGACAAAGAAAACCGCAGACTTTCTCTCGGCCACAAACAGCTCGAAGAAAATCCCTGGGACGTATTTGAAACCATCTTTACCACCGGTAGCGTTCATGAAGGCACTATCGTAGCCATGGTAGAAAAAGGTGCCGTAATCGCCCTGCCTTACGGCGTTGAAGGCTTCGCAACTCCCAAACACCTCGTTAAAGAAGACGGCACTCAGGCACAGGTTGATGAAAAACTCAACTTCAAAGTAATTGAGTTTAACAAAGACAGCAAACGCATAATTCTGTCACACAGCCGCATCTTCGAAGATGAAGCAAAAGCAGAACGCAACGAAGCTCGCAAAGCAAAACGTGCTGCCGCTGCAACAAAACGCGCCGAAGAAACTCCCGCGCTCAACCAGCCCATGGAGAAAGCAACTCTCGGCGACCTCGAAGCTCTTGCAGCCCTCAAAGAGAAACTCAGCGACAACGCTTAATCTCCTTTGTCACCTCCGGGTCACCAATCATACTGGTAGACTCAATCCACAATACCGGCGTCGCGACCCATTTTCGGGTCACGACGTCGCTTTTTTCATTCATTGCAATTGCCCGGCAACATCGATTTATGTAACTTTGTCAATATCTAACTCTTCACTCCTTACACCCCGCTCATGGCCAATATCACTATACTGAACGAAACGGACTCAACCAACTCATACATGAAGCTACATGCCTCCGACTTCTGCCATGGCCAAGCTCTCATGGCTCTCAGTCAAACTGCAGGAAGAGGACAACGAGGCAACCATTGGGAAGCAGAACCGGGTAAAAACCTGTCCGTATCGATAATACTGCGCCATACCGAACTCCCTGCCCAACACCACTTTTATATATCTGAAATTGTGTCATTGGCCGTAGCCCAAATCGTAGAAGAAATCATCGGCGAAGCTGCTACCGTCAAATGGCCTAACGATATCTATGTCGGCAACAGCAAAATCTCAGGTATCTTAATAGAAAACACACTCACTGGCGCATATATCGACACAAGCATAACCGGTATCGGGCTTAACGTCAACCAGATTACATTTCGTTCTTCAGCTCCCAACCCCATATCCATTGCCCAAATCACCCATTCTGTCCATGATATCACTGACATAGCACACACACTTGTGGATCGCATCATGAGTCTTTACCAACGTCATATCTCCACTCCGCAGACACGCGATGCACTCCACTCTCTGTGGCTCGCACGGCTATGGCGCAAAGAGGGTTACCACCCTTACATCGACACCGCCACCGGACATCATTTTACTGCCCGCATCTCCGATGTTCAACCCACAGGCCACCTGATACTTGCCGAACCGACCGGACCTACCCGGCGCTACGCTTTCAAAGAAGTTTCCGCCATTCTGTAATATATCTCCTCCATTCTTGTCCACCCTGTCAATTGTAAGAATTAAATTGTGAATTTTTTTTGTTACTTTTACAGAATAAATCGGAAAAGCACTTAGACTATGCGCAATATTTATTTGAAGCTGTTGACAAGTTGGCTGATGGTCATGGTAACACTGTCGGCTCAAGGTGAAAAAGCTGATGCCGACTCACTGTCGTCGGTACAATCTCTCGGTCTGGTACTAAGTGGTGGCGGAGCCAAAGGCATTGCTCATATAGGTGTAATAAAAGCCTTGGAAGACAACAACATCCCTATCGACTACATAGCCGGAACCTCAATGGGTGCTATAGTTGGCTCATTATATGCTATGGGCTATACTCCCGAAGAAATGCTGGCGCTTATAGGCTCTAAAGAGTTTTCCGACTGGTCTACCGGCACAATCGACAAGAATCTGACCTACTACTTTCTTCAGGACGCCCCCTTGCCTTCAATGCTCACCATCAACCTCAACAAAGGAAATGAGAGCGCTCTGTCAATACTGCCGAACAGTCTAATCAATCCACTGCCTATGAATCTGGCTTTCATGGAGCTATTTGCGCCATACACGGCTCAATGCAACGGTGATTTCAACAACCTGTTCGTGCCACTGCGAGTGGTAGCCTCCGACATCACGGAAAAACGCAAAAAGGTATGCTCGTCCGGCTCGTTAGGCGATGCCGTCAGAGCTTCAATGAGTTTTCCGTTAGTATTTTATCCTATTGACATCAATGGTCATGTGATGTATGACGGCGGCATATACGACAATTTCCCCGTCAATGTGATGCGCGATGACTTTGCACCGCAATTTATGATTGGTGTCAATGTGGCCGCATCGGACAGCAAGGATGACAATATGACACTCATTGACCAGCTGGAAATGATGATAATGCAGCACAGTGACTATCGCCTGCCGGAGCATCTGGGGATAAAACTGCGCATAAATCTCGACCGATTCGGCCTGCTTGATTTTCCAAAAGCCAAAACAATATATCAGATAGGTTATGACCATGCCATGTCGATGATGGACTCTATAAAATCAAGAGTCCACGCTCGAATTCCCGCCGAGGCACGGTCACTGCGTCGCGAAGTATTCAAATCACAGACCCCGGCATTGCGCTTCGACTCTGTCAATGTGACCGGTGGCACTAAAGGGCAGAATGAATATCTTAAATATCTTTTTACCCATGCTCACCACGACACACTTGATGTAGCTCAGGTGCGCCGCGCTTTTTATCGCGCCATTACCCCGGGCAAAATCTCCAATTTAATGCCTCAAGCTGTTTACAACGATTCGACACGACTCTTTACGCTTGACCTCAAAGCCGATGTGAAAGATAAATATAGTGTGGGCATAGGAGGATTCATCACCACATCGACCAATAGTATGCTCTTCCTCACAGGCGCATATAAATCACTAAGTTTCAATTCTCTTGACGCACGTATTAACGGCTGGCTCGGTCAAAGCTATCTGGCAGCGGAGGTAAATGCACAAGTACGTCTGCTCAAAGCCACGCCCACAAGCATACAGATACAAGCTGTGGCCTCACGCCAAAAATACTTTCCTCGTGACCGCTTCTTTTTTCAGACCAATGAACCGACACTTGTCACCAACGATGAATTTTTCGGACGCCTGACCTATGCCATGGCTGCCGGTAATAGCGGAAAGGGATTCATCAGCGCCGGCTACGGACACACATCCAATGATTATTATCACCAACCTGAATACGGCATACACAGCTATGTAGAGCAGATGAAACAAAACCTCGCCCATGCCGTAATAGGCTACGAATACAATAATCTAAACTCCCCTACCGCACCATCGACAGGCACTATATGTAAAGTCAACATGAGCGGAGCAATAGGGCGTCATCACTACATTTCAGACCTCGCTACATCTATTACGGCCGAACATTGGGTCAACCGCTCGTGGCTTCAATTTGAATTACTTGTTCAACACTATTTCCCTCTCGGACCAAAATTTTCTTTAGGCGGTGAAATCAATATGCTTATATCGTCACGCAAACTATTCACACAGTATGGTGCGTCAATTGTAGATGCTCCCTCCTACATTCCCACCGCTTCAATGAACAATATTTTCCTGCCCGAGCTACGCGCCAACAATTTCGGTGCGATAAGCATTATGCCTGTATGGAAATTAAATCAAATGCTCCAGCTACGAGGAAAAGCCAATATGTTTCTCCCGTATCAATCCATATTATCAGCACCCGATGGCACGGCATACTACAGCAAACGGTTTCATTCCGCACGGTACTTTGCTCAGCTTGAAGCGATGCTGACCTTACCGTTCGGCAATATCACCGCCTATTCACATTATTCATCTGTGATTGAGGGACGCTGGAATTTCGGCCTGTCATTCGGTATTTTTATACAGGCCCCGAAATTTCTCCGCTAATTCAACTGACACATAAGCGTTTTACAGCTCGAACAATCTCACCGATAAGCAATACCGGCATTGTTACAGCCAATAACCATATCCAATCTGAGAAACTCAGACTTACCACATTGAAAAATTCCCCGCCAAAAGTCACTATAAGTATCTGACCCACGAGCACCACCGCAAGGATAAACAGGAACTCGCCACACCGGCGCAAACGCAATGATGACTCGTAACTGCCAAAAGCCTTCGCATTAAAGAGATTCCACCACTGAAGCAATACAAACAAAGTGAAAAACACGCTAAGCTCATAAGGCATCAACTGATGCTCAGAGCCTAAGTCAGGATTGAACAATTGCGAAAACGACCTGATATCACAATGCTCCATGATATAAAGCAGCGTAATCAATATGGCAGAAAAAGTTACACCAATCAATAACATAAACTTAGCCATAGGACGCGTGATGATAAATCGACGGCGATCGCGTGGCTTATCCTTCATTACAGACGCCGATGGAGGTAGAGAAGCTAATGCCATGGCCGCAAACGTATCCATAATCAGATTGACCCACAGCATCTGAGTGACAGTAAGTGGTGCGTCTGTACCCAAAAATGAACCGACAAGTACCGTCAGACAGGCCGCAATATTAACTGTGAGTTGAAACAATATGAAACGCTGAATATTACGATAAAGCGAACGCCCCCACATCACGGCATTTGTTATACCTGAAAACGAGTTATTAAGAATGGTGATATCACTTGCCTCTTTGGCCACTGATGTGCCATCGCCCATCGATAAACCTACGTGGGCAGCCTTAAGTGCTGGAGCATCATTTGTGCCATCGCCTGTAACAGCCACCACTTCTCCGCGACATTGAAGAGCTTCAACAAGACGTTTTTTATCCATAGGCCGCGCGCGAGCTATAATCTTCAGGTCGCCGACACGCTTGGTCAACTCTTCATCAGACATCTCACCTATCTCACTACCTGTAATTATCGCGTTTTCACTATCCGTATCTGAAATCAAACCGATGCGTCGCCCTATTTCACGAGCTGTTGCAGAAGTATCACCGGTAACAATCTTAATATTTATTCCGGCATCAAGACACCTGCGGATAGCTTCAGGCACATCTTCCCGCACAGGATCAGATATTGCCACTACTGCCGTAAAAGTCAAATCTGCCGATGCAATTTTACCGTCGACTATTCCAGGCTCCTCAGCACCCAACCTCTGCATGGCAAATCCGAGTGTACGCATAGCTTGCTGCTGATATTCGAAGAGTAAAGAATCAAACGCATCTCTTTCCGGAACGTTTTCACACATATCATATACTATCTCGGGAGCACCTTTTACAAACAAATAACGCTCACCTCCATCGTAACAGCGCACTACCGAAGCCATATATTTCAATTCGGTAGTAAATGATATCTCCTCCTCCTTTTCCCACCTGTCTCTAATAGATTTATAATCCCCGCCTTGACCCTTAATCCATAGCAACAAAGCTCCTTCAGTAGGATTGCCGACCACTTTTGGACCAACGATATCGGACATATCCAATTCAGCAGTTGAATTCAGGGCCATGGCAGTCAACACCATATCCGTTGACTCCGAGCCGTAAAACACCGTATCGGCAACACGCATCTGATTGGCCGTAAGCGTTCCGGTCTTATCGGTGCAAATAGTGGTTACTGCTCCCATAGTCTCACAAGCATGCAGCTTCCGCACCAGATTGGCGGTGCGCATCATACGTCGCATACTGTAAGCAAGACTCAAAGTAACAGCCATTGGCAAACCCTCAGGCACTGACACTACCACAAGGGTCACAGCCAACATCAAACTCTGCAATAGATAAGCCGTAAAATCAAAAACATCAGTAATACCGCCATTAGTGGTAAAATACATCACCACTCGACCTAAAATCACCAGTCCGCCTACTATATAGCTCGCTATGGATATAAACTTTCCCAGCCGGTCAAGTTGCTCATCAAGCGGGGTTCTGACACTACTGTCGATCTGTGCGGCAACAAACACTTTCCCGTTCTCTGTATGATCCCCTACAGCCGTAACTCTGGCCACACCATGCCCTTCCATCACTTTAGTACCACGTAGCACCATATCAGAAGGATATGTAGCTTCGCTGTCGAAATCGGCAGGGTCAGTGGTTTTATGCGCCATAGGCTCACCGGTGAGTGACGATTCATCTACACCGAGCGAAACTGCATGCAGCAATTGAGCGTCAGCAGAAATCTCACACCCGGTACTTAGCACAATAATATCACCCACTACCACATCTTTACGCGGGATTTCCGTGGTATTACCATCACGAATCACTTCCACAGGCTCACTGTCGTTGACCTGATTAAGAACGGCAAATTCTTTTTCAGCCTTATATTCAAACAGGAAACTCAATCCTGTAGCTAATATAATGGCAACGAAAATACCTACCGGCTCAAAATACACCTCCAATCCTTTACCAAGATAAAGATTTTCGTAAATGGAGATAATAATCGAAAGCGCTCCCGCAACGAGTAATATTATTATCAGCGAATCTTTGAATTTACTAAAAAATTGCTTCAGCCAACCGCTTTTTTTAGGAGGAGTCAGTATGTTTTGTCCATATTTTTCACGACTCGAAATAACTTCTTTTGCCGTCAATCCGACAATATTTTGAGTCCCGTTATTCATGCGATACTTCGGAATATGTGTCTAAAATTTCCTCCAACAACTCAGCAGCATCGGCAACACAATCATTGCACGATCTAAGACACACCCCGGTGTCAACGCCCTTTAGGTCGCGACAAACAGTTGACCCATTTTTTTGCTTAAACCGATTGATAACTTCTTTCATTGTCGCTCTGGCTTTAACGCGGTCGCCATCAATCAATCCAATTATCACACCGGCACCGATGAGCGCCCCACACGTGCCGTCCATACTGCCCATGCCTGTTCCAAATGCCGAAGTAGCACGAGCCACGAGTACTTCATCAAGTGGTGTAAGATCAGCATAGGTACAAGCGACAGCCTGGGAGCAATTGTACTGTCCCGATAATTTTCTATTTACCGCTTCTTGAATCCGCGACTTCATTTCTTCGCGAATGCGAGCCGTAAACCGACTCGCCCTAATTTATTTTATAATATCGTGAGCTCGGAATACCTTTTGAATTTTCTCCAATGCGGTAGTCACTTGCTCCTTAGTATGTGTAGCCATAAGACTAAAACGAATCAAAGTGTCTTGCGGCGCTACTGCGGGTGACACCACCGGATTTACGAATATTCCCTCTTCAAGCAAGTCGCGTGTCACAGCAAAAGTCTTGAAATTATCACGTATATACAAGGGGATAATCGGAGTGGAAGTATGGCCGATTTCGGCGCCCATATTACGGAATCCTTCAAGAGCATAATTAGTCACCGCCCAGAGAGCCTCCTGACGTTCAGGTTCCTGTTCCATAATATCGATGGCCTTAAGAGCCGCTGCTGTTGAAGCAGGAGTGATACTTGCAGTGAAAATATATGAGCGTGAATGATGACGAAGGAAATTGGTAATTTCCTTGTCGGTAGCAATAAAGCCACCCAATGATGCAAATGATTTGGAGAATGTACCCATAATCAAATCCACATCTTCAGCCACGCCATAATGATGACACACACCACGACCGCCGGGGCCAAACACACCTATACCGTGGGCTTCGTCCACCATCACAGAAGCGTTATATTTTTTGGCCAGACGAGTGATTTCTTTCACATTGGCCACATCTCCCTCCATTGAAAACACACTGTCGGTAACTATCAGTTTCACCTTATCGGGATCGCACTTCTTCAGTTGCTTTTCGAGCGATTCCATATCATTGTGTTTATACTTGAGCGACTGTGAAAACGACAATCGGCGACCTTCTATGATTGATGCGTGGTCCTGTTCGTCCCAAAGGATATAATCCTCACGCCCGGTGAGTGTGGAAACTACTCCAAGATTCACTTCAAAACCGGTGGAATAAATCATTACATCTTCTTTTCCGATATATTCTGCTATACGAGCTTCAAGTTGTTTATGAAGGTCAAGTGTACCATTAAGGAAAGGTGAACCTGCACAACCGGTACCATATTTACGTGTCGCCTCGATGGCAGCTTCCTTAATACGCGGATCATTGACCAGACCGGTATAGCAATTAGAGCCAAACATCAACACTTTTTTTCCGTTGATGATTACTTCCGGATCCTGCTCTGACGATATAGCACGAAAATAAGGATAAATACCTGCAGCCTTTGCTTCTTGAGGAACTGTGTACTTTGAAAGCTTTTCTTGTAATAACTTCATAGTTAAAAATGTAATGAGATATGTGATTTAACTATCTGCATGGCTGCGATAAACTATTACCTTCTCGTCAATGCAGGCTGCAAATTTAATCATTTTCTGCGAAATAGTTGGCACTTTTACCTCATTTTTTCATCTATGCTCACACTTTTTACACTTATACACTAAATATATCGACAGAAATATATAGTAAAATTAGAATTCGTAGGCGAGAGTGAGACAGAGAGAAACACGCGATAGCTTGGAAGAACTCAGATAATTGAAAAGCGATGTGATATGCTGTCCGTCAGCCACAAGATAGCGCACAGGAGCGTTTTCTGCATTAATCAACGATTGATCTGTTATCGATGTCTTGAACATATTGCTTACCGATCTTTCGTAACCAATAGTGATTTCGGCTGACCAAGGCCCGTTTATATGTGCCCGAGCTCCGATACCAGCAATAATTGATGCCGAGAAGCTATTTGTGGAAGGAGAGAGTGCGCGAGCTGAAGAAAGGTCTGTTTCTCCGAACGCGTTCATATAAGGCGCATCAATCATCAGATAATCATATTGGGGATAGATTCCATAGCTATATGCTCTGCCTCCGGTTTCGGAAACATTTGCTGATAAATTTATCAATGGTTTAATACCAAACATAGCATGAACACTAAACGTTTGGTTGATCTTATAACGATAGGTCAGAGAAACAGGAATAGCAAGTCTATTGGCATTGACCTTTTGATGTAATCCGTAAAGTTCATAATAACGGATATATGGCACATCGTCCATATCCCCTGTGGCAGGAGAATCATAATGATAATCAAACCGGTCAATATCAGCCGTAAGAGTGGTGGCTGCATAACCTAACCCGATATTGGCTTCAAGGGCATGACGATCTTTTTTCCAAAATCTCCATGCAAATTCAATTGTGCCACCGTTTGAAGATGACTCAGAATTGACAACGGGTAAAGTATAATCAGTACTCAAGGCATTTCCGAGACCTATATCGGCTGTAACCTTTATCGCAAAATCTTTATTGTCGGTATTTTGTGCCTTTACAGTGAACAGCGAAAGCATTGCGACAACCGGCACTATATATCTTATATTGAATTTCATTTCCTCAGATATTTTTAATTCGGATTTATTGAACTATTATTTTTTTAGTTTCGATTTTATCCCCACTACTTGCCACCACCACATACGCACCGGCAGCAAATCGTGTGATATCAATTATATCTGACACTTGAGTCATATCACCATAGGATTTGGTATATACCTGGAAACCGGTTGTCGTGTATATGGCTATGCGCATATCGTTGATGTCTTTAGCTGATATATGTACTCCAAGTGGTGTGATATTGATCCAATCATGATTTGTCATGACCGTTGATACGTAATCTTTACTATAACCATATTTCGTGGGATCGAGACAAACTTCTTCTCGCCCGTCAAGATGGCGAAGATTACTTATGGTAATGTCTCCTTCAGCATTTTTTATTACAGCAAAAACCCAGAAGTCATATGAAGTATTATTAAAAATATCGTAAGTGGTATGACAATAACGCAAGGGGGTTTCTGCGATAATTTCCGAATGGCCTTCATTGTCGGTATATCCTACCACATAGCGGTAACCAAGTTGTGCCAATTCTGAATCTGAACGCCCCATCATGATTATAAAAGTACATGTCGTGCCATCACCTTTGCGTAAAAGCTGCTTGGGAGTAAAAGGACGTTCAAGCACTGTAACCTTACATATCGCTGTCATTGCATTGGACGTAGTAGCCGTAATTGTTACTACGCCGGCTTTAAGTGCTGTCACAAGACCATTATCCACCGTAGCGATATCCGGATCGCTCGATGTCCAGATTACTGTCTTATCAGTGGCATCTTCAGGAAGGATAGTCGCAATGAGTGTAAATTCTTCTCCTTCTAATAATTCAAGTGACGTTTCATTAAGAATTATGGCTGTCACAGCGATAAATCCTGATTCAACCGTAATGACACAATCAGCAGTCAGTCCGTTAGATGCTGTGACAGTGATAGTTGTTTCCCCGGGAGAAAGAGCCGTAACTTTACCGTTATCATCTACTGTGGCTATCGATTCATTGCTTGAGCTCCAGGTTACCGTCTTGTCTGTGGCGTCTTCGGGTAGTATAGTCGGTACCAGAGTGATGACCTCGCCTACCTTCATTTCTGCTGTCGGCTGAAGGGTGATGCTTTCCACCGGTGTAGGTACTACCGTCACAACGCAGGTGGCGCTCTTACCGCCGCAAGTGGCCGTAATGGTGGTTTCTCCAAGTGCCAGCGCTGTTACGTTGCCCTCCGAATCCACTGTGGCTATCGATTCATTGCTCGAACTCCAGGTTACCGTCTTGTCTGTGGCGTCTTCAGGTAGGATAGTCGGTACCAGAGTGATGACCTCGCCTACCTTCATTTCTGCTGTCGGCTGAAGGGTGATGCTTTCCACCGGTGTAGGTACTACCGTCACAACGCAGGTGGCGCTCTTACCGCCGCAAGTGGCCGTAATGGTGGTTTCTCCAAGTGCCAGCGCTGTTACGTTGCCCTCCGAATCCACTGTGGCTATCGATTCATTGCTTGAGCTCCAGGTTACCGTCTTGTCTGTGGCGTCTTCGGGTAGGATAGTCGGTACCAGAGTGATGACCTCGCCTACCTTCATTTCTGCTGTCG
>CAZZFD010000036.1:0-11025 GCA_964653375.1 uncultured Bacteroides sp.
TTGAAAACCGTTGAGGGTCACACCTCCGGGGGTTCGAATCCCTCTCTCTCCGCTCGATTCGCTAGCTCAGTTGGTAGAGCACAACACTTTTAATGTTGGGGTCCTGGGTTCGAGCCCCAGGCGGATCACTGAACAAAATGGCAGAATGCCGCAAATCGCTGAAACTAAGACAGTTTCAACGATTTTTGTAATACCCCTATCCGGCAAAATTGTGAACATTGTGAGGTTAACGGGTCAGCAGCAAAACGGGTCAGCAGCAAAACCCGGTTGAAGTGTTAAAAATACTACCCGAGTGTGGATTTATTTTCTGTAAACCGAGATGTAAACGGGTAAACCAAATGAACGTAACCATCAAAATGGGGCCTCGATGAGGTATGTTAGGGCCGACTAACTCGCCGGACGGCGGTTGTTCGGTGCCCGGCATCGACAGAGCGCCGGGGGCGCGTGATTATGTCGAACCCCAGGCGATGCCTTGGCGAGCCTGGGGACAGTGCAAGCCCACAATCCCGGAGCCTCGCGAGAGGCGATGTCATGGTAGCGGCATGGGTGTTATCTTCCATGCCTGCACCTGTCAGGTCCTCAATCTATCTTGCGCGCTGAGCCATATCTGCAACCATAACATCGCCTCTCGCGAGGCTCCATGTCTTCTACTATCCGGCTGTCCCCATGCTCGCCGAGGCTTCGAATGGGGTTAGCCATAACCTCGCGCCGCTGGCGCTCTGTCGACACAGGCGCTCTGTCGATGCCGGGCGCCGAACAACCGCCGTCCGGCGTCTTTGTTGGCGCTAATGGACCTCATCGAGGCCCAAATACGAATGTTGAACCTTACACACAGCCTCGGGCGGCGTGGTGTTACGCCTGCCGGCTCCACACCACCGCGTCCTCGACAATGTGCTATTATTGTCTCGCGCGCTCCGCGGCTTTCTCGTTACATTGCTACCCATTCCTCCCGGCTCTACCACTCACCGGCCCTGTCAGCTGCCACCATTTTTTTCAAATATCCATGCAGTCTTTTCAGGGTAATATCATCTATATTTAGTATATTTGATACGAATGGATATTGTTCAACTCGTAAAACGGAGCCTGTCAGGGGATAGAGATGCCTTTGGAGTTCTCTATACTCTCTATGCGCCTTCAATGGTGAAGGTCATTGAGGCGTATGTCCATAACCATGATATTGCACAAGACATATTGCATGACGGCTTCATCATTGCGTTCTCTGCTCTCGATAAATTGATTGAGCCTATTAAATTTGAGTCTTGGCTCACAACCATAATGAAGAATTTGTCGCTCCAGTATCTTCGTGAGGCTTCAAACCACATAACTGTCCCCATGACTTATGCGTCTGGTGATAGTCTTTATGAAGATAGTAGTGTTGACAATGCCCTCTCATGGGATGAACTTAGTAACATTATCGACAAACTGCCGGATGGATACAGCAAGGTGTTCCGACTTGCTGTATTAGATGGATTGTCCCATAAAGAGATTGGACAAAAACTTGGCATTGCTCCCCATTCATCATCGTCTCAGTTATCTCATGCAAAAGCGATGTTGCGTAGACTTATAACCGAATATCGTGTTGGAATGGGTATATTGAGCTTGTTTGCTGTGATCATCTCCCTTATAATGATTTGGCTCGGGATAAACCGAAAAAATGAAACAGTTGAAACAATTCTTATTGCCAAAGAAGCAGATAACGGAGTAGATGGTAAAATAAATGAAACAAAGGTTACTCCCCAAAAACTTGAGAAAGATACTGTAGTGTCTTCGACAAAAGTAGTTTGTCGTAAAACTGAGAGAGACAATCTTGCGGAAGTAAAACTCCCTGCTGATACTGTTTCGGAGATACCCGATGATAATATACATGAAGATACAATACAGAATATCGATAAAACACCAATAGTAAAAGACAAGGAATTATTAGCTGGTAATAACGTGTCTATAAGACATAATGAAGGCAGTAATTGGAGTCTTTCACTTGCATATATCGGCAACAGGGGGCAGAATACTGATAGCCGCTACCATGTGCCAATCGGTCCCGATCCTGACCTGCCATCTGAAAAACCTGATGAGATTGAGGTAAGTGAAAAATCCAGACATTATATGCCGCTGACAATCGGATTGTCTTTGAATTATGGATTATCAAGCAGGTGGAGCGTTGAATCCGGCATAAGGTACACATTCCTTAGAAGTGACTTTATGCGTGAAAGTGAGATTGAAAAAACTGAAATCAATCAACGTATTCACTATATAGGCATACCTCTGAAATTTAACTACCGCATATTTGGAAACAATAGATTCTCCATTTATGGACAAGGTGGGGCTGCTCTTGATATTCCAGTTAATGGTACACAGTCAATTATGAAATGGGAACAAGGTTGGAATATGCCTGAATTTGACCGTACGACGATTTCTGCACCAATGCAATGGTCGATTGAAGGTGGAGTTGGATTACAATATCATCTGACACCATCAATCAGCATATACACCGAACCATCGTTCCGCTATTATTTCAATCCGGGAACAGACATAAAGACCATACGTCAAGACAAACCGTTTGAGTTCACAATACCTATTGGAATAAGGTTGAATTGGTAACGGTAATTAATATTATGCAGTCTTAATGCCCTCGTTGCATCTATTGGGTAAATTAATACCCAAAGATGCAACAAAGACATTTTGACAGACATCAATATTTCAAAGAACTTGCTAAAACAAGTGAGAAATACTTTATACCATATATCATGCAGTGTCACGATATATGTAAGGATACGACCATTCTTGAAATCGGCTGTGGCGAAGGGGGTAATTTGTTGCCATTTGCCAAGCTTGGTTGCAATGTTTTAGGCGTTGATATTTCCAAGAGCCGGATAAATGTTGCAAAACAGTTGTTTGCTAAAGAAAATGAGTTCGGCACTTTTATATGCGACAACATCTTCAGCTTAACCGGCTACGATAACAAGTTTGACATTATCATCTGCCATGATGTGATTGAGCATATTGCCGAAAAGTTCGCTTTACTCGAAAAAGCATATTCATTTCTAAAAGACAATGGAGTCTTCTTTATAGCTTTTCCAGCATGGCAAATGCCGTTTGGTGGTCATCAACAAATATGCCGGAGTTCGTTTCTTTCAAAAGTTCCGTTTGTTCATCTCCTTCCGGGTGCTGTTTATAAACACATTCTAATTCGCGCGGGAGAATCTGATGAGATGATCGATGAGCTGATGTCTATCCGAAATACCAGCCTTACCATAGAGTTTTTTGAGGAAATTTTGTCATTGACAAAATGGAATATAGAGGATAGGACTCTATTCCTAATAAATCCTCATTACGAAACTAAATATGGTTTGACTCCACGAAATCTGCCGGATTTTATTTCAAATATCCCATATCTACGGGATTATGCAAGCACAAGCTGTTTTTATCTGCTTAAACCTAAGGGGAATTGCCCCAACTGACTTCTTTTTATAGAAATTGATATAACCCATGCAGTCTTTAATCGGATATCTTATCTATTGTGTGAACAGATATAAAAACATGAGATTAATGACCCTCCTTATTGTAGCGATGTTGTTAGCGTCGTGTGCTGATGACATTGACGCCAGCGTACAACCGCCATCAACTGCCGTGACAATGTTTTTGCGTGAAAACCAATTCTTCCAGATCAACTGAGGGGATTGAGTCGGATGTTTCTGTAGGGGAGTGTATGTCAGCTTCAGTTGTCCCATTCGATGATGCATTTATACTACCCGCATAAACTGTGGATAGTGTAAATGCGATAACAAATACAAATTGTTTGGTGACACGTTTCATGTATTCGACTGTTTGTTATGCCTGGAGTCAATCTTCAGTAATCGGGTCAAAGGTACAAATTTTTCCGTTCAGTAACTCGAAAAAATGAAAAATAATTAGCGTGAGTTCTACCACTTTATTATTTAGACCCATTCCCACAAGAACTGTTAATGTCAGGGCTGAGGATTTACCTGGGAATTTAGTCTATCCCGGAGGGAGCAATGCGAGCATTGTGACCGTAAAGATAGGCGAAAATCATCGGAAAGTCGCAGAACAAAGTGTACGATTTATTTTCCTTATGGATATTGAGTCTCACTCGTTATTCCATCCTGGTCCTCTATTTCATATCCTGTCTCATTAAACATTTTATAATCATCTGCAACTTTATTCCCGACAGTTGTGAGCATATCTCCGATAAGAGCCCCGTTCATTCCCCCGCGCAAAATATTTACCATCGCCTCTTTGGATAGCTGAGCACGACCTCCGGCGAAATGTAAAGTGCATTTAGGAGCCACAAAACGCATTAAGGCAACCGATCGAGTAACTTCATCTTCAGTTATCTTCTCAATGTTTTCGAGCGGAGTGCCTTTTATCGGCTGAAGAATATTTATTGGGATCGATGAAGCGCCAACCTCCCTTGCCATTTCAGCAAGTTCAAGACGATCGCGCATAGTTTCTCCCATTCCTATAATACCTCCGCAACACACCTTAAAGCCTATCTCTCTTGCAATATGAATTGTCTTAAGTTTGTCATCGATAGAGTGTGATGAACACAGGGCAGGAAAATATGATCGTGATGTCTCCAGATTGCAATGATATTTCCGCACACCTGCGTCCCATAGCTGCTGTAATTGATCTCGGTCAAGTAATCCCATTGAAGCACAAAGTTTGATGCCTCCCTCGTCGGAGGCTTTCTTGAACATACGACAGAATTGGTACATCTGCTCAGGCATTACCTTCCGACCGCTTGTTACCATTGAAAAACAGCTGACACTATGATTGCGGTTAGTACGGAACGCAGACATCATTTCATTTTCAGAAATATAGTCATACTCCTTTACCCCGGTCTTATGGTGAGCAGATTGCGCGCACCATTTACAGTCCTCACTGCAACGCCCTGAGCGAGCATTTACGATCGAACAGGTATGTATTACGTTACCACACCATTTAAGGCGAATCTCATCGGCTGCATGGCGTAGCTCGTCGGTGGAATACCTGCGGTTAAGTTCTAATGCCTCTTCGATGGTGATTGGTGATCCTTCTTCAAGTGCTTTTAATTTCAGTCGTTCAAGCATATTAAAGTCGTTATAACAAAAGTTCCTAAGTGTGCGCGGACGATGGTATGTACTATCAGCCTCGGGTCGCTACTCCGGAACTTTTGTATATGTTGAATTGATATGTAATATGTCAAGATCTCCCTTGACAAACGCAAAGTTAAACAAATTTTCTGATACAGCCACAAGGTTTTCCTCAGAAATCCGAATCAGAAATCCGAAACCTGTTGGACGAACTCTATGACCACACTACAAAAGCCTAATGTTTTAATACTTTGAAACATTGGATATTAGATGAAATACATTAACTTTATTATGATAGAATTGCCTTCCGATGAAGAACATTGAGGTATGAGCGTGAGATATGCGTGAGTCCGATAAAGCAGCTCAACGCAACTCACTGAAAATCACAATACAGCGTCGGGGTCACAGGGCTCCAGGCGGATCGCTAAAAATCAGGTAGTTAGACTTCGGTTTGACTGCTTTTTCTCTTTTATATACTTTAGTTTACAGCAGGGTCAACGGACAGGGAGCAAATAAAACCGACTATACATTCCGGATGAAGGTGCATTACGGATTCACACCACATTGGATAGGAAAGATTATCCAGTATGGCAATTTTTGCGATGCCGTGAAAGATGTGTGGCATGAGATATATCCGTCACGTTTATCTGAAATATATGGAACGATTGATGATATCGTCCTTCCGCTCGCTGCGGCATGGGAAAATGACTACCAGAGATGGAATGAAGACCCGGCGCAAACGGCGCAACTCAGATTGGATAGGATAAAGAACGCTCTACGAAAAAATATAGAGTGGTTTAACAATCATCTCCCTGAAAGTCAGCACGCATCCTCTCCTTCGATAATAGGTGCAACAAATGATGAGCCGGTAAAGGTATTCAATCTTCAAGGTATATGTGTCGGTGTGTACGAGACTGAATCTCAAGCACAAAACAATCTTGATAGAGGAATATACATAATCAATGATAAAAAGGTAAAAATAAACTGATTTTGAAAATCATAGCGATAATTATGATAATTGCCACAATGGCGGTTAAAATATCCAACTGAAAATCCCCCCCGAGCTGCAAACAGCAGTATCAGGAGATCGCTGATGAGCGGGCGCTATCGGGCAAGATGGCCTCGACTATGTACTGTAATTGGCTCGCCGTTTGGCGGCTTTGCCGCAACCGTGCGCCCCAATCCTTCTGGCTCTGTCTCAACGGGCCCTGACTGCAGACTTATGAAATTGGTGGTAAAACTTTTTCTTTCACTAAGATGTTTGAATATCAAATTCAAATATATAAAGAAGGAAAATGGAATCAAAGAAACCCAAGACTGTCGCTGACCAAGTTGTGGACATGCTCGCTGATGCCGGCGTTAAACATCTCTATGCAATAACCGGAGATAGTCTTAATGAAGTAAATGATGCCGTAAGAAGGAATGGGAAAATAGAATGGATACACGTCAGGCACGAGGAAACCGGAGCTTTTGCTGCAGGGGCTGAAGCAATGCTGACAGGAAAGCTCGCTTGCTGTGCAGGCAGCAGCGGGCCGGGACATGTTCACCTGCTGAATGGTCTGTATGATAATAACCGTTCCAACTATTCTCCTGTGCTTGCCATTGCATCTACGTGTGATAGTACCCAGTTTGGCACACAATACTTTCAGGAGACCAACACGACACGACTGTTTGACGATTGCAGCGTCTACAATCAGGTTGCCAACACCCCGGCTCAGGCACCACGTATGCTTCAGGCTGCCATGCAACATGCAATAGAAAAGAAAGCGGTTGGGGTCTTCGGACTTCCCGGCGATCTTACCCAGCGAGAAGCAGAAGATATAAAAACTTCAAAGCGTGTGTCGACATCTCCGCGTCCGATAGTGCCTGATGCCAATGAGATAGAAAGGCTTGCTGAGGCAATTAACCAAGCCGGGAAGGTTACAATATATTGTGGTATTGGAGCGCAAGATGCTATGCCCGAAGTTTTGGCGCTCGCAAGATTGATCAATGCGCCTATAGGCTCTACGGTGAAGGCCAAGTTTATGGTGCAACCAAATAATGGCTATTATGTTGGCACGACCGGTCTTGCAGGCTTCACCTCATGTTACCGGGCCATGCACGAGGCCGATGTTTTATTGCTTGTCGGGACTGATTTTCCTTTTTCACCATTTATGCCCGACAAGAATTTCATTGCTCAGATTGACATCCGTCCTGAGACAATCGGACGACGTGCCAATGTCAGTCTCGGCATTGCCGGTGACTCAGCCCTTGCTTTGCGCAAGCTTATTCCCCTGATTGAGTCTAAGAAAGACTCTACTTTCCTCTCCTCTATGTTGAAATCTTTTGAGGATGAGCAAAAACTCGAAAGAATAGAGCACATAGTTCACCCGGGCACCAAAAACCTTATCCGTCCTGAATTTGTAACCGATATGCTCGACCGCTTGGCCGATGATGACGCAGTGATCACCGTTGATACCGGCATGAACATTTCCTGGACCTCCCATTTTCTCAACAACCGATCGGGTAAAAGAAATCTTATAGGATCGTTCAACCATGGCTCAATGGCCAACGCAATGCCTCAGGCGATCGGATGTCAGCTTGCAGCCCCCGACCGTCAGGTAATAGGATTCTGTGGTGACGGAGGTCTCATGATGCTGGTCGGAGACATGATGACCATAGTGCAATACAATCTTCCGGTCAAGTTGATTGTCATGGACAACAGGGCTCTCGGTATGGTGAAACTGGAGATGGAATCTGCCGGACTGCCTGACTGGCAAACTGATCTGGTAAATCCTGATTTTGCCGCTCTTGCAAAAGTGATGGGCTTTCCAACAGCCGAGACTGTTGAAGACCCTGCAGAACTGGAAGAAGCGATGAAACGTATCCTCCGATCCAAAGGCCCGGCTCTGTTATCAGTCAAGACCGATCCCAATGCCCTATGCATGCCACCAAAGATGAGTCTTAAACAAGCATCGGGTTTTGCTGAAGCAATGATCAAACTCCTCGCCATCGGTCGTGGCAAAGAAATGATCTCGGCCATAAAATCGGCATTATAGTTTCCATCTTACAAAAACTCAAGAAAAATGCACCAAAGGGATCATCTCAAGATGTCTCCTTGGTGTATTTTTTCAGCACCTTGTTTTAACATGGCGTTTCTGACCGCAAAGTCGCCAATCCAAAACGCCATGAAAAAGCATGCTAAAAGGAATGGAAGAGAAGAGAGGAGAGGATAGGATGTGCAGATGGTTAAGGAGGCTGCGCCTAATTTGCCACAGCCTCCTAAGATCTTCAATCTTGAACTGTTTTTCACGATGGTACTGAAAGCCTACGAAATACCCGACCAAAAGAAAGGAGTAGGCGAGCAGCCACAGAAAAAGACAGTTACTGTTCAGTTTTATTGTGATACTGACCCAATCGGTATTGCGGTATCATCATCTGTGGAGTCGAATACATTCATAAGAAGTTGGATCTTTATTCAATATTCTCATCCTATTGGATAAAAAAACATACTATTCTATCCAGTACAATGTATTTATTGGATAAAATCGATTATATTTGTAGTCTGATACAATGCGACAAGAGGAATATTATACTCAACCTTGTTGTCTCAATTGTAATTATAAATAGGGAGCTCTATCACATTAACTGATCCATGCAGTGACAATTCAATTGTTATGACTTCATTAAATGATAATCTCAGATTTGAATGTGCCTTTTCCCGGTCGGCCGTAAGAAATAACACAATAGTAACAGTGGTAGCAACTCTGACGGTCATTATCTTCCTCGCTTATTTTGGCATCAGATTTGGTGGATGGATCGGAGTTATCATGGTGGCGCCGGTCATCGGCATGTTGGTTTACGCCGTTGTTTATATGAACCGGTTGACTCGCGAAAGCCATCTTGAAATCACCGATGACGGTCTATTGAAGTGTAAATATAAAGGACGCGCTACTGTGAGCTTTCCCATCAAGGAGATAGCCTCAATCGAATCGGCATCAATTGATCAGGCCAGTGAGAGATACGCCACATTTCCCGTGTTGCTGAATAATAGGGGATGGGAGCTTTACCCGTCGGAGGGTGTTTTGATCACATTCAACAGGAGGTGGATCAAAAGCGTCTTCCCGGTATATTTTAATCCGGCCGACATTCAGGGTTTCATATCTGCTGTCAAGCGAGTCAAAGACTCCCCAAACACATGAATCGCCTGAATATTTCAATGTTCCTATTTGTAAAGCAGTGGTCCCGACCCATAAAAAGTGACAGCCCAGACCCGTAAGAGTTTGAGCTGTCATTATCAGTTTTTTGGAGGCTTAGTTATGATACGATAGCATCATCAGCTGTCCATTCTTCAAGGCTACCTTCTTTCACCTGGATGCAGACCTCTGTCATGTCTGTCTCAGCGTGTATCTTGCGCTTAGCGGCTGGAGCTACGCGCAACCAATCGCCTGCCTCGAGGGGTACATTCTCACCGTCGATTTCCATGAAACCTTTGCCCGAGACGATGAAATAGATTTCTTCGTTCTGCTTGTGGCTGTGGTAGAAAGGAATGACTGTTCCTGCAGGAAGATTGTTGACCGACACCTCTGCTCCGGTGAGCGAGAGAATGTCATGAAGCTCGGTGCGCGGTGCGCCTTGGGGTACTTGTGTTTTGCTGTAATTACTCATTTTCTTGGTCTTTTAATATTTTTATGTTAATACTGAGAGTCAGTGTAATCTGAGATGCATCCATAACGGTTATTCACCAAACATTCGTTTGATCTGAGCGACGCGAAGCTGATTGTACATCAGTGTTTGAGGAGAATCTGGTCCTAACATATCGAATCCATGAAATACTCCCGGGATTGTGAGCAGCTCTGTATTCACTCCTGCACAGGAAAGCCGCGCGGCGTAATCGAGACATGACATACAGAAAAGATCGAGGGTGCCGACCGATATGAATGTCGGAGGAAGATTTGACAGGTCTGTAGCGAGAGATGCCGAGTAATAGGGAAGTTCACTTTCAGTCAGCTCCTGTTTATCCAACAGAGTCTCCCAACCAAGACGGTTATAAGCAGGGGTCCACACCAACTGTCCGGCAAATGGGTCGGGCATCGGATCCTTGTCGGTGCCGGTGCGGCTGTCGAGCATAGGGTAGGTCAGTGCCTGGCCGCACAATTGGACTCTTCCGTGGTCGCGATTGTAAAGTGCCAGACGTGCAGCGAGGCCGCCGCCTGCGCTTTCGCCCAGAATGACAATACGTGTCGGGTCTGCTCCATAGTCCGAAGCATGGTCGTGGATATATTCAAGGCCTGAATAGGCGTCATGCAGATCGGCAGGGAAAGGCGCCACAGTGGCCAGACGATAATTGACACTTACCAAAATCGCCTGCAATCCATCTGTCAGCACGTCAGGCTTGGTAGCCATTGTGTTGGCATCTCCCATCAGATAGCCGCCTCCGTGCATGAAGTATAATATGGGGAGGGGGCCTTTGCGAGTAAGGTTGGACGGTCGCCAAATGTAAAGGTCTATTTTGTTTCCATCCATACCGTCGATTGTCACCATTTGAGAGCCGGGCAATTTCTGACTTTCGCCAATCATGCCTACAAACGGGTTCTTATCAAATGGTAATTGACAAGCATCAAATATTTTGTCTATTATGGGCAACTGATACTCTTTGGCTATCAGATGCTTTGAGGTGAATTGTTCTGCCATATTTTTCATTCTTTAATAAACCTGTAAACCAGTGTTGGATGTCGGCTGGTGTTTCAGGTTTTAAATATTAAACGTGCAAATACCGTTTTAGTTTAATCTTTGGCTTGTAAAGCCTGTGATGGGATGTTTTATGCACGGTATGGAATAGTTTTAATATCATTTTTTTTCTATTTTTGATAAACTATTATGCCTGGAAAGTGTTTAAAGACGTGAGTTCGGGATAATGATGCCGTAAATCCAATCTGTGAGAATACGCATACAG
>CAZZFD010000037.1:0-10683 GCA_964653375.1 uncultured Bacteroides sp.
AGAATGGAAGCAAAAGTAATCTCATCGCTTATCTAAACTTTCTTCTTGGCCTACTGCTGATAATCTTCAGTTTCACTATTTTTAGGCATCCGGAATAAAAAGGGTAATAATCCCGTTTCCCAGCCGATTAATGCTGTTATATAATAAAAAAGTATATTATCAAAATACCAATAAGAACTGCACCCTGGTAATGCCTCAGGGTGCAGTTCTTATATATTGGTCCTCTAATAGCTTATATTCTGATTAAGGATTATGGAATTAGGATAATTTCATTTCCGGATTATCGCATTTGCTTCTGATGGTCAGCAGTATGTGGTTTTTTCTTTTTGTTAAGATGCTTTATCCAGATGTAATAACCTGTCAGAGGTAGCGAAGCTCCCAACAATGCAGCGAGTAACCAAAGAATACGCGTGATAATTCCACCGAAACTACCGGTATGAACAGAGTATATCCAACCACGCAACTTGTCTGCTTCATTTGAATCAGCGTATTTGGATGCGAGGGTCACCTCTCCCGAGCGACGGTTGAACTCGTAACGATTAGCTGCACGTCCATTACCTGTGTTACCGAGGGTAACTGAGGCTGTCTCCGGACCGACTGTGATTTGCGGAGCTTCAGGATTCTGAGCTTGCAGCTCGTCATATACCTGCTGCCAACGTCCAAATTCCGAATGTCTTCTGCCGCCTCGCTCACTCCCGGTGCCTCGTTCTCCTCTTTCACTGCGCTCACCACGACTGCTACGCTCTCCGCTCCCACCGTGTCTACGGCGCTCTGTGTTACCCTCTTTCTTATCTGAAGAGGGTACGGCTTGTCCTATGTTACGCGGAGTATGCTCTACCCCACATACTGCATAGAAAGCGGTACGATACCAGTCAAACGACCATGTAAGACCCGTTAAAGCCATAGCGAGTACAAAAATCAAAGCATACATACCCCCTGCCACATGCAGGCCTTTCCAAAAGCTCTTCCAACCTTGTGCGAATGATATGCTTATGCTCTTTTTGAAATTATTACGCGCTCGAGGCCACCATATAACTACACCTGAAATTAAAGCTATGACAAAAATCAACGTAGAAATCCCTACGAGCGTTTTGCCAACCTTCACGCCGTCTCCATGAGGATTGGCACTATCAAGCAACCACCTGTGAAGCTTAAACATAGTACCGAAGAAACCGATACGCTCATACTTACCGGTAATTTCTCCGGAATACTGGTCTACAAACACGGAAGCCCTACGCGGCTTGGAAAGACTGACTTGATAGGTGCGCGAAGGATCTTTAAAGACCGTCACCCCTGTGATTGATACGCTATCGGGCAATGTGGCTTTCACACCCTCCAACAATTCGCCCATCGCAATCGGGTTATCCTTAACCGTATCTACGTAATATACATTGCTCTGTATAGCACGGGTTATTTCCGGCTCAAAAATGAGCATCGCCCCTGAAAAGCATATCAAAGTGACGATTATACCAAATGGCACCGATAGCCAAAGGTGTATTTTTCTGAAGAACTTTATCATAACGGCTTTTTTGCTACCTTTTACAATAAAATTATTTGACTCCTTATATAACGTATTTAAATACGAAATAATAATTATTCAACAGGAGTGAGATATCCGAAGCCATTGATTTCAGTAGCCTCTATCGACACACCCTTCACAGCCACGGCAGTAGCTGTGTTGATTGCGTAAATAGCCGGTTGCTCATTTTCCACATTCACAGGAATGTAAACATTGCCGTTCTGATTATAAACAGTCTTGCCGACCGATGATACATTCTCAGGTAATCCTGTCACATAGGTAAGCTTCTTAGAAGTGGCATTGAAAATTGCCAATTCCGTAGCCACAGGATTGGCTTCCGTGAGCGAGCGATCATACATAATCATAAGAAAGTAATTGCCTCCGGCCGGCCAGCAACGCATAAACGATCTGTTTCCCCCGGGAGTCTGCTCCTCGATATTGCAGTAATAATCATCAAACGTCGTACTACCTGCAGGGATACGACAAACACCTGCTGGTAGTGTGGTCTTCTGACCGTCATCGGTCATTGTCTTGGCGTAGCTGGAAGAGAACACATAGATGTCGCCGTTTTCAGCAGCCCAGACAGTCTGATAATACTGAGAGCGATAACGTCCACAGGGAGTGCTGATTTTGTCGGTCTTGGCAAGTGTCGGATGAAGCATATCCTCATTGTCATAGATGGCTACCCAACATTCATCAGGATATTGTGTACCGTTCAACTCTCCGGCTTTGTAGGCCCCGGAACCACTACCCCCTGCCTCCTGATGAACAAGATGTTCGTAGCCGGGACGCACCCACTTGCCATTGTCAAATGCTACACCATACTGGCTCAGGCCCATCGGGATTGCACCGCAGTAAAGCTTCTGACCGCTCTGCTCAGCTCCTGCAAGCGTGACATACTCACCGTTGCCGAGGAAGTTTTCCATTGAGTACTTACCTGTGGAAGTATCGTTGGTTTTTGAAGTTTCATTTATCACGTTCAGATAGGTCACAAGCAAGGTCATGGGTTTATAACCCTCACTGTCGGCAAATGCAGCCGGTCCCTCACCTGTTGACATTGTTATGATATCGTCATTATATGCACCGTAGGAAGAGAAGCGGCTGATACGGTATTCTATGCTGCGAGGGTGCATCTCGCCGGTTGAATCGAGAATGTAACTTCTTGTAGTGCCGGCATTTCCCTGATTATAGGTCAAAGCATAGAGATAGTTCTTGTAGAACACCCATTGGGTAGCACCCTCATTAAGCAAACCGTTGTTAACAGTTGTAAGTGTACCGTTGTCGAGAGTTTCCCCTGTGATTAGATCGTAAGCTGTGCCGTTGGTGCTTTCGATTGTGGTGGCAAAAGCGAATTTACCTTTCACGTTATCCTCATTTCCGGGTATATTCGGCTCATCATTATTATTATTGTCTGAGCAAGCACAGAGTGCCAACGCCGGAAGCATAGCTATCGTCAAGGCACGATACATTGATTTTCTAAGTGTCATATATTTGTTGTCGTTTAATTAGTTACTAAAATAATTCTGATTTTTACTTAATTTCCAAAGTATATTCTGATTTTACCATAGAAAGCTCTACCGGCTTTCTGCAGACTGAAATTATCATACAGTTTTGCATTGGTAAGATTGCGACATTCAAACGAGAAGTTATACCTTCCCTGCTTGATACCATAGGAGATGGTAATGTTGTGGGCAAACTGATCAGGCACGATATAGTCGCTGTTGTTTGAGCCTATGTTAGCCGTGTAGTAACAGAAACTATGTGTATATTGATTGTCGTAAGTAAACGTCAGCACGTTACCTTTCTTCCCCAGGCCGTGCCAATAAAAATTCACATCCGTATCAGCAAACATATAGGGAAGGTTAGGCATACGCTGGCGATAGGCTAAGTTAGGCACTGTGCTGCCCTGTGCCGTCTTCATATTGTCACGCACATTCATCTGGGTGAAATTCCCTCCTACGCTCAGCCAACGTGAAAAATTAAAGCGGGCCGATACATTGACTCCTAATGTCGACACCTTACCGTAGTTGACATAAGTAGCTGCTGATTTGCCTCCACTTAATGCCATGATGTTACGTTGGATGTAATCACGTGTATCACGATAAATCAAACCGGCTTCCGCATATATGGTATTGCTGCCGAAAGCGGTGTTATAGCTTAAATTTAAGTTGAGATTATGGCTCGACTCAGGTTTTAAGGCAATATCTCCCACCTCCAAGTCTTCATCTCCAAACATCTCCTCAATGGTGGGCAACCTATAAGCTTTCTCATAAGATGCCTTCAACTGGAAACCAATGGGTAAGAACCATGTACCCGCTGCTCCGTAGCCTAAATAATCCACAGAGCGTGATGTAAGCTCATATACATCCTGAGCCGACGAGGATGCCATAGGTCCTGACACATATTGATGATATTGTTTACCGAATACAGTCAGATTGAATTTGGTGTTAGGAGTATATCGATAAGATACTCCCGCAATATTTTTTGTCGTAACCTTTGAAAACTCATCTTTCGCATGCGGAAAAGTAAGGAGGTCCTCATTGGTACGATTGAACGTATTGAATACGTTGTTGACTGTAAAAACATGGTTTTCAGAAAGACGGTAGTTGACCGTGGCAGCAGCTGTCCAGTTGTTGTTGATAGCCTTTGAGTATTGGTATGACTGCTCACCCGGTGCATTCAGTGGGACTTTGTCGCCAAACCAGTTGTACTTCATCGACGCTGTATCAACGTTGATGGTGTTATCCCGATTATAATTGGCATTTAAGGATACGTCAAGACCCTTAACACCTAAATTACGTTTTGAGTATTCCAACGTTGGAATCAAAGATGAGCCGTGACGGTGTTTCTTGCCGTACACAATCTCCTGTCTGACACCTGTCTGCACCTCCTTATACATATACGAGTAGGTAAAACCCAGCATAAGACGGTCCGCCCAGGTTTTGTTGACAAATCCAAGTTTACCTATGACAGCTTCGTTATGGTAAGTGTCGTTAAAGCGTTTTACGTGTTCAAGTTTTTTACGGTTGATTGCACCGGTATTGAAATCTTCCACAGGGGTATCCACCCAATAATCATTGTCAGAATAGTTCTGAAAAGCGTTCAGTTCATATTTGAAGCCGTTGCGTAAGGTCTGTCCGAAATTGATATATGATTTGTGGGTATTGAAAGAACCGAATGAATATGACGCATCCAGAAACCAGCTGCGTTGCCGGCGCGGAGTAACTATATTTATTACCCCACCTATGGCATCGGCACCGAATCCAACCGGCACCACTCCTCTATACACTTCAATGCACTCTGCATAATTCACCGGAATATTGTTCAATCCAAAAGAACTTCCCACTCCCTCTTGTGGAACTCCGTCAATAAACACCTTTACATGCTTACCGGAAAAACCATCCATAGTGACAGCCATATCGGAACCTACACCACCGCTCTCACGGATCTTCATCCCCGGAGCTTTATTTAGGGCTTCGCTCAGTGTCTTGGTGGTATTGACCATATCACGTGTGTTGACCGCCGTTGCATTATATGCCGAATTCTTAACTTTGCTAAGGGGATTGCCTACAACTATTACTTCTGCAAGTTGTGAAGAGGATTTAAGTTTCACATTCAACTTCTTACGCTCATTTGCAGAAATCTTGATTTTTTCCTCATATTCTTCAAAGCCTACCGAAGAAAAGATTATGGTGTATTCTCCTGCCGGAGCTGATAGATGGTATAAGCCTTTTTCGTTGGTGGTACACGCCAACTTTGTCCCTTTCAGATACACGTTGGCATAATCAATCGGTTCTCCGTCAATAGAAAGTACCTTTCCTGAAATCATCCCATTGTCAGCTTTTGCATAGCAGGCAAAGGTGATGTATAGTGTTATCAAGTAAATTAATTTCTTCCAAATCGCCATATATTCATTTATTTTCGACTACAAAGTTCGGAAGATTATAAATGTCAAAAAATACCTAAAATTAAGTATCTACCCTAATAAGAATATGAAATTCAACTAACTACCAAATTGTAAAACTTATATAAAATTGGCGAATTACATATTTATACGGGCAAACTGCTTGCGGATATTTAAAAACTGCTTGCGGAACGCTCCGCAAGCAGTACACTCATCATTTTGTTTGGGGTCTCTTACCCCTATTTTTAGGTATTATCCGCTCATGGAGATATTGGAATATCACATAGAACACAGGCACCATGAACAGCAACGCAAGTGTTCCGAAAAGCAAACCTCCCACCGTACCTACGCCCACAGATATATTGCCATTGGCACCCACACCTGTGGCAAACATCAATGGCAACATACCGAACACCATTGTAGCAGAGGTCATGATGATCGGTCGGAAACGTGCTTTAGCCGCCGAAATCGCAGAAGCCACCAAGCCCATACCCTCTTTTCTTCGCGCACTGGCATATTCCGTAAGCAAAATAGCTGTCTTTGCCAACAGACCTATCAACATAATCAGACCAATCTGCATATAGATGTTATTTTCAAGACCCCACCATCTTGCAAAGAGGAAACATCCTGCCAAGCCCATAGGCACTGCAGCTATGACCGCTAACGGCACAGTAAGGCTTTCATAAAGCGCACAGAGTATAAGGTAGATGAATGCAAGACAAATACTGAACACTATCACCGTTGTATTACCCGTAGAGGATTCCTCTCTCGACATTCCGCCGAACTCATATCCGAATCCGGAAGGCAGATATTTTGCTGCAACATCTTTAATAGCATTCAATGTTTCTCCGGAGCTATAACCCTCACCTTGCTCCCCATATACTGAGATTGAGGGGAAGAGATTGAATCGCGAGAGGCTTTCCGAACCGTAAACCCTCGTAAGAGTAATAAAGTTATCTAACGGAGCCATCTGGCCTGAAGAAGTTCTTACGAACATACTTTTCAATGATTCAGTGTCGAGGCGACTTTCGGGCGAAGCTTGCACCATTACACGATATAGTTTGGTGAAGCGGTTTAAATTAGAAGCATAACTTCCTCCCACATAACCTGCAAGTGTTGACAGCACATCAGCAGGAGAAACATTCATCTGAAGACACTTAACGGCATCTACCTCCACCATATACTGAGGATATTTAGTATCGAAGGTGGTATAGGCGCGGGAAATTTCCGGGCGATTATTCAGTGAGTCGATGAAAGTTCTTGTCACGCTCAATAGCTCATCTGTGGTAGTGCCTGAGCGGTCCTGCACATAAAGCTCAAAACCGCTGCCGGTGCCGTACCCTGAGATCATAGGCGACTGCGACACTCGAATTTGAGCTGATGCAATCGAGGAGGTACGTTTATAGATCTCCTTTATTACAGAATTGATGTCATGTTCAGAACCTTTGCGCTCACTCCAGTCTCGTAATCTGATGCTGAACGAGCCCGCTGATGCCGACTGTTCGTGGCGTGCGTTCTTTCCGGTGACACGTGAATATATATAAATCTCCGGGATATCTTTGATGGCATTCTCCACCTCATCCATTGCCTTTTCAGTCTCCGCCAGGTTACTCCCGGGAGCCACTTGTACATTCAAGCTTATCGTACCCATATCCTCCTGAGGCACAAGACCGGTCTTAGTAGTAGAGACAAGCCATACCAAACCGATAATTGATAATCCAAAGAGGGTAGCTACAACCCAGCGGTTCTTAAAAAGGAATTTCAATCCGCCTTTGTACTGACCAACCACTGTCACGAAGGATTTATCGAAAGCATAGTGGAAACGTGCTTTGAATGATGATTTGGCATCGGGATTTGTCGGTCGCATAAGCAATGCGCTCAAGGCAGGGCATAAAGTCATAGCGTTTATCAACGAGATACCTACCGCTACAGCCATTGTCAGACCGAATTGCTTGTAGAATGTTCCGGTCGTTCCACCCATAAAGCACACCGGAATAAACACTGCCATAAACACAATAGTTGTGGTGATGAGAGCTGCTGAAAGTCCACCCATTGCCGACACAGTGGCTTGGTATGGATCCGGTTCCCCTTCCTCAAATTTCGCTTGTACAGCCTCTACCACCACAACGGAATCGTCAACTACTGTACCGATTACAAGGACAATGGCAAATAAAGTAAGCATATTCAAGGAGAATCCCACTGCATAGAGGAATGCGAACGTGCCGGTGAGAGAAACGATAATCGAGATTGCAGGAATAAGAGTAGTCCTGAAATTATGTAAGAAAAGATAAACCACCAACACCACCAATATCAATGCTATTACAAGAGTTTCGATTACCTTCTCTATCGAGGCATCCAAAAAGTCCTTTGTACTGGATATGTCGGTCAATACCATTCCCGGCGGTAGTTGCTTTCTCAGCTCCTCAAGGGTCTTATCAATCTGCTTTATTACCTCATTCGCATTTGAGCCTGCAGTCTGCGCAATCATTGCATTGGCTCCAGGATGCCCGCTGGTTTCACTTATCATAGCATAGTCCACCGCACCCAATTCCACGGTAGCAATATCTTTAAGTCTCAAAACACCTCCATCGGGCAAAGCCTTGACAACAAGGTTCTCGTATTCTTCTACATCTTCATAACGTCCGCGATATTTCAACACATACTGAAAAGTATTCATTGACTCTGCCCCAAGCGTACCCGTTGGCGATTCCAAGTTTTGCTCTGCAAGTACTTTATTCACGTCTGAAGGCATCAAGTCATATTGCGACATCTTTGCCGGATCGAGCCAGATTCGCATGGCATATTCAGCACTGAAAACATTTACATCGCCCACACCTGCAATTCGCGAGATCTGTGGTTCGATGTTGATTTTCATGTAGTTGGTCAGAAACTTCGTGTCGTAAGAGTCATCAGGACTATAGAGAGTGATAGACTTCAAGGTGCTGGTCTGACGTTTTCTGACAGTCACACCACTCTTGGTCACCTCTGCCGGTAATAAACCTTGAGCAGAAGCCACACGGTTCTGCACGTTCACCACAGCCATATCTGCATCTGTCCCTTGTTTGAAGTAGATGGATATGGATGCTACGCCGGTATTGGTAGCCGTGGACGTCATATACATCATATCCTCCACACCGTTAAGCGACTCCTCAAGTGGTACGATCACACTTTTCATCACCGTCTCCGCATTCGCTCCTGTATAAGTGGCTTGTACTCTCACGGTTGGCGGAGCAATATCAGGGAATTGTTCAATAGGAAGCCGGAGCAATCCAATCACACCAAGGATTAGGATAAGCACCGATATGACACCGGCGAGTATCGGACGATCTATGAAAGTTTTTACTGTCATTTTTATAAGAATTTTGACAAAATTAGACAATTAAACCTATCGTCTGAATAAGAGTCATAATGTAAAATGGTCAACAGCGCGTATGTGATGGTGAATGGCAGAAAATATCCTATGCCATTAAAAGAAAAACATTTAACTTTGTATCTGCAACCTCATAAATCCGTAAAACATCCCCCATGAAGAATCTAACCCGACACATCGATCTCGCCTTCTGCCTTATCGTATTGCCGGTAATGGTAATGATTTTTCCGATGGAAAGGTGGTTTTATCGTTTCACAGAGTTTGTAGTCGCTCTTGTGGTATGGCTTTATCTCCTCTATCTGCTTAACAGGATTTTCACTGTCCCATTGTTATTCAAGGATTCTAAAAAGCGATGGATAGGTATTGGATTGATCATAGTTTCAGTGGGCATCACTTATGGCTTTTCAATGGTGACACTCTACAATCCGGAACCTAACATCCATGATATAGGCATCACCAGGATTTTCCCCGCAGTGCTCCAATATCAGCAAGCCGTGTGGTCACTCTTTATGATAGTTGAGGCGTTCAGTTTCGCTATCGGGTTGCTCACCCAAGCCAATTTGCAGAGAGCAAGACGCAGGGCTGTGGAGGCGGAACGTGACAAGGCTGAAATCGAACTGTATAAGGCACAAATAAAGCCCCATTTCATGTTCAACACCCTTAACTCACTCTACGGACTTTTTCTCACCCACGATGACAAAGCAATGGAGTCACTTGAGAAGTATATCTCAATGTTGCGCTATATACACACTACGTCACACCGTGACTTCGTGCCCTTGGCAGATGAGGCTGAGTATATCCGTGAATACGTTGCATTGCAATCATTGCGATTAAACGAAATGACAAAAGTGAGTCTAAATATTAACATCGAGAATGACGCCTTCCAAGTGCCCCCGATGCTTTTGGTGACATTTGTAGAGAATTGTTTTAAACACGGAATATCTCCTGTCGAAAAAAGCGAGATATCAATCTCCCTGACTGAGAGAAGCGGAAAACTTGTTTTCTCAACTGTCAATCATATTTTCCCCGTAAAACGGATTGGTGAACACATGGGGATTGAGAATTGTCGAAAACGGCTTGAGCTCCTTTATCCCGGTAATCATAAGATGGATATCGCGAATGATGGCGTTTCCTATCACGTAACACTCTGTATTCACTCATGGCAAGTATAAGATGTGTGGCAATAGATGACGAACCTATTGCCCTGAATATAATCAAAGAATACTGCAAACGTTATGGAGAGATTGAGCTCACTTGTTTCACCTCTCCTATAGCCGGCATGGAATTAATTCAGTCAACAAAGCCCGATATAGTATTTCTTGATGTTGAAATGAATTCACACAACGGAATCGCATTGGCAAAGGAACTGCCGGAAGGGACATGTCTTATCTTCACGACAGCCTATGCCAATTATGCGTTGGAAGGTTTCAATGTAGACGCAGTGGATTTTCTTCATAAACCGATCTTCTACCCTCGTTTTGAAAAGGCGATGGAGAAAGCCAAAAGATACCTTCAACTTAAGGAGGCGGATTCATCAGTCGGGAGTATCACACTGAAAGCTGATCATAAGAATGTTGTGGTCAATCTGAATGACATAATTGTCATCGAGGCAATGGATAATTATGTGAAGATATACCGCAAGGATAATCCTACGGTGATTCCGCAGATAACGATGAGGGAAATCGAATCTATGCTTCCCGACAACGGGTTCGTCAGAATTCACCGCTCCTACATAATTGCAATTCCTTTCATTGAAAGGTTCTCGAATAGGACAGTATATTTACATGGATTCCCACGCCCAATACCGGCAGGGAGAAAATATATTGACACCTATAACAACTTAAACCGGATTATTCAACCACAAAAATTTAAAGTTGAATTTTAACCTAA
>CAZZFD010000038.1:0-9898 GCA_964653375.1 uncultured Bacteroides sp.
ACCTGACTGTTAATCAGGGGGTCGTTGGTTCAAGCCCATCCTGAAGCGCAAAAATCGGTGAGACGTGAGTCCCACCGATTTTTGTATTTTCACCGTTTCAATCACTGTCCCCAACCGAATCTTGGAGTGAGACAACTGCAAAACCACGGCTTAAATACTGAAAAACGCACCTATACTATATAGGTGCGCAATGTTATTGACGGAAATATCTAACGTGTCAAAATATACTTGCCGGATTCTTAATAATACAGCTGCGGATAGTTGCGGATATCATCGTAGACCGACAGAGCAACTATGAGACAGACTATAAACACAATTAAAGTTACAGCCGACAGCACGATACCTGCAATAGAAAGACCCTTGGGCTGACGGGTAACGCCTATGATAGAAAACACCAGACCGAGTATCCAAAGCAATATATTGAGAAAAGGAACCCAGCAAAACAGCAAGCCAATCAACGAGAGTACGAACCCTGCCGTGCCCATGCCATTTTTTTGAGGCACAGTATTATTGATAATAATCTGAGGTGCACCGCTTGTCTGTGAAGGCACTTCCGGGGGAGTAAGATTAGTTTCTTCCATATCTACTTATTGTAAGGTTTAATATTATTTAATTATTGCAAAGATAATACTTTACCTTGGCGAATGCAAATAAAACACCGGAGTATAAAATGGCTGACGGTGCATCAGCTCAAGTAAAGCTATGCACCGTCAGTGATTGTTATTGGACGAGTCGTGATAACCGCGATTAGTTGTTGGCCACTTTGACTGTACGTACGATTTCGTTACCCTTCATGATACGGACTACGTAGACACCTGCAACGGGAAGGGAAATGCGAGCATACTCACCGGTCACTGCTTCACGATTGCGAGAAGCTGCGAGCTGACCTGCTGCATTATAAACGTCGATACGGTAGTTGCCTGCATCACCAAATTCTACGAAGAGAGTCTTATCGGCAGTGTAAGCCTCCACAGTGCCGGAGTTACCGCCTACTTCATCGATAGCACCGAGTGAAGTGACATTAATCAACGGATATTCCTGAGAAACCGAACCCCAGCCGTTTTCGAGAGTAAGAGTGATGGTATGTTCACCTTTTTTAGCGAAATTCACCTTAGCGGCACCGGCTTCACCTTCATTAGTAGCGCGAGATGCCACGGTAGAGAACTCTGTCTTGCGATCAGATGAGCTCCAAGAAGCCTTGGTCTCGATGGGGAATGCAGTACCGGTGAGGAACGGACAGCCGGAAGCGAATGTGGGGCTGTTGATCTGCTTGGTAGCTTTACCCTCCTGTTCGTTGCCCTTGAAATCAAATGAATAACCGGGAACGCCTGGGCGAGAACCTATAGCTAAGAATGAGTTGTCGGCGTTAGGAGCTGACTCAAAGTCCCAGAGACAAGCCACGCCGTCGGGGAGGTTGTTGGGATCAAGACCCTCCATTGATTTCTTCACATCCTCAGCAGTCATGGCTTTGAACCAGATCTGGAAGTCGTCTACGATACCGTCAACAGCTGCACCCTGATAAGCAGGACCACCGAAATAGATATCGTCAGTAGCGGCTACAGCATAAGTCTGACCGGCACAATAATCATCGGTAGTCTTGTTAGAATACTTATTACCTTTTGCCGGTTGGTTACCTACAGCATACTGGAACCAAGTTGATTCCTGCTTAACGCCATTGATATAAAGATGCAGACGGAAGCCCTGGGTAGCATATTCACAAACGTAGGCAATGTGAGTCCAAGCCTCGGGTTTGAGAGTAGTGTTGGGGAATTCATAGTGCAACTCGCCGGGAGAGCTTGAATCTGTGGAAGCGCCACGGAATATACATGAAATCTTGCCGTCGGGAGAAACATGGTTCCAGCACCAGCCCCAAGTGTTCTGAGGCCATGCGCCTGCCTTATTGGAAACGTTGAAGAAATTGAAGTCTTTTTCAGGGAATTTGTCGAAGCGGAACCAGCCTGCGATAGAGAATGATTTTGCACCTTGCAAACCGAGGTCACCTATAGAAGTCCCGATATACTGTTCGTTGAGGCGGAGAGCGCGGGAAGCGTTACCGTCAGCATCACGCCCGGTGTAAGCAAATGTAGCTTCTTCTCCAAATGTCACTTCCACTTCGCTTACCTCAGTGACATCTTCATCATTTATCGAGAGAGTATAGATTTCGGGAATAGCACCTACGGCCTCGCTTGATACCTGCACGAAATAGGGGAGTACGCGTTCGTTGGCAGTGCCTTCATCAACTTTGAGGTCATATCCGGCTACGCTTGACAGACCCGAAGGAACATCAAGCTCAAGTGAGCTGTTGGCTGAAGCCACTTTCTGTCCTTTTTGATTGTAAAGTGCCCAATTGGAAACAGTGTGTTTCGGATCAGCATAGTAGATAGTGAAGCCTTCGTTGGGTTTGATGGTAGGTTTGGACAGCAGGATTTCATCTGACTGAACATAGGAACCTTTTGTTAATTCCGTACCCCATGCGATAGCTGATTCTGACTTGTAGTCAAGACCTACGGCGCTCACACCGAAGCTGATTTTCTTGGAAGGATCAGTGTTAGGTGCATGGAACACGAAACCTGCCCATGAAGTAGTGGCACCGATGAACTGAGGTTCGCCACCTTCTTCTTTAGCATATATCTTGAATAACGAAGTATTGACATCGGAGTTGTAGACGGGTTCGCCGACGGCTTTACCGTGTCCGGTCATCTTCCAGAAAAGTTTGCCAGAAACACCGTTAAAGTTGTTATCAATAACTTTTGAGTTGGTAACGATAGGTGTATTCGGGGTCTTGGCTGTATAATTCTTATCTGTAACCAATTCTATACCACCGAGGAGGAGCTTCATGTTGTTGGCATTCTTAACCTGCAGACCGATGAAGCCGAGACCTGTGTCCTTGCAAAGGTTGTATTCGCCTGTACCGATAGAGATGACAGTTTCTTGCCAGCCTTCATCGAAACTCTTATCCAGAACTTCGGCCGATTTAGCTTTGGTGAAGAGTGATTTGTATTTCGGAGTCGATTTTGCAGATGAGCCGGCGGCACCAATCATGAGAGCTACATCGCCTTCACCTTCTACGAGTTTGTAGATTACACGGATTACCTGACCTTTTTCAATTTTGAAATTAGTCTTGAACAGATGGAGATATTCTTCAGTGGTAGTACCGGCCACTTGCAGACAGGAACCGCCCATATAAGCGTCTTCCCAGGTGAAGTCGGCAGTCAGATGCACGTCGTTTTCAGAAATATTGCCGTTGAGGGGACTTGGAGCGAACCACCAGCGCCATGTGGGAAGATAGTCCTGTACGCCAAGGTTATACCATTCGTTATCGCTGACACGGACACCGCGCCAGTTGAAGAAGTTACCGTTACCGAGATTGAAGTAAGTGATGAAAGGTTCATCGGCTATGGTCCAGCTCAGAGCTGAACGGGCCGACATCATGCTTGACAGACCTGCCCAGTCGGAAAGAGCGCGGTGAGCACGGTTAGTCTTGATAGCTTTGCGGATAGCCGGGTTGCGGGGAGCGTTACCGAAGAAGTTCTCGATAGAGTTGATATAAGTACGCTGCATGGCTTCATTAGATGAGCCATTGCCATTGCGGCTTTCCCAAAACATATTGAAGTTGTGGGCACCCCAAAGACCGATAGAATATTTATAGTTCTTAAGTATAGGATAGTTATCGCCGGATTTAGGCTCGCCACCCTGCTGGTTCATACCGGCATAGATATAGAATGGATTGCGCCCTACGGATTCTGCATAAGATATGGAGTTGGACATGGTGGACTCATTGTTCCAGTTGTAGTTAAGGAACATGGAAGCACCTTGGAAAAGTTTGGTATTACCACCGGAAGTACCTACACCCTTGTCAAAGTTACAAGAGCCGCCATCAGTAGTTCCTGCATACCAGATAACTTCCCAAAGCGGATTTCTTGTAGCCATATAGGTCTTTAAGGAATTGTGGATATTGATAAGTTCGGTAGGAGCGTAACCTGACCATTCGGAATTGTATCCCAATCCGTCAACACCGTGGTACATAAGGAATTTACCAAGAGCTTCAGCATTGCATGAACCGAATGACTGGAAGGCAGTTTTCCAACCGTCAGAGATGCTGCCAAACGCAGGTTGGGCTACACCGGAAACAGCAACACCATTTTTGTGAGCGGCATCAGCAAATACACCGGGCACAAAACCCTGTCCACTGGTCCAATCGCCATAATGATCGATGTATGACCACATCGAGAACACTTCACCATCGAGTGTGCCTGCCGGATGAGCGTTGGAATTAAACTTACCGTTAGGTGCATCACCTATAGGTACCCAGAAAATACAACGTTTGTCATTGTCATCGTTGATAGTCGAGTAAACCTGAGTATTACGGTCGATAAAACGATAACGCGGTTTTACACGGGAGGTAAAGAACTCTTCATCTTCCCATACCTGATTGTTAACTGTGAGCTGGCCGTTACCACCATTCCACTGAGTCACATAAGTGGTCAGCTGGCTGCCGTCAGGCCATGTGAGGTAATCGCCTGTAATTTTTTGACCTTGTACAGGAATTACAGCTACACCGGTAATAGCACCAAAAAGTAGTAAATTTTTCATGTATTTATAGGTTAAATTAAATTATTATAATTTGTGATAAATATGATTTCGATAGTTGAAGCGCATAAAGGTAAACATTGTTACGGAATAATTACAAAACAAATACAAAATATTTGTGTTAAAAAATATTAATGGTGATTTTTTTACTAATTTTAGTTCCTGACAATACATGTTTTTTACTGATTTTGATTAACTTTATGATATGATTTCATCTGATAAATATGACCGAAAACGCGGGCGCTTTGCTCCATCTCCGTCAGGGCGCATGCATGCCGGCAATCTACTGACGGCACTTATTTCATGGCTTTCGGTACGCAAGACTGACGGAACCTGGATTTTACGCATCGAGGATCTTGACCCTCAGAGGTCAAAAACTGAATATGCCCGGCTGATAGAAGATGACCTGCATTGGCTCGGACTTGATTGGGATGAGGGCGGTTACGACAGCCGCAAGGGTGAAATATCGTATCGCCAAAGTAAACGCGACATATATTATGAATGGGCTCTTGAGCAGCTTATGTCCACCGGACGAGTCTACGGGTGCTGTTGCACTCGCTCCGACCTACGGTCGCTCGATGCACCACACGCTTCCGACGGCAGGCTGATATATAACCGCCGTTGCAAACCTGCCCTGATGCCGTGTCATGAACCGATAGCAAAAAATCAGTCGCTACGCCTGTGGGTGGACAATGAACTAATAGAATTTACCGATGAATTATATGGCCACCAGCGGGTGATGCTTGAGCGCGAATGCGGTGATTTTGTACTGCGGCGTGCCGACGGTGCGTGGTCATATCAACTTGCTGTAGTGGTCGACGACGCGCTGATGGGTGTTAACGAAGTGGTACGAGGCAGTGACTTGATAGAGTCGGCGGCTCAACAGACATATATCTACCGTCTGCTCGGCTACAAGCCTCCGCGGTGGCTGCACATCCCGCTGCTATGTAATGAGAATGGCGTACGTCTGTCGAAAAGAGATGGAGCTGCCGACATGAAATCGATGCGAAGCCGCATGACAGCACGTGAAATAATAGGTTGGCTCGGCCATATTGCCGGTCTGATTCCTGAACCCGTACCCTGCACTGCCTCAGAGCTGATAGCGGAATTTGATGTAAACAGGCTCCCCGCAGTTCCCGCTATAAGCACTACTTTTTATCGATAAGAAAATCAAAATAGCGGAATATCATCCACGATGCCAAAAGCGAAAGGCCGAAAGCAATCACTGCAAGTAAAAATCCACACGGCAGCGATGAATAAAATATGTCGGGAGCGATGCCGAAACCGAAATAAGCGACTCCTTTTATTAAGGAAAACATCAGGATATGAAACCCGCACACCGGCAGTGTAGCCTTTGAAATAAACGTAATCAGCTTGTGCTGTTTCAGCAGGTAAGCCGTTATAAGCGAAATCTGCACTGTCATCACTATTCCGGCTATCGCTCCCAAAAAGAACAGCGGCAACTGACCAACACGGCAAATAAAGAATGACACCGGATTATTATATATCACACATACGGCAAGTGCTGCAATCGCCAAAATCAACAGAGGCAAATTGATGCGGAAAAGAAAACGGAGCCAATCGCCGTGATTGGCACACCACTGTCCAAAAGCATAAAATGACATGCCACAGATGGCGGGACCCAGACAGAACGGCAACCAAGACAGCCTGTCGGGTATAGTCAACAACATTAATACTGAAACAATCAGCGGCACTGCGATAGACAACCAGTCGCTACCTATGTATCTGCGCATAGGATAATATAATAATTCCACCATAAAAAATGCCAGCAATGACCACAAGGGAATATCCTGGACGATTAATGACGGGAAACCGCCCAAAGTACCTATAACGGGCGTATACCAGGTCATAGTGTTGTCATGGCCCGAACCGTAATGACGCAACACCATCACCCACAGCAGATACGCTATGGCTCCTATCCAGAGATAGGGGACGACAAGCTGACGGAATCGTTTATAGACAAACGGTCTGTAAAATGGATGTCTCCGGTAGGAAAACAAATAACCCGACATGAAGAGAAACGCAGGTATAATGAAAGCATTGATCGTATTGTTCACCACATAATAGCCACCGGAATGTAGGAGTACCACTAAAAATATGGCAAAACTCTTGTAATAATCGACCCATACGATGCGGTGCCGATTTGATGATCTATCAACGTCCATAACAGAAAATACTTAATGTGGTATCGGCAACCGCAGTTTGCAATCCGGCACCGTGAAGAACTGAGTGAAATACGATATCGGTGGAATATGAGTGCGAAGCATTGGCGCGAAGAGCAGCCACACGCTCAGGATACAACCCGGCATATAGCGATGAATACCATACCATGCAAGCCGGATTATGTAGCTGCGGACAGTCGGAGGCGTGAAGCCGCACTCCATTTTCTCCCAGAGCTTCACCATGATCGGAAATGTAGATAAGAAGTGCATTGCGCTGTCGAATCATATCAATAAGCTGCGCCAAAAATAAGTCAGTGGCCACAATAGTATTGTCGTACGAATTGATAAGTTGCTCATCGGAGAGTTCTGAAATCACCCGCGAATCAGCCTCAGGCTTGAAACATGCAAGTGAATCAGGATAATGAGAATTATACCACCAGTGCGACCCTATGGTGTGGACCACAGCCAGACGCGGCTTCGATGAATCAGAGATAAGATAATCACCTATAGCCGGAATCATATCGCTATCATACCACGACCCGAAATTATAGGTGTTTTTCACGGCATTGCCGTAGACCAGCGTATCAGCCTCATGCATGAAATAAACGTAGGTCGAAAGATTGTCCTGATTGGCAAACCATGCCGTACGATATCCCGCCTTCTTAAAAAGAGAGATAAACGAAGGCTCTTCATAGGCTATCTCTTGATGGATAGAATCAGCACGAGTCAAAATATGCGGCACGCTCACATGCGTGAAGCTGTGAACCGACTTAATATGCGGAAACGACACCACTGCCGTGTCGAGCGACAATCGCGGTGTGGTACAACGCGGATATCCGTTTATCCCCAGATGATCGGCTCGGAGCGACTCTCCTATCACAACCACCACATCGACCGGCTCTATACCTGCCACGACTTCAACCATGTCAAAAGCAGGGCGCGAATCAGCCACACAACGAAGGTTCTCCACATAAAGACTTGTTGCATAATAAAATACATACGGCATTCGATTCATTACCGGCTGATTGATGCGCCTTACATATCCCGGCAGCACGGTCAGCGTCACACAGCCGGCAAGCATCAGCAGCAGATTTCTCCGATGATTGCGATAAGTAATTCGCCACCCTTCTACCCTGCGCCACCTTATCATAGTAATCGCTACCCCTGCTATTGACGACCCAACCGTCAGAACCACCACCGCAGGTGTAAGCACCGTCAAATCAGTCTTAAGATCAGTGACCATCACCAAATCGAGAAGCATCGGCGTAAAAGACACATCCATAATGATTTTATAGTAGCCCAACACCGTGGATAGAAGCAGCAGCGGTGTAAAAGTCAGCGAAAAAATTATCCGGTTGAGAACCATCAATCCCAATACACCGGCAGTGCACAATGCCACAGTAACCGCCTGAGCGACCAGAGAGACAAGACCGACTGCACCGGACACCGGTGAACCCCAAAAGTCAATCGTAGTGAAAATCAGGCTGTAGCCCACCGTCAGCCACACCCAAAACCGCAGTAATCCAATCGGTCTGTTTCTGTCAAACAAAGCCATCATCTCAGCAAAACGAACAAAAATGTTTCAAAATAGGGGCAAAAATCACCGGATTTTGTTCCAAAACATAGGCAACAATGATTATTCTATATATTTCCCGATAATATCCGGCAAGAAACCTATCAAATAAAAAGGAAGATTAATTAATCTGAATGCTCGCCCGGTTGATGTGGTTAGTTCGTTGACAGAATATGGTTCTGACCATATACGCACCGCCAGTGAGCACTCATCGGAATTATCAACAAATGAATGAATGGAGCGCAGATGGGCGTTATGACCAGTCTTAACCTCGATGGGAACCAAAGTGGAATTAACTTTATAAAGAAAATCCACCTCCGCTGTCGACCCCGGTTTATTGCGAATCCAAAACATACGTTTATCATCGATATCATAACTGAGTGAAAGCAACTCCTGTCCGGCTATCTGCTCTCCGAATCTTCCTTTCCAAATATCAAGAATATCATTTGAAAAGAGCACATCGCGCTGAATCCCCGCAGCATAATTGACCAGACCGCTATCGAACCACAACAACTTAGGCGACCTCTTCTTATCCGGTAACGCCGGCAACGCGGTGGATGTAGTTGGATATACCAATTCCAGCAACAATGCCTTTTCAAGCAATTGAAACGCCTCGGCCACCTCGCGGGAGCGATAATCACTCTCAGCAAAATGAACCAGCTTTATCGTTTCACCGGCTTTACTCCACCCGGCATTAAGAATATGCCGGAGTACCTCACGCTCCGTTTTCGTAGAAGCATATTTTTCCGAATCATCTTTATATCCACCTAACAATGAGCTAAATAACGGATTGAGTAACATTATATCCTTGGTCATGACAAACGCTCGCACTATCTCCGGCATTCCTCCTATGATGGAATATTTCAAAAACAAATCGCGCAATTTGACATGAAGGGCAACACTTTTTTCAGGAGCTTCAGCAATAAAATCTCTTAAAGCCGTCTCCCCCATAGCTACCATAAATTCTCGGAAAGAACAGGGGCGCATGGCAAGGTATTCCACTCTGCCTACCGGAAACGAAACATTACTCCCTGTATATTTTTCCAACAACGAACCGGCTGCAATGACATATAAATCAGGCATCTCCTCATAAAAGTATCGGAGCCGCGCCATTGCCTGAACCGAATTTTGGATTTCATCGATAAACAATAGCGTAGTCCCCTCCTTACGCATTAGACCTTTGGCCGCAAATATTGTCATTATCAAATCTTCAGTTTTCATCGTATCCTGAAATAATGCAGCCAACATTGGGTCTTCAAGATTGACATACAGATAATTATCAAAGTTAACTGAAAACTGATTGACCACAGTAGTTTTACCCACCTGTCGCGCACCCCTGAGTATCAACGGTTTACGAAATGGCGAATCTTTCCATTCCGTAAGTTTTGACTCTATATCGCGCTTAAATGTATTCATATCCACACCCTTAAAGATTATAATTATCGCACAAATCTAATAAAAATGTTTCAAAATAGGGGCAAAAATCACCGGATTTTGTTCCAAAACATAGGCAAGTTGTGCCAAATCCTATATCAGGGCTTAGTGAGCGTAA
>CAZZFD010000039.1:0-9463 GCA_964653375.1 uncultured Bacteroides sp.
CTCACCGTTCTTGACTACAACTTTACCACCGTTGATGGTCTCGGGGATAGTGACTGTGAAGGTCTGCTTTGCGAAGGTGGCGCCAAACTCTACATTATCTTTAAGAGTAAAACTATTGCCTTCGATTGCTACGCCATCGGCAGTGATATTTACAAGTTCGTAACCTTCAGCCGGAGTAACCTCGAATGTGAGTACTGTGCCAAATTCAAACTTATCACCGCTATTAACCACTACGTCACCATTTTTGACAACTATAGTACCATTAGCTATCTCCGGTATAGTCACAGTGTAAGTCTTAGCGGGGAGAGGCACTGATAGGAGAAAATCAAGGATTACCTCACCGTTGTCTTTGCTGGATTGACCATACTGACAAGGAGATATACCGTCCCAGTCCACCATATAACGTACACGGTACTTTCCGGGAGCAAGGTCAGAAGGCACTGTGAATGTGCGAGTACCTGCATAAGTATTGTCATAACTATCACTGGTGGAAGGGTCAATGCCGGTAGGATCTGAATATACCCGGTCATCGTTAGTAAATCCGTTCTTATCGAAATCCACAAAGATGAACGTGTTCATCCATTCACCACTACCGGTAGTATTGATTGTGACTGTAGCACCCGGTTCAACAGTAAGAATATTTGCAGTTCGGTCAGCATATACGGCACGAGTACCAGAAGTACCCTGACCTGATACTGTAATGCTATTTTCGCCACAAGATACAGCAAGTGATGTAATACCACGACTACTGGTGGTGTTAGTTCCATTTGTACGACCGGATATTGGAGACGGGATACAGTATTCGCCACCTTCTTCAAAGTCAGCGTCAAAAGTTACATCAGAGTTTACGGTGTAATTACTTCCGATAAGTTCTGCACCGTTGGCATACAAAGCTAAAAGTGCATAACCGGCATTGGGTGTAGCCACTACCGTAAGCACCGTGCCTTCATCTACCTCAGAGCCCGAAACCACTTCGATGCCGTTGTGGGTCACTGTAATTGTACCGCCAATTGGTTGATAGTAAGTTACAGTATATTTTTCTTTAGGACCTAACACACGGTCTGACTCAATAAGTGTGGGAGATTCCACAGATGTGCTCTGTTTGTAAACCTCACCATTACCCCAAAGAGACTGGTATGTAGCGGTCTCCCATTCAGCGTTAGGAGCAGTTACTCCTTCTGCCTTATTTTCAAACTGATTGGTAGAGACTGTCTCATCAAGTGTATAATAAGCTACAAGCCCATCAACGGAATTAGGATTGAGAGCAGCGGCAGCAACCTCATCAGACGAAAGAGCTTTGTTGTAAACCTGAGCTTCATCAATAGCACCGGGAAAATTCCAGCTTGCGAAATAGATTGATGGACTTTCGTTAGTAAACCAGCTGGCATGATTATTCATAGTATTGTTGCAAATCTCAGTTCCATCGAGATAAACCTTGAATTTCATGTTTTCAACGTCTACAACCACCGCCATGAAATGCCATGCATTTAGAGTGACATCTGAGATTTCACCGGCTGCGGCATTCATACTTGCCTCTCCGAAGCCCCAGCCGGACAGCGAAAGTTTGCCATCGGAGTTAATACAAAGGTTATATAAACCATTGTCATTGGCATGGTCTGTACCACCATACCCCATGATAACTCCGTTTTTAGTTCCCGCCTCACTGGTATAAGCTGTTGAAGCCTTATCCGTAAGTTTCACCCATGCTGCCAATGAATGACTTGTAAGGGGTTTGTCTGCTAAAGCATCGAGCACATCAGAAGAAACAAGCAGTCGTGTTTCGGTCTTAGATGTTGAATTGCCGCGAGCAGCTTTCGATATAGCCTTGTTCTGCGCCATAGAAGCTACAGGCAAAAGCATCGCAGCAATTAATAGAAGCAAAATCTTTTTCATTAAAATTTATTGATTATTTGATTTATTATCTGTTGTTGTGTTTTTCTTGAGTGTCGTTACAGGCTTTTATATACCGTAACTATCATAGTATTTGTTTTTCATGATTGGATATAATGACAGGTTCTATATAGCAAAACAGAAGTTGAGTTATCTCAACATAACCCTCACAAAATTAGGCATAAACACTTTTCTGTTGATAACTTTTAAGTTAAAAAACATTAAAGGGGTATCAATTGGCCAAAAAAATCGGTCTCACACAAAATGCAAGACCGACCAAAATATAAATAGTTGTTATGACTCGGAAATAGATTAGTCTTCGTTGAGGTTAACACGTTTGAAATCTACAGCCACAAGTCCTTTCTGAGTTTTTTCAAGATACTGACCTATGGTGAGAGTAGCGTCTTTTACAAATTCCTGCTCCATCAGACATGATTCCTTGAAGAATTTGTTAAGACGACCCTGTGCGATATTGTTAATCATAGCCTCGGGAAGATTAGCTGCTTTAGCTTCAGCTGTTTCCTTCGAGATAGCACGCGCCTTGTCAGCTTCTTCTGCTGTGAGCCAGCCTTTAGCAATATTTGACTCAATATGAGCTTCGCTGTCAACGAGATTAGGATTGATACCGGCTTTTGTCAAAGCAGCGGCTACAGCCTTCTTGACAAGTTCTTCTTTAGTCTTATCTACAGCCACATTGTATTCGCTGTCCTTCACTGACTGGGGAACGCTTTCACGATTCACGGCTACAGGATTCATTGATGCTACCTGCATTGCCACATCGCGGCCAACTTGATAGTCTACACCTTCAACATTGAAGCCTACGATAGTAGCCAGCTTATTACCTTGGTGAATATAAGAAGTTGTAGAAGGAGCTTCAATGTACTCATAAGCACCAAGTTCCATCTTTTCACCGGTCTTGCCGCTTTCCTCAACTACGAGTTCACTGATAGCGCGACCATCGAGCTGAAGAGCCTTGACTTCTTCGATACTTTTAGCCTTTGCAGCCATAGCCGCATCGAGAATCTTCTGGGTAAGACCCACAAATCCTGCATTTTTGGCCACAAAGTCAGTTTCACATTTCAGAGCCACGATTGCTGCAAAGTCAGCTGTGTTCTTAGCGAGCACGCAACCTTCCGAGGCTTCGCGGTCTTCACGTTTAGCTGCCACTGCCTGACCTTTTTTACGAAGAATTTCTACAGCGGCTTCAATATCACCGTTAGTTTCGGCGAGAGCTTTTTTGCAGTCCATCAAGCCGGCACTTGTCAAGTGACGGAGCTTGGTGATTTCTGCCATAGTTACTGCCATATTATATTAGCTTTTATGGTTAAATTAATAAATTACCGAATGAATCCTTGAAAGGCAATTTATTCGGCTGACTCAGTCTCGACAGCGGTTGCTTCTGCTGCAGGAGCTTCAGCAGCTTCGCCTTTGGGAGCACGGCTCACACGACGACGCTCACGACGGGGAGCTGCAGGAGCAGCTTCGCCTTCGCCTTCACCTTCGCCGGCAGCCTGAGTATCTACTTTCTCCACTTTGCGCTCTTCAAGACCTTCGCTCATAGCGTTACATACAGTATCGAGAATTATCTCGATTGACTTCGATGCATCATCATTAGCGGGGATAACGAAATCCACGTTTGAAGGATCAGAGTTTGTGTCGACAATAGCAAACACAGGAATACCGAGACGATTGGCTTCAGCTACAGCAATACGTTCTTTGAGAACGTCTACCACGAAAAGTGCTGAAGGCAGACGGTTAAGATCAGCTATTGAACCGAGAGTCTTCTCAAGTTTAGCACGCTGACGGGTAATCTGAAGTTTTTCGCGTTTTGAGAGATTGTCAAATGTACCATCTTTAGTCATCTTGTCGATAGCGGTCATCTTCTTGACAGCTTTACGGATGGTGGGGAAGTTGGTAAGCATACCGCCGGGCCAGCGTTCGATAACATAAGGCATATTTACGCTTGATGCTTTATCGGCGATAACTTGTTTGGCCTGTTTTTTAGTAGCAACGAAAAGCACTTTTTTGCCTGATTTAGCTATGCTTTTCATTGCGGCAGCTGCTTCATCGAGCTTAGCAGCTGTCTTGTAAAGATCTATAATGTGGATACCATTGCGCTCCATGAAAATATAAGGAGCCATAGCAGGATTCCATTTTCTTTTAAGGTGACCGAAATGGCAACCTGCTTCTAAGAGTTGGTCAAATGTAGGTGTTGACATTGTTTGTTGTTGATTTGTTTACGTTCTTTTTAATTACAACTTTGCGGTAGGGAACGTGTCCATCTGCAAAATTTAGATACTAAACACTTATAATCAAGCTGCTTGAGCAAAATGATTAACGTTTTGAGAACTGGAAGCGCTTGCGGGCTTTGGGCTGACCGGGTTTCTTGCGTTCCACAGCACGCGGGTCGCGGGTCATGAAACCGGCAGCACGAAGTGCCGACTTGTCATCAGGATTGATTTTAACCAAAGCACGGGCTATTGCCAAACGAAGAGCTTCAGCCTGGCCGGTATAACCGCCACCGTCAAGATTCACTTTCACGTCATATTTTTCTGCCACGTCGAGTGTATTGAGGGGCTGTTTAACGATATACTGAAGTATCGAAGAGGGGAAGTAAACTTCCAGAGGGCGGTGATTGATGGTGATTTCGCCTTTACCTTCTTTGACAATCACACGCGCTACGGCGGCTTTACGGCGGCCTACTGCATTAACTGTTTCCATACTTCAATTTATTTCAATTTATTGATGTCAATTACTTTAGGATTCTGTGCCTCGTGAGGATGGTTTGGTCCATTATACACGTGCATATTCTCTATCAAGCGACGTCCCAGACGGTTCTTGGGAAGCATGCCCTTCATCACCTTAATATAAAGGGGGTGCATACCCGGCTTGATGTGCTTGTTAAATGACTTTTTCATCAACACTTCGGGTGTAGCGACGCGCTGTCCGCCGGGATAACCTGTATATGACAGATATTCATGATCAGTCATTTTTTTACCGGTGAGAACTACCTTGTCGGCATTGATGATAATTACATGGTCGCCACATTCGATGTTGGGCGAATAGCTGGGTTTGTATTTACCACGGAGCAACTTGGCAACTTTTGCGCAAAGGCGACCAAGCACCTGATCGGTGGCATCAATTACTACCCAGTCCTTTTCAACGCCTTTAGCGCTGGGAGTGATGGTTTTGTAACTTAAAGTATCCACTTTTAATTAATTGATAAATAGTTAATTAATTACAACGCGCCCCGCAGAAACACTCGGCCAAAAGCATAGCTCCGGCACGCGTCAATGATTGATTTTGGATATAATCGGACTGCAAAGGTAGTGATTATCTACTTTTTAACCAAACATTCCCAAAACTATTTTTCCATAAAAATCTACATATATCTTCAATTAAAATCTACATTAGAATTTCCTATAAGAAAAATGGCCTTCCCGCTTTTTCCCGGGGAAGGCCATTGTAATCTTATAAAAAAATCCGAATTAGTTGACGATAAATTCGTCAGTGAAAAGCCAACTGCCGGGACGTGGATTTTTTACAGCCTGCATGCGCACATAGCGGGCCCGCACATCGTTGACAGGCGCGCCATACACCTTGGTGATAATCTTTGGATACATCGGATCAATATCGCATCTCACCGTAGCCACAGGTGTAAAATCCTCCCCGTCGGTCGATACCGAAAAAGTCACCTCTTCCGGCAAGTGTATCCAAGCACCTTCGGAATGATAATAAGTAGCACCTACATAGTGAATATCCTGCTCCTGACCCAAATCCACCGTACAGTCCACATTCTTCATAGTGCCCTGCCAGCGACCGTCATTGTTAGCCCAACCGCCTCGCAGACCGTCGGTGAATGTCGCTTCACCCGCCGCAGGATACTGACGATGATATGGTATGTTATATGTCACATTGGCTCCGAGAGCTTTGTGCTCGACCGGAGTAAGAGATTCACCTCGCTCACCATATTCCGTGGTCAAATCAAAAGGAGCGTAACCGCGTTTTTGCATCAAATCATTAAAGCCCAATGAACGGCGATGAAAATCAGCATAATCCTTCTCGGGTGTACTCCACCCGATTTCAGCTATAGCATAAGCCCGTGGATAATACATATGCTCGGCATGAGAATCCTCAGTCACATACTCACTCCAGAGATTTGCCTGCAGCCCGAGCAAATGCTTCGTTTTATCAACCTCCATGCCCTCCTCAAGCGGCTCATAACCATAAACCTTGGCCAACGGCGTGTAACCGCCTATCGACATAGGCTCGCGAAAAGGCGCATCCTGAGAATAATCCAAATAGCAATATGCCCCGGGGGTCATAATCACATCATGCCCTTCAGCCATTGCCTGCTTGCCCCCTTCTGTTCCACGCCACGACATCACCGTAGCACCGGGAGCGACGCCACCCTGCAGTATCTCGTCCCAACCGATTATCTTTCGCCCGCGCGAATTAATATATCGCTCCATGCGCTTTATCAAATAACTTTGCAGACCATCTACATCCTCTATCCCCTCAGCCTCCATACGCTTCTTGCAGTCGGCACAAGTTTTCCACGCTTCTTTCGATGCCTCATCGCCACCTATATGTATATATTCACTCGGAAACACATCTATCACTTCATCTATCACCTTCTCAAGAAATGCAAAGGTAGCCTCCTTGCCCGGACAAAAATCAGAGTTCACATACGGTTCTCCACTGCACGAAAGCTCCGGATATGCAGCAAGCACCTCCTCGCTATGACCCGGCATCTCTATCTCCGGTATAATACGGATATGACGTGCTGCGGCATACTCTACCAAGTCGCGCAGCTCCTCCTTTGTATAATACCCCCCCGAAGCACGCGGGTCAGTCGACTCACAATAGCGGGTGCCTGCATTACGCCAATCCTGCCACGAATGCTGCGGACGCCAGGCCGCAAACTCCGTAAGACGCGGATATACATCTACAGGCATACGCCACCCGGCTCCATCTGTAAGATGTAAATGCATATTATTCATCTTCAGCTGCGCCATGGCATCAATCTGCTTTTTCAGAAAATCAACATTACGGAAATGACGGCTGACATCAAAATGCATACCGCGATACGGGAAACGAGGTGTATCGACAACCTCACCGCACTGCAGCGAGCGTAATTCGCCATCACGTGTCATCTGGAGGAGCGACTGCACGGCATAAAATGCACCCGCCTCCGTACGCGCTGTCACAGCTATACCTTTGGGCGTTATCGACATCTTGTATCCTTCATCGGTAAGCGCAGCATCATTCGGGACAATAGAAAAAGTCACCGCCGGACTACCCTTCTCCACCCGACCGATACGAAGCGGAGTCTCAGTCATATACTTCCCAAAGCCTTCTGACAACTCACCCTTCTTCACCTTAAAAGTGACCGCATCAGGCAGCACATAAACCTTGTCCGACATTTTTAACGAAGTAACCCGAGGCACAATATCAGCAGCCGAAGCCATCTTTTCCTCAGCTCTTGCAACTACACCACTGATTATCAGACATACACAGAAAATTACACTAAAACGTTTCATGGCAAAAAAAATGTAACGACTAAATTCCTCCCAAAGTTAATAGATTATTTTAATAAATAAACGTTTTTCTTAAAAGACCTAAAATTTATTGCCGCGATTAAACCTATCGATTTCCGCACGGTCATAATATCAGAAATCAATAAATAACAGTAATAAATACAATAACAATTTTAGACATGAAAAGAATCTTCTCAACAATTTTAGTAGCCGCATTGGCTCTTGGTTCAGTGACCGTATATGCTCAGACCGAAAACAAATGCGCTGAAGGCAAAGATTGCAAAAAAGAAAAATGCGATAAAAAAGACCACAAGAAATGCAAAGACGACCGCAAAGAATGCAACCCGTTTGAAGGTCTTCAACTCACCGAGCAGCAACAGGCCGCACTGAAAGCCATTCCCTGCCCAGCTAAAGATAAAAAAGAGTGCAAAGGTGATAAAAAAGAATGCAAAAACGCCGACAAAATCAATGCCCGCAAAGAAGCTAAACAGAAATATCTCGATCAGGTAAAAAACATTCTCACACCCGAGCAATATCAGCAATTTCTCGAAAACAACTTCAAAGCCAAAGGCGAAATGCGTGGCAAACACCACAAAAAAGATGGTCGTCACGGCAAATGCGACAAACAAGGCAAGCAATGCGCTCATAAAGCCAACGCTGAAAATAAATAACACAACACTTCATTTTCTTCTCTCCCTACACTTCGGACTACCGCTGTAGCCCGAAGTTTTTTTGTGGCACACATAAAATGCCCGGTCACTTCTCGAAACGACCACACCCCACGTCACCATCTCATTTTGACATTAAAATTTACGGTAAAATCAATGGGAACCGAAAACCAAGAGCGTGAGGCTTAGAAGCAATATACAGAGGTCAAACACTTTGACTTTTACATTCTTTTCCCGCAGCACTATTACACCATAAAGAAATGGCACAATGACACTGCCTCGGCGTATCATTGACACAATTGAAATCATAGATTCTTCATAAGAAAGACTGTAAAAATAAGCCATATCAGCCAATGTCAAAAATATTGCTATCAAAGGGATAGTCCATCGCCACTGAAATGGAGCGGTCACTCCGGCTGTATGCCTACCGGAGCGCCGTAAAATCAGTATGGCAACACTCATAATGAAAAATTGATATAACGAATACCACGATTGCACCTCAAGTGGTGCATAGCTGCGGAGCAAATATTTGTCGTACAAACCGGAAACCGCACCAAAAAGTGCAGCACCGATAGAAAACCATATCCATCGAGAATTTTTGAGTGAAAAACCTTCGCGCTTACCTATCCGTGAAATCAGGAACAGCGACAAAAATCCTAATACTATTCCTATCCATTGCAACAGGTTGAGACGTTCGCCAAATATAAGCACCGCACCGGTAAGCACCATCACCGGACGAGAAGCATTGATGGGGCCTTGAATAGTAAGTGGCAGATGTTTAATGGCAAAATAGCCTAAAAGCCATGAAATAAGCACTATCACCGACTTTATGAATATGAATCCGTGAGCTGCCGCTGAACCGTCAAACCCAATGCTTCCACCGAAGAGCTCCGAGAGAATAACCGGACTCATGAGCAACATACCGAAAAAAGTGTTGAGCACGAGCACTATCAGCACATTGTTGTCACGCACTGACAGTTTTTTCATAATATCATAGACGCCTAATCCGGCGGCGGAGCACAGTGCCAAAATCACCCACATAACAAGTTAGTATTATCAGCATTATTATGCCCATGTCGGGCGAACGAAAAAAATCCGCAAGAGATGTACTAAATACTATCACTTGCGGATTTATAAGTGTCCGAGATGAGATTCGAACTCACACAGCCCAATGGCCACTACCCCCTCAAAGTAGCGTGTCTACCAATTCCACCACCCGGACAAGGATGAAAACAATATTAAAGAAACTTCTCTCGTGAAGCAGGAGGGTCAAAGATAAGAAAAGCTAACCGACGGTTAGCTCTCTTTTCTGGTGTCCGAGATGAGATTCGAACTCACACAGCCCAACGGCCACTACCCCCTCAA
>CAZZFD010000040.1:0-9352 GCA_964653375.1 uncultured Bacteroides sp.
CAGCTGTGAGTGATGTGTGAGTCCTCACGCCTGTGAGTAATTTTACTCACAGTTGTATTCACAGAAGTGTGAGTAGATTGATTCACCGAAGGTTAGGCACAGAAAATGGCTCACAGAGTGGAGTTTTAGTCATGGTCATTTAACTATAAAACTCAACATAAACAAAAGAATCGACTGAAGTATTGAAAGGACAAGACTATAACCGATATCTGATTATACCATAATAAAAGTGATATGATTATATATTGATGGTATATTTTGTTTGAAAATGATATTTGTACCCCTTAAAAAGTGGTGCGTTTGCGCATAAATGGTGTGTTTTATATCTTTGCAACAAATAATCATTATATGAATCATCTCGACAAAATTTATAATCAATGATTAGAGATACAGCCGCTTTCATCTGATGATAGGAAGTGTCTGAAACGTAAGTTAAACACTTAACAACTAAACAGCTTTCTTTGGAGCTACAGAAATTATATTACTCAATTATGAAATTTACGACAAATGTACGCATTGACATTGCTTTAATTACAATATTTACCTTACTGATTATCTCGGGAATCGGGGTCCATGTTACCGAAGAATCTTCGCAACATGAAACATGGCATAATTGGGCTGTGGTTCACGTGATTAGCGCAACGTTATTCCTTGTTTTCGGTTTACTGCATATCAATGGTCACCGGGCTTGGTTTAAGTCCCTTGCGAAAACTTTGAAGAAAAAGAGCAAACCCAATATGATTCTTTCTCTTCTGTTTTTGCTTGAAACCGTGACCGGAATAATCCTTCTCGCTTTTGTCAATGGCGGAAATTCCGATATAGGTCTATGGCATTGGTGGGGCGGATTGATTATGGCAGTGTTCGGAATCGGGCATATCCTTAAACGCCGGAAAATGTTACGGCCACGCAAAAGCTGAATCCGTAATTTTGGTTATACATTCCGTATTAGTGGTAGATTCATTATAATGAATTATACTAATTTTGTATAATTCAAATAGTAAAACATGAGATATTTTATTTTATCAACAATCCTTATCGGAAGTTATATGATGTCTACTGCCCAGGACCCCACAAAATTGACGGCAACGGAGGTCAACCCCAATCAAACAGCCGGACGCGCACAACTCAATGAGTTCGCTCCCGAATTTGCCCACCTAAACGATGATATCCTTTTCGGAGAAGTATGGAGCCGCACAAATAAACTTTCAAAACGCGACCGTAGCCTCGTCACCATCACCTCACTCATCTCACAGGGTATCACTGATTCATCGCTCTCCTTCCATCTTCAGGAAGCAAAGAATAACGGAATCACACGCACCGAGATTGCCGAAATCATCACTCACATCGCTTTCTATGCCGGGTGGCCGAAAGCATGGGCTGCATTCCGCCTTGCAAAAGAGGTATGGACCGATGACATCAAGGGCGATGATGCAAAAGCTGAATTCCAACGGCAGATGTTTTTCCCGATTGGTGACCCAAACACAGCCTATGCAAAATATTTCATCGGCCAAAGTTATCTTGCACCAATTTCTACAGAACAAATCAAATTCTTCAACGTGACTTTTGAACCCGCTTGCCGCAACAACTGGCATATCCACAAAGCAACCAAAGGCGGCGGTCAGATGCTTGTAGGTGTAGCCGGTCGAGGTTGGTATCAGGAAGAAAACAAACCTGCTGTGGAGATACTCCCCGGCACAGTAATACATATTCCGGCCAATGTGAAACACTGGCATGGCGCGGCTGCCGACAGTTGGTTTTCTCATCTTGCGTTTGAAATCGACGGCGAAAACACCTCAAACGAATGGCTTGAACCTGTAACCGATGAACAATATCACAAACTAAAATAACTGCATTATTTCATCTGCCCAATCGAGCCATACGGGGGTATGTGTTGTTATATATTTGCAAAAAGACTTCACTTGACTAAATCCGTATAAAAATGAAAGTACTAAGCATCAACGGCAGCCCTCACCCACACGGGTGCACGGACCGCGCACTTCGCGAAGTGGAGGACACACTCAAAAGCCATGGTATAGAAGTGACCCGCGTAGACATCGGTAATAAAAACATCCGAGGCTGCATAGCCTGCAACTTCTGCCGGAGCAATGGCCACTGTGTATTCAATGACGCTGTCAATGACACCGCCCCGCTCTTTGCCGACGCCGATGCGGTGATAATAGGCTCTCCGGTTTATTATGCCGGAGCCAACGGTCAACTGCTGGCTTTTCTCGACCGCCTCTTTTACAGCACTTCAGGTGTATTCGACAAAACCATGAAAGTAGGAGCAGCCATAGTGTCATCACGCCGTGCCGGTTCCACTTCGGCATTTGATGAGATAAATAAATACTTCACCATCACCGCCATGCCCATAGCGTCAAGCACATATTGGAATGAAGTACATGGTTTTACGGCTGAAGATGTGGAAACCGACCTCGAAGGACTCCAGACCATGCGTAACCTCGGACACAATATCGCCTTCCTTATCTCAGCCATATCGGCAGCCAAAACCTCCGGCAGTATCCCCGTGCAGGACCGTACACAATTCACCAGCTTCCCCACCGCCCGCTAATCGCTATTGGTATTTTGATTCTTTTTCCTACCTTTGTTATATCATTATATGATAAAGGCACGATTAAGCCATGCTAATTACGAAATATGAGCGATTAAAGGTGATGTTAGGAGCACCGCGGCGGGCAACACGGCGACGCGGCCATGGCATTCATTCTCCTTTTGCATTTGATTTCGTGCGCAGGGTCATTGCTCAGCCCTGCCGCTACTACGCTTACGAGTCGATGCCCGCAGGTAGTCGCTCAGAACGCCGGATTATGCGTCTGCTGTTCCGGCTTGGCCTATTCTTCGCTCCTGACGATATAATCACCATAGGAGCCGTCGATCCATGCATGATGCAATGGCTCAGACGAGGAGCGGAAGCTGCCTCAGGCAGACGCCATTGCGGTCCTATGCTCGTGGTGGGAAAAGGAGGCACCGCAACCGAGGAGGATATCGCACAAATTGCCGCAAAAGAGGGCGTGAGCGTTTGGCTGCACATGGACGTGAACTCCGGCGAGCGGACACGTGTGACCCGTCTGGCACAACAGTGCCCTCACGGTATGCTCTTTCGCGGAGCTCACACCGCCATCTATGTGGGACTTAAGCGATTGCCATGTCAGCAATTTGACGTGTGGATATAGACAATGACACGAAATATTTCTGACATAAAGCAACTGCTTGATGGTTATGCCGCCCACCTGATACTTGAAAAAGGATTGGCAGCCAACACCCTTGAAGCCTACGCAGCCGATGTGATGAAACTACTTACCTATCTGGCCGACGTTGGTAAAAATCCGTCGGAAATAGAACTTGATGATTTGGAAAATTTCGCCGCCGACCTGCATGATGCAGGCATCTCCCTCCGCTCGCGGGCCCGAATCATATCGGGCATAAAATCATTTTACCGCTATCTGACACTCGAAGGGTATGTCGAAAAAGATCCGGCCGTGATGCTGCAGTCGCCGCGTGCCGGCCGCAAGTTGCCCGATGTGCTTTCCGTGGAAGAAATCGATGCCATGATAGAATGCATCGATATGTCAAAACCGGAAGGTCAACGCAACCGCGCCATCATGGAGACACTCTACGGCTGCGGAATGCGCGTGTCGGAGCTGGTCAATCTTGAGATAGGCAAAGTATATTTCGATGAACGTTTTATAGTGGTGCGTGGCAAAGGCGACAAAGAGCGTGTGGTGCCTATGTCGGACACAGCTGCAGCCGAAATAGAAGCATACCTGGAATTGCGCAACCACATTGATATAAAACCCGGCGAAGACCATATATTGTTTCTCAACCGCCGGGGACACAGGCTTACGCGCGTGATGATATTCTATATTATCAAGCATCTTGCGGCTATGGCAGGCGTAAAAAAAAGCATTTCCCCCCACACACTGCGCCACTCATTTGCCACTCATTTGCTTGAAGGCGGTGCCAACCTGCGCGCCATACAACAGATGCTCGGACATGAAAGCATCTCAACTACGGAAATATATATCCACATCGACCGCAGCCGTCTGCGCTCCGAGATATTACGCTTCCACCCCCGCAACCGTTAAATCGAAGGTAAATCGATAGCCGTCTGAAGGATATCTACCGCCTGCTCTACAGTAGAAATACCTGAGATAGCAAAACTTCGCCTGCCGTTCTTCTCTCTAATAGAGCAGCGGCGCGGATTCCTCTGAAGGAAATTAAGTAACCGGCCGAACATATCCGACTGATAATAAGCCTTGTTGGAATCATCGACAAAGTAGATGAACATAGTGTCCTGCTTAAGCGACACTTTCTCTATGCCGAGCCGGCGTGCCAGCCGACGTAAACGCGGTATGCGCAACAGTTCGGCCGCTTCATGAGGAATAGCCCCGAAACGATCGATAAGCTGCTCTTTGAACTCTTTGAGGTCAAGCTCCCGCTCTATGGAGTCAAGCCGCTGATACAAAGCTATACGCTCGCTCTCCTGCGGCACATAGGATGCCGGAAGCAACAGCTCCATATCGCTTTCTATCACGCAGTCAGCCACATACTCCGTATCTTCTGCCGGCATATCGGCCATATCTGAAAACTCTTCGGTGCGAAGCTCTGTCACCGCCTCTTTTAATATCTTCTGGTAAGTTTCATATCCGAGGTCGGCAATAAAACCGCTCTGTTCGGCTCCAAGCAGATTGCCCGCGCCACGGATATCGAGATCCTGCATAGCTATGTGGATACCGCTGCCGAGATCGCTGAAGCCTTCTATGGCCTGCAAGCGCCGGCGCGAAGTAGCCGAAAGTGGCTGATGCGGCGGAACAGTCAGGTAGCAGAAGGCTTTGCGTGAGCTGCGGCCTACACGACCGCGCAGCTGATGCAGCTCGCTCAGACCAAAATTCTGAGCATTATTGATGATGATGGTATTGACATTAGGCATATCTATGCCACTCTCGATGATAGTAGTGGCAAGAAGCACATCATAGTCGTGATTGGCAAAATCAAGTATGGTCTTTTCAAGTGTCTCGGGCGACATCTGGCCATGAGCCACCACCGTGCGCGCATCCGGCACCAGACGTTGCACCATAGCCTGCAGTTCGTTGAGTCCTTCGATACGATTGTTTATGATAAACACCTGACCATTGCGCGACATCTCGAAATTTATGGCTTCACTCACGGTGTCATCGTCAAGCGCGGTAATAGTGGTTACTATAGGATAACGATTGGGAGGCGGAGTGGTGATAGCCGATAAATCGCGGGCTCCCATAAGCGAAAATTGTAATGTGCGCGGTATGGGCGTTGCACTCATGGTAAGGGTATCGACGTTGGTCTTCATCTGCTTCAATTTCTCTTTCACAGCCACTCCGAACTTCTGCTCCTCATCGATAACAAGCAATCCCAAATCCTTAAAATTAACTCCCTTGCCGATGATTTTATGCGTGCCTATGAGTATATCTATTTTACCATCGGCCAGATCGGCCAAAATCTGCTTCACAGCTTTTGCAGAGCGTGCACGCGACAAATATTCCACCCTCACGGGAAAATCGGCCAGACGGCGTGCAAATGTGTTGTAATGCTGATATGCGAGCACTGTGGTTGGTACGAGCACCGCCGTCTGCTTATTATCGGCAGCAGCCTTGAAAGCCGCACGAATAGCTATTTCAGTCTTGCCGAAGCCTACATCACCACAGATAAGCCGGTCCATAGGGCGGTCACTCTCCATATCGGCCTTCACAGCTTTGGTGGCTGTGATCTGGTCGGGAGTATCTTCGTAAATAAACGATGCCTCAAGCTCATGTTGCATATATGAATCGGGCGAAAAACCGAATCCACGTTCCTGCTTGCGGGCGGCATAGAGCTTGATGAGGTCACGCGCTATATCCTTCAGACGCGATTTCGTACGCTCCTTGATGCGATTCCATGCTCCGGTACCAAGTTTATTGATTTTCGGAGGCACACCCTCCTTGCCACGATACTTGGCGAGCTTATGAAGTGAATGAATCGACACGAAGATAATGTCGTCGCCTTGATAAACGAGCTTTATCATCTCCTGGGTATGTCCGGCCACATTGGTACGGTAAAGTCCGGCAAAGCGCCCTACACCGTGGTCGACATGGACAATATAGTCACCCGGCTCGATTGATGTCAATTCCTTAAGCGACAAAGCCAGTTTGCCCGACCGCGCCCTGTCGCTTTTGAGCGTGTATTTATGAAAACGGTCAAAAATCTGATGGTCGGTAAATATACAGCACTTTTGACTATGGTCCACGAAACCCTCATGAATGGTGGAAAGCACCGGGGTGAAATCGATATTATCGTTGCGGTCAGCAAAAATGGCTTTAAGCCTGTCTGTCTGATGGTCGCTGTCGGAAAGAATAAAGATACTGTAGCCATCAGAGATAAACCGGTGTAGCGAATCGCTTATCAACTCAAAGTTTTTGTGATACAGTATCTGCGGTGAACAGTGGAAATCAATAGTGGAACCGCCCGAAGAAGGCTCCATGGCTGCCGTGAAATTAAGGCGGCGAAACTGTGTAAATGTCTCGGCAAACCTGTCCGCATCAATAAGGCGCGACATAGCTTCGGTGTCAATGTCGCCCGAAGTCAGCGCTGCCGTTGAAAAAGTAGTGGCACAAACCTCTCTGATACGCTCTGTCGTGTAGCGGGCATCACGCACGGCTATAAGTGTTTCGGCCGGGATAAAGTCAAGCAACGACGTACCTTGCGATGTGGTGGCCACATTGGCCGTAATCACTATCTGACTGACACGCGATTCCGACAGCTGTGTCTCGATATTGAATGTACGTATGGAGTCTATGTCATCACCGAAGAAGTCTATACGATAAGGAAGCTCATGGCTGTAGCCGAAAATATCGAGTATGGACCCGCGCGAAGCAAATTGACCCGGTTCATAGACATAGTCCGCTTCCTTAAATCCATTGACCCGTAGCCATTCGATAGTTTTCTGCATATCGGCCGCAGTATCGGTGGAAAGCGAAATCGTATGGGCCGAGATATCAGTGCGCGAAGTAACTTTTTCTGCGAGCGCTTCCGGATATGTGACCACCACCGACGGAGGCACATCGGAATACCAGCGGGAAAGGGCCTCAGTGCGCAATATCTGTGATGGAGGATCTATCTGAGCATACTTGATATCGCGATTATAATTCGACGGGAGCATCATCACTGCGCTTTCACCCAATATCCGGGCAATATCGTGATATAGATAGCCTGCATCATCGAGCGAATCTCCTATCACCAGCATAGGCACCCGTCCGTGAGGAACCGTAGCAAGCATAAACGCAGCTGATGACCCCGCAAGGCCGTAAACTGTAGGGTTAGCCCGCTTACTTTTCAGAGCCGCCGACAGCGCGCTGCGCCTCGCCTCGCTCATGAATGCCGATGCAAGTTGCTGCAGCGTCATTTCCTGGCCGATAATATAGCGGAATACTGTTTGGGGTCAGTGATGATGGCCATGGCCTTAATCACGGCCGGATCAGTGTCAATGACGCTCTCTATCTCACCTTCACGCGAATAATATCTGTCGGCTATCTCACGCTTGAGATAGGGCGCAATCATCTCTCGATTGGTATCAAGTTCTTCATTCAGCGGCAGGCGCAACATCTGCTTGACCACATCGAGCTGTGCCTGAAGCGAATCATTGAGATATCCTTCGATTTTGGCTGCATCGCGCAAACGTGTGAGCAACATATCGCACACATTATCGTGATTGAATTTTTCGGGATCAATGCTTGCCTTGAAATCATCAAAAATAGAATCCGTAATTACAAATTCGCGCGGTGACACCATAGAAGAATGATTGGCCCGATATTTATTAGCGTAATCAAAAATCCAATTTTCAGTAACAAGATTATAAGCCACACGACTTACCTCCGGATAAGTAACTGTGGAGTCAGGCGTTATACCTCCGCCGTCGCGTACCTGCCTGCCTATCTTGGTGGAAAATACGTTGGTCAGACTGTCAGGTATGCGATTGACCGTACCGTCAGCGGCACGATGCGAATAATCAAGCGATTGAATCAATCGGCCTGAAGGAAGATAATATTTCGACACGGTAACCTTAAGCAGACCATTATCCGGCAAATCCACTTGAGTCTGCACCAAGCCCTTGCCGAAGGAACGATTGCCCACTATCACGGCACGGTCGAGATCCTGCAGCGCACCGGCGGTAATTTCGGCTGAAGAAGCAGTGCTGCCGTTGATGAGCACCACCAGAGGAAGATTTGGTGCAATCGGCTTGGAATGTGTGCGATATATTTTCTCCGAATCAGCATTACGTCCGCGTGTACGAAGCACTTCAGTACCTTTAGGCAAGAAATAGCCCAGGATTTTCACTGCACTTTCAAGATACCCGCCACCATTGTCGCGCAGGTCGAATATCAGCCCTTTGATTTTATCGCGATGAATCAGCGTCTCCAGAGCCGTTTTCACCTCTTCGGCTGATTTTTCAGAAAACCCGTTGAGCAATATATACCCGATATTATGGTCGACCACACCGAAATACGGCACCGAAGGTATAGTGATTTTCTCACGTATCATGCTAACGGTCAACAAAGAATCGGCAACATAAGGTCGCTTCACCTTCACCACCACATTGGTGCCTTGCGGCCCTTTGAGACGGCTCGTAACCTGATCGACCGACATCCCGGTCACCGTATCACCGTTGACCTCCATAATCATGTCGCCATGACGCAATCCGGCTCTTTGAGCGGGTGAATCCTTATATGGACCACTAATATACACATTGCCGTCGCGAGCCATCACGTATGATCCTATACCTCCGTATTCACCTTGATTCAGCACCTTGAAATCCTCCTGTTCCTCACCTGCAAGATATTCAGTGTAAGGGTCGAGCTTGCGCAGCATAGCGGCAATAGCTGTCTTCACAGCCTCGTCTACATTGATGGTGTCGACATAATTGGATTCGACCTCCTTGACCACCTGCGAAAACAGACGCATATTTTCCATCAGACGCGATTTACGGCTGCGTCCTTCAGCCATAAAACTGACCGAAGTCAGGACTAAAGTTATAATAAGTATCAGCTTCTTCATAAAGTAGTGAGATATTGACATAATTATCAGGCATCAAAATTACACAATTTATATAACAATTATCGGTTAATATAATTCAAAAATAAAGAAATATTATTTTGCAACGCGTTTTTTTGTCGCTTTACTTGCATAATTGGAAATAAGCGTGTAATTTTGCATCGCTTAAAAGCTCCGGAGGGAGCGCGACTATAGCCTTATCATGGCATGTCGGCCAAGCAATGCTTCAGTAGCTCAGTTGGTTAGAGCACCTGACTGTTAATCAGGGGGTCGT
>CAZZFD010000041.1:0-8065 GCA_964653375.1 uncultured Bacteroides sp.
TTGCATACGTGTTACTCACCCGTGCGCCGGTCGCCGGCAGAGCGGTATTGCTACCACTCCCCGCTGCCCCTCGACTTGCATGTGTTAAGCCTGTCGCTAGCGTTCATCCTGAGCCAGGATCAAACTCTTCGTTGTTGTTATCTTCGTTTCTTTTATTTTATATCAGAAACAGATAATCCTTTTATTGTTTATTATCTGTTTACGGCCCGTCGCCTTGCGGCTTTAACGGCCCGGTATCATCTGTGTAAAAGTCTCGGTCAACTGCCGCCTCGGCGGCTCAGTGTCTGTCCTTGCCCGGAATCCTGATTCTATAGCTTCCTGTTTGATTTCTTTGGAATGTGACAAAAGGTCTTTTATTTGACTCTTGTACTACTTCTACGTCTATTTAATTCTTTCAATGTGCTCGGTTCAGACTGACGCCATTTTGTCAGCCGAAAGTTTTGCAAAGTTACGGCGAGATTTTTAATCTGCCAAATATTTTACAAACTTTAACATCTCAAGGCTTCTTTTGGTCGATTTACGGCCGAGCCTGACTAATGCGACGACAAAATTAGAAAGATTTTCAATACCTCACAAATATTTCCTCAAAGAATAATCAACAGGGCTATGAAGATAAAATGTTAATAAGTCAAGAAGGTCAACGCGAAGATTTTTTGTATCTTTGAAGTCATACCAAAACCAATCATTGCAATCCAATAAAGCTGCTCCATGACACCATTCGCACATCTTCACGTACACACCCAATATTCACTTCTTGATGGCCAAGCATCTGTAGAAGCACTTGTAGACAAGGCATTAGCCGATAATATGGCCGGATTGGCCATCACTGACCACGGCAATATGTTTGGGGTGAAAGAAATATACAACTATGTATATGGAGGCGCAATCAAAGGATACAAGAAGAAACTTGACGCTGCAAACAAAGCAGGCGACACAGCAAAGGCCGCAACAATCGAAGGGTGGATCAACCGACTTAAGACCAAAGATTTCAGATTGATAATCGGGTGTGAAATGTATGTGGCCAATGGTTCAATGCTTGAAAAAACAGATAAACGCGACACAGGACGCCACCTTGTGGTACTGGCAAAAAACATGACCGGCTACAAAAATCTGATAAAGCTGGTGTCTAAAGCCTGGACCGAAGGATTTTACGGACACCCCCGTACTGACAAGTCAGAGATAATGAAACACCGCGAGGGGCTGATTGTGGCCTCAGCATGTCTGGGTGGCGAGATTCCACGCCTTATATCGGCAGGCAACATAGAGGAAGCTGAACGGCAGGTTCAATGGTGGAAACAAACTTTTGGGGAAGATTACTATATAGAATTGCAGCGACATGCCACCAATAAACCCGGGGGCAACCGCACAACCTATGAGCAGCAAAAAGAAGTGAACCGCGAGCTGATACGAATTGCGAAAAAATATGATATAAAGCTCATTTGTACTAATGACTGCCACTTCGTGAACGAAGAAGATGCCGAAGCTCATGACCGCCTTATATGCCTGGTCACAAACAACGACATCTCCGATCCAAACCGCATGCGCTATACCAAACAAGAATGGTTCAAAACCCAGGAAGAGATGAACCAAATATTTTCGGATATACCCGAGGCGTTGGAAAACACGATTGAAATAGTCAACAAAGTAGAGCCATATTCAATCGATCATGGCCCTATCATGCCCAACTTTGACATACCCGCCGAATTCGGTACCGAAGCCGAATATCGCAGCCGACTCACAGAACAAGACCTTTTCGATGAATTTACACGTGATGAAAACGGCAATGTGGTGCTTGAGCGTGAGGCAGCAGAAGATAAAATCAAAAAACTTGGCGGATATGAAAAACTGTATCGTATAAAATTTGAGGCTGACTATCTGGCCAAACTTGCCTACGACGGAGCTAAACGCCGATATGGCGACCCTCTGTCGGACGAGCTGAAAGAGCGGATAAACTTTGAGCTCCATATCATGAAAACCATGGGTTTTCCCGGATACTTCCTAATAGTACAAGACTTCATCAACACAGCACGTGACAAACTCGGAGTGAGTGTAGGTCCGGGACGTGGGTCGGCTGCCGGCAGTTGCGTAGCCTATTGCTTAGGTATCACACAAATAGACCCGATTAAATATGATCTGCTGTTTGAACGTTTTCTTAATCCGGACCGTATCTCGCTGCCTGATATAGACATTGACTTTGATGACGACGGCCGTGCCGATGTGCTCCGCTATGTAACCAACAAATATGGCGAAGAGAAAGTGGCCCATATCATTACTTACGGTACTATGGCAGCGAAATCGGCCATCAAAGATGTAGCACGTATAGAAAAGCTACCGCTGAGCGAGAGCGACCGATTGACAAAACTCATACCTCGCCGTATGCCTACAGTCAACGGTAAAGAGCTAAAGCTCACCTTAGAGAACTGCTACAATCACGTACCTGAATTTAAGCCTGAACTCAATTCCGACAATCCACTGGTGGTGGAAACGCTCAATTATGCCAAAGCCCTGGAAGGGACCGTACGCAATACGGGCGTGCACGCCTGTGGCGTGATAATATGCCGCGATGACATCACCGACTGGGTGCCGGTAAGTACAGCTATAGACAAAAACTCCGACTCACAATCGAAAGAGAAAATCATCGTAACCCAATACGAGGGTCGGGTAATCGAAGACACCGGACTGATAAAGATGGACTTTCTGGGTCTGAAGACTCTGTCAATCATCAAAGAAGCGGTAGCCAACATCAAGCGTACGCGCGGCATAGATATTGACATGGAGCAGATACCCATCGATGACAAAAAGACCTATGAACTGTACAGCGCAGGACGCACCACGGGCACATTCCAATTTGAGTCGGCGGGAATGCAGAAATATCTGCGTGAATTACAGCCATCGACTTTTGAAGACCTCATAGCCATGAATGCCCTCTATCGTCCCGGACCTATGGACTATATCCCCGACTTTATTGCCCGCAAACATGGTAAAGAACCGATAGTCTACGATATTCCCGTGATGGAGAAATATCTCAAAGACACCTATGGGGTGACGGTGTATCAAGAACAGGTGATGCTACTGTCGCGCCTGTTGGCCAATTTCACACGTGGCCAAAGCGACACTTTGCGCAAAGCCATGGGCAAAAAGATGATAGAGAAAATGAACGAGCTCAAAGCCTTGTTTATCCAAGGCGGTGAAGCCAACGGCCACGATGCGAAAGTTCTTGAAAAAATCTGGGCCGACTGGGAAAAATTTGCCTCCTATGCCTTCAATAAATCACACGCCACCTGCTACTCTTGGGTAGCATTCCAGACAGCCTACCTGAAAGCCAATTATCCGGCGGAATATATGGCCGCGGTGCTTTCGCGCAACAAATCCGACACGGAAAAATTGGCCATATTTACCGATGAATGCAAGAAAATGCATATCACCGTCAAAGGTCCTGACGTCAACGAAAGTTACGCCGATTTCGGTGTTAACACCCACGGTGATATTCGCTTCGGTATAGCCGCACTCAAAGGAATAGGTGAAAACGTGGCGGCTGAAATACTTGCAGCCCGCAATAAAGGCGGCATTTTCAGTTCGATCTTCGATTTTATCGAGCGCGTAAATCCATCGGTGCTGAACCGCCGCATACTCGACACTCTGGCCATGGCCGGAGCATTTGACTGCTTCAGCAACGAAATCCAGCGCGAAGACTTCTTCGTGGAGACTCCCAAAGGTACCACCTTTTCCGATGAGCTGGTCCGCTACGGTCAACTTTTTCATCAGGACAAGCAAACCAAAGGTATGTCGCTATTCGGCGATGATGACCCGGAAATGACCATAAGCGGACGTCCGGCAATAGTACACGCCGTAAGATGGGTAGATGCCGTACGTCTGGAGAAAGAACGAGAAATCGTAGGCACCTATCATTCAGCCAACCCCCTTGATCCATACTTCATGGAATTACATTTCTGCACCACCTCCATGCGCGAATTTGCCGAGCAAGACCCAGTGGAAGGAAAAGAAATCGCCCTCGGAGGTATGGTGGTCAGCTTCACTGAACGTCCGGCAAAAAACGGAGGGAAATATGGTATACTCAAAGTTCAGGACTACACCGGAGCATCGGAGTTCATGCTGTTCGGTCGAGATTTTACCGATTTTCACAACTTTGGAGTAGCAACCACACCTATATATATAAAAGGAGTGTACGCACGACGCTTTCAAAACAATGATCTTCGATTCAACATCAAATCGATTCATCTGCTTGAAGAAATGAAAGGCAAACTTATCCACGGCATCAGAATAACCGTTCCGCTAAACAGCCTCAACGAGACCCTTACGGGAGTGTTGCTTGAGCATATCAACACCTCTACTGATGCTCACAAAGATTCACTTACCATCAGGGTTATCGATCCAGTTACCAACCGATTGATTTCACTCGATTCGCAGATAAAGCTACCTGTCAACAAAGAGCTTATTGAAAAATTGGAAGACCTCGAAGTGGAATTTGCATTAGAGCGATAAGATTATTATCTTTGGACTTTCGAAATGAATCATATTAACAAATAACAAAAAATAAGCTAACGAATTATGGCAGTAGAATTTACCGACAGTAATGTAAAAGAAGCCATTGCCTCAGGACATCCAATAGTGATTGACTTCTGGGCCACTTGGTGCGGTCCGTGTATGCGTCTGGCTCCAGTCATCGATGAACTCGCCGAAGAGTATGCCGATCGTGTGGTAATAGGCAAATACAACATCGAGGAACAGAGCGAACTCAGCACCGACTATCGCATCATGTCCATTCCCACAATACTTTTCTTCAAAAATGGCGAACAAGTGCGCGACCTGCGCATGACAGGAGCTACAAAAGAAGAACTCAAAGCACGCATCGAAAAGCTGTTAGTACTCTGAGCCTCCTGCTCTCTAACTGATTTCCACTATCAAAAAAGACTTGCCGCGGCAAGTCTTTTTTTGTAGGTCTACACAGCTTTGACTTACGTTACCCACGAAGCCGCAGTTGATTCCGTTTATGGAATCCAGTAATAAGGTGACTTCTTACGATGTTCTATTACCCAATTTTCAAAATCAGACAAGGTATCAATACCATCGGCTATTACGGCTTCGTAGTATTCCACTCCATGATATGTTTTCCTATCAGGTGTCTCAAATTTCAAACGTAAAATGGTATCTTTTTGTTGGGGAGTCATAACCTCAACAATCCTATCGGCCATGCGTTCAAAATAGCCATCGTATTCACTACCCTCCTCTATATGAATTATATCAAACTGCCAAATCTCATCTTCATCGGCTCTATAAAAGACGTGCCATGCAACACAATGCTCATCAGTATAAAGTCCGTTGATGCACCTGATTTCAGTCACTTTAGTATTTTTTGCAATGTCAGCAGCAATAGCAAAGCTACTTTCAACAGTAATACCGGAGGAATAGATATGTAAATCTATATCCCGATGCGACGCAAGCAACCCCATGGACAACGAGCCGACAAGATTCACTCTACAACCGGCAGCTACACATATTTCAACTATACCGGATTCACCTAAAACTTCACGGGCTCTCTTCTGATTAGCCAGAGCCTGATCATTAATTTGAATTTGATTCATTGTAGTTACGATTTGATAAATCTGCAAAATTAATACTTTTATAAATTCTCATGTCTATCTTTGTAATCCGGGTGCAAACATAGTGACTGTTAAATTTGTTATGGAATTGAAATAATTGTTTGATTATGTTATACGATTACATTGCAGAAATATTTCGCAATAATCCGGTCATACCTATTTTCTTGACAATCGGTTTAGGGTTCTGGCTCGGTGGACTGAAATATAAATCTTTCTCCATAGGTCCGGTTACGGGTACACTTATTGTGGGTGTAATCATAGGCCAGATGGATATACCTGTCTCGGACACCCTGAAATCTGTCGCATTCATGATGTTCCTTTTTGCAATAGGATACTCAGTTGGCCCTCAGTTTTTTCGTTCGCTCAAAGGTGATGGACTAAAACAAATAGGTTTCACTTGTGTCGAGGCGACCCTCTGTATTGCAACAGTGGCCATCGTGAGCCTCGTGATGGGTTATAACAAAGGGCAGGCTATAGGACTTTTCTCCGGGTCACAGGCTTTTTCGGCAGTGATTGGCGTCGGTTCAAGCACAATTAAATCGCTTGGACTCCCGGAAGATGAGACTCAGCAATTAATCGACATAATACCAGCCTGCTATGCCGTCTGCTATATATTCGGCACCATCGGGTCAGCGTGGGTAATCGCTAACCTGGGACCCAAACTATTGGGAGGGCTTAATAAAATCAAAAAACAAACCCAACAATTGGAAACCGAGATGGATAGCGGTGACATTACCGCTGAACCCGGCACATTTGTGGCGAACCGTCCTATTTCGTTTCGTGCTTATCGCGCCGAATCAGACTATTTCAATCACCCGAGAACAGTCGAGGAGTTGGAGCAACATATTGAAAAATTAGGCTTGCGGCATTTCATCGAGCGCTTGCGTCTGCGCGGTGAGATTGAAGACCCCCAACCCGATTTGAAGGTCAGAAAAGGAGACATTATCGTATTAAGCGGTCGTCGTGAGACTATTATCGATGATGCCGGGTGGATTGGCTCGGAGGTCACAGACCATGATCTATTGAATTTTACAGCCGAAAATCTCCCCGTAACCGTGTCAAAATCAGGCGGAGCAGGAATGACACTGTCCGAACTCCGCAAGCAAGACTATATGCGAGGTGTAATGGTGCGTAAGATTATGCGTGATGACATCAGTATCCCGCTAAAAGCCCAGACACGACTTGAAAAGGGTGATGTGCTCACACTCGTAGGCTTACCTCAGGACGTAGCCGAAGCTGTAGCAGAGATTGGTTTTTCAGACCGCCCGACAGAGACTACGGATATGGTATTTATCGGTCTCGGCATAGCTATAGGTTGTTTCATCGGTGCGCTGACTTGTTTTTATAACGGTATACCTATTTCACTCAGTACGAGTGGTGGTGCAATATTGTCCGGTCTATTGTTAGGGTGGTTACGCAACAAACGTCCTACATTCGGACGCATCCCCCGGCCGGTAATATGGTTTATGAATAACATCGGACTCAACCTGTTTATCGCTGTTGTAGGTATCGGAGCGGGACCAACATTCTTACCCGGACTGAAAGCCGTCGGCTTGGAATTCTTTTTAGTCGGCATCGTATGCACATCTGTACCTCTTATATTATCTACGCTTATTGCTGCCAAAATTTTCAAATTCCACCCCGCCATAGCGTTGGGGTGTGTAGCAGGTGGCCGTAATGCCGTAGCGGCACTTGGCGCCATACAGGACAATATCGACAGCACAATCCCGGCTATGAGCTATACCGTAACCTATGCCGTCGGCAGCATATTACTCATCTTTGCGGGCATGATATTACCTCTGATTGTATAGCATGAAAAAAGAATTCTTACATTAGCTTTCGGTACATTTGCTCTTGGTATGACCGAACATGTCATGATGAGCATTTTACGGCAATATCAGTAATATCACTCTACGGCACAATCCTGACGGCATTATCCATATTCATAATACTACGTTCTTGTATAAAGAGCAATCCCGTTCAAAAAGCACTTATTTTATATGTGTAACGGATTGGTAATGAATGTGCGTCCGGGGCGCTCTTTTTTCAGTCCGATAACGGTCCTGAGTCGTGATTTTTAGGCACAAAAAAAACGCAGAACTAACCTGCGGTTTCTTTACCTGGAAAAATGTCTAAAGGCAATAAGACTTGTTTTTGTGTTGCGTGGTCCGGAATCGGTCCGACCCCCATAGTGGAACTAAAGGGAGTCTTTGCCAAGTAAAGCGCTGCGCGATAACGAACCCTCCGGTCGGATTCTATTCCCTTCTTAAGCAACAAAAAAGACCCGCAGATGCAGGTCTTTTTTTGTGGAGCTGGAGGGATTCTTGCTACGCAAGCGCCAGGGGCGATAACGAACCCTCTGGTCGGGTTCTCATCCCTGGCTTTTGTGGTGGAGCTGGAGGGATTCTTGCTACGCAAGCGCCAGGGGCGATAACGAACCCTCT
>CAZZFD010000042.1:0-7319 GCA_964653375.1 uncultured Bacteroides sp.
TTTTTCACCCCTCTCCCCCTGCCGAAATGTTTTTGCTTGTTGTAGATATTCCTGACCGGTCCGGATCTATACTATCATGACATTGTCAATTGATATTCTTTGGGCGTCAGGCCGGTTTGTTTCTTGAAGAATCTGGTGAAATGTTGCGGATATTGAAAGCCTAAAATACCGGCAACTTGTTTTGTGGATACTTTTGGGTCGAGAAGAGCGCTTTTGGCATAATTTATCATCTTAAGACTGATATATTCCTGTGCCGTTTTTCCTGTTTCAGTCTTGACCAAATCACCAAAATAATTGGGTGATAGACATATTTTATCAGCAAAATATTTTACGGTCGGTATACCTATGGATACACCTTTTCCGGACAGGATATAATCATCAAGCAGGGTTTCGAAACGTGCAAGCACATCATTGTTTAGCTCTTCGCGGGTCACGAACTGGCGTTCATAGAATCTCATGCAGTAGTTGAGCATCACCTCGATATTGGATATTATGAGCGACTTTGAGAACCGATCTATAGGGTGTTGCAGTTCTCGCTGTATTTTATCCATATAATCTTGTATAATAACGCGCTCTTCCGCCGAAAGATGCAGCGCTTCATTTGAGGCATAGGAGAAAAAGGAGTATTGGCTCATTTTCTGAGCTAAAGATGTCCGGTTAAGGAAATCAGGGTGAAACAATAGCCCTATTGCTTCCGGTGCGGGGCCATCTTCCAATCGATGAATGCTCACAGTTTGCCCGGGTGCGAAGCTGACTACAGTTTCATCATTAAAGTCATATGTCGTTTTGCCATAGTTTATCTTGCAGCCCATAGTTTTTTTAAGGAACAAGGCATAAAAGCCAAAGTGCATACAATGAGTAGGTTGATGAATGGTGTCATCAAAATGGACTATGGCTACCAATGGGTGACGTGTTTCAAAACCGAAATACCGGTTGTATTTCTCTATGCTGTCTGCTTGAAAAATATCCATCTTGTTTTGTTTCTAATTGTACAAAATTAGTGATTAAAAGCCGATAATCCAAAGTGATAGCACTTGTTCGGTAATATTGGTTCATCTATCCGTAACTTAGGTATAAGTGCCACTATTACTATGAAGTAATTTTGTAGTATCAAAAAATCGAGCAGAATATGACAGATAGGGAATTTCTTAAATATGCAGCTACGGGCAACCTCATAATTGCCGGTAGCGATGTCCACAAGACTATGCACGCGATAAGTCAGCGGGCATTGCGCCTGACGGCTCATATAAACAATCGCTATCATTCACCCGAGGAGTTGCGGGAGCTTATGTCAGAACTGATTGCTAAGCCTCTTGACGACGGATTCGGATTGTTTCCTCCGTTTTATACAGATTGCGGTCAAAACATTACTATTGGTTTACGTACCTTTATAAATATGGGATGTTCCTTTCAGGACTGGGGAGGAATTATAATCGGTGATGACTGTCTCATAGGTCACAATTGCACTATATGTACAGTAAATCATTCAAAAGAATCACAACGACGCGGTGATATGACCTGCCATCCCGTGAAAATAGGCAACAAGGTGTGGATTGGAGCCAATGTCACAATTTTACCCGGAGTCACTGTCGGCGATGGAGCTATTGTAGCTGCCGGTGCTGTAGTGAACAGGAATGTAGACCCTCATACAATTGTAGGGGGAGTTCCTGCGAAATTTATAAAGCAAATATAATTTTTTTGATGTATGAAATTTTGGATAATAACACTGACTTTGCTTATGGCTATTTCATTTACTATGTGTGCTTGTTCTCATGAAAATGATGAGCCGGAGCTTAAGGAAGAACCTACACCGAATCATGCGAATGAGCCGGATCCCGCAGCAGGAGATGGAAAAGTTCTTGTAGCGTATTTTTCATGTACAAATACTACAGAAAAAGTGGCTGAAGTGATTGCGGATATGACCTCCGGCGCACTTTTCCGTATTGAACCGCAAGAGCCTTATACTTCCGCCGACCTCGATTATAACAGGGATTGTCGGGCTAACCGTGAGCAGAATAATCTTTCAGTTCGTCCGGCTATAAATAGTATGCCTATGAATCTTGAGGAATGTGATGTGATATTTTTGGGTTATCCTATCTGGTGGGGTAAAGCTCCTCGCGTGATATGTACTTTCTTGGAAAGCGGTGATTTCAGGGGGAAGACGATTATTCCTTTCTGTACGTCACATTCGAGTGGAATAGACAGCAGTGACACAGAGCTGCATTCACTTGCTGAAGATGCTGTCTGGAAACAGGGGAAGCGTTTTGGAGGAGGTGCGCCCACATCGGAGATTGAAAAATGGATTAAAGGATTGGGTATAGATCTTTGATTTCAATCTCTCTGATGAAGAGATGATGCGTATCGTGACATTTGAACGATATGAAAACCGAGACTGGTATTAACCGGGATTCGGGGCAGATGAGGTGGTGTCACATTTCACGCTCTAAGAGCTTATTGTTTGTGGCGGGTTTTGATGTGGTCGTTGTGGATTTTGATGGCAAAAACTATCGCGCTTGAGATTGTGGTGATGGCGTTGGTGATAACCAGGGGCCAGTTGCTGAGCATGAGGCCTTGGATTACAAAGAAGATGCTTCCGAAGCCAAGCAGCAGAAATGTGGGCAGGGCTATGCCGTCGGTATCGCGTGTGCGTATGGTGTAGATGGCCTGCGGCAGGTATCCGCAGACCATGCAGATGGCGGCAAGGTAGCCGATGATGTTGATGGTTAGTTCCATGGTGAGGAGAGTTTGAGAGGCGGATGAGGGTTATTTCTCGCGCATATAGACGTTGATGGGTGTGCCACTGAAGTCCCAGTTTTCTCGTATTTTGTTTTCAAGATAGCGGCGATATGGTTCTTTTACCCATTGGGGGAGGTTGCAGAAGAATATGAATGTGGGAATGGGGGCGCCTTTAAGCATTGTGACGTATTTGATTTTGACGTATTTGCCTTTGTTGGCGGGTGGTGGATACGCAGCTATGGCTTCCTGCATGACGGTGTTGAGCTGCGAGGTGGGGACTGTGCGTTTGCGGTTCTGATAGACTTCTACGGCGGTGTCGAGTACTTTGAATATGCGTTGTTTGGTGAGGGCGGAGCCAAAGATGATGGGGAAGTCGGTGAAAGGTGCGAAGCGTTCGCGTATGGTCTGTTCGAAGTGTATGCGTGCGGTTTCTGATTTGTTTTCAGCGATGTCCCATTTGTTGACGCATACTACGAGGCCTTTTTTGTTGCGCTGGATAAGGGAGAAGATGTTGACGTCCTGGGTTTCGATTCCCCGGGTGGCGTCAATCATGAGTATGCATACGTCGGAGGCTTCGATGGCTCTGATTGAGCGAATCACCGAGTAGTATTCGATATCTTCGTTTACTTTGCCTTTTTTGCGTATGCCGGCTGTGTCGACCAGGTAGAAGTCGAAGCCGTATTTGTTGTAGCGTGTGTATATGCTGTCGCGTGTGGTGCCGGCAACGTCGGTGACGATGTGGCGGTCTTCGCCTATGAATGCGTTGATGAGAGAGGATTTTCCGGCGTTGGGTCGTCCTACGATTGCGAATTTGGGCAGTTCTTCGAGTTGTCGAGATTCTTCTTCATCGGCCTGGGGGAGTTTGTGTACGACTTCATCGAGGAGGTCGCCGGTGCCGAAGCCGCTTACGGCTGATACGGGCATCGGGTCGCCGAGCCCGAGGGAGTAGAATTCAGGGACGTTGTAAAGCCAGTCGCCGGAGTCGACTTTGTTGGCGACGAGTATTACCGGTTTTTTTGATTTACGCAGGATTTCGGCTACTGAGTCGTCAAGGTCGGTGACGCCGTTCATGGCGTCGACTACGAAAAGGATTTCGTCGGCTTGTTCGATGGCGAGCTGTACCTGTTTGTTGATTTCGCCCTCGAATTTGTCGTCGGAGTTTACTACCCAGCCGCCTGTGTCGATGATGGAGAATTCTTTTCCGTTCCAGTCGACTTTGCCGTATTGGCGGTCGCGTGTGGTGCCGGCAGTGGGGTCAACGATTGCAGTGCGGCTTTGTGTGAGTCGGTTAAAGAGTGTGGATTTGCCTACGTTCGGGCGTCCGACAATGGCTATGATTTGTCCCATGACTTTGATTGAGCGAAATAATGGTTATGAGTAAGATTACAAAGATAGTAAAAATCCCGGTAATGCGGGTAGGGAAGGATATGAGTTATTCGATATATCCGAATGCGCGTAGTTTGTTGTCGCGGTTTCGCCAGTTGGGTTCGACTTTGACAAATAGTTCGAGGTAAACTTTTTTGCCGAAGAATGTTTCGATGTCTTTGCGTGCTGCTGTACCTACGCGTTTGAGCATCGTGCCGCCACGACCTATGAGGATTCCTTTCTGGGAGTCGCGTTCGACATATATTACTGCCATGATGTGGATTGCTCCGTCGTGTTCGTCGAATTTCTCTACTATCACTTCGGTGGAGTATGGTACTTCTTTGTCGTAGTTGAGGAGTATTTTTTCGCGGATTATTTCCGTGACGAAGAATCGGGCGGGTTTGTCGGTGAGGGCGTCTTTTCCGAAGTATGGAGCAGAGGTGGGGAGGAGGCTTACGATGCGGTCCATGATGTTTTTAACGCCGAAGTGTTCTTTTGCGGAAGTAGGGTAAATTTCGGCGTTGGGGAGGAGTTGTTGCCAGCGGTTGACAATTGTTTCGAGGTCGGCCTGATTCTTGAGGAGGTCAATTTTGTTGATGACGAGGATTACGGGAATAGTTTCTTTGGCGACTTTTGCGAGGAAGTCGGCGTTTTTTGTGGGGTCTTCGATAACGTCGGTGACGTACAGGAGGATGTCGGCATCGGTGAGTGCTCCTTCTGAAAATTCGCGCATAGATTCCTGGAGTTTGTATTTAGGTGTGAGGACTCCGGGTGTGTCGCTGAATACGATCTGATATTCATCGGTGTTAACGATGCCCATTATCCGGTGTCGCGTGGTTTGGGCTTTTGAAGTGATTATGCTTATGCGTTCACCGACAAGGTCGTTCATGAGGGTAGATTTTCCTACATTCGGGTTTCCAACAATGTTTACGAACCCGGCTTTATGTACAGTATTCATGATTTTAAGTCTGAAATTGTGGTTATGTATATAAAAAATAACACCGATAGCAGCGGAAAAGATGCTATCGGTGTCAAATTTTTTATCAGAATAGTAGAAATGGACTTTATTAAAGGTCCCAGATCACGTACATGGCCCCCCAAGTGAATCCGGCACCGAATGCTGTTAGAATGAGTTTGTCGCCTTTTTTGATCCGGTGTTTGTTTTCGTCGATGCAAAGAGGAATAGAGCAGGCGCTTGTGTTGCCGCGATATTCGATATTTACGAGAACTTTATCGGGGTCAATTCCTGCTCGTGAAGCAACGGCTTCGATTATACGCAGGTTGGCTTGATGAGGAATAAGCCAGTCGACGTCGTCCATTGAAAGGTTGTTGCGTTGGCAAACATCGATGGAAGACTGGAGCATATCGGTTACAGCGTGTTTGTAAACGAAGCGACCGTCCTGATAAACGTAGTGGTCTCCGGCATCGACAGTTTCATGAGTGGCGGGGTGAGCCGATCCTCCTGCTCTCATAAGCAAGTGGTCACGGCCAACACCGTCGACATGAAAAACAGCGTCCATCACACCTACTTCACGGTCAGTCGGCTCGAGCAACATGGCGGCAGCACCGTCGCCGAAAAGAGGGCAAGTGGTGCGGTCGTTGTAGTTTACCATCGAAGACATCATTTCAGCGGCTACCACCACTACTTTTTTACGGAGGCCTGATTTGACGTATGCGGCACCGTCTTCCAAAGCTACGATGCAGCCGGCGCAAGCGGCCTGAATGTCGTAGGCATAAGCATTGGTCAATCCACATTCATGTGCAATAATAGAGCCGGTTGAAGGGAACCGATAGTCGGGATTGGAAGTTGCGCAAATAAGGAGGTCGACTTCTTCGGGCTTTGTTCCGGTAGATTCGAGGAGCCGGTTAACGGCGCGAACACCCATATAAGATGAAGAGCCGCCCTCAACTTTGAGAATTCGGCGTTCTTTGATGCCAACGCGAGTGGTAATCCATTCGTCGGTGGTGTCAACCATCTTAGAGAGCATTTCGTTGTCGAGAATGTCGTCGGGCACGTAGGAAGCTATTCCTGATATTCTTGCATTAGCCATGGTGGTGAAGATCGATGAAATTAGTGATATAAAAAAGAGAAGTTGGTGTCGGAAGCATCAATTAAACAGATGGCTTCAGTAGATCAGATGGCTTCAGCCTTCTCGATAGCTATTTTACCACGGTAATAGCCACATTCGCCACATACGGTGTGATAGATGTGCCAAGCACCGCAGTTGGGGCAAAGAGCCAGAGTTGGGGCAACTGCCTTGTCGTGAGTTCTGCGTTTGGCAGTACGAGTCTTAGATTGTTTTCGTTTAGGATGTGCCATATTAGTGTTAAATTATTGCAGTTTAGTTTATATTCGGTTTATGATAAGTTTTATGGAGCAGTGTCGAAATATAATATAGCGGTGTATTTAATCGTCGGCGTTAGAGCCAAGGTCCTTGAGCTTGTCCCAACGAGGGTCGGAGGGAGCGGGTTGCTCGGTGTCCATAGAGTCCATTTCTTCAATGAGGGCGTTTTGAAGCTCGGCATCTTCGTCGCTGACTCCGGCAGCGCGGTGTTTTTTAAGCATAGCGCTCATCTGGCGATTGCATTTTCCAAGCGGGTGAACATGCTTAATGGGAATAGTCAGCGCGACGGTGTCGTAAATCATGTATGCGACATTGAGATAGTTGTCGCTGAACGGTATAACGAGGAGGTCATCGCTGTCATCGTTGTAGTCATCGCCATATCTGACAGTGAGATTGTAGACTGTGTCAATGTCTTGGATAAGGTCATCGAGACAGCGGTCGCATATCAGGGTAATTGTGCCGGTGATGTGAAACGAAAGGGAATATAAATCGTTGCGGTGAGTCACGGTGAGGTCTACGGTGAGGTCAGCATCGTGAATGTCGGCACTCTCCATGTTCTCGAAAAATATTTTTCCGAGATGATATTCAAAAGAGTGAGTGCCCGGAGCAAGCGATTTTAGCGGTAGCTTATATTCTGTAAATTTTCCCACAGTGATATCAATGGTTGAAAAAACTGTGCAAAGTTATTAAATATCTTTCAGTCTTACAATAGTGTGCTGCTAAAAAGCGAGATTTTTTTGTTGGCAATGCGGACCGGGGGTAGATGAAAGAATGGAAATGTGCGCTTGCTGTGATGGAGCCGGCTCCGCACCGGTGGAAAAGTGATTGCGTAGACGGCTTTTGGCTTCAGGGCCGCGACAGCGGGGCAGCCCG
>CAZZFD010000043.1:0-6454 GCA_964653375.1 uncultured Bacteroides sp.
GATAGCTTTTCTTTTCCTGTCCGAAGTTGTGGCAGCGGTGGCGCACAAACATATCGATTTCTTCAAATGAACCTTCGTCAAGAAGTTGGGCTATGCGTTCGCGGGCTGTATATTTGCCACGCTCATGCTGCTTTTGGATAGCTTTTTCGCCGCCACCCAGACGGGCTTCGTTGCGCAGAGCTATAAGCTCCTGAACTTTTTCAAGCTGATTACTCATAAGTGATTGTGAGAATGATTATTCTGTGTTATTTGATTTTGATTTATTTGTTAGGATCCTCGCAGAGTTCTACCAAAGTGCCACAAGTGCTCTTGGGGTGAAGGAAGGCTATGTTCAGGCCTTCAGCACCTTTGCGCGGAGCTTTGTCAATAAGGCGGCCGCCTTTGCTTTCAACTTCGGCAAGTGCATTGGCCACACCGTCGGCTATGCAGAATGCTATATGCTGGATACCGCCGCGACCTCCGTTGTTGGCTATAAATTTAGCTATGGCACTGTCTTCGGCAGTGGGCTCGAGTAATTCTATTTTAGTCTGTCCTACTTTGAAAAATGCTGTGCGTACTTTCTGGTCAGCTACTTCTTCGATAGCGAAGCATTTGAGGCCAAGCATGTTTTCGTAGAAGGGAATCGCTTCTTCCAACGAGGGAACTGCGATGCCAACATGTTCAATGTGAGAAATGTCCATGGTTGTAAAGTTTTTTATTGGTTTTAATTAGTGTTTATACTCGAATTTTCAGACGTTTTCAGCGTCGGCTATTTCTGTGCAAAGTTAATAAAATATTATTAATTAATGTGTGTTTTCAATTGGTTAATGCTTATCTGCGAAAAAAACTCCTGGCCGGACCGTTATCCGGAGTACGTATAGTAGAAGAGCGAACCGATTCAGGCTCGCTCTTCGATTTTATGTATGGCCCTGGTTGGCTCTATTCGGTTTTGTTATTTTGGGCCAAGAAGAGTGATAGTGAAAGAGGCCGGTGTGAGGTTGCCTCTTATACTTTCCGTGCAGGTAATGCGCAGATAGCGTGTTTTGAGTTCTTTTTCAAATAGCACGGTTTGTTCAATCGGGTTAGCTTCGATATTTCCAAATTCACCGTTAGTGATTACAGGACGCCACGAGCGGCCGGAGTTGCTCGCTTCCACTTTGTAGCGATAAATCAGGGGAGCGTTCTCGGTCGATTCGGGAAGGTAAGTAAATCCGGCAACTTTTATAATATCAGAGGCTTTGATGGTGAGTGTATTGCCTTTAAGGGTTGAGGTGACGTCGGATATTTCCGGATATTCGCGAATTGTGACCTTTTTATCACCCGGCATTGTGATACAGTAAGCACCGTCGATACCGGCATAGTATTCTTTTCCACGCCAGGAGTTGACTTTGAGGCGCAATGAGTCAGCTTTGACCGGATCAAAGGTGAGGATACGCTTTTTACCTATAGTGGTGCCTTGCGTCACTTGAGTCCAGACGGTATCGACATAGGCTTCTACCTCAAATTGTTCAACACGTTGACCCTGATTGATATCTTCGCTGAGTACTACCGTATTAATCACAGCCGGAAGTGAATCAATCAGATTTGTTGTGAAGTTCTCATCTATCCAGGCCCGGAATTCTTGCAGACGCTTCACATCTTTTTCATTGATGCGGCCACGTGTGTCGGGAGGAATATTGAGCAGTAACACCGAGTTGCGTCCTACTGATTGCAGATAAATGTCGGCGAGACGTCGGAGAGAGTGAGGCTCCTGCGATGAAGAGTAAAACCACCCCGGACGAATTGATACGTCCACCTCTGATGGCCACCAATATAACTTGTCGGCTTTTTCTATCACTTCTCTGCTGCCTATGTTTTTCGACATAGCCGTAATTTGGAGTGCTTCATTTATAGAGTCGGAATATGCGTAGATGCTCGGCACAAGAGGTGTTACGCTCCACTCGGTTTCACGTCCAACGCCGCCTTCGTTGCCCACCCAGCGCACATCGTCACCGGTGATAGCAAGCACGGCATTGGGCTGCAGACGCTTCATAGTGTCGCGAAATCGCAGCCAGTCATATTCCTGTCGTTTTCCATTCGGTCCTTCACCACAGGCTCCGTCAAACCATACTTCATCAATGGTGCCGTAATTGGTCAGCAATTCGGTAAGCTGCTCTACGAACATATCATTGTAGCGCGGTGAATCGCCATAACATGATGCGTTGCGGTCCCACGGCGAAAGGTAAATGCCGAGCTTCATGCCATATTTATCGCACGATTTACGTAGATCTCCTACCACATCGCCTGTGCCGTCGCGCCATGGCGAGGAAGCCACGGAGTGGTCAGTGGTAGCTGTGGGCCATAGACAAAATCCATCATGATGTTTAGCTGTGAGTATCACCATCTTAAATCCGGCATCGGAGAGTGTTTTTACCCATTGGTCGGTGTCAAGAGCATCAGGAGTAAAAAGCGCCGGAGATTCTTTGCCATCGCCCCATTCACGTCCTGTAAAGGTGTTGATGCCAAAATGGAGAAAAGCTGTGAGTTCGCGGTCCTGCCAAGCTTTTTGACGGTCGTTGGGCACTACACGTGAGGCCATTTCTATTTTTTGTTCGGCCGATGCACCTGCAGGAAATGTCAATTCTTTCTCATACAGTTCCTGAGCTGTAACACTACCTGCTGCTGTAGCTGCAATGAGTAGGGTGATGAAAGGATTCATGTCAAGATGAAAGGATTCATGTCAATCGGTAATAGGATACGAGAACCGAATCGGATCATCATATTTTTCCTGAGCCTCGCGAAGCACTTGACGCATATGGCGGGTAATTTCTTCAGTACCCGGTTGTCCGTAGATGTTGTGCATTTCGGTCGGATCTTTTTCGAGATCATAGAGTTCCCACTCATCGATATCGTTGTAGAAATGAATGAGTTTATAGCGGGAGTCGCGCACGCCATAATGACGTTTTACCATATGCTCTGCAGGGTATTCATGGAAATGATAGTAAAGATAATCGCGCCACTCTTTGGGTTCTTCGCTGTTTTTAATCAGTGGTACAAGAGATACCCCCTGCATATCTTCAGGTATTTCTACACCGGCCAGATCCAGGAATGTGGGAGCGTAGTCAATATTTTGAACCATGCTTTCGATATCGCCTTTGGCTTCAAAACCTTTGGGTGGAAGCATGATAAGGGGTGTACGGAATGATTCTTCATACATAAATCGCTTGTCAAACCAGCCGTGCTCACCCATGTAGAAACCTTGGTCGGAAGTATATATGACTAAAGTATTGTCCAGGAGATCGTGATCACGCAGATAATCAAGCACACGGCCTACATTGCGGTCGAGTGATTCTACGGTCTTGGCATAATCGCGCATATAACGCTGATATTTCCAGTTAACTAATGAATCACCGCTGAGATTCTGTGCGTAAAAATCATCTATGATAGGCTGATAAAATTCGTCCCAACGTTGGCGCTGGGCTGAATCCAGGCGGTTTACAATCGACAGGTATGTATTGCGAAGACGTGTTTCTTTACCTGGAATAAGCATTTTGAGGTCATAGATGAGGTCCATATCGTGGTCACTTGCTATAGACATTTCCTGTTCTTTAGCGGCACGGCGTCCCTCATAGTTATCGCGGAAATTTTCTGGATATTCAAATGTGCGGTCTTCATATAGTTCAAGATCGCAGGTATCAGCCATCCAGTTGCGGTGGAGAGCTTTATGATGAATGAGAAGACAGAATGGTTTTTCTTTGTCACGCTCATTTTCAAGCCATTCGATTGAGCGGTCGGTGATGATGTTGGTCAGATAGCCATGCCGCTGAATAGTATCGTTGGGAGCGAGGATAAAGAGAGGATTGTAATAATCACCTTGGCCAGGTACGATTTCCCATGTGTCGAAGCCTTGTGGCAGTGTGTGAAGATGCCATTTCCCTATCAGAGCAGTCTCATAACCTGCTTTCTGGAGATATTTTGGGAAAGTGGGTTGCGAGCCGTCGAATTCGGAAAACTCATTTGACAGGAATCCGTTGGCATGGCTGTGTTTGCCTGTGAGCATACAGGCACGCGAAGGTCCACTCAATGAATTTGCTACGAAACTATTGGTAAATCTAACGCCATCATTGGCTATTCGGTCAAGATTGGGAGTGGATATATGGCGCCGGTCATAGCAGCTCATCATCTGCGCCGTATGGTCGTCAGTCATTATATACACTATGTTGGGGCGGGTGGGGGTGTTGCTCTCTTCGGCCGATTTGTCAGCAGCTGAAGCTGTAGTGCCGACTCCGAATGCTACAGTCAAAGCCGTTCCGGGAATAAGATGATTGTAATTAACTTTCATGATGGTATTAAGTGAGTTATTGACACAAAAATAGTAAAAATATATATAGTCGCCAAGTCCGTCGTGTCGTAAAATATGTCAATTCTGATTAATATGACAGTGTGTCACTTGGAATGTCATAGTATATCATCGGTTTATAAGGCTGATTTTTAGATGTATAAAAAATATTCAACTTTTTTGGCACAATGTTTGTTTTTTAATTACTACAAAACGAAAATAATAATCAAAATTCAATAACTAATAAAAACACTTTTAATTATGGGAAAAATTATAGGTATTGACCTTGGAACAACTAATTCATGCGTGGCAGTACTTGAGGGTAATGACCCCGTAGTAATTCCTAACAGTGAAGGACGTAATACTACTCCTTCAGTTGTAGCATTTGTTGATGGCGGTGAACGTAAAGTAGGTGATCCCGCAAAACGTCAGGCTATCACTAACCCTAAACGCACCATCTATTCTATCAAGCGTTTCATGGGTGAAACTTGCGATCAAGTGCAGAAAGAAATTGAGCGCGTACCTTATAAAGTTGTATGTGGCTCCAACAATACACCTCGTGTAGACATTGATGGTCGTGAATACACACCTCAGGAAATCTCGGCCATGATTCTTCAGAAGATGAAGAAGACCGCTGAAGATTATCTCGGACAGTCTGTATCAGAAGCTGTGATTACTGTGCCTGCTTACTTCAACGACTCTCAGCGTCAGGCCACTAAAGAAGCCGGTGAAATCGCAGGCTTGAAAGTGCGTCGTATCGTCAACGAACCTACTGCAGCTGCTTTGGCCTATGGTCTTGACAAAAGCGACAAAGATCAGAAAATCGCCGTGTTTGACCTCGGTGGCGGTACATTTGATATCTCTATCCTCGAGTTGGGCGATGGCGTATTTGAAGTGAAATCTACCAATGGTGATACTCATCTTGGCGGTGATGATTTCGACCAGGTGATTATCGATTGGCTTGCCGATGAGTTTAAGAAAGAAGAAGGTATAGATCTTCGTGAAGACCCTATGGCTCTCCAGCGTTTGAAAGAAGCTGCTGAAAAAGCTAAAATCGAGCTTTCGAGCACCACAAGCACGGAAATCAACTTACCGTACATCATGCCTGTCAACGGTATTCCAAAACACTTGGTTAAAACTCTCACACGTGCTAAATTCGAGCAGCTTGCCGATAAACTTATCCAAGCTACAATCAAGCCTTGTGAACAGGCTCTTAAGGACGCCGGTATGACGGCTCAGGATATCGATGAAGTTATCCTTGTAGGTGGTTCCACACGTATTCCTGCCATCCAGGAAGTAGTAGCCAAATTCTTTGGCAAAGCCCCCTCTAAAGGTGTTAACCCCGATGAGGTAGTTGCCGTAGGTGCAGCAATCCAGGGTGGTGTCCTTTCAGGTGATGTAAAAGATGTGCTGCTTCTTGACGTTGTACCTCTGTCAGTAGGTATCGAAACCCTTGGTGGTGTGATGACCAAACTTATCGAAGCCAACACTACAATTCCTGTGCGCAAGAGCGAGACCTTCTCAACAGCTCAGGACAATCAGCCTTCGGTTGAAATCCACGTCCTTCAGGGTGAACGTCCCATGGCAAAAGATGATAAGACCCTTGGTAAATTCCACCTCGACGGAATTGCTCCCGCTCCCCGTGGCATACCTCAGATTGAAGTTACTTTTGAGATTGACGCCAACGGTATTCTTAACGTATCGGCAAAAGATAAAGCCACAGGCAAAGAGCAGAGCATTCGTATCGAAGCATCAAGTGGTCTGACCGACGCAGAAATCAAGCGTATGAAAGACGAAGCAGCAGCCAATGCAGCAGCCGATGCTAAAGAAAAAGAACGCATTGATAAGCTCAATCATGCCGATGCCATGATATTCCAGACTGAAAAACAGCTCAACGAACTTGGCGACAAGATTCCCGCTGATAAGAAAGCTCCTGTAGAAAACGCTCTCAATGCACTTAAGGAAGCCCACAAGTCGCAGAATATTGAAGCTATCGATGCAGCAATGAAGCAGATTGAAACCGCCTTCGGAGCATTGCAGCAGGATATCCTTAATGCTCAGGCCCAGGCTCAGCAGGCTGGTGCGCAGACCGGTCCTACACCTAACCCCGGCAACGGCGACGGTGTCACCGACGTAGACTTCGAAGAAGTGAAATAA
>CAZZFD010000044.1:0-6240 GCA_964653375.1 uncultured Bacteroides sp.
TAATCAATTACATTATTCCGGCTTTCTGATGAAATTTTCTGACGTAAATATAAAAAACAAACGTGCTAATTTTGATTACGCAATATCCGACACGTTTACAGCCGGTATAGTGCTTACCGGAACTGAAATAAAATCTATCCGGCAAGGTAAAGCCGGGTTGACCGATACATTTTGCTATGTGACAGACACCGGTGTGTGGATAAAAAATATGTATATCGCTGAATATTTCTACGGTACTTACAACAATCATGAATCGCGACGCGACCGTAAACTGTTGCTGACCAAAAAAGAGATTGCCAAGTTATCCAAATGCAGTAAGGAGACAGGTATGACCATAGTGCCTTTGCGGCTGTTTATCAATGAGCGAGGATTGGCCAAATTAGTGATAGGCATAGGTCGTGGTAAGAAGGAGTATGACAAGCGTCAAAGCATCAAGGAGCGGGAGGATAAGCGTTCAATGGCTCGCATGATGCAGAAATGATAAGTCGGCGTTGACCGCAACAGGTTGTGGCAAACAGGCGCAAGTTGTTGTTGCCTGATTGCAGCCGTAACCGTGAGGTCAGTTGCGGTGCTGTGAGCGGAAAGTTACGGCAAGTGACATTGATTCGCGGATATAATCGTGATACTTCTCGAATGGATGTTTTATTGAAGGGGTATTCGGCTATAATTCTAAATTTATGACCCGGGAAATTCCCTATAAGAGCATCGGATAAGAATAGATGACTGTCATGGTCACATTTAGTTACATCAAAATCCTGTGTGAGGTCTGTGTGGTGAATCAGTTTCATTACCGCCGGATAAGGTTCGTAAAGAAATGATTCTGTTTGCGGGAAGCCATAGACTTGCTCTTTTCCGTTAGCCGGTCGGGCAATATATTCTGAGAATATATCGGAGCCGGCAATCGTAACGGCTTTATAAGATGGGTGTCCGAAATAGTCGCGTCGACAGATTATTATCAGTTCTTTGCATTCGGTGGGAGTGCCTAAGGCAATTATGGATTGGATGTGGGGTAATGCCGTGAGTGTATGGTCAATGTCGAGCATAGGCGATGCTTTCACAATTACTTGAGTTGCAATCTGAAGCAACCGGGGCATAATGGCTGTCACGTCGGGAGAACAATCTTGAAGTCCGAATACTCGTTTGCCCACATCATCGCGTCGTGCAGGGTCGATGAAAATGACATCGGCTTTTTGTGGAGCATCAAGTAGGGAAAGACTGTCGGCGTTTATAGCCTTGAAATTGGTTAGTCCCAGTTGGGCGGCATTGTGAACTGCGGCATCAACTAAATCGGGCTGACGCTCGTAGGCTGTAACTGATTTAGCTTTGCGCGCCATAGAAAAAGCATCTATTCCCAGTCCGCAAGTAAGGTCTACTATGTCGGTATCCGGTTCAATGAGTGTGGCATGATATTCCGCAGCAGCATCGGAGGTACATTGTTCGGCAGATAGTGTCGTAGGAAAAATAAAATGGTCACAGTTAAGAGTAGCTGTGAGTTTTTTTGCCGCTTTTTTGCGACAAATGATTTGAATTATGGCGAATTTCAGCTTCGGGTCTTTGGCATACCGTAGCAGCAGCTTGTCAGTATCGAGGTGTTTGTGAGCCTCAATCCATGGGAATATGTCGGGGTCGATGGTGAGCATTCGTTACAAAGGTATATAAAAAATACTAAAACTGATAGCTGAGGAAGGATTATGGCACGCAATTTGTAGAAAAACGAAGTATATTTGTAATCTAAAGTGACTTTATGGTAAAGCAAAATTTGCAAGATTATTATAACGGTATAGAAAAGGCGCTCGCCGAGCGACGCTATTCAGTGGCTATTTCATTGCTCGAGTCTATGAGTGTGGCTTGCGGAGCGCCATGGGATGTCAAAAGCGAGATATCGCAGATATCTGAAAGTTATGGTCTGATGTCGCATTATGCTTTTTCGGGAGCAGATGACCCTTCACGCCGTGAACAGCTTGAATCGTTATGCGGAAGAGTATTGAATGTGGCAACCCAGATGCTGCGTATTCCCTTGATTGATGATTCACATAAACAGTATTTCAGCGTGTTGCGTTATTTACGCAGCAAGCCTGCTGAATCTATATCGCAATTGCTGGCAGAGTATCGTCGACGTGTGAATGATCTTGGGCTCCGCAAACTTGCCGGTAAAGTGCATGAAGAGTCATATCTGAAGGAAATACATCAGCTTGAAAAGCAGATTTTCGAAACGGTTTGGACTGCTTTTCCTTTGAGTCGTGAGGACGAATCGGCGTTGGTGGAGGCGTGTCGCGACAGTGCTTTTTCTGCAGAGATGCTTAATCTGCTTGCATCGGCAGTGATGTTGGGGGCGCTTGAGTATTACGATGAACGTCGCCACATAGTATTGGGCAGGTTTTATCTTGAACATCGTAAAGATGCCGATGTAAAGGCGTTGTGTGCACTGTTGATATCTTTGTGGGTCAATCGTGATAAGTCTTATGGAGTGCGATTCCATAAATTGTTTGATACTATGGTGGAGGATTCGGCATGGGAGGCTGATTTTCGCACTGTGTTTATGGCGATGGCCCGTACTCATGATACGAAACGTATCACTCGCACCATGACCGAGGATATTTTGCCTGAGTTGGTGCGTTTGCAGCCGAAAATCGACAAGTTGATGTCGGAAGCGGATAAGGCTATGGATATCAATAATATGGAAGAAAATCCGGAATGGGAGGATATGGTGGAGAAGTCGGGCCTTGGCAAGAAACTGCAGGCTCTTAATGAGATGCAGCTATCTGGCGCCGATGTGATGATGAGTACATTCTCGTCATTGAAGTCATTTCCGTTTTTTTCCGAACCGGTCAATTGGTTTCGTGATTTTAATCCGGATAGTACGGAAGTATCTTCATCATTGCCAGAGGATTTGAATTCATTTATAACATCTGCACCGATGCTTTGTGACAATGATAAATATTCACTGCTGCTGTGTGTGCAGAGCATGGGCGGTGACCAAAGGAAGATGTTGCTGGGGCAGATGCAGGCTCAGATGGAGCAAAATGCTGAGTTAGCCTTGTCGTTGCTCAATCCGCAGGCTGTGTCGCGTGCTCAGTTGATAAGCAATTATGTGCAGTCGCTATATCGATTTTTTGAACTTTATCGTCGGAAGGGAGAGTTCAAGAATCCATTTGCCACACCTGTCAATCTGGTTACAATTGATTTGCTTGGCGAGCATGTTCATGATGATGAAGCAGTGCGTATTGTGGCTGAATTCTATTTCAAATATGGTTATTATGCCGAAGCTGCAGGACTTTATGAGCTGTTGTTGAATCGTGGCTCTAATGACGCTCAAATTTATCAGAAGACAGGATATTGCTATCAGCGTACGGGTAAGATTGATGCAGCCCTGGAGATGTATCTTAAGGCTGAGATTCTGGCTCCAGAAAGTATATGGACGCTTCGTCGCATTGCCCACTGTTACCGTATCATATCCCAGCCGGCTAAAGCGCTTGAATATTATGAACGTGTGGCAGCTCAGCGTGCCGATGATATAAATCTGACACTCAGTATAGGTCACTGCCTGATGGAGCTTGAGCGTTACCACGATGCTATGCGTAATTATTTCAAAGTGGAATATCTGGCGGCCGATTCAGGTAAACATCTGCGTCCTATGGCATGGTGCTCGCTGATGCTTGGCGATGTGGCTCGTGCTGAAAAATATTTTAATAAAATAAAGGAAACCGGAATGGAGGATGCCGATTACCTCAATGCCGGTCACTTATATATGGTGAAGGGCGATATAGCTAAGGCTATGGAACATTACGGCAAATCGCCCCGGCTTACTTATGCAGCTTCGATGGCCATAGACCGCAGCCATCTCGAACGGCTGGGAGTAGATCCCGTGCTGATAGATTTGGTGATAGACAAAGTGTTGTCGGAAAATCAATTATAATTAATATATAATGAAACGTATTCTTTTAACTGCATTAACATTATCAACAGTTTTTATGGGAAAAGCTGAAAATCCATTGTTTAATGAATTTGATACACCACTGGGTACTACACCTTTTTCGCAAATCAAGGTGAGTGATTATGAGCCTGCGGTGGACCGGGGCATAGCATTGGCTTTGCAAGAAGTGGAAGCTATATGCAATAATCGCGCCGTGCCTGATTTTGAAAATACGATAGTGGCTTATGAAAATGTGGGACGTGATCTTAATCGAGCTCTTAATGTGTTCGGTCCGCTTGTGTCGGCGTTGTCCGATGAGAGTATGATGGAACTCAGTCTGCGTCTTTCACCCAAATTGAGTGAATATTCGACTACGGTGTCACTCAACGAGCGTCTGTGGGATAAGATAAAATATGTCTATGACCATCAGGAACTTTATAATCTTGATGCCGAAGACAAGATGCTGCTTGACCGTACCTATGACGGGTTTGTAAGCAATGGCGCTCTGCTCAAGGGTGACGCTCGCGAAGAGTATCGCAAACTGAGCGCACGGTTGAGCGAACTGACTACAAAGTTTGGACAGAATGTGCTCAAGGAACTCAACACTTACGAGATATGGCTTCCTGCCGACAGCCTCCAAGGATTGCCATCCGGCATAGTCGATGCCGCGGCATTGGCAGCTAAAGAGAAGGGCAGGGAAGGTGAGTATCTGTTTACTCTCGCACAGCCCACTTATATGGCTTTTATGAAATATTCCGATCATCGGGATTTGCGCGAAAAGATGTATCGACTCTACACGGGACGAAATCTTAAAGGTGAATTTTCCAATGTGGAAATCATGAAAGAAATAGCCGAAGTTCGCTATAAGTTGGCTAAATTGCTCGGTTATGACACCTATGCGGCTTATTCGCTCCACGACACTATGGCTGAAACTCCCGATAACGTATATCATCTGCTTGATCAGTTGCGTGATGCCTATAAACCGGCTCAGGAGAAAGAATTTGCCGAGTTGCATGACTATGTGCTTCTGACGGAAGGTAAGGATATAAATCTTATGCCATGGGATTACAGCTACTATGCCAACAAACTGAAAAATGCACGTTATTCTTATGATGAAGAGGCTCTGCGTCCCTATTTCGAGTTGAGCAATGTGGTAGACGGAGTGTTTGGTCTTGCTACCAGACTCTATGGACTCACTTTTGTGGAAAATCCTCAGATAGAAGTATATCATCCTGATGTGAAGGCTTACGAGGTTAAAGATAGCGACGGTTCATATCTCGGTGTGATTTACACAGACTTTTTCCCGCGTGAGAGCAAACGTCCGGGAGCCTGGATGACTGATTTCAAACCCCAGTATATTACAGCCGAAGGTGTAAATTCTCGCCCTCATGTGTCGATAGTGATGAATTTTACCAAGCCTACCGATAGTCAGCCGTCACTGCTTACCCCCTACGAAGTGGAGACATTCCTTCATGAATTTGGCCATGCACTTCATGGATTGTTTGCGAATACCAAATACGCTTCGTTGTCGGGCACTAACGTATATCGTGATTTCGTGGAGCTCCCGTCGCAATTTAATGAGAACTATCTCACTCAGAAAGAATTTCTTGATGGATTTGCACGACATTATATCACCGGAGAAACTATTCCCGCTGAGCTTGTAGATAAAATCATTGCCTCAGCTCAGTTTGGGGCAGCATATCAATGTCTGCGTCAACTCAATTTCGGTTACATCGATATGGCGTGGCACACAATCACCGCGCCTGTTGATGATGCTGAAACATTTGAAAACAAGGCAGGTGAAGGGGTAGCCATGTTTGAAATAATTCCCGGTACGGCTGTGTCACCTCAGTTCAGTCACATCTTCTCAGGAGGCTATGCTGCCGGCTATTATAGCTATAAATGGGCAGAAGTGCTTGATGCAGACGCTTTTGCCAAATTTGAAGAAGACGGCATCTTCAATCCAGAAACAGCCATGAAATTCCGTAGCAATATCCTGATGAAAGGAGGTACGGAAAATCCGGCCGAACTTTATCGTCGGTTCCGAGGACATGATGCCGGTATTGAAGCATTACTTCGTCGCGATGGCATTCTTCCGCCTGCGTCACAAAAATCGTTGACAAACCGTATAGACTGATTACAGCAGAATATGAGAGGATTAGAAAATGGATTAAAGATTATGCGCAAAAAACTTGCCAAAACTATTGCATAATAAAAAAAATCCTCGTACCTTTGCATCGCTTTTGAAGATAATGTCATCGCAAAAGCGGATAGATTCGCTAGCTCAGCTGGTAGAGCACAACACTTTTAATGTTGGGGTCCTGGGT
>CAZZFD010000045.1:0-5874 GCA_964653375.1 uncultured Bacteroides sp.
ACCGGAATCCGATATTCTATCCATTGAACTACGGGCGCTCGCGCATTATTGAGTTAACGGCACAAATTTACTAAGTTTTTCTTATTCCTACAAACTGGTCAACTTTATTTAATGTTTATATCACTCCCTCCGGCTTGGAATAGCGAGCTTCACCATGAACTTATCCAACCCTATTTCATCGAATTGCTCGATAAAGTGGAGCGCGAATATGCTTCTCACACTGTATTTCCGCACGCCGATTGCATCATGGCTGCTTTTGATGAGTGCGATTTTGGCGATGTCAAGGTCGTGATACTTGGTCAGGACCCGTATCATGGTGCAGGGCAGGCTCATGGCTTGAGCTTTTCTGTTCCTCCGGGTGTGAATATGCCTCCTTCGCTGCGTAATATTTTTAAGGAGGTGAGCGCCGATACCGGAGCTGCTTTCCCACGGCATGGTTGTCTTAGCCGATGGGCGCGTCAGGGTGTGCTACTGCTCAATGCCGTACTCACAGTGCGTGAAAACCAAGCCGGTTCACACGCATCTTTGGGTTGGCAGCGGTTCACCGACGCCGTTATCTCACATCTTGCCAATCACCGCGATAATCTTGTATTTATGCTTTGGGGCAACTATGCTCAGCGTAAAGCTCAGCTCATTGACTCTGCGCGGCATCTGATTCTTTCCAGCGTTCACCCATCTCCGCTTAGTGCTTCACGTGGCTTTTTTGGCAATCATCATTTCACAAAAGCCAACGATTACTTAACTTTGCATGGCAAAACTCCCGTCCTTTGGTAAGATGAAAATTCTGCATAAAATACTTTTCACCATTAGCCTCTGTGTGGTGGCTTTGACCTCTGCTGCGGAGCCTGCCGACACTTTCACCGGGATTTTCCACCCCGATTTTCACACGCTGCAGCTCAAGGTCAACGGAAACGATATGCTCTCGCCTGTTCTGGTCTTGGACAGCGACGACAAGCTGAATATCAGTTTCGATGAACTGGCACCCGAGCGCCGCTATATGCGTTACTCGCTCACCCACTGCGACAGCCGGTGGCGACCCGACGGATTGGTTGACACTGAATATCTCACCGGATTTAATGAGAGCGAAATCGATGATTTCTGTTATTCGCAGGCCACCGTCACCAATTATGTTAACTATTCCATTACTCTCCCCAATGATAAGATGCAATTCACACGCTCGGGCAATTATCTTCTTAAGGTCTACGATGAATCCGACCCCGACAATATTCTGCTGCAGGCGCGTTTCTGTGTGGTGGAGCCGTTGATGACAGTGCTCGCCTCGGTATCCTCGCGCACCGACATCGACACCAACGTCGGCCACCAGCAGCTTACCATAGGTGTCGACACCCGGGGAGTCAATCTCAGCAATTATTTCACTGACTTGCTTATGTGTGTAGAGCAGAATGGACGTATTGACAACGCCGTGGCCATTACTTCTCCCAATCGCACTGCAGGTAATGTCCGTTGGTTTGAGCATCGTCCCGAACTGATTTTTCCTGCCGGCAACGAATACCGCCGCATGGAGATAGTATCTACCACCTATCCCGGTATGGGAGTCGATGAGTATATCTGGGCAGACCCATTTTATCATGCCCGGCTTTATACCGATCTCCCGCGCAGCTATCAGCCATATGCTTACGACAGCACTCAGCACGGACGCCGGCGCATTCATTCCTATTCTTCCTCCGACCCCGATTGTGAGGCTGAATACGTGGTAGTGCATTTCGCTCTTGAGATGCCGGAACTGCATGATGCCGACATCTTTATTGACGGTGACTTGACTTACAGGAAGTTCGATGCCGATAGTCGCATGGTCTATAATCGGGCTTCCGGGCTTTACGAACTTAATAAATTACTTAAGCAGGGTGCTTACAACTATCAGTATCTTCTCGTGCCTCGGTTTAGTACCAAAGGCTCCACCGCAGAGATTGAAGGTGATAAATATCCCACCGTCAACGAATATACTGTTCGGGTCTATACCCGTATGCCCGGCGAACGCTACGACCGGCTCGTGGGTGTGACCAAACTGTTTTCGGGTAAATAATTTATTTCTGTTTTCATATATGACTCAAGATAATACCGAGATTATGCTACAGATACAAGATACATTGGTCAGTCTTGACGTGGTCGAGCGTTTCTTTCTATGCGACCTCGCCAAGTGTAAGGGTGAATGCTGCATCGAGGGCGATGCCGGAGCTCCTGTCTCGACTGACGAGCAGAAGATTCTTGAAGCGGTGCTTCCGGCTGTGTGGGACGATTTGCTTCCTGCTGCACGCGAGTGTATAGCCGAAAAGGGGGTCACTTATATTGATGAAGAAGGCGATTTGGTCACCCAGATAGTTGATGGGCGAAACTGTGTATTTACCACCTACGGCCCCGACGGAATGTGCCTTTGCGCGCTTGAGAAGGCTTATCGTGAGGGTAAAATCAATTTTTGCAAACCGATTTCTTGTCATCTTTATCCTGTCAGACTCACCCGATATCCCACATTTACAGCCGTCAATTACCACCGCTGGAAGATTTGCAAATGTGCCGAAGTGCTCGGACGCGCCAAAGGTGTTCGCGTATATCAAGCCTTGCGCGAACCCCTCATAGCACGTTTTGGTCAGCAATGGTACGACGAGCTTGCCGAGGCTTGTCAAGCCTACCTCGGGCAATAATGTTTTGATTGCTTACAGTTTGTTTTCGCGTTCGGTAATCTCTGCGTCAGTCATGGTATATCCTTCCAATGACCCTTCTTTTGCTTGAATACAGATGTAGGTCATAGGTTCGTCCGACGTGCATTTGATATTGCGGTCACTGTTTGTTGCTACTCTTATCACCGAGCCCTCCGATATTTCAAACACCTCATCGTTAACCTGAAATTTGCCTGCACCCGAGAGTACTATATAGTTCTCCTCATTCTCTTTATGGCTGTGAAAGAATGGTACCGATGCACCTGTAGGCAGAGTGCCGAATGATATTTCACATGAGGTTGCACCCGTTGCATCTTTCACAAATTGTTTTCCTTCAAATCCATGCAGATTGCCCACTGAAGCGTGAGCGAATTTCTCTCCTTTGTTCAATACTTTTACTTCGTTCATAGTTCTTGCATTTTATAATTTTGTTAGTAACTTTGTGAAAGTTATCCACTTTCAATCCGATAGCGCAAAGGTATATTTTTATATTCTCATATACAAGACGTTACCTCTACGGATATCACTTACTTTAATGTAACTTTTATTGACTATGAACGCATTACCGCTTCAAGAAAATTTAGAAAAATTCACTCACATTGATTCATGTCCCATACGCAACGTTATTTCCCGCTTTTCAGGCAAGTGGTCTGTATTGGTGCTTACTGTATTGGCTGAAAATGATGCCACCCGATTTAATGCTCTTGGCAAAGCCATTCCCGATATCTCCCCTAAAGTCCTCTCCGAAACCTTGAAAAATCTTGAATCCGATGGCCTTATCTCTCGCAAAATTTATCCTCAGATACCTCCTAAAGTTGAATACTCACTCACCAATCTTGGCCATAGTCTGATGCCACACCTGCATAATCTGATTCTTTGGGCATTGGAGCATTCCGAATCCTTCCGACGTTAGCTATCTCCACCCACTCACCACATATATTCTCTATAATTGGGGTAATGTATCTTGATTGTCTGACATACTTGAGTAGGGAATTTCCCCTTCACTGACTATGGGATAATCTTCAAATAAAGAAGTTTGTTTACTATGAATTGTTACACGATTCTTTGCTAATTCACAATACTCTTCAGATATATCTATACCTATATATTTACGCATGGAATCATAGGCAGCTACACAAGTTGTTCCACTTCCACACATAGGGTCAAGGACTAAATCACCTTGATTAGTCCAGCTAAGAATATGATCTAATGCTAATTGATAAGGAAAAGGGGCGGGATGTTTTTTTGCCTCTTGGTCTACGGCATTTTTCCCGACTACATATTCCCATATATTCCCTTTAAGTTTTTCAGATTTTACCGGATTAGCCATTTTCCCTCTGCTTTGCTCTCCTTTAGAATAATTCTTATAAGTAGTCCCTTTTAATTCTAATCCGGCGTGAAGGCAAGGTATCTTAATCCCATTATGTGTAACTACTGTACCTTTTGAGAATACAAACATATATTCGAATATATTTGTATATCTTTTTCTGTAAATTTGAGGAACCGGATTGGTTTTCTGAAATATCATGGTGTCGTGAAGATTGAACCCCGCTTCCATAAACTTTAATGCCTGCTTGAAGCTGGTCCCGGTTTCGCTTCCGTTAATTGTAGCGTCAGATACTACCCAAACCACAATTCCTCCTGTTTTAATAATTCTATAAAGTTGTTTGACAATATCTTCAAAGGGAAAATTATAGCCTTTATAAGTTCTAAGATTATCGTATGGGGGTGATGTCACTACTAAGTTGACTGAATTATCCGGAAATTGCTCCATTATCTCTACGCAATTCCCGGTTAGAATCTTATTTATGTAATTTTCAATCATTGTTCTAAATTCCTCCCGTTAATTTGGTCTATGAAACCTTTGATAGTGGCTATTTTGCTATCCAATTTCATACTCTTTAGAAGTTCAGCAATAGCTTCATCTCTGTTCAATTGTTTGATTCTCTGGATTTCCTGCTCATAGTACTGTATTTCAGTATAGCCGCGTTCTACTATGATATTCTTTACAATATTAAAGTATTCGTAAAATTTGGTAGATGGGATTTTGAGAATCTTAGCTATATTCTGATTTTATTGGGTTAGAAAACAGTTTTTAGAATTTGATATTGTGGTGGTTTTACCTATAATATCACTTTGATTCCAAAGGTCTGAAATATTTACTGACGCTGATTCTTTAATACCTTCTTTAAGAAGAATATATAGATATTCCCAACTAAATAGGGCTACATTTTCGCTAAGTGCTTCTTTGTATATTTGGCTGTTGTTTTTGGGATATTGGAAATAAGGACATACTAATATTGAATATTCACTATCACCCCTCCAAATAGCCATCGAATTTACTTTATAATCTTTTGCGTTTTTTGCAGTTCTGCTAAGTCTGAAAACCTTAGCATCACCAACTAAGGAATATTTATGATAGTGGCTTTGTGCAACGACATCTGCACAGTCAGCCCTTTGAGTTAATACTTTAGCCTCCAAATTCATTTCAAGCAAAGATTTTGCTAATATAATGTCTGAAACTTTAGTATATAGCTTTTCTTCTGTTGAATCGTGTTCTATATCTTCGGGGAGAGCACCTATTTGGGATATAAGTTCTATGATGTCAGCTTTTCCTAAAGCAAACACAATCTCTTGTATCTTTTCAGTAGCAGCTGTAAAAGATAATTCCTTACAACTGTATATTATACGTTTAAGTTCTTCAAAGGTCATATACGGTATATTATACTGCAAAGATGCGAAAAATCTGTGAATTAGACACTAAGATAGAACTGTTATTTATTGCGACGTATCGTATCCTCCCTCTGACTTCTGTCCTTTGCCCTCCGACTTCTCTCCTCTGACTTCTGACCTGTTTTTCGTGGGGATTGCCTGCCATAGCACATTTTCTTGATTATATCTTTGCCCTGAAATCTATATCTATCCCCTCTGAAAGACATCGTCTACATACCGCCCAAGACCTATCACACCATCAAGGGGCACCCCTACTTCGCCGACTTCGAGCGACACATCGGCCGTACCCTTCCCAAGGCCCACCGCGATGTCATCTCGCAGCTCGAGCAGCTCCGCTTCCACCACCGCCCCATTCGCGCCGTCATCACCCAGAAACTTCCCCCAATCGCTCCCGAATCCGACCCCGCACCTGAGCAGACCGGAACCTGCCGGTATCAACGCCATCAGCCCGAACCACTCGACCCAC
>CAZZFD010000046.1:0-4946 GCA_964653375.1 uncultured Bacteroides sp.
TCTGCATGTAGATATTGTTTTCAAGTCCCCACCAACGGGCAAAAAGAAAACTACCCGCCAAGCCCATAAGCACAGCAGCTATGACTGCCAAAGGAACTGTGAGGCTTTCATATAGAGCACACAATATCAAATATATGAACGCAAGGCAGATGCTGAATACAATAACCGAAGTATTACCCGTTGATGACTCCTCTCTTGACATACCTCCAAATTCGTAGCCAAATCCGGAAGGAAGATACTGGGCTGCAACTTCTTTAATGGCATTGATAGCTTCGCCTGAACTATAACCATCGCCTTGCTCTCCAAACACGGATATTGAGGGGAAAAGATTGAAACGGGAAAGACTTTCTGAACCATAAACCCTTGTCAGTGTCACAAAATTATCAAGTGGTGCCATTTGTCCTGACGATGTTCTTACAAACATACTTTTAAGTGATTCCGTGTTGAGACGGCTCTCAGGGTCGGCCTGCACCATTACTCGATATAATTTCGTAAATCTATTAAGATTAGATGAATAACTGCCGCCCACATATCCTGCTAAAGTAGATAGTACATCTGCCGGAGATACATTCATCTGAAGACACTTCACGGCATCAACCTCGACCATATACTGAGGATACTTCGTATCAAATGTAGTATATGCCCGCGATATTTCCGGGCGTGCGTTTAATGAGTCGATAAATGTACGGGTAACCTGAAGCAATTCATCAGTCGTAGTTCCGGAGCGGTCCTGCACATAAAGCTCAAAACCGCTACCTGTTCCATAACCGGAAATCATCGGCGATTGGGATACACGTATTTGGGCTGATGATATAGACGCAGTGCGCTTGTATATTTCACGGATTACAGAGTTAATATCTTGTCCGTCCCCTTTGCGTTCACTCCAATCGCGTAGTCTGACACTGAAAGAACCTGCTGATGCGGATTGATCATGGCGGGCATTCTTTCCGGTCACTCTTGAATAGATATAAATTTCAGGAATATCTTTAATTGCCTCCTCTACTTCGTCCATAATACGTTCAGTCTCCGCGAGGTTGCTACCGGGAGCGACCTGTATGTTCAGACTTAGTGTACCCATATCCTCTTGTGGAACAAGTCCGGTCTTTGTAGTTGACATCAACCATACCAGACCGATGACAGAAATGGCGAACAAAGCAATCACAATCCAGCGATCCTTTATCAGAAACATCACCCCTCCCTTATACTGACCGATTACTGTAGTAAACGATTTATCAAAAGCATAATTGAAGCGATCAACAAACGATGTTTTTGCAGAGATACCCTTCTTCGGGCGCATCAGCAACGCGCTCAATGCAGGGCAGAGTGTCATTGCATTTATTAGAGATATTCCAACAGCAACAGCCATTGTCAAACCGAATTGCTTATAGAATGTGCCTGACGTTCCTCCCATAAAACACACTGGGATAAACACCGCCATAAACACCACTGTTGTGGTAATCAATGCCGCTGACAGTCCGCCCATTGCGGATACAGTAGCCTGATAGGGGTCATCTTCACCACCATCAAATTTGGCCTGAACAGCCTCAACCACCACAACGGAGTCATCAACCACTGTACCGATTACAAGCACAATGGCAAACAAACTCAGCATGTTAAGTGTAAACCCAACAGCATAGATAAAAGCAAAAGTACCGATAAGAGATACGATAATGGATAATGCAGGTATCAACGTGGCTCTGAAATCATGGAGGAACAGATATACTACCAGCACAACCAATATAAGGGCTATGATCAATGTCTCAATAACTTTGCCGATCGACGCATCCAAAAAGTCTTTTGTACTTGAAATATCGGTTAGGATCATTCCGTCGGGTAGCTTGTCCCTGAGTTCATCAAGGGTCTTGTCAATCTCCTTGATTACCTCATTTGCGTTTGATCCGGCTGTCTGTGCAATCATGGCGTTAGCTCCGGGATGGCCGCTGGTCTCACTGAGCATCGCATAATTTACAGCGCCAAGCTCAACGGTCGCTATATCACGAAGTCGCAGGACACTACCATCTGGCAATGCCCTTACAACCAAATTCTCATATTCAGAGGCATCTTCATAACGGCCTCGGTATTTCAGTACATACTGGAACGTGTTCATTGACTCGGCTCCAAGTGTTCCGGTGGGCGACTCAATATTTTGTTCGGCGAGAACCTTGTCAATATCTGCCGGTACCAATCCGTACTGCGCCATCTTGGCCGGGTCAAGCCATATTCTCATTGCATACTCGGCACTGAATATATTAACTTCTCCTACACCGGCAATTCGTGACAATTGAGGCTCGATATTGATTTTCATATAGTTTGTCAGAAACTTGGAGTCGTAAGTATCATCGGGACTATATAATGTTATCGACTTCAAGGTGCTGTTCTGGCGTTTTCTCACAGTCACACCGCTCTTTGTTACTTCCGCAGGGAGAAGTCCTTGAGCAGAGGCAACCCTGTTCTGCACGTTAACGACTGCCATATCTGCATCCGTACCCTGCTTAAAATAAATTGAGATTGAGGCCGTTCCGGTATTCGTAGCAGTAGATGTCATATACATCATATCCTCCACTCCATTCAGCGATTCTTCCAGCGGGACAATCACACTTTTCATCACTGTCTCAGCATTAGCTCCGGTATATGATGCCTGAACTCTGACTGTTGGAGGTGCAATGTCAGGGAATTGCTCAATGGGGAGCTGCACAAGTCCGAGCACTCCGAGAATCACTATCAACACGGAAATAACACCTGCAAGAATAGGGCGGTCAATGAATGTCTTTACGGTCATGTTTCGTATGGATTTTGATGCAAATTTAAGTCAATAAACTTTAACCGTGAATAACAGTCTTATTAGAAAATGACCAACTGCACGGAGGTGGTGGCGAACGAATGCTAACCATATACTCCATTAAATATAAAAGCATTAACTTTGCATTAGTAATTCCAACGCATTTGTAACATGAAGAATGTGTCCATATACATAGACCTTGTGTTCTGTCTGATCATATTACCGATAATGGTAATGATTTTTCCGATGGAGCGATGGTTTTATTCTTTTCAATGGTATGTTATTACTGTTGTAGTGTGGCTATATATTCTATATGTAGTAAACAGATGCTTTACTGTTCCGTCATTATTTGATAGAGTAAAAAAGCGATGGGTAGGGCTAATTTTAATAGTACTATCGTTTTGCGTTACATATTGCCTATCGAGGATTACCTTATACAACCCTGAGCCTAATATACATGACATCGGTATTGTTAGAATTTTCCCTTCAGTTCTGCAATACCGACAGGCTGTTTGGTCTCTTTTTATGATTGTCGAAGCATTCAGCTTTGCGATAGGATTGCTCACTCAGGCTAATTTGCAGAAATCGCGTCGCAGGGCAGTAGAAGCTGAGCGTGATAAAGCGGAGATTGAGTTATATAAAGCGCAAATCAAGCCTCACTTCATGTTTAATACTTTGAACTCCCTATATGGTCTGTTTCTGACACACGATGAAAAGGCTTTGGAGTCATTGGAAAAATATATTTCGATGCTCCGGTATATCCATACAACATCCATGCGAGATTTTGTCGCTATATCAGATGAAGTTGATTACATAAGGCAGTATGTGGCGTTGCAGTCTTTGCGCCTCAATGAGATGACTTCTGTCAAGATGGATATAGACATTGAGAATGAAAGTCTGCATATACCCCCTATGCTATTGGTGACTTTTGTGGAAAACTGTTTCAAACACGGAATATCCCCTGTCGAACAAAGCGAAATTTCTATAATGCTTACCGAACGCAGTGGTAATTTGATATTCTCGACAGTAAACAGGATATTCCCCGTGAAACGTATCGGTGAGCACATGGGAATAGAGAACTGCCGCAAGCGGCTTGAACTTCTCTATCCCGGAAAGCATGTTATGGATAACAACAGCGATGGGAAATTCTATCGTGTAAAACTCTGTATGGATTTGTCAGTATGATTAAGTGTGTCGCAATAGATGACGAGCCGATTGCTCTGAGCATCATTCAGGAATATTGCAATAGATATGGAGGGGTTGAACTCAAAAGTTTTACCTCTCCCATAGCCGGCATGGAATATATCCGCACGACCAAGCCGGATATAGTTTTTCTTGATATTGAAATGAATTCCCACAATGGAGTGGCATTGGCAAAGGATCTACCGGAAGGTACATGCCTGATTTTTACTACCGCATACGCCAACTATGCTCTTGACGGGTTCAATGTCGATGCAGTGGATTTTCTTCACAAGCCAATATTCTATCCCCGTTTTGAAAAGGCTATGGCGAAAGCAAAGAAGTATCTTCAAGCGACCAATACGGAAATGTCAGCCGGTATAATCACACTTAAAGCGGAACATAAAAATGTGGTTATAAATCTGAAAGATGTCATTTTGGTGGAGGCAATGGATAACTATGTAAAAATTTATCGTAAGGGATTGCCGACCGTTGTACCGCAGATAACGATGAAAGAAATAGAGGCAATGCTTCCGGAAGATTGCTTTGTGAGGATACATCGGTCTTTTATAATATCAATCCCGTACATTGAAAAATACTCAAACAGGACTGTCTATCTCCATAATTTTCCACATCCAATTCCAGTGGGGAGAAAATATATCACGGCATTTAATAACCTGAACAACATAATTCAAACTAAATAACATCAAATGAAAAAAATTTTATCTTTGATGCTCGCTATAGTCGCAGCATCAGTATCGGCGACAATGCTTGCCGGTACACCAATCAACCGGAGTGAGTTGCCGGAAGCAGCTCAAACTTTCATTACCAAATACTTTTCAAAAGATCAGGTGAAAAAGGTTGAAAAAGACAACGGTCGCAGAGGCATGGAATACGAGGTCGATTTCACAAGCGGTGCGGAGGTCGATTTTACCTCTGACGGTAATTGGAAAGAAGTCAAAGCAGCCCGCGGCACTTCTGTTCCCTC
>CAZZFD010000047.1:0-4914 GCA_964653375.1 uncultured Bacteroides sp.
CATGGATATGGCCATGAAGATGGGTGCACCCGTAATCGGTCTGAACGACTCGGGCGGCGCACGTATTCAGGAAGGCATCAACGCACTTGCCGGCTATGCTGAGATATTCCAGCGCAATATACTTGCCTCAGGTGTTATCCCTCAGATATCTGCTATTCTCGGTCCGTGTGCCGGCGGCGCAGTTTATTCACCCGCACTGACCGACTTCACTATCATGACCAAAGGCATCTCCTATATGTTCCTCACCGGTCCGAAAGTTGTAAAAACCGTTACCGGCGAAGATGTGACACAAGATGCACTCGGTGGTGCTGAAGTACACTCATCAAAGAGCGGTGTAGCTCACTTTGCTGCAGAAGATGGCGAAGACTGTCTGCGCACTATCCGCAAACTCTTCAGCTATATTCCTCAGAACAACCTCGAAGAACCACCGCTGGTACCTTGTACCGACCCCATCGACCGTCTGGAAGACTCACTCAACGACATCATTCCTGACTCCGCATCACGTCCTTACGATATGTATGAGGTAATCGGCGCTATTGTGGACAATGGTGAGTTCCTCGAAATCCAGCGCAACTATGCCAAAAACCTCATCATAGGTTTCGCCCGCTTCAACGGTCAGGCCGTAGGTATCGTGGCCAACCAGCCCAAATATCTCGCCGGTGTGCTTGACAGCAACGCTTCGCGTAAGGGAGCCCGCTTCGTACGCTTCTGCGATGCATTCAACATTCCTTTGGTTACATTAGTCGATGTCCCCGGCTTCCTTCCCGGTACAGGTCAGGAATACAACGGTGTGATACTCCACGGTGCAAAACTGCTCTATGCTTATGGCGAAGCTACAGTACCCAAAGTAACTGTTACCCTGCGCAAGAGCTACGGTGGCAGCCATATAGTGATGAGCTGCAAACAGCTCCGCGGCGACATGAACTATGCTTGGCCTACCGCCGAAATCGCCGTTATGGGTGGAGCAGGTGCAGTGGAAGTGCTTTACGCCAAAGAAGCTAAAGAAGCAGCTGATCCGGCAGCAGTGCTTAAAGAGAAGGAGAACGAGTACAACAAACTGTTCTGCAATCCCTACAACGCAGCACGCTACGGCTATATCGATGACGTTATCGAACCGCGTAATACCCGTTTCCGCGTGATCCGCGCCCTGCAGCAGCTCGCCACCAAGAAGGTGACCAATCCTGCCAAAAAACATGGCAATATACCTTTGTAATCCACTCAGTAATCTGAATAAAAATCTCAGTTTTTATGAAAAAGAAACTCACATTACTGTTAGTGGCAGTGATGGCTTGTGTGACCATAGCATCAGCACAAGGTCGCCGCGGTCTGCGCATAAATGAAGTTATGGTGCAGAACGACAGCAACTTTGTAGATGACTATGGAAAGCATTCGGCATGGATTGAGCTTTTCAACACCACCTTTGCTCCACTCGAAATATCAAGCATCTACATCACTAACGACAAAGAAAACAAGACCAAATATCCTGTGCCCCTGGGCGATGTCAACACTAAAATCCCCAAACGCCAGCATGTACTTTTCTGGGCCGACAACGAACCCACCCATGGCACATTCCACATGAACTTCACACTCGAACCGGGCGTAGACAACTGGATTGGTATCTACGATGCCGACGGCCTGACGCTCATTGATGAAGTGTTGGTTCCTGCATCGCTTCAGCCCAACCAGTCGTATGCACGCATCGTCGATGGCCTTGATGGTGAAAATGGCGCTCCCACCTGGGAAGTACGCGATGACTCCAACAAACCTGTGACTCCAAGCAGCAATAATCAGATCCGAAGCATCAACAAGAAGATAGCAATGTTTGCCGAAGAAGATGAAAACGGCTTCGCCATGACCATCATGGCCATGGGCATCGTGTTCTCCGCCCTGCTGATGCTATGCATTTGCTTCTACATCATCAGCAAAATAGGAGCTAAATCGCTGCGCGAAAAGAAGGCTAAAGCCCATGGCTCGTCAGTGAAAGACCTTCCCAAATCTGACCGTCCTTCGCATGATACAGGTGAAGAGATCGCAGCCATAGTGATGGCTCTTCACGAGCACCTCAACGCCCACGACAGCGAAAACACTATCCTCACTATCAATAAAGTGAAACGTGCATATTCGCCCTGGAGCTCAAAAATTTACGGTCTTCGCGAAATACCGCGCCGTTGATTTTTCATCTTGTTATCAACACTTTACTTTAACATCTCATTTCTAAAATCAATGAAAGAATATAAATATAAAATCAACGGCACCACCTACAAGGTAACCGTAGGCGATATTGACAACAATGTTGCTCAGGTAGAAGTCAACGGCACTCCATACAAGGTAGAACTTGATGCTTCACAAAAACCTGTCAAAGTGGTCAACGCACCCCGTCCTTCGGCTGCACCCCGCACCGAAACAGGAGCAAAAGTCATTACCAAGCCTGCTACCGGAGCTGCAGGACACGAAGTGAAATCACCGCTTCCCGGCACTATTGTATCAATAGCCGTAAAAGTAGGCGATACAGTCAAAGCAGCTGACACAGTGTGCGTACTCGAAGCCATGAAGATGGAAAACGCCATTCATGCAGGCCGTGACGGTGTGGTTAAAGCCATCAGTGTCAATGCCGGTGATGCAGTATTGGAAGGTGCACCCTTGCTGATAATCGATTAATAAGTTAAATCCACAATTAATATAATTATGGACTTTACGAGTTTTCTACAATCCAACCTGCAACAATTCTGGGAACTGACAGGTTTCTATAACGCCACATGGCAACACTTTGTCATGCTTGGGGTGGGTCTTTTCTTCATCTGGCTTGCCATAAAGAAGGACTTTGAACCCATGCTTCTGGTGCCCATAGGCTTCGGTATGCTTATCGGCAATATCCCCTTCAACACTTCTGCCGGTCTGGAAATCGGCATTTATGAAGAGGGGTCAGTACTCAATATATTATATAATGGTGTAAGCGCCGGCTGGTATCCTCCGCTGATATTCCTCGGCATCGGTGCGATGACCGACTTTACCGCTCTTATCGCCAATCCTAAACTGATGCTCATAGGTGCTGCGGCACAATTTGGTATCTTCGGTGCATATATGGTGGCCCTGCTGCTGGGCTTTGCTCCTGATCAGGCAGGTGCTATCGCCATCATCGGTGGTGCCGACGGACCTACAGCTATCTTCCTCTCGTCGAAGCTCGCGCCAAACCTTATGGGAGCGATAGCCGTATCAGCATACTCCTATATGGCTCTTGTGCCTGTGATCCAACCACCGCTGATGCGCTTGTTCACAACCAAAAAAGAGCGTTTGATCAAGATGCGCCCGGCTCGTGCCGTATCGCAAAACGAGAAGATAATCTTCCCTATCCTCGGTCTGTTGCTCACTTGCTTCGTAGTGCCTTCAGGTATTCCTCTGCTCGGTATGCTCTTCTTCGGCAACCTGCTGCGTGAATGCGGTGTCTGCAATCGTCTTGCCAAGACTGCAAGCAACGCCCTCACCGATATTGTCACTATTCTGCTTGGCATGACTGTAGGTGCGTCTACACAAGCATCAGAATTCCTTACAGCAGAAACTATAGGTATCTTTGCCCTCGGTTTCATGGCATTCATTATAGCTTCATCAAGCGGTGTACTGTTTGTCAAACTATTTAACCTCGTATTACCCCAAAGCAAAAAAATCAATCCGCTTATCGGTAATGCCGGTGTATCGGCTGTGCCCATGTCAGCACGTATATCGAACAACCTCGGTCTGAAATACGATCCGTCGAACTACCTGTTGATGCACGCCATGGGTCCCAACGTGGCCGGTGTAATCGGTTCGGCTGTCGCTGCAGGTGTACTCTTAGGCTTCCTTGCTTAATCAGCATTTGAAATCATATTTTAATAATACTGTGTCGTGACTGTTATAGTCACGACACAGTTGTTTTTTTATTCAATGTCACACAAAACATCGTATTTTGTAACACATTTTTAATTTCACATCTTAAACATATTCCAAACCGAGAGTGTTCTAATAACAAACCTAAGTATTAACCGACTTAAGGGCTATTGTGCCCACAAACCAACGCACATGATTACAGACGCCGTAATAGACTCTCTCTATAAAAAATATAAAAAGCCGCCGGCATCGCCCGACGAACTTGACATAGCTCTTCTCTTCGAGAATCTGCTCGACACCCACGATGTGATGATTGATGACCGTGGCAATCTAATCATAAATTCGCTACCTCCTACATCGTTCTTTCGCAAGATTGCGCTCAATCGTATTCATGCCATTGTGGAATTTGAACATAAGATAGCCATTGTGCTCCACTCATCGATTTTGTTTCTCAACAAACACGACTCTAAATCACATCTCCACGTCAAACAGGTAAAGCGTTCGCTGTTGAACCGTATGCTCGGCAACTTCGGTTCAAACAAGCATTCAGCAGATGATGAGGATTGATTATAGAAAACGCTTCCCTATGATATAAATTTTATACGTAAAATAAATAATAAAGACAATATAAAAAAACTCTCCAACAGTTAAACCTGCGGGAGAGTTTCTTCTTTTATGAAAAACTTGCGTTGTTTCTTAAATTCTATTATGCGCCTTTTACCTTATCAACAATAGCCTTGAAAGCGGCAGGATTGTTAAGAGCGAGGTCAGCAAGCACCTTGCGGTTGATTTCGATACCTGCCTTGTGGATAAGACCCATCAGTTTAGAATAAGAGAGGTCTTCCATACGGGCAGCTGCATTGATACGCTGAATCCAAAGGGCACGGAAATTACGTTTTTTATCTTTACGGTCGCGATAAGCGTAAGTAAGACCTTTTTCCCAAGTGTTTTTGGCTACGGTCCAGACATTGCGACGGCAACCGAAGTAACCGCGAGTGAGTTTTAAGATTTTCTTTCTGCGAGCTCTTGAAGCTACATGATTTACTGATCTTG
>CAZZFD010000048.1:0-4459 GCA_964653375.1 uncultured Bacteroides sp.
ATATTATAAATAGAATATTTAAAAACATCGCTAATAGAAATACTATAATTATCAAGAGGACAAAGGTAATTTAAATTAGGGTCTTCTTTATAAGCGCCTTGTATCCAAAAACCTCCTGTTGTATCGAACCAAGCCATTGGATTGATGGAAAATCTATTGGGCATGCTATATTCTTCTTCGGAACGTGCGTGGTCATAAGCTTCATTAACATGAAAATGATAAATGAACATTGCTGGCCTTTCGTCATAAACCCAATTAAGGTCTTTCTTGACTTTGCTGAACATGGTAATGGTGTCACCCGACTCAGTAACTTTTGTCAATTGAACTCCAACTTTATAAGTTTTGGGAGCTACAGCTCTGTAAGCATTGTTGTTAATTTCCAATTCTTGTCTGTAAACCCAGTGATATGCCGCGACCCAACCGTCAATCAAGAATTGTTGGTCGATATCTTCCATCTTGCCGGCAACAAAAGCCCCATCATTATATATTACAGGACCATAAGCTATTACCTTTCCTTTGTCTGAGACACCTATATGTGGATTGACTGCGACTGAGAATCGTATTCTGTCATTAGGACGTTTACTCCAGGTTCTGTCGTAATTATAATAAGATGGATATGTTATGTCGAAATCAATATCATATTCATCGCTCGTAATAAACGATTTGACTTCATCGGCCAAGAATACTTCGTCTCCAACTATAAGACACGCTCGGTAGAAGTATTCTGTATTTTTATCAAGATTTTTAATAGTTGATGAAAAGCTCCCTTCATTATAGGTCCCGGCACGACAATATGTTCCATTGTCAGACCCAACGGAGGGGGAGGTTGAGTAATAGAAGCCACAGGTGAAATCGGAGGCATTTTTTGTTCCCTCAAGCAATCCGTTGAGTGTCGAAGAATTGGGCGCAACATTAGTAGCTTCGGTTGTTGTGACTGCCGGAATGATGATTCCCTCAGATGAAGGATTGGCTACCATGTTATCTTTCATAGCGCGGGTGATGGGATGGAGGGTATAAACGCCGCCCGGCAGTCCTGCGAAATCATGTGTCAGAATTTCGCCCTCCTTAGATTGATAGTCGTTAGGTGACCACCATTTATCAACGAGTTTTTTATTTGCATCATAAATCGCAAAACCGACAGGAGCGTCAAACATGAGCTTTCTGCTCATTTTGGCATTGGCAGTCAATTTATTGCTTTTATCGTTATTTTTCAGGCTTACTTCCTCAAAGTGAGGCACAATTCCGCGTTTGTAAAACGGATTTTTCTTGAAAATATCTCCAAATTCCAATTCAGCAGAAAGCACCTTATTGTTGAGGATATTTGCCGAAATTTCTCCCGTCAGAGTAAAATCACCTCTGAAGAAATCATCACGATCCATTTCATCATACATTTCGGTGTTAAGCTCTTCGATTGGTGTGGCAGCAGGAGTTAGAGAAAGGGAGGATGAGAATTTTGCTCCGAGTTTAAATCCCGCCTCGATATCTGCAACTTCTTTAACGCCGGGTGCAATACCTAATTTACCATAGACTCCTAATGTTATTGCAGCCTCTCCCTCAAGAGTAGTCTCGGTTATTGGCTCGTGACCGATCATTTTGAAAGTTGGTGGAATAGCTGTAGGCCTTCCTTGATCATAGGTTAGATTTAAAATCGTGGTAAAAGGTTTAGTTATATACCCGTCCAATGCTATTGCGCCTGAAATGTTGATAAAAATACCTGCCTCTTCAAAAATCTCAATAAGTGATACTGCACCCGGAACGCGAATATTTCTGATTAGTTGTACCGGTATTTCCTTTTCCCATTTTATTTCTGATCCAAATGAGCCGCTTAAGGTTATTGTATTTTCTGCTTGATATGAAAGGTGGCAATATACATTGGGAAGTGGTGAGAGCGACAGACCACAATTATGCAAATATGTCCAATTTACGCGGCACGACTGGGTGGCCAGTTCAAGACTGCTTGTCATACTATAGGTCTGTGTAAAATTAGCGGGAGCTTTTATTTCATGACCTACATTAACTGTTCCCTTTATTGATGGAATAGTAATAAAGTCTTCACCCGGTGCTCTCGACATGCCCGGTGGCAGATTGGAGGAAGAAGGGTTGTCATTGGTCGTTGCGGTACCGGAAAGTTCAACACATTCAAACACATCAATCATCGACGCTTGGGTACACTCTATCCTGATTGCATTCTCATCGTGAGAAATTGTCTCGACTTTTCCGATAAAGCCATCAGGGAGAATATTGTCACATTTTAATGTGGCAATGTTGTCGCCCTGTTTGGGGAGCAATTTTTCAGGAATAGATGTTTTTACATACAGAGTGAGTGAGTCAGAGCCTAAGATGTAGTCTCTTATCTTTCCGTCAAGCTGAATGGCCTCAGGCTTATATATTGTCGGAAGAGTGGTAAACGAAACACTATCGATCTCATTAACAGGAATCTGATAGATACTGTCCTGAGTGTGAAACAGCTGAATTAATTCATCATCCGCTCCGCTATGATTCTTAAAGGTGATGCTATCCAAGGTGGAATAATAGAACACCTCCAACGAGCCATCCTGTTTATAGACCTTGAATATCTGTTGAGCGGAAAGGTGATTGAAGACTCCGCTTAAGGCCGTCAGCAAAAATGCCAAAATGATTATAGACTTTCTCATAGCTTAACAATCTTATAAGTTGATTTACCCACTGTGATAAGATATACACCGGGATTCCACTGCTCGGTATTGATGGAGTGTTGGTATGAGGTACCTCTAAATCGCTTTACGAGCTTGCCGTCGGTGGTGTGGATATAAATGTCAGAATCAGTTATGCCCGAGATGGTAAGAAGATTGCCTTCCTGATTGATTATAACCGAGTCAGACACCGGGGCATTAGCTGACGAGATCTGAACATCATAGGTCCATTTGATCAGGTTTTTTACGGGAATCTCAACTTTCCACTCGCTGTTTGAAAAACGCATGGCAGCGTTTTGAAATGTAATACGCGCGTCGTTATCAAGAATGTAAGTGGATGAGTTGCCATCGCTGAGATGAACCTTCAGTATGTGTTGCTCTTTGTCGGCAGCTGACAGGCTCCCGATAGAAAACAGGCAACACAACAGAGCAACTCTTTTAAGGTAACGCCATAGCTTAGGCGTAGCTTGTTTAGGGTGATTCATATTGTGGATTAATAGCCGCCGACTCCCCTGAAAGGCTGGATAACAGATGGTTTATTAATAAGAATAGCGCGGGAATCTGTATCTGTTACCGTCCTACGTTTCGGGGCTTCTCGCAATTGCCTTTCTCTGTTGGACGGCAACGCAGAAGCCCACGCTTATATATGTGCAACTAATGCGTCCGGCTCTATATTTCTCACGAAACAAATTAGCCGGATACATGATAATCACATATCCACGGGCATCTACCGTTGCTCAACCCTTGACAGAGAAAGAAATTTTGCGAGAATTTCGAAACGTCAAGAATCAGCGCGGATAAACGCTATTCAAAAAATGTAGGTCAACCGTAATTTCTTAATTCATATCTGAATAGTCATAAGGCTGACGCTGCAAAAATAGTAATTAAATTCATCACCGGCAAATTTCTCAGTCGAGGATTTGCAAAAAAAATACTTGAACTAAGCAGTAATAAGGCAAACAGACTGTGAAACAATTACTTGCTTCGCAGCCTGTTAAAAACCTTAAGCGGGTGAGTCATCCTGACGTCGGCACGAAATTTCGCGCCGCTACCATCCGGGGAATTGATCCTACCATATTTTTAAATATAACATATTGATTTGTATGGATGAGGAGCGACGTATCAACGGGGGCGGGTTTACCTTTTGGGGGTGAGGATATTAGTGAAGACGGCAGTATGCTCAGTGGAAAGACATTTCCGCACCATGCAAGCGTAGAAACACAGAGGGTTTATAACGAGAAGAATGTAATTCTGCACCCAGATAGTGCAGAAATTTCGCCTTTCTCAGTGTGGAAGTATAGGCATCAAGGGCGCTACGATTCCAAGAAGCATATTGGCGTAATTGTATAGCTGTCGACATGTCGCGCCCGCCCCTCGCGGAGCGCCTCCTCTCGGGAGTTGCTACCACAACATCATCGCGCCGCGACTCCTTTTTTTACATGCATTTTACCCCACACTTGGTCGCTGCGCTCCCTGCATGTGGGGTTCCGGACAACATCGCCGCGCCGCGGCTCACCATCCGGGCGGGCCATGCGGATGTCGGCGCGAAATTTCGCGCCGCTACCAGCGGGGATTTTTTGGGTTGAGGGATGAGGTAATTGCTTGATTTGTACGGGCGTGGCGCTGCCACGTCTGGCGAGGCGCGACGTATCAGGCGAAGTCATCCGGGCCGAGCGCCCTTGTAGCCATGGCAGCGCCGTACTAATCAATGGGTTACATCTCCGGCCATTGAGTCAGCGCCGTACATTCAGGGCGCCTCCCCAGACGAGGAGCGGAATGTCAGGCGA
>CAZZFD010000049.1:0-3817 GCA_964653375.1 uncultured Bacteroides sp.
CGAACTGTCGCTCATAAAACCTCATGCAGTAGTTGAGCATGACCTCAATATTAGATATTATCAGCGACTTGGAAAAACGGTCGATAGGATGCTGCAACTCACGCTGAATCTTATCCATATAATCTTGAATGATAACCCGCTCCTCTGCCGAAAGGTGCAGAGCCTCATTAGATGCGTAGGAAAAGAAAGAATACTGACTCATTTTCTGCGCCAATGATGTCCGATTAAGGAAATCAGGGTGAAACAGCAGCCCTATTGCCTCCGGTGCCGGACCATCTTCCAGCCGATGAATTCCTACCGTCTGACCCGGTGCAAAGCTGACCACAGTCTCATCGTTAAAGTCATAACTGGTCTTGCCGTAGTTTATCTTGCACCCCATTGTTTTCTTGAGGAACAAGGCGTAGAACCCGAAATGCATACAGTGGGTAGGCTGATGTACGGATTCATCAAAACGAACGATACTAACCAAAGGGTGACGAGTCTCAAAACCGAAATATCGGTTGTATTTCTCTATGCTGTCTGCTTGAAAAATATCCATACCTATCTTAATTTATGCTGCAAATTTAGATATTAAAACCCAATATTCCAAAGCCATAGCTAACAATCCGTAATCTTGGTTCTTCTATCCGTAACATAGGTATAAACCCCGAAGAAATATTGGAGTAATTTTGCAGTGTTAAAATAAAGCAGAATATGTCAGATAAAGAATTTCTAAAATATGCAGCCGAGGGCAATCTGATCGTTGCCGGGAGCGAGATTCATAAAACGATGCACTCAATGAGTCAGCGGGCATTGCGTTTTACCTCCAAAATCAACAATACATATCATTCTCCGGAGGAATTATGTAACCTTATGTCAGAACTGACTGGTAAACCTCTTGATGAAACCTTTGGACTCTTTCCTCCATTTTATACCGACTGCGGACAAAATATCACTATAGGACAACGCACCTTTATTAATATGGGCTGTTCGTTTCAAGACTGGGGAGGCATTACAATCGGTGATGACTGTCTGATTGGTCATAACTGCACGATCTGTACCGTAAATCATTCAAAAGATCCTGAACGACGTGGAGATATGACCTGCGCCCCTGTAAAGATAGGCAATAAAGTTTGGATAGGTGCCAATGTAACGATCCTTCCGGGGGTCAGCATTGGTGACGGAGCAATTATAGCTGCAGGGGCTGTAGTAAACAAGAACGTACAACCCAGTACTATTGTGGCAGGAGTTCCTGCCACAATAATTAATAACATTTGACACATGAAAAAGATCCTAATTGGAACAGCGGTTGCTTTGGTTGCCGGACTTCCTCTAAATGCACAAAATCAAAATACAGAAAATATGATGAAGACAGAAAACCTTACTCTCGTGCAGGAATGGGATAAAACATTTCCTAAGAGTGAAAAAGTTGACCATTCAAAGGTCACATTCGTAAACCGTTATGGCATCACACTTGCGGCAGACCTCTATAAGCCGAAAGGTGTAGCAGGAAAGCTGCCGGCAATCGCCGTCAGTGGCCCCTTCGGAGCAGTGAAAGAGCAAGTTTCAGGTCTGTATGCTCAGGAGTTAGCAGAGAATGGATTCATCACAATCGCATTTGATCCGTCATACATCGGCGAGAGCGGCGGCCAACCCCGATATATCGCCTCGCCTGACATCAATACCGAGGATTTCAGTGCGGCAATAGATTATCTTCTTTCACGGAAGGATGTCGAAGAAGACAAAGTGGGTATTCTCGGTATCTGTGGATGGGGCGGAATTGCAATCGAAGCAGCTATCAATGATCCTCGTATTAAGGCCACCGTTGCTTCTACGATGTATGATATGACACGCGTAAACGCAAATGGCTATTTCGACAGTGAGAACAGTGCCGAACAACGTAATGCCAAGCGTGCGGCTTTGGCGGCTCAACGCACAGAAGACTATCAGAATGGATTTTATAAACTTGGTGGCGGAGTAGTTGACCCGCTCCCCGATGATGCGCCTCAGTTTGTAAAAGACTATTACGATTACTACAAAACAACAAAAAGAGGCTATCATCCGAGGTCGCTCAATTCCAACGGCGGTTTCAACGCCACGTCGCCGCTGCCGTTCCTCAACTTCAAATTCTTCGAATACGCTGAAGAACTCGAAAATGCAGTGATGATCATACATGGCGATAAAGCACACTCATTCTATTTCGGCAAAGATGCTTTCGCCAAGCTCAAAGGCGACAACAAAGAGTTTGTGGCTGTTCCCGGTGCAAGCCACACCGATCTTTACGATCAAAAGGACATCATCCCTTTCGCACAAATAGTGGAGTTTTTCAACAAAAACTTTGACAAATGAGATGCTGGATAATCACACTGACTTTGCTTATGACAATTCCTTTCACTATGTGCGCCTGTTCCCATGAAAATGAGGAAGTAGGGCACATAGAAGGATTATCACCAGCTCCAAATCCAGATCAAGCAGGAAATAATGATGATAACTCAAATGCTCAATGTGATATGGATATTGATTATTCAAACTTCCCTCTCTCAGAGGGTAAGAATGGACAGGCTCCGACAATCCGACTCAATAGCGGCTATGATATGCCGATTGTTGGTCTGGGTACTTACAGCCTGACGGGAGACGTATGTGTTAATTCAGTAAAGTCAGCGATTAGTCTGGGTTTCCGTAAGATTGACACCGCTCACATGTATGGAAACGAAGTTGAAGTCGGAAAAGGGGTTAGGGAATCCGGTGTTCCGCGTGAGGAAATTTTCGTGGCAACAAAGATATATCCCAACCAATATTCTGACCCTGAAAGGGCAATTCAAGAGTGCATTGACAAGCTCAACATCGGCTATGTTGACCTGATGCTTCTTCACCACCCCGGAACAAACGATGTCAAGGCATACAAGGCTATGGAAAAATTTGTCAAGGAAGGTAAAATCCGTTCACTTGGAGTATCTTGCTACTATATATAAATGTATAGGAAAAACATAGTTTGTGGATTTTGGGGTTGTAGATAAGTGATTATGTGGTAGTTATATAGACGGATTTGGCGGTTTTGGGGCGTTTTTCAGATTGGAGGGATTTTGAAAGATTTTGGAGGGATTTTAATGGAGGTAGAGGTCTATTAGGAGACCGTTGGGTGTTAATGGACGGTGAAAGATATTGGAGGGCGTTAATGATGAATGAGGGGCTATCCCAAAGGGTGGAATCGGTATATAAGGGCATTGGGAAAGTTGCCGTTGCTCATAACTAATACTCCATTTAATCGCTATAAGTAGTTGATATAGTTATCTGTATATCATTTAATAGGGCGAATAGGTTAATGGTAGATGGTGGGATGGCGATTGGTTTTATATATAAAGATTAAGGGGAATGCCCTCTAATAAGACCTATGCACTTCCAAAATTCATATAACTACCACTATATTACTACATTATCCAACCTAATGATTGGAGTAGGTAAACCCAAAGTCAATTCAATGCCTTTTATACTATATATATTGATGGCTCCCCATATCCTTTCATAGACCTATTATCGCCACAATCAGCTTTAACAGCCACTATATTACAGCATTACACAATTTAATGAGTAATATAGGTCACTCAAATGGGTTTTCACTGCCTTTATTTCTATATATAAAAATTTAAGACGCCATCACCACTAACAACCTAACTTTCTATAAATTGCTCTAATATCCACTATATTAACCTACTAACTCCAATTCTTCTTTAGTTAGTCTCTCAAATGTTAAAATAGTGTTAAAACCATTCTCTCCTCTAAATATTCACCCCTTATCTTTTATATATAGGTGTTCAAAAAAGGAATTGAAAAGGAGGGA
>CAZZFD010000050.1:0-3529 GCA_964653375.1 uncultured Bacteroides sp.
AAGAAGCGGGACGAGCAACAGATACAGACCCTCGCGCTCTTTTTATATCTAACTTATTGCTAAAGAGAGGGGTCCGGAGGCAATGAAAAACTCAAATCACAAATCAATGAAAAAATTTTTACTAACGCTTCTGGGGGCACTGATGACTATCCCTGTGCTGCCCCGAGACTTCTGTAACGAATTCGGAGAGGATCTAATATGGTATAACGTAATTAGTGAGAGAGACAGGACATGTAAGATGTCAATAAGTAAAGTAGAGGGGAGTAAATATGTAGTGCCTTCGGTTGCCTTTGACGATGCAACAAAGTGTGAATATACAGTTATTTCTATTGGAATATATGCATTCAGTAACTGTGATAATTTGACTTCTGTCACTATCCCCTCCACAGTTGTATCTATAGAGGGTGGAGCTTTCTATAGTTGTGAAAGCTTAAATTCGGTATATATACCCGAATCAGTCGTTTCAATTGGCAATGCTGCATTCGGTGGTTGTCGAAGTCTTACATCAGTAACTATTCCCTCATCAGTCATTTCGATAGGAGATTTTGCTTTTCAATCATGTGAAAATCTAACTTCTATAAAAATACCAGATTCAGTAATATCAATGGGACAAGGTGCCTTTGAGGAATGTATCAATCTCAGCGAAGTCACCATAGGAAATAATTTAATATCGCTCGATGATTTCACTTTTGGGTTTTGTGAAAAACTTTCTTCGGTAACTATTGGTAGTTCTGTGGTCTCAATTGGCAATGGTGCATTCGGTGGTTGTCGTGGACTTCGTTCGATCAATATTCCTGAATCAGTTAAATCAGTAGGAAAAAATGCTTTTGGTGATTGTAGTAGTTTGGTATCAATTAATTTAGGTTCCTCTGTTGAGTCGATAGGCGATTTTTCTTTTAGCCGTTGTAGTAGCATTGCATCAATTTTAATTCCTGAATCAGTGCTATCTATTGGAGAAGGAGTCTTTTCCGGATGTTCTAATCTAAAAGAAATCACAGTAGATGAAGATAATAAGTACTTCTGCTCGATTGATGGTGTCCTGTTTAATAAAGAGTGTACGTCGTTAATACAATATCCTGGAGGAGCAGCAGGTGACTATCAGATACCAGCCACAGTTACATCAATTTGGCCTCATTCGTTCAGTAGTTGTAAAGGTCTTACAGCGGTGACCATTCCTGAATCAGTAATTTCTATAGGAGACTCTGCGTTCTCTTGTTGTGAAGGCCTTTCTTCAGTTGATATTGGCAATTGTGTTACTTCTATCGGAGATTTAGCATTCGATTCTGATGGAAACCTTGACACCTTAACTATTCCAGCTTCAGTTGTATCAATAGGATTATATGCATTCAGAAGTGGCATCACTTCTATATATTATCTTGCAAGTGACCCTATAGAAACTCGGAGTGATGCTTTTTCTAATTATACTTATGAAAATGGGATCCTCTATGTCCCTGCAGAAGCAGTAGAAAAATGCAAGCAAATAGATCCGTGGAAAAATTTCAAGACAATTCAAGCTATCGGTATGTCAGGGATAGAAGGGATTGCAGACGATTTAGATTTGAATCTGCCTTATGAAATCTATACCACAGGTGGTGTAAAAATTGGCGTATCAATACAAAATCTCACTCAGGGCATATACATTGTTCGTCAAGGGTCGACTGTGAGGAAGATAGCTATTAATTAATTGCTGCCTAATAAAAGTTTTAAATATTCAAAAGTATGACTCGATTACTGATTTTTTCAGTGGTCGAGTCTGCTATTCCTATACATTATATCCTTATGCCCAATTCGCGCAATGCAGTATTTAGTCCACAACATCTTACTCCAATTGCATTGCACGCATCAGGTATCATAACACGATTGCGTCGCTGCGGGTTGCTTTTCTCGTAGGTAACCAATACCATGTTCTTCGCTGCAGCCGTCGCAACAAGATAGGCGTCGGCAACACGGGCATAATCATTTATTGCCGTCGATGTAAATCCCGTTGGGCATGTTTGTGCCCAATCAAGTGTATCGCTATACCTTTGCATTGTAGCAGCATCGGCTGTAATGAAGAATCCCCTTGGTGCATTGTCGCGAATCCAATCGGTGAGATCATCACCTCCACGATCTATTTCCTCCTTGACCTTATCTATAGAATAGATATTGCCTGAGTTGATCATTTCGACCATTTTTGTCCAAAATGATGGCCAAATATCCATTGGCATGTTCTTTTTAGACTCAACGAATATGTTTGTATCAAATAAATATGCCATATCAGATGCTGTTTGTCATAAAATGATCGTAAGTTTTTCCATAAAGGCCAGTGAGTCGGTATGCCTCGGTATAACTCAGCTGCCTATTGTTTACTGCATTCCTAATGTGTATCGCAAAATTTCGTCCTACTCGCTTGACACTTGTAAGATAGAAACTCCCACCACCCGAATTTTTCTTAGAGGGTAAAGGTCTTTGGCTATAAATTGTCCAAAATGATCTGTAGTCGGATTCACTCATAATGCCTATATCGTGAGCACGTCTTGCAATGACAGGTTCGCTAACCTTAAATCTTCTTGCAGCTGCCTTAGTGTCATTCGTCCAAATTTCTCTTAACACGATTTCTGGAACAAGAAATTCAGCTGCTACACGGTCGCAATATCTTTCTGTTACTTCCTGGTTTACCACATCGCTTCCTGCATGTCCGGCACTTACCCCCAGCATTAGATGCACCACTTCATGAATTAATGTGAATAGTTGAGCGCTTTTGCTGTCTGCACTATTAACAAATACATATGGAGCACTTTCGTTGACAAGTGCAAAACCTCGGCATTCGCTAACTTTCAATGGGCGGTGAGTGTTGTTGCCTACAACTCCATTATATGCTAAGAATACGCCGGAATCCTCGATCTTCTCGCCAAGTACACTTACTGCGGCTTCAGCATTGGATAGACTGAACGCCCAACGAGGGTTAAGATCAAGGTAATTGCGTAGTTTGCTGACCGATTCGCTTACCGGGGTTTGAACATTGATAGTACCCACGAACTTGCAAGTTTCTATATCATTTTCTTGCAAATACTCTTCTAACCATTCTTGACGAGCTTGGATATACATCACTGTATCATATACATTCAAGTCAAAGTGTGCTTGTTGTCTGGCCTCTCCACGGAACATAGGGAATGGGATGCTCTCAGACGGTATTCTGTTCATAAACAGATATCCGAAGGGGATAAAAAACTTAGATGCAAATTTCTGAAGTTGGCTCATAGTTGGCTTTTTTTCTTCAGATAACCAACCTCTCAGCATAGGAAAAGCTTCAATAGCTTGTTCTTCGCTAAATCCTGCTCGTTGAATAGCCCAACGATACTTTTCTGTATTAATATTTAGTCTTTCAATAGCCATATAACGAAAATTTAGCATCACAAAATTAATAAAATTCCTTTAATACACAATTATAATTCAAATAAAACTGTGTATAAATCTTCAATATTTAATAAAAAGGTAGGGTGTTCAGTTAGACGTACCCAAATCAGCCCGCATTTTTGAGCGTTTTGAT
>CAZZFD010000051.1:0-2802 GCA_964653375.1 uncultured Bacteroides sp.
CGTGAATTCATAGGCTTAGAATTTATAGGCTCCTCCTATGAAAACGCTATGAGTGATGTAGTTAGTTTTTGCACCTATGCCGTTATGGTTTATCGGTTCACCCGAATATAAACTGAAATTCGAGATGCCATACCCTAAAGTGACGATATAGCGGTCAATCTGGAGATTTATACCCGATTTTACATCCCATCTGAAATACTTTGCTTTTTTGCTTCCACTTGCCCCGGGTGAAAGCACGATCCCCGGCTCAGAGAAAAGATAAAAGCCGCCATCCTGACTTTTCCAGTGGATTAATCTCGGAGTACGCAAGGCAATGGCAGGGTTAAACTTGAAGCGTACTGCGTAAGAATGACCTGTTTCCCATTCACTTTTACCCCAATCGCCCATTTCTTTAATTTCTCCTGCAGCGCCAATGCCTATCTTTGCTCCTACATATTGAATCGGAAAATAGAGGCCGCGAAAGTCAAATTCGTAACCGTCGTTATTTAATCCGACGTTGAATCCGCCTTCCCAATGCCAAATATCGTCGTCAATTTTCAGTGTCTGTGCATTGACCTTGAAGGCCATGACGCTTACTAATAATATGACTATATATCTTATCTTCGATTTCATGCTGATATGTATATTTATTCCTCCTCACCTAAGTATGTGGGTTTAAAATATAAATCCTCTGTTTTGGCAAGCTGCAAAATTACATATTAATTTCTTAATCTATTCATTTCTGAGAGAAAAATTGAAGACAATGCTAATAGACTATTGATGCCGGAAGTGGAAATTTGTACTTTTGTGAATTTTTATTGATTATGAGGTTAGTTTTTTTGTAAGCGAGGGGTCATATAGGTGTATGACGAGATTTGATGAAATAGGACAGCTTTTCCGCGCTCATTATCCGGCGATGTATCGGCTTGCGATGCTGATACTGCGTGATGATAATGTGGCAAGAGACATTGTACACGATGTCTTTGAAGCGTTACTCGTTTCCAACCGGTCAGATGTATCGGAGGCTTATCTCCTTGCAGCAGTGCGCAACAGATGCCTTAAACATATCCGCAAACTGTCGGTTCAAGAGCGTGTGAAGGAGGTTTATTCTGTTGATGAGCAGGAAATAGCTGATGACGACTGGCCTGATGATGCTACAATAGCTCTTATTCAGTCAACAGTTTCCAACGAACTGACAGAAGCCTGCCGACGCGTTGTGAATTTACGTTTTTCAGAAGGGAAAACTTATCAGGAGATAACGGAAATTCTCGGAATAAGCAAGGTGGCTGTCTATAAGCATTTACGTCATGCAATAGATGTCTTACGCAAAAAACTGTCTCAAAATGGATAAAATAGACCGATTGTTTGATGCCGTGGAGCATCCGGAGCGTTATTCCTCTTTAGAAATTGAAGAAATGCTGAAAGATCCTGAGGTAAAGGAGGTATTTGATTTACTTGACAAAACGAAATCGAGTCTTCAAGCCGTAGAGATACCTGACATAGAGGATGAGTGGAAAAAGTTTGAAACACATCATCGTGCCTCCAAATTGCCGAATAGACCACAGAATCGTTTAATGCTTTCAGGTTGGCTATCCCGTAATGTAGCGGCAAGCATAGTCATAGGGATAGTATCATTTACTGCCGTTGCTGCAATCGTGGGTGTTGGTATACATCATCTTTCTAATACCCGAGAAATCACTACGGTAGAGGGCGGCATTAGTGAGATTACAGATGTTGTGCCAAATTCTGACACAATCAAATCTTACGAAAACGAGCAAGAGGCACTACCTGAAATTGTGGTGTTTGACAACGAGCCTCTTGAAACCATATTATCTGAAATTGCCAACTATTATAAGTATCGAGTCATTTTCAATAACAATGCTTCAAAATCACTGCGCCTTTACTTCCGTTGGAATCAGGCTCTCACCATGACGGAAGTGGTAGAGCGTCTCAACAATTTTGAACAGATTAATCTGACTGTTAAGGATACTGCCATTGAAGTAGATTGATAATATGAACTTAAGTAGACTGATAGACTGATAGAATGATACGCATACTTACCCTCGTCGTGACAATTATCGCTGTTATAACGGCACATGGCGAAACTTTCTCCTATCGTTTCAACTCTACGCCTCTTCCAAAGGCAATACAGAGAATTATTGAAGACAATCCCGATCTGGATGTAAATTTCATATATAACGAACTTGAACATTACCATACAAATGCCACAGTTTATGCTGATAATGCTTATGACGCTTTACGCCAGACTATAGGGCTTAATCCGGTGTCTGTTACCAAAGTACAAAACTCTTATTACCTCGAAGCACTCCAACAAGGGAAATACCTATATTCTGGAAAGGTGATTGGAACCGACTCTGAGCCTGTGGTAGCGGCAACTGTCATGTTGCTCACACCAAAGGATTCCACAGTCCTGACTTATGGTATAACTGATGATAACGGGCATTTCTCTATACCTTGTGACCGACAGAGTGTATTGGCAAAGCTCTCATGCGTAGGTTATAAGATCACCTATAAAAAATTCGACACTTTCAATGTCGGCACCGTCGTTTTACCCGAACAGCCCATACAATTAAAGGGTGTAACAGTTGAGGGTAATAATGCCACACTATTGGCTGATAAAAGCATATATCGTCCTTCTCAACGCCAAAAGAATGCATCACAAAATGCCATAGATCTTTTAAGGCAAATGGCTATTCCGCAGATTCAGATTAATCCGATCTCCAATGAGGTAACAGATAATGCGGGAATCAAGGTGGCGATATTCATTAATTATCTCCCTGCTTCCAATGAGGAATTGGAAGG
>CAZZFD010000052.1:0-2656 GCA_964653375.1 uncultured Bacteroides sp.
TGCATACTCAGGACTCGGGACTGCTTGAGTCAGGTGAGGGGTATGATAAGGAGAAGGTGATGCGGTTTTTTGAGTTGTGGGGTCCTGGGGCGGTTAGTGAGGCAAAAAAATGACTCTCAGGAATAGAGAGTCAAGACTATAGAGCGGGGGCCCCCGTAATCGCGGAATTCGCAGAGGTAGATGCCTTGCCAGGTGCCGAGATTGAGTCGACCGTTGGTGATGGGGATAGTGAGCGAAACGTCGGTTAGGGTGGCTTTCGCATGAGCCGGCATATCGTCGAGTCCCTCCATTGTGTGATAGTAGTAGGGTTGGCCTTCCGGAACGATGTGGTCCAGGATCTTGTCAAGGTCGTGGCGCACATCTGGGTCGGCATTTTCGTTTATGGTCAGGCCGCATGATGTGTGCTTGACGAATATGTTGAGAAGGCCAGTTTGTGGAAGAGGAGCGGGGAGATTACGAAGAATCTCCCCGGTTATCAGGTGGCAACCTCTTGCGAGAGGTTTTAGTCGGAATTCTGATTGGTGAATCATATAATAATGATAAATTATTAATGATTAATGATAAATTTATTCTTCCGTATTTACTTGGTGTTCACACGCAGGGTACGGTGGTGTGGTGGGAACGCTGCAGTATTAGAAGGAATAGCGGAGTCCGATGGAGGGGATTACGGCAGTGGTGTGGTAGTTTGCGGTGAATGTTGGAGTGGCCGGGAGGACGTTTGCTCCGAGCTGCTGATTGAGTTTTGCTGCGAGCAAATCAGTATAAGTAACCGATGCATTGTCTTTGCCCAGACCTGCTACATACATGAAACCCAGATCAATCCCCAGATTTGGTATTGGGCGGAAAGTGATGCCCACAGTGGGTTCGATTTTTGTCATGCCCGGAGTCTCGGGATTGTAGTGGTTTTCATTGCAAGGAGTGGTATCGACCATCACACCGGCGCGAACGTCGAATCGGTTAGTGACAGCGTATTGTGCACCGAGTGAGAACGCCCAAGCGTTGCTGTAGTCTTTAGTGAGGTGCTGATTGTAGGCTGAGAGTTGTTCGCTAAGGAACTTTATGTCAAGACTCTTGTAAGATTTCCAACCAGTCAGGCGAGCGTCGAAGGCAAGTGTCAGTTTTTCGATAGGTTTGTAGGAAGCCCCGAGTGAAAGCACCCAAGGAGCAGGCATTGCGGCAGAGAACTGAGCGCTATTGAGAAGGTCGAGGTCATTGACGAGGATTTGCTTTGCAATCTCATTGGCATAAGTCAGCGAAGCGTCGCCAGCGTCCACTTTCATTTTAACCTCAGAGCGGAAAGATGCACCGACAGTCACTGCAGGAGTGATGTCCCACATAGCACCGATATTGACTCCGCAACGCACCGCGGCATTTCCGTTAAGGTTGATAGAGGCAGGAGAAGTGTCACCGAAAGGGGGAACGGGTTGCTGAGTTAACGCAAGAACTTTGTCAAGAGTCGAGGCGCTTACGAGACCCTTGTTGAGATCCACGCTACCCCAAGAAATCATCAGACCGGCGCCCACAGAAAGGTTGGGGAGAATCTGCCAAGCGATGGTAGGCTGCAAGGTATATACTTTGAGGCTTACGCTTTGGTTGAGGACGGCACCCGGCCAGTTGTTGGTCCAGTTGATGCCTGAGCCGTAGGGTGTATAGAAAGTGAGGCCGGCTTTCAGATTGTCGTAGATTTTGAAAGCGGCCGAAGCCATAATCGGAGTGGAGGGGGAGTTGTCTGTCTTATATGTTTTGCCCTCATAGTCACATTTGGCGGTAGCCATGATAGCGGTGAAAGAACCAGCCAGGTCCATGTTTTTATTCATGAAGCCGAGACCAGCTGGGTTGAAAAACATGCTCTCGGCATCGAGGTGTAGAGCTGTGCCGGTGTGGGCCATACCGAGCTGGCGGGCGGATAGGGTGTTGACCTGGTAGCCTTCAGCGTTGGCGCAAAGAGCTGTAGCTGCGAGGAATAATGGGAGAGAGCGACGTAGCATTCTGCTGGTGCAGGAATGCGAATTTTGGGTTGTTTTCATAGAGGTTAATTTTTTGAAACTGCAAAGTTAGTGAAAGATGTTGGGATATGCAATATAGCCGGCTGGGAAGCCGGCGCTCCATGATGAGAAAAATGATGAAAAATTTGTGTATGTTGTGGATTTTTACTATTTTTGCATCGTTTTTGAAGAAATAGGATTATTTCTTTCCAATAATCAGGTAAAAAAGAAGATTGGAAATGATTTCAGTCTATAGATTCTGGAGAATATGGTAGATTATACTAAAGGATTGTATGATCCGAGATTTGAGCATGATGCGTGTGGCGTAGGACTGCTCGTAAATGTAGGTGGACGCAAAAGTCACCGTCTTGTAGAAAAAGGTCTTCAAGTGCTGGAGCATATGGTGCATCGCGGTGCTGAAGGCGCAGATCCTCTCACCGGCGATGGAGCCGGCATCATGGTTCAGATACCCCATGAATTCATACTGCTTCAGGGAGTGCCCGTTCCTGAGAAGGGAAGATACGGCACCGGCATTGTCTTCATGCCCCGCGATATAGAATCGCAGGAAGAGATTATCGACATAATCGAGAGAGAGGCTATGGTTGACGGCATGACGCTTCTTGCCGTAAGAGACGTGCCGACCAACAACACAATGCTTGGAGAAGTAGCCC
>CAZZFD010000053.1:0-2544 GCA_964653375.1 uncultured Bacteroides sp.
CTTGATACCAAAATGTCAGGCACAAGAGTGTCAATGTAAGCACAGCGAAGCCCCGGCATTCCTGCCAAGAGCTTCGCATTAGTATGTTGTCCTTATTTCATGATTGCAGATCCCCCTGCGTCCATTGTCTGGACCTCATCACCACGTTTCACTTTCTTTCCGAATCCAAATGTATAGCTTGCAGTCAGACTTACGAATTGGTGACTGTCAGCGCTGTAATTTGTGGAATACTGGTCGAACCATTGGCTTTTAAGGCAAGAGGTACTTGTTACCCAACTACGTCTGAAAATATTTACAGCAGATGCACTCAGGTTCCAGTTTCCGTTGCTCCAGCCGATTTTGAACTGATATGTAGGTTTCCCTTTTATTGACGTTTCATTCAGGCTGTATTGTACCAACTTGTTATGATCTGTAGAGAAATACGCTGAGAAATACATTCTGCCAATATAGTAGGTCGCGTTCAATGAAAGAGAAAGGTAGTTAATATGGTCGGAGTATAGTCCCGTCAGTTTTTCATACCATATCTGCGGGGTGGCTTTAAGTACAAGTGAACGGTTCAATAATTTAGCAGTAAATGATACACCTATATTTACATCCTGATAGTCACCGTTATTTTCAAGCGAGCGTAGCATTAACCCATCCGGACCATTCGGAGTGAATGTTGGAACAAGATGATTGAAATATCTGCTCCAACCTGTGAAGGCTGAAAGAGAGTACTTGTTGTTGGGGAGCCATGTGTAATCAATGGTAGCCTTTCCCCAATGAGTATTCTTGAGATGGACGTTTCCAACTTTATACAGCAGTTCATTCTCCTGAATGAAGTCGGGGGTCTTATCTGCCGCCTCAACAGGATTTACATTGTACTGAGCCGACAGACTTATTGAATTTTTCTGATTGAATGCGTATTGAGAGTTAAGCCTGAATATGGGTATGAAACTATTTGTCCTAATTCCGCTTATCTTGTTTGATTCTCCGGCAAATCCGGCGATGAACTGACCATAGAGGTTTGCTTTTCTAAAGCTATAACCGAGAATGCCCCCATAGGCGAACTGGTTAAATACAGGAGAAGCCATCGTATTACCAGTGTAATTTACCTTGTTATAATAGTAAATGCCAAGCAAATTTATATCCAAAGTATGATATTTATGGAAGGTCTTGTTAAGCTGAAACTGCAATTGTCCCGTTATAGCGTTTTCTGTTGCATCCGTGAGAATTGAAGTCACATCTGTCAGATAGCTGCGATGTGATTTCGTATATTGATAGAAAAGTGACGGCATAGCGTTGAACTTGAAGCCGTTGCCAAGATTGAAATAATAGTTTCCTCTCCATCGTGGATAATAGTAGGTGGAATTGGAAGAATTGGAGTAGGTCTGATCTTCAAACCTGTCGGTGGAAAAGAGCAGACTTCCCCGGATGTTGCTATTAGGTGTGTTAAGTGCGGTGAAATAGACACTGTTTGATATGACAGCGTTATCAGAAGTATACTTAGCCCTGATAGATGCGCCAAACTGATTCTGTTGGAAACGGCTGTAATCAAGTTTATTACTACGGATAATCTCATTATCCATTCCATCATTGATCGGAAATCTGAAAACCTGTGTTTGTTCTGTCCCGGTATGATGGCGGTCAGTATATTTGTCAGTAACATTGATGTCAAAAGTCATACGCTTGTACGACATCTTGGCATAAGCCAGTCCGCTTCCTGACCCAGCCATGATGTTGCCAGTGCCTGAGAGTTTCGTATAACCGCCGTATTCATACCGGCGAAGAGTGATGTTGATTACGTATTTGTCATGGTTGAAGCGAGGATCCGTAGGATATATATAATATTCTATCTTTTTAACATCTTCCGGACGTAATGCATCCTTTTCCTCTTGAGTGGCTGGCTCCATGTCTATATAGATTGCCACATCTTCCCCACTTGGGGTTTGAACAGTCCCTCCTACAGGATTAATGCTTATCTGAGGAATCGCCATCTGATTAAGAAGATCTATGGCATTCTGCGCTGTCCTCTTTGTATTCCTGCCGGGATAATAGGTTGAGACACTTGCGCTGGTGCGCTGCATCTGGGCTTCAACTACAACTTCTTTAAGTTGCTTTGAATCGATGCTGTCCTTGACATCGGTTTGTGCATGGGTCGTAATGGATACCACTGCACACAGTATTAATAATGCTGTTTTCATATGGTTGGTTGTTTTGATTTCTGATGCAAAATTACTGCTGCAAACTTTCATCCAGCAAAACAAAAGTTTCATATTTTAGAAAATCTATGTTTTGTAAATTATTGATATGCAATAATATGTCCAAATGAATGATTTTTATTTTGGCGCATCCTGACCCAAACTTTCATTCGATGCACTTTCCGCAAGGTTTCGTAGGAAAAGGCGTAGGTTTGTCTCCTTAAAGGGTATGCCAAGCTTATGACGTATTAACCAACTGAGATTGTAGTGGCTTCTTATGCCTGTAATCCTCCCATACTCTTTCCCGGACAATCCGCACATCATTGCACACATGTACCGTATTTCCTGATTAGTGAAATTCCCG
>CAZZFD010000054.1:0-2254 GCA_964653375.1 uncultured Bacteroides sp.
ATGGCTTGAGCCGGTGACAGATGACCAATACAGCAACTTAAAATAAATAGACAAGGTGAAGAAATATATATTAGCACTGATGACATTGATTGCCTTGTCAGCGTCTTTCCTTCAAACTTCTCCGTCCCAAAATCGGCGAAATTGTCTTTCTTAGTGAGTGGTCTATTCAAAACAAGTAAAGTGTCTTAGGAATATTAATAAAGTTCACATGAAGAAGTATTTATTAGCTTATCTTTTTTGTTTTACAATTTTCATCAGTATGGCACAGACCAAAATTACACTTTCAACAGCCAACGGAACTATGACTGCCACTCTTTCCGATACGCAAGCGGCACGCGAATTGGCTGCACTTCTGTCCAAGGGCCCGGTGACCATAGAGATGAGCGATTATGGCAGCTTTGAGAAAGTCGGTACACTTCCACAATCGTTCACAACATCCAACCACCAGATTACAACTTCGCCGGGTGACATCATGCTCTATCAAGGTAACAATATGGTGATTTTCTATGAATCAAATTCATGGAGCTATACACCACTTGGAAAAATCGACAATGCGACCACAGCCAATCTCCTACAGTTTCTCGGGAACGACCGTGTAACGCTTACCATATCGATTGCAGATAACTCAAATCTCGTCAATGTCATAGGCGACGGACAGCAAAAAGATACAGTGTATGACATCAAGGGTAACCTTATTGCAAATCGTCCATTGGCTCCCGGTCTCTATATCATTAATGGTAAAAAGATTCTTTTAAGGAAGTGACCGACATAGGATCCGGTGGCAAGGGTAGCCGAGGAAAGTTGCCGTCGCATGCATAACGACTACATCATCGGTGCTACCAATCATTCCCCATTCTTGTGCACCGGGTGCGTCACAGGGCACTTAGAAACAAAGTTAAGGCAAGACTCTTGATTATCAGGAGCCTTGCTTTTTATTTGCAAGAAATTTTTAAAATTTTATTTGAGCCTCTGAGCAACATATATTTGAGCCTGAGAGCAACGCCGTGAGCTTGTTTATGTTGTAATTTTGCATCGTGATTAATAATAAAAGACATGAACAAGAAAATTGTAATAATCGGAGCAGGCCCCGGATTGGGCTTCTCTATCGCAAAGAAATTTGTTGCCGAAGGGTTTGATGCAATCCTTGTGTCTCGTAACGAAAATGCTCTCCATGAGATGTCGATGCAACTGTCCACCGTAAGTAGCTCTGTGACATTCGAGGTAGCTGATGTCTCGGACACAGAAGGTCTCAAAAATGCGATTGAGCGAATCAAGACAGTACATGGCACTCCTGACTGTGTGATATATAATACAGGTATCACTGCCCCAGACTCCGATAGCCTTTCCGCGGATGATCTTGTAGAACATTTCAAGGTAGATGTAGCTGGAGCATATACAACGGCAATTTCATTCATCGATGAGAAATTCACTGAAAAGAAGGGAGCGATAATCTTCACAGGAGGTGGTCTGGCAATGTATCCGGCAGACGGTTTCCTTCCTCTCTCTATTGATAAAGCTGCCCTCCGTGCTCTTACATATATTCTTCACAACAGATATAATGAGTCAGGAGTATTCATCGGCACAGTCACCGTATGCGGCACAATCAACGGAGATGAACATTTCTCATCCGACAACATTGCCGGGAAATACTGGCAGATGTACGTCAACCGAGACAACACTGAAATTGCTTACCAATATCCCTCCCTTGCCACAGAAAATCTCTATAAAGAGAACAGCGTAGAGTACGGACTCTTTGAGTCAAATGCCGGAAACTACTGGGGTGAGGTATATCAGATTATGAACAACAAAAAATAAAGTATCATGAAAACAAGAATATTAGGAAACATCGAAGTTTCTGCAGTCGGCATGGGCTGCATGGGTTTCAGCACCGCATACGGTAAAATCCCTGAAGAGAGTGAATCAATCCGTCTGATGCGAAAGGCTCACGAAATGGGCTGCACATTCTACGACACCGCCGAGATCTACGCCACTTTCCGCAATGAGGAGCTCGTAGGCAAGGCTTTGAAGCCTATCAGAAATGAAATCGTACTTGCCACCAAATATTCTCCCGCTCCCCTTATGGGTCAGCACGACATCGAGGGTGGAAAACTCAGCCGCAATGGTGTGAGAAAGGCACTGGAGGACAGCCTTAAACGCCTACAGACTGACCATATTGACATCTACTATGCACATCGCGTACCGGCGGAAGCCGACCCGGCTGAGATGGCAGACTGGTTCGGTGAACTTATCCGCG
>CAZZFD010000055.1:0-2087 GCA_964653375.1 uncultured Bacteroides sp.
CCAAGGGCAATGGCGATTGGTAGACCGATCATACCCGTGCCTGGAATTCCGACTCCCATTGCATTCTTTATGATGTTTCCACTCAAGGAAAGCTCTATCTTTTCAGGCAGCGTGCCGAGCACCTCAGTAGCTTTGGCTACGCAAAGAGCCACGGCCACAGGTTCGGTGCATCCCATTGCCGGCACCACTTCACGATGTATAAGGTCAATTATTTGTTGACGAAGTTGCTTCTCCATTTTCAAACTTATCATTTACATTTAAACCTCCTCGAAGGGAAGGATATCACGATGGGCAATCTCGATGCGCTTGTTGCGCCAGCATTTGCGGCAGACAGCTATGTAGCGGTCGTTGCCACCGATTTCAACTTGCTCTCCTTCTGTAATAATCTCACCATTGCCGTCGATGCGGGCATTGACGATAGTCTTTCGTCCACAGTTGCATGTAGATTTCACCTCCTCGATGCTGTCGGCTATTTCAAAAAGACGGCGAGACCCTTCGAAAAGGCGCGTCTGGAAGTCGGTGCGGAGGCCGTAGCAGATTATGTTGCATCCATAGTCGTCTACCACCCTTGCAAGCTGATCTACCTGGGCTTCCGAGAGGAACTGCGCCTCATCTACGAGTATCCAGTCGGGGACGCTCAGCGTCTGCTCGAAAGTGTCCTTTACCATATCGTAAAGGTCCGTTTCCGGATATATCCATTTGCATTCACGCTCTATGCCGATACGCGAACGTATTACGTTTTTCTTCTCTCTTGTGTCGACGACGGGCTTGAGACACATATAGTCCATGCCGCGCTCCTCGAAGTTGTATGCTGTAGTAAGCAGCATGGCTGTCTTAGCAGACCCCATGGTGCCGTAGCGAAAATATAGTTTTCCAATGCGATTCATAACGCAAATTTACAACCGAATCGCGACATATGCAAATACAATATTTATTATTTTTTGCCATAGAATGTAATTTTTTGAAAAATAAGCATTAACTTTGCACTCTGAAAAAAATAATCAGCATATGTACACATACCATTCTTCCGCACCGTTTCCACTTGAATCGGGTGAAACACTGCCGGAAATAGATATCGCATACCACACCTTCGGGACGTTGAATGAAAAGAAAGACAATGTAATATGGGTCTGCCACGCCTTGACAGCCAACAGTGACGTGACCGATTGGTGGCCACACACAGTAGAGAAAGATTGCTTTCTTGACCCCGACAAGTGGTTTGTGGTGTGCGCAAATATCTTAGGGTCATGCTATGGTTCGACAGGGCCTATGTCGGTCAATCCAGCTACCGGGGAACCATATTATGACGAATTTCCGAAGTTGACAATCAGGGATATGGTCAATGCCCACATCCTGCTTGCCGATCAGCTCGGAGTCGACCATATTCACACCCTGGTAGGTTGCTCAGTAGGCGGATTCCAGGCTATTGAATGGGCAGCAATGCAACCTGAAAGATTCGACCAATTCATATTCCTTGCCACCTCCCCAAAGGCCTCACCCTGGAGCATTGCCCTTGATGAGACCCAGAGGATGGCTATCACGAGCGACGTCACCTACGGCGAGAAGCGACCGGACGCAGGAAGGAAAGGTCTGGCGGCAGCCAGAGCGATTGGACTGCTCTCCTATCGCGGACCATGGGGGTACAATCAGACACAACAGGATCCACCCTCCGATGCAATCCCAACTACGCACCGCGCCTGCACCTATCAACAATATCAAGGCGAGAAACTGTGCCGACGTTTCGACGCATATTCTTATGTCGCAATCCTGGATGCTTTCGACACCCACGACATCGGCCGGGGTCGCGGAGGTGTGAACGAGGCCCTCTCGAAAATCAAGGCTCCTGCAATCGTAATCGGCATCACCACCGACATCATCTTCACTCCTGAGGAGATGAAGGAACTCACCCGGATGCTCCCCAATGCAGAATACTTCGAACTTCAGTCGGAGTTCGGACATGACGGTTTTTTGGTAGAGCACAAAAAGCTGAACGAGATTCTTCTTCCACGGATATAACATTTGCGTAAAGCGTAAAAAATCAGAGTTAAAAAGCAAAAAAATTTTGCCACGTCAGATTTTTTTTGTAA
>CAZZFD010000056.1:0-1910 GCA_964653375.1 uncultured Bacteroides sp.
GCAGGAACAGTTATTCCTTTCTATCACAGCCACAAGCAGAATGAAGAAATTTATTTTATCGTTTCGGGCAAGGGCTTTATGGAAATCGATGGTGAGAACGTAGAGCTCGAAGCCGGAGACTGGCTAAGAGTGGCACCTGCTGCTAAGCGCAAACTTCATGCTGAGACAGACATCACAGAAGTATGTATCCAGGTCAAAGCCGGTAGTCTCACTGAGTGGACTGCCAATGATGCGATTGTGTCATAAAAAGTATTTCAAGACATAGTAAGAGCGCTGTAGAACGATAAATCTACAGCGCTCTCACTGTATATTTTAATCCTTGCGAATGTCGGTTGATATGCCGGTTTCTGGTTTTGTCAAGACGGGAGACAAAATTCGTATAGCTATTGCCGGAATCAGCTATTGATGTATAAGACAGTGGTTAGAACAGCGCCTAAGGCTATGATAAGCAATGCTGATTTTTCATATCTTGTAAAAAGTGGAGCGTAGGGATTATTTTCTCGACGAGCTTTAATATAAAATCCTATGCCGAGAATATAGAAAGCCGATGTCATTATCATTTCTTTCACTCCACCCGCATAGGCCATCCACAGGCAAAACAATGAAGTGATTATAGCTGCTATTCGCATAGGCCATCTGTCGGCTTTTTTCAATAAGAAAAGTCCGGTGAAGAAATAGCATGGAATAATCATGAGTCCTGTAATCCGTAGGGCAGCAAGATAAACATCATCGGCCATCACGACCATCAGCAGGAAAAGTTCCATAACTACGCTCGATGCGAAAAGTCCGAATGCAGGCATACTGTGACTGTTGAGTCTTTGAAAAGACCGAGGTAAAATGCCAACTAACGAAGCTTCGTAAGGAACTTGTGCTACCACCAGAGTCCAGGCCACCCAACCTCCAAGAAGGGATATAATCACGGCGCAAATCACAAACCAGTAGGCCCATTGGCCTATGCTCTCGCGTAGAATATATGCAATGGAGGGGTCTTGCAATCCGGAAAGCTGAGCACGGCTCATAAGACCGAAGCAAAGAAGCGTTATAGACACATATAATAGCAATGATATTATAAATCCCGCAATTCCGGCCCGCCCCACATCATCATTGCGTTTTGACCGAGCTGACATCATCACGGCACCTTCCACACCAAAGAAACAGAACAGCGTAATCATCATGGTATTTTTTATTTGAGCCGTGACGTTACCTAAATCCATAAAGTTTTCCCATATATTCATTTCAAACAATCTCATTTTGAAAAACAGTATGAAGACCGTGATAATGAATATCAGCATTACGATTTTAACTCCTGCCAGGAGTGTATTGATGATTTTGGCAGTTTTAATTCCATCTGAAACTATGAAATACATAGACCATATAAGCGCTGAGCCAAACACCACTGTCTCCCACCCATGATTGAGTAATCTTGGGAAAAACGCACCGAAAGAGTCATTAAGCATCACTCCGTAGGCCACATTTGAAAATGCTGTGCAAAGCCAATATCCCCATGCTATGTTAAAGCCGGCATAGTTACCAAAGCCAGCCTGAGCGTATTGGTATATGCCGGCATTGTACTGAGGATAATGTAAACTTAACCATCTGAATGCAAGCACAAGCGGGAAGATTCCGAGTGCGGTTATTATCCATGAGAGAAATACAGCTCCCGGACCAGCAACTGATGCCATATTCTGGGGTAGATTGTAGATGCCTACACCTACCATAAGTCCAAATACAAGTGCTGTCAGACCCCAAAAGCCGAGTTTCCCGCTTGTCAACATAACGATTTAGTTGTTATTTCACCATTATATTCGGCGACTATTACTTTTTCAAGCGAGATCATAAGGAACATATTTGAATTTTATTTATAATTACCTTCTTTCAGTACTTTAGGGAGAGACTTCATGTCGATTTTA
>CAZZFD010000057.1:0-1794 GCA_964653375.1 uncultured Bacteroides sp.
CGCCGCAAAATGCAACTTTTCGATTATTTTTTGCTCTCAATCATCCTAAAGGGGCCGGGGCGACGCGTGCGTCGGCCGCCCAACATCCTACCCCTGCTCCGATAGACTATTGCAGATGGCCTGAACCTCGGGAGTGTCGATAAACGCGCACTGCAGCCGATCTATCACGCCGTTCTGCGACAGGAGCATATCGCCTCTTCCGACAAGCAGATTGGCTCCGGTGGTTCCGAGGATAGTCTTGGAGTCCACCGCCTGATTCACGCGGAATGCTATCCGTCCGGGAATACTTGCCTTGATACCGCCGGTTATCACACTGCTCGTAGGCCGCTGAGTGGCCACAATCATGTGGATACCCACAGCTCGGCCTAAAGCGGCTATACGTGCAACTAAAGCTTCGAACTCCCTCCCGAAAGTCAGCATCAGGTCGGCGAGCTCGTCGATAATCACCACGATATAAGGCATCTTCTCCACATCTGCACGACTATTGTACTGACTGATGTTTGTACATTCGGCCGATTTCAGAAGCCTGAATCTCCAATCCATCGCTCCTTCCAGAGCGCTCAAAACTCTCATAGCTTCGTCACGGTCCGTTATCACACCATGGTCACTATCCTCCACCCGGAGTAAATAACTGTCCTTCAGCTTCTCATATATACTAAATTCCACCTTTTCGGGGTCTATCAGCAGAAGCCTGAGCTCTTCGGGCTCTTTTGCATATAAGAGCGAAGTGATAATCGTGTTGAGCATCACGCTCTTTCCTTGCCCTGTAGCTCCGCCCACCAACAGATGAGGCATCTTGGCCAAATCAACCACTACCGGCTTGCCCTCTGTATCTACTCCACAGGCGATGGGCAGTTGCATAGTCTTGTCATCAAACTCAGCCGATTCAAGTATCCGCTTCAGCCCAACAATCTGAGGCTTGCGGCGAGGCACCTCAATACCGATAGTGCCCTTACCGGGGACAGGCGCAATAACCCTATAGGCGGCCAATAAAATGTCGTCCTTCACTGCTTTGAGCTTTGATTTTCCCACACCCGCGCCGGGAGTTATCTCAAAGCGGATTACAGTTGGTCCCACCGTCACACTAATATCCCGGCAGTCAATCTCGTATGCGCGAATCACCTCCTCGATTTTCTCCTGAACCGATTTGACGTCTTCATCATACTCCGAAGATGCCACATAGTCACGCAGCGCCTTGCTGATTAAAGTTTTATTGGTATTCATAGCTTGCATTAATTTGTTTTACTGCTGCAAATTTACCGCGCTTCACTGCCAAAACCTGACAGCCCCGCCGCAAAAACCGCCTTTAATATATCTTTAGCTATTCTTTGTTTACTTCCCATGTATTCCATAACTCAACTCCACCATTTTTGATGTTCATCTCTGATTGTATCAAAAAACATTTTTCTATCATTCTGTTCTTCAATTTCAGATTTTTCACGCATTTCATTAAGTTGTTTTCTTAAATCTTCAGGCACTTTATCTGCTAAAAAACTATGAGTGTCCATCCATTCTTGAATTTCAGGAGTATATTGAATATAATCATCTTTCAATATTTTCTCTCCAAGTTCAATAGCCCTATCAAGACCGGCAAGTTCATCTACAATATTATAATCTGTATCATTTGGCCCATGAAATTCAGGTTGATGTCTTAAATCAACAAAATCTTTATCAATGACATCAAGTTGATATCTCATATCTTTCATTTTATCAACCATCATTTCTATAAGACATGTATAATCCCAATCATAATTATTCCACATTCGGATAAACCATTTGGAACTTCTGATAAAA
>CAZZFD010000058.1:0-1720 GCA_964653375.1 uncultured Bacteroides sp.
TCCGTTAGCGATAGGTCCTGATATTCAGCATGAAGTTGAGGTGATTTGCTTAAGTGAACCGCATTGGGACGCGGCCCTACAAAGTGTTGATTTACAATTACCAACCTCCGCTGAATAATTACACCCGTACCGTCAATAAGTTAATATTTTATAATTATCATTGGAGACGGACCATGTTTTACTACTTTTGCAAAAAAACATACCTGCTATGAAATCGAGAGTTGACCTCAGTATTTTTTCGTTTATCCTCACCATCATCGCGCTTGCTGCCATGGCAGCCGGAGTATATGCCACCTATGGCACCGACAAGTTTGTGATTATGTGTGCGGTCGTAGTGATATTATTGATATTCTGTCTTTGGTATGCCCCTCTGTCGATTTCCGCCAATGAGAAGGAGATTTGTGTGAACAGCTCCTTCGGATGGCACAAGATACCGATGCGCAGGATTGTGAGCGTGGAGCGTTTTCAGCCCACCATGGGCAGTTTGCGACTTTGTGGGTCGGGTGGCTTCTTGGGCTACTGGGGTATGTTCAAGGAAGGCGATATAGGCCACTACACTGCCTACTACGGCAAAGCATCCGACTGCTTCCTTGTCCGCCTCGACAACGGCGACAAATATGTGCTCGGATGCAAGAATCCCGATGAGATGATAGCATACATAAAGAGAATGATCAGTGAAAAGTAGTCAATGCCATCAGGATTGACCATTCACTTTTCACTGATATACGGCAGTATGCTGTCACGCCACAGCAGATAGCCTTCGCCGAGTAGGTGGAGGCCATCGTTGGTGAGCTCCTTCTTCATGTGACCGTCGGCATCGACAAAGCGTGAATAGAGATCAATCCACGTAAATCCTAATGGCTCAGCCATCGCACTCACCTGACTGTTGACATCTCGGATTGTCTGTTCCTTGTCGGCCATACGGAGGAATTGGTTAAAGCTGATATTGATAGGCAGACACGATTGGACATACAGCTTCGTGTCGGGCAGACTCTCGCGTATGTGTCGGATTAGTGCGGTATATGCAGCCGCAATGGAGTCGGCTCCCAGATCGTGGCTTATGTCGTTTACCCCGATCATAAGGAAAATCTTGGCCGGACGGCCTTCAATGATGGGTCCGAGACGGTCGTAGACGCCCTGGATCACGTCGGAGGTGATTCCACGGTTCTTGACGTTGGGATTGTCGAGTAGCTCATGCCATTCGCATCCATTGGTGAGCGAGTTGCCGAGCATGATGATATCGTCGGAGTCGACAGGCAGCGAGTCGAAGAGCGATGCCCTCTGATAGTAGAACGAATTATATCGATACGGTTCATTATCGGCCGCCTTTGCCGCTCCGCAGCAGCCACAGACACAAGCGGCACATATTCCGCAAGTCATCATCACACTTCTCATTCGTTTCATAATTTAGATTTATATCTCACAAAGGTACTTTAATGCCATGATGCAAAGATACGACTTTTCAGTGAACAGCGAGCAACGCGCAGCGTATAATTTTCTAATTACCATTTTTCGTTGATTTCTGAAAAAATATACGAGTGTACGCTTTTTTAACGGACAGTGTACGGTTTTATAATACATTATATTAAAGTAAATAATACATAGTTTTGATATCCAAAAGATTATGTTTTTGGCATGATTTTTGAATGGAACATAATAAGAATTTTTTGAAACCCAATGTCACGTTTTGGCACGCTAATCCGTATATAATATAATAGAT